>NZ_AP014815.1:1941704-2588939 GCF_001548095.1 Geminocystis sp. NIES-3708 | reverse complement strand
GATAACCCATAAGATTATCAAAAAATATACTAAATCCTGCATTATTCCATGCACTAACTGTATGAAAAATGGCGAACCACAACCCCTGTCTTATGCCATAATCATTAGCAAAGACAGGAAACAAGCAAATAATAGCGACTAATTCTAAAATAAATGTAGTAGCAAAGACTGATATGATTAAATTACGACTTCCTTGTAAAAAAGGTCGATCAAATGAGTCATTTATAGCTATTTTTTGCCTAAAATCAAATTTTTTGCCGATTAATAGGATTAAGAAGGTAGTAGTAATCATATAACCTAACCCTCCTATCTGAATCAAAATAATAATAAATAATTGACCCCAAAAGGAAAAATAAGTACCTGTGTCAACAACAATTAAGCCTGTGACACACACAGCAGATGTGGAAGTAAATAATGCTGTGATAAAACTACCCCATTCCCCTGTGGTTGTCGAAAAAGGCATCATTAACAAGCAACTGCCACTAAGTATTACAAAAATAAACCCTAAACAAATTGTTCTGGCGATAGTCATTTATTTAATTAATAATTAATAATTAACAATTAAAGAAGGCAAAGGGTAAAAGGTAAAGATAAATTAAATCTTTTTTCCTTCTTTCCTCTTCTTCTCTTCTTTTTTATTCTTAATTGTTTAAGGCTTTAATGACTAAATCATGAATTAAGCCATTACTTACTACGACTCCTCTATTATCATTCATTTTATTGGCAGTGGCAAATTCTAAGGGTTTACCTGTCATATCTGTAACTTTTCCACCTGCTTCTTCCACTACAATCGAACCAGCGGCATGATCCCATATATTTTCTCTATAATCAGGATATTTAGGGGAAGGTAATCTAAGATATAAAGCCGCTTCTCCAGCTGCGACAATACCATATTTAGCCTGAGAATCTACTCTGATAGAATCGGAGGTGATACCCACAGCTTTGGCAATAGCATTTTGTTTTTCTTGATTGCCATGATTGGCTTCAACTCCTTCTACAAAACGTAAACGACTAATGTCATCATTAGAAACTACCTGTAATTTAGTTGCATTCTTTCCTGTTAAAGTCATTTTATAACTACCTTCTCCTTTCACCGCAACGAAAATTAATCCTTTTTCACCATCATTTAAACTTAAAGCAGGACATCCTAAAATTCCTAATTTTACCTCTCCATCTTCAATTAAGGCTAAAGCGATCGCATATTGATCTTGACGTAAAAACCCTTTTGTGCCATCAATAGGATCTAAAGTCCAAAAACGATTAGTAATAGTCCCATTTCCATAATCTATCCAATCTAAAATGTCATTAGAAGTAGCATTAGGAATAATATTTTGTACATAGTGAGTAATTTTTGCTACAGTATCTTGGTTAATATCTTGTCTCAATTCTTGGGCATCTTCCTCACCAACAATGGAAGTATCAGGAAAAACTTCTTTTAATGCTTTACAAATTATAGCCTGAGAACCGAAATCTGCCACCGTAACTGGACTTTTATCTTGTTTTGCCAACGCTGGGGGAATCTCTTGACAAACTTGTTGACATAATTTAGCCGCTTGAATTACAGCAAAAATAGCAGTTTCTTTTTCTGTTTTATAGCCCATACATTTTTATAATTAACCATTATTTCATTGTTTATTATCATTCATTATCTTTATTTTGACCATAGAGCCAGAAATTTTATCTTGAATTATAATAGATTTAAAACACAGAACAGTTGTAAATTTAACAATCAATTCTTGATTAATCTCTGTGTAAACCATTACCATGAAAAAGGACTGTTCAATTGTGTCAGGCTAATATCAAAAAAAATTGATATTTAGCTCATAACAGATATAAGAATTCCATCAATTTTAAAATATATCTACTCATTATTTCCTTAAAATGGGCAATTTTTTATTTTTCTTAATTATTATACTTGTAATTATTTTAATCAATTATTTATCTATTTATTATATAAATAAATTGAAAAAAATGAATGTATCACTTATTCTCGAAAAAGACACTTATAAACATTATTTATTAGAACTACAACAAAAAGAAGCTCAAAGAATTATTAAACAAAAATATTACTATATACTATTAAAGATTAAAGATCTTATTTTAAACTATCATAATTTATCAGATATTTATGAGCAAACCATGAATATTATCAATGATAACTTAAATATACAATTTAGTTATTTATTAGAATTTTCTTCTGTAGAGAATAAGTTTATTTTAAGACATGGAAAAGGATGGAATAATGAGGATATAAATAATTATCAAATTACTGATTTAAAAAATGAATTAGTTAATATTTATCCTCCAGATGAAAAATTAATCGTTGAACAAAAAGAAGATTTAAAAAATAAACAAAGTGATATATTTATTGATAAAAAAGATTTTTTAAATTCAGGAATTATTTTTAATATTACTAACCCTATTACTAATAAAATACAGGCAATTATTGGTTTATATAGTCAAGAAAATAATAATTTTAATGAACCAGAAAGATATTTTATAACGGAAATTAAAACAACTATAGAAAAAGCACTAGAACATATTTTCAAACTAGAAACCTTATATTATAAAAATACTCTTAAAGAAAATAATCTTGAACAAGAATTAATTATAAAAACGAAAGAATTGGAATCTATTAAAAATCAATTATATTTAATTAATCAACTCAATAATATTAGTTATGAAAATGTAGATGATCGTCTAAACTTTTATTTGAAAAAAGTTAGTAAAACTTTAGATATAGATATAATAATTGTTTCAGAATGTTTTATCAATAGATATAGTATTATTGGTGCATTTAATTCCCTCCTAGAAAACAATATTTTCGATAAAGAAAATTCTTTTATTAATACTTTATCTCATGAAGTTTTAAAAGAAGGAAAAACTATTTATTACGAGCAAGTTTCTGATAATAGTTTATTGTTAAAACAGTTAATATCTAAAGAATTAAATATTAATTTTTATTTAGGTACACCGATTTTTATTAATCAAAATAATTATGGGGTTCTTCATTTATTTAACTTAAAGAATAGCCAATATAAATTAAGTTACCAAGATACTTTAATTGAATCTATTTGTCAAGAAATAGTTAGAATAATATTAGAGCAAGAAAAAGAATTAGAAAAACAACAAATAAATATTGCTTTAGAAGAAAGTCAGGAAAGACTTAAAAATATGCTTTTTTCTTTAGAAGACGTCATTTGGTCAATTCATCCTCAAACTTTACAATTAATCTATATAAATCAGGCCGCTGAAGTTTTATTTAAGTCTCCATTATCATATTTTTTTCAAAAAAGAGCTTATTGGTTAGAATTAATTCATCCTCAACAAAAACAACAAATAAAAGAAATTTATTCCAATTTATTTAATATTTCATTATTAGGAGATAATCTTCAATCTCATGATATAGAATATAGAATTTTATTACCTAATAAAGAAGAAAAATATGTTAGAGATCGAGCTTATGTTGTTTATGATGAAAATAATAATGTTATTAGTATTGATGGAATTATCACTGATATTACTAATAGAACAAAAATTCAAAAAGCATTAGAAAAAAGTGAAGAAGAATTTAGATTAATATTTGAACTTGCACCGATTGGGATGATGATTAGTGATTTACAAGGAAAAATAATTCAAGTCAACCAATCTTTTTCTGAGCTTTTAAAATATCCTCTTTCAGATATTATTAATCAAGAAGAAATCAATTTATGTCATCCTGATGATCGAGAAAAATGTGCATTATTTAAACAGAAAATTATTGCAGAATATTTAGATCAAGACAGTCAAGAAAGAAGATTTTTAGCCTATAATGGTTTAGTAGTTTATACTATTGTTAATGTCACTGCGTTAAGAAATAATCAAGGAGAAATTATCCAATTTATTCAACAAATTATAGATATTTCTGAGTTAAAAATTATGGAAGAGCAAATATTTTATGATGCATTTCATGACAAATTAACAGGATTACCTAACCGCTTTCTTTTAATGGATAGATTAAAACAATTTCTTAATAGATCTAAAAGTTCTCATAGTTTATGTGCAATTTTATTAATTGATGTAGATGATTTTAAAAAAATTAATGATAGTTTAGGTCATAAAATAGGAGATGAATTATTAACTTTAATCACAGATCAAATCGTAAATTGTGTTGAAGAAAATGATACTGTTGCCCGTATTAGTGGTGATGAATTTGTAGTATTTTTACCTGATATAAAATCAGAACAAGAAAGCTATAATATTGCAACAAACATTCTGAATAGCTGTAAGATTAGTACTGTATTACATGGACAAAATGTTTTTTCTTCTGTAAGTATTGGCATCACATTAAGTTCTTTTGGTTATCATAAAGCAGAGGAAATGATTAGAGATGCCGATTTAGCGATGTATCAAGCAAAAGAAAATGGGCGTAATTGTTATATCGTTTTCACTCCTACCATGCACACAGATTTAGTAAAAAGATTAACTTTAGAATCAGCATTAAGAAAAGCATTAGAAAATCAAGAATTAGAACTTTATTATCAACCAATTATTAACTTAAAAACAGGAATTATTGCGGGATTTGAAGCCCTAATTCGTTGGATAAGCCCTATTCATGGATTTATTTCCCCTGTAGAATTTATACCCATTGCTGAAGAAACAGGATTAATTATTGCTCTGGGAAAATGGATTTTATACACGGGGGCAACACAAATTAAAGAATGGCAAAATAAATATCCTCAATTAAATTTATTTACGGCGGTAAATGTCTCTAGTAAACAATTACTTTACTCTGATTTTTTGAAAGAAATTGATGAAATTTTGGCGACAACGAAAGTAAATCCTCATCTTTTAAAAATAGAAATTACGGAAACAATTTTAATGAATAATTATGATCATGCTAAACAAATTTTAGATCAAATTCAATCTCGTAATTTAAAAATTTCTCTTGATGATTTTGGTACAGGATATTCTTCCCTGAGTTATCTTCATCGTTTGCCTTTTAATACCCTAAAAATTGATCGAGCATTTATTCAACCCTTAATTCATCTTAATCAAAAACATCCTATTGTCGAAGCCATTGTCACTTTAGCTCATAACTTATCTTTAGATGTGGTTGCTGAAGGTATAGAGACTAAAGTTCAAGAGGAAATATTACAAAAAGTAAACTGTAACTACGGACAGGGATATTTATACTCTAAACCCATGAATGCCCAAGATGCCACAAGATTTATTGATGAACAGTTACAAAAATATAGTTGACAATTGATAATTCCTGATTATTAATCAACGGTTTCATAATCACCTGTGATGGTCTCATCTTTATCATAGTCAAAATCAAAATCATTAGGATCTTCAGAAATTTGACTTAAACCGCTCAAAATTTCATCTTCAATGCTCTTAAATTCATCATCACCATCATCATTATCTAAAGACTCATAAAGAGTATTTCCTTCTCCTTCAAAACTACTAATAATAGTCGGATTTTGAACTGATTGATAAGCTTGAGCGCCTATATTAACTACTAAGTTACGAAAATCACTCATTAATTCTTCTACCTGTCTAACAGGAATTAATGGAGATTCAATGGCTTCATCAACCTTGCGTTTACCAATTTCGATTTGATTTTTTAAGTCCGCACTGATTAGATGAGGGTTTTTGTCTAAAGTTAACTCATAACTATACATCAAGCTATCTAATTGTTTCTTGATTTCCACCAAATCTACTCTACGGCGATCTTCTACCGCAAATCTTTCGGCTTCATTTTTCATCGTATCAATTTCCGAAGAACTTAAAGCCCCAGTATTAGTAATCAAAATACTTTGTTCTTGCCCTGTACCTTTATCCTTAGCTGATACTTTTAAAATACCATCCACATCAATATCAAAAGATACCTCAATTTGTGGAACTCCCCTAGGGGCAGGAGGAATACCTGTCAATAAAAATTTCCCTAAACTTTTATTATCCTTAACCATCGACCTCTCACCCTGTAATACGTGTACTTCTACTGAACTTTGTCCATCAATAGCAGTAGAAAATACCTGAGAACGACTCGTGGGAATGGTGGTATTTCTTTCTATAACTTTTGTGAAAACTTCCCCAAGGGTTTCTAATCCCAAAGATAAAGGAGTTACATCTAACAATAATAAGTTTCTCACTTCTCCCCCCAATACGCCTCCTTGAACAGCCGCTCCTAAAGCTACAGCTTCGTCAGGATTAATAGATCTATCAATAGGGATATTTTTTCCAAAATACTTTTCAATTTGCTCAGAAATGGCAGGGGTACGAGTTGAGCCACCCACTAACACGATACGAGCAATTTGATCTCGACTTAAACCAGAATCTTTTAATGCTTGTTCCATCGGATGAGTTATATCTGCGACCAACTCCGCTATCAATTCTTCTAACTGAGGACGAGATAACTCTAACTCTAAATGTTTTGGACCACTTTCATCAGCCGTAATAAAAGGTAAGTTGATGGAAGTTTCTGCCATATTAGATAGCTCTATTTTTGCTTTTTCTGCGGCTTCTCGCAGACGTTGCAAAGCCATTTTATCTGAACGTAAATCAATACCTTCTTGTTGTTTAAATTTAATAATTAACCAATCTACAATCACTGCATCAAAGTCATCTCCTCCCAGTTGATTATTCCCAGAAGTAGAGACAACTTCAAAAATACCATTACCTAACTGTAAAATGGAAACGTCAAAAGTTCCACCACCTAAATCAAAAACTAAAACGTGTTGATCTTCGTCTTGTTTATCTAAACCATAAGCTAAAGCGGCTGCTGTGGGTTCATTAATAATACGCATCACTTCTAAACCAGCTATCACCCCAGCGTCCTTTGTAGCTTGTCTTTGGGCATCAGTAAAGTAAGCAGGAACAGTAATCACCGCCTGAGTCACTGCTTCTCCTAAGAAAGTTTCGGCATCGGTTTTCAACTTTTGCAAAATCATCGCGGAAATTTCTTGCGTGGTATAACTTTTGCCTTGAATATCCACACAAACAGTATGATCTTTTCCCATAACGCAATTATAGGTAACTCTTTTACGATCATCTTCTGTTTCTTCCCATCGTTGACCAATAAAACGCTTAATACTGTACACTGTATTTTCAGCATTAGTTACAGCTTGTCTTTTTGCCAGTTGACCAACCAATCGTTGATTTCCCTTTCCAAAACCGACAATACTCGGTGTGGTTCGAGACCCTTCTTGATTGGTTATGACAATGGGTTTGCCCCCTTCTAAAACGGCTACACAACTATTGGTTGTTCCTAAATCTATTCCGATGACCTTTCCCATAGCTAACAGTGATGGCGGTTTACTTTGTGATTGAACTATTGTTATATCATTATAGTCAGATCCTAAAATTTAAGACCAATTTTCTTAGTTACTTTCTGACACATCATTGGTTGTTTCTGCTTCTTCAGAATTATTTTCTGGAGGTGCAGCTACTTTTACCATGGCATGACGTAGTACTAAATCATTTAACATATAGCCTCTGACTAATTGTTCCATGACAATCCCTTCTTCATGTTCGTCAGTCGGTTCTCTTAACATGGCTTCATGATAATTAGGATCAAACGACTCTCCTTCAGGACGCATTGCAGATACACCAATTTTTTTCAAGCTATCTACAAAAGTTTTATAAACTCCTTGATAGCTTTTATGAATATTCATTTCCCCGTCATTAGCTGGTTTAATTTGAGTTCTAGCTCGTTCAAAATTATCCACTACGGGTAATAATTCATTGATCGTTTTTTTCTTGATGATTAACTCTAGTTCTTCTTTTTCCTTAGTTGTGCGGCGGCGGAAATTATCAAAATCTGCGGTTAAGCGCATAAATTGACCTTGAATATTCTTATTTTGTTCAGTTTGGACTTCTAATTGTGCTTTTAACGAGGCAATTTCTGCTTCTAAAGAAGTAATATGAGTTTGTGTGGCTTCATCTATTGGAGATTCATTCACCACAGAATCCTCTGAATCCGTTTGTGATTCAATGTTTGTATCTTCTGAAGTGTTTGCTTCTTGGGTAGAATTATCATTTGCCTCTTCATTCACTGACTCATTATCGGCTCGATCTGATTCAAAATCAGTTTCGGATACTGTGGAGGCATTTTCTGATTCAGACACCAACTCTTGGTTATTTGTAATATCCATTTCTTTTTCTAAATCAGGGTAGTTGTCCGTTTCACTCATCATAACTGCAATTTTTCTACTTATAAAAAGTAAACTATTTTCTTTATGTCCATATAACATTGTACTAGAATAAGTAAGAATTTTTACATCAGTTTCTTTTTGTTTCGTTTATGAGTAATTATTTAATCACGGTTGAGAAAACCTAAATTTTATTTTCTATGGTTGCAATGTACTTTCTTAACGATTCCCAAACCTTTTTGTATTTTAAAATAAAACATTAAAAAAATACAAAAATCGAGTATTATAGAATAATATCAGTTACCAAAAATTTTTCAACCCATTTAAGTTTTTATAGTTTCATTTCTAAAAATATAACCTTATCATTTCTTGAGGATCATGCTTAAGTTATAGTCTGTGCTGAAAATCACATTAATTTTATACTACAGTTATTTTTCATTATCGTTGATCGAATCCTTAGCTTAATTGAATATCATGACTCAAACTCCTATTTCCTCACAAACCCAAAAACAAGAAAAACTCAAAACTGCTTTAGTTAGTCCAGATTATTTTAATCCCTTTGGCAATAAGTTAATTCAATCAGGTTATATCGATAAAGATCAATTGAAACAAGCTCTAGTAGAAGTTAGAAATCAGAAAAAACCTCTTGTTAAAATATTGGAAGAAATGACTCAGAGAGCCTTATCTCCTGAGTTAGTGAGGCAATATAAAAAACATCATCTCTTTGAGTTAAAAATACTCTACGGAGTTGATTGTGTAGATCCTGAATCGGAAGAAATTGCTTCCGAACAAATGACGGATTTAATTGAATCAGTAGTAGGGATTCAAATTTGTCGTCGTCATAAATTATTACCTTTAAAACGCATTGAAGAAGATCCTCCTGTATTACTCATTGCCATGGTTAATCCTGATAATTTACAGGCTTTGGACGATATGAAAAAATTATTGCGTTCGAAAAACTTAGGTTTACAGCGTATCGTAATTACGGAGGAAGATTACGATAAATTATTAACTAAGTATTTTGAACAGCAACAAGAAAGACAAAAATTAAAAGAAGCGAAGGAGAAAATACAAGAGTTAGAAAGATTAGGAGATGTTAGTGGACTTGTCGATGATTTAGGTAGTAATAGTTTAGATGAAGCAGAAGGAGAAGGCGGAGATGATTTAGCCTCCGATAGTGAAGCAAACCAAGCACCCATAATTGAATTAGTTAATAAAATTTTAATTAAAGCCATACAAGAAGGTGCATCAGATATTCATGTTGAACCTCAAGAAGAAAACTTCCGAGTACGTTTACGTAAAGATGGGGTTTTGCGACAGTATTTTACTTTGCCCAAACATATCATTCCCGCAGTAACTGCTCGTTTCAAAATTATGGGGGAATTGGATATTTCTGAACGTCGTTTACCCCAAGATGGTAAAATTCGTCGCAAATTTCAGGGACGCACTGTCGATTTTCGGATGAATACTTTACCTAGTCGTTATGGTGAAAAAGTATGTTTACGTATTCTAGACAACTCTGCTACTCAATTAGGTTTAAACTTCCTCATCAGTGACGAAGAAACTTTAGCAAAAGTAAGAGATATTGCTAGTCGTCCTTTTGGTTTAATTTTAGTTACAGGACCGACAGGCTCAGGTAAGTCCACCAGTTTATATTCAGTTTTAGCGGAAAGAAATGAACCTGGAGTTAATATTAGCACGGCGGAAGATCCTATTGAGTATGCTTTACCCGGTATTACTCAAGTACAAGTAATTCGAGAAAAAGGCATGAACTTTGCTTCGATTCTACGGGCATTTATGCGTCAAGATCCTGATATTATTCTTGTGGGTGAAACTAGAGACGCAGAAACCGCCAAAACAGCTATTGAAGCAGCTTTAACTGGTCACTTAGTCTTAACAACTTTACATACTAACGATGCCGCAGGTGCGATCGCTCGTTTAGATGAAATGGGAGTTGAACCCTTTATGATTTCAGGAGCTTTACTGGGGGTTTTGGCTCAACGTTTAATGCGTCGAGTGTGTAGTGAGTGTAAGGAAGCCTATAATCCTACAAGGGAAGAATTAGCCCGTTATGGACTATTAGCATCTAATGAGGAATCAGTGACTTTTTATCGTGCCAAAAGTTTAAAAGGAGAAGAGCTACAAACAGCAAGTGCTAATGGCACAGTTTGTATGAAGTGCGGTGGCACTGGTTATAAAGGAAGGGTTGGGGTATATGAATTTATGGTTATGAGTGAAAGATTAGAAAAGCTGATCAATCAAGGGGCAACCACTGATATGATTAAAGAAGCTGCGGTAGAAGAGGGCATGACAACGATTTTGGCTTATAGTCTTAACTTAGTACGTCAAGGACATACAACTTTAGAAGAAGTGGAAAGGGTTACATTTACAGACTCGGGTTTAGAAGCTGAATTAAAAGCAAAACGTAAAACATCTTTAGTCTGCAGTAATTGTGATGCCGAACTAGAACAACAATGGTTGGATTGCCCTTACTGTATGACTCCTCGTTTTGGTGAAGCAAAGTAAAGGTAGTTTGCTGAATAAATGAGAAGTATTTTTAAGCTCAAATATTTTGTATCAATGGAGAATAGGGGAATCGAACCCCTCACCTCTGCGGTGCGATCGCAGCACTCTACCAACTGAGCTAATTCCCCAGAACAGTAAATTATTATAGCAACAAACGGGATAGTTAGAATAAATTGTTGTAAAAGAGAATAAACGCACTTACAATGTAAGAATATCTTGTTTAACTGGATTATTGGGTACATAACTGAAGGCTAATACTTTATAACTACTACAATACTGTTTTTATACAATAAGCATTAAGTTTTGACTAGAATTTCATCAATCCAATTCAAATCTAATTGCATAAGATGATCAACACACCAGTTAGCTTGTCTTTGCAACAGATGAAAAGGATAAGTGTTAGCTACCCCTACCACGGAAATTCCCGCATTTTTTGCGGATTCAATGCCAATAGGAGTATCTTCAATAACTAAACATTCCGAAGTTTTAATAGATAAATCTGGATTTTGTTGATTTAATTGTTTGACTGCCCGTAAGTAATAACTGGGAGAAGGTTTACCTAATTTGATGTCTTCTCCAGCGATAATCACGTTAAAATATTCTCTGATATTCATTCTCTTAAGAATATACTCTACTTCTCGATATAATAATCCTGTTACAATTGCAAGAGATAAATGACGGGGTTGAAGGCTAAGAATAAACTCGACAACTTTATCATAAATTGGTAATTCTGACATTTCATTAACTATTTTATGATATGCCTCAGCTTTTTTATTCATTAATATACTCAGATAGTCATCGTCAATAATTCTGCCTCTTTTTGCAAGTATATCTCTGACACAAGATTGATCATTTTTTCCTAAACAAATTTTTTGATATTCTTTGCCTGAAGGAAGTAAATTTTCTCCCAATAATAAATCATCAATTAATTGTTGATGAATTGGTTCATCATTAATAATTACGCCATTAAGATCAAATATAATTGCTTTTAAACTCATTGTAAATTTATTTTGTAAAGACTAATTTTTTGTTTATTATTGATGATTCATTATCAATTATTAATTAATGAACCTCCACAGCTAGAACCATTGCCAGCAGTACAACCATAACAATGATTAGCTGTTTGAATCTGGTTAATTAAATCAAGATTATTTTCTTCAATTATTTGTTGTAAAGTTACCTTTTTATGTTGATTATCTAAAGAACAAATATTTTCCATCTGGTTAAAATCACAATCATAGATATTCCCTAAATAATCCACTGATAATTGATTTTTACACATTAAATTACTTAATATTTTACTATTGAAATTGACTTCTAAAAATTTTAAATAATTATCTTTTAATTGATATTTCTCAAGATGAAAATTAGTTCTACCTATCGGTAAATTAGTAATGGTTAAAAGTTGATTAAATTTAATATTAAAATTATCTAATAAATATTCTTTATAATCTTTTTCCAAGTTGGTTTGATTAGGGGTTAATTGAAAATTAGTATCTTTTGGTAAAGGTGGATTATAAACTAAATCAATGACTAAATCAGGATTAATTCCATAGCCTAATTGATTAAGTTTTTGTAAAGCAAGAATGGATTTATTATAAACTCCGTTACCTCTTTGTTTATCAACATTATCTTCCAAGTAACAAGGTAAAGAAGCTACAACTCGGATTTGATTTTTAGCAAAATATTCAGGTAAATATTCATAGCTAAACTCAAAAAAAATAGTTAAATTAGATCTAACTATCACCTCTTTATTATTATTTCTTGCCGTTTTGACTAATTCTTTAAAACCATAGTGCATTTCTGGCGCACCCCCTGTTAAATCAACGGTTTGTATTTGCGGAAAATTATTAATAATTGTGACTAATTGTTGACGAGTTTCAGGAGTTAATTCTTCTTTTCTTTTTGGTGATGATTCTACATGACAATGATGACAAGAAAGGTTACATTTTTTCCCTAAATTTACCTGCAAAACTGTTATTTTGTCTTTAGGTAAATGATAATTAATTTTATCTGTAAAGTTAGTTATTTTTTCTCTAATTAGCATTATTTATTAATAGCAATATCAATGTAAAGTTTTTGATAATAATAGTTTTAATAGATTAATCTTGATAATTTTTGTGGTTATTCCCTACTTTATTTTTAGCAACAAGATGTTGAAGGACAACAAGAGTTATTATTAATTTGCTCAGATTTTTCTTTATAGGCTTTGATAGTTAATGAGCGAAATTCAATACCATTTACTACCTGCCAAGGTTCGTTTTGTTTTGCTAAAATTTCTATCTGTTTAAAACCCGCCTTTTCAAACATTTTGATAAATTTATCTTCACGCAAAGCACCTGAGATACAACCACTCCATAATTCAGGATCTTTTACCATTTCTAATGGTACATCTTCATTGCATATTATATCAGAAATTACTGCTTTTCCATTAGTTTTTAAGACTCGATAAATTTCATCAAATAATTGCTTTTTATCGTTAGGTTTAACTAAGTTTAAAACACAATTTGACACGACAATATCAATAGAATTATCTTTGATTAAGGTTTCTTCTTGACGAAGATAATCACATTCTGTTTCAAAAATGCGTAATTGTTCTAAATTATTAATAGGATTATTTTTTAACCATGATTCAACTTTATCTAAAGGCAATTTTAAATCTTGAATTTTACCCTTAACAAAATGAGTATTTTTATAGCCTAATTTATCACTAATTTTTGATTGATATTTTTGAGCTAATTTGAGCATTTCATCGTTAAAATCAACGCCAATAACTTGTCCATTTTTACCAACTTTTTGTGCAATGATATAACAATTTTTTCCGGCTCCTGAGCCTAAATCTAAAACAATTTCACCCTGATTTACATATTTAGTGGGATCGCCACAACCATAATCTTTTGCTATAATTTCGTCAGGAATAATCCTCAAAAATTGACTATCATATTCTGTAGGGCAACATAAACTGGGTTGATAATTTTTTGCCCCTTCTTCATATCTTTCTAAAACTGATTTTTCTATATCGTAACTCATAGTTAGTTTATCTCGAAATAATGGTGAATTATTCTTTTCAATCTATTGGTTTATATTCCATTAAAGCTAGTTTACCTGAAATTCAGCTGAAGATAAACTGAAAGTAATGATTATTGAGCCACAAAAAGTTAGAATGATTTAAGGTCAAATAAAGAAATGTAACATCTATGGATGAAATCCCAGTTGCTTTAAGGGAAACCAATAAAACTGTCAAATCAAGTTATATCCCCACAAATAAGGTTAATATTGCAATTATAGGGGGTACTATTGTGTTTGTAGCACTGGTTTCCTTCTTTTTTAACCGAAATTCTCAGCCAAAGTCTTTAAATATTAACCAAACTCAACCAGTAAAAACTGCCGAAAATACTAATCCTACGGTGACACAAAACCAGCCGTCACCAGAATTGAATCAAGAGGAGAAGATTCCTGATAATATTTTAGGACATTTAAAGTATCAACAAGCATCCGAAAACGAGTTAAAAGCTATCACCAGTGACGGTGGAATCAAGTTAAGACAAAAAGCGGCAGACAAATTTTTACAAATGCAACAAGATGCAAGAATACAAGGTATTGTCTTAACACCGATTTCAGGATTTCGCTCTATTAAAGATCAAGAATATCTATTTTTTCAGGTAAAAGAACAACGAAAACAAGATGCTTCAAAAAGAGCCGAAGTAAGTGCACCGCCGGGGTATAGTGAACATCATACTGGCTATGCTGTGGATATTGGTGACGGTAATGCTCCTGCAACTAATTTGAATACTAATTTTGAGCAAACTTCCGCTTATAACTGGTTAAAAAATAATGCGGCTAAGTATAGTTTTGAGTTGTCTTTTACCCCTGATAACTTACAAGGTGTTAATTATGAGCCTTGGCATTGGCGTTTTGTGGGGGATACCCATAGTTTAGAGACTTTTTATAAAGCACGTCAA
The DNA here is from genome assembly GCF_001548095.1 of Geminocystis sp. NIES-3708. Lineage (NCBI taxonomy): Bacteria > Bacillati > Cyanobacteriota > Cyanophyceae > Chroococcales > Geminocystaceae > Geminocystis > Geminocystis sp. NIES-3708. The sequence continues at coordinate 2,574,316 of NZ_AP014815.1, read as the reverse complement.
CTTACTACTAAATTGAAATAATAAATATAGCAATCCTAAACGAGTTGTGTAAAAAAGTCATACTCAAAAAAAATCTTATAATTCAAAATTTCCTCATGTATAAACAACTTAAATAAATATTTAACATCCACAAATGATTGACAGTATTCATAACATTTTGATGAAGTTGTTCTAATGTTTCTTTTGTTAACCAATATCGGTTGATAACACCATCGTTAAAAATTGCCAATTTATCCCTGATTATTGAAAGGATTCAACAAGGGGTTTAAATCTCTTACTTATTATTCATGGCTTATATCCATAGATATTGTCTCACCAAATAGTTTTTCTTCTTTCTTAATAGTTAATTTAGAATTTGACAAAAGAAAGTTATTAATTAAAAATTAAATCAACTTAATTTTAATGATGTACAAAGCATTTGTGGAGAATAGCAGTCAAAAAGAAAAGTACAATTAAACAGTAAAATCACTAAAATTAATAGTCAAACGACAAAAATATTATCTTATAACTTCTGCATAGCTAATGATTTTAAGGTGGGCATTGCCCACCCTAGACTATCGAATAGATAGCATTTATCTTACTTAGGTAAGATCTACTCTATATTAATCGTGCAATTTAAGATCTCTTAAAGCGTTAATATCCACTTCAATGGAAGGACCCATAGAAGAAGAAACATATACACTACGCCAATAACGACCTTTAGCACCAGAAGGACGTTGACGATCAACAGTTTCTTGTATTGCTTTTAAGTTAGATAACAAATCTTCAGAGGGGAAAGAAGACTTACCAAAAAGTACGTGAACAATACCAGTACGATCGGCACGAAATTCTAATTTACCCGCTTTAAATTCATTAATTGCACCAGCTAAATCAGTAGTAACAGTACCACCTTTAGGAGAAGGCATTAAACCCTTAGGACCTAAAGCACGTCCTAATTTAGCTATTTTAGGCATCATATCAGGGGTAGCGATTAAAACGTCAAAATCCATCATTCCTTTTTGAATTTCGTCGATTAAATCTTCTTCACCCACAACATCAGCACCAGCTAACTTAGCTTCTTTAACTTGTTCACCCCTAGTAATTACTGCTACTCTGACGGTTTGACCTGTACCTTTAGGTAAACTAACAGTAGTTCTTAATTGTTGATCGGTGTATTTTGGATCAATCCCTAAGCGGATATGAACTTCCGCCGTTTCATCAAATTTAGCAGTAGCAGTCTCTTTTAATAACTCTAATGCTTCCAAAGGTGCATAGGCTTTGGCTTCCACCTTAGCTAATGCCTCTTTATATCTCCGACTGAATTTTTTACTCATTTACGTTATGTATCTCCTTGGGTAAATTAACGAAGTAAATACCTCTCCCCAGAATAAAATTACTTTTATATTTAACTAACTCTAGTTTAGTTTGGTTCGTGGGTACAGATTTGTTGATTTTTTAGTCAACTACGGTAACACCCATATTACGGGCAGTTCCTGCAATAATTTTCATTCCAGCTTCAATGTCATTCGCATTCAAATCAGGCATTTTTGTTTGAGCAATTTCTCGTAATTGAGCTTTAGTGATTTTAGCTACTTTATTACGGTTAGGCTCTTTTGAGCCACTTTTAATGCCTACAGCGATTTTAATTAATTCGGAAGCAGGAGGAGTTTTGAGAATAAAAGTAAAACTACGATCCTCAAAAACTGAAATTTCAACGGGAATAATCATCCCAGTTTGACTGGCGGTTTTGGCGTTATATTCTTTACAGAATGCCATGATATTCACACCATGTTGACCTAAAGCAGGACCTACAGGTGGTGCTGGGTTTGCCTTACCTGCTGGTAAAGCTAATTTGATTAATGCAACGACTTTTTTTGCCATTGTTAAAGTATCCTTTTATCCTTGTTTTTCTACTTGATTAAATTCCAATTCCACAGGAGTGTCACGCCCGAAAATTGATAATAGTGCTTTGAGTTTACTTCTTTCAGTACTAACCTCAATTACCTCACCCGCAAAGTCTTTAAATGGACCAGATAACACAACAATCTTATCTCCCACCTGCATATCAATTTTAACTACAGGTTCGGCATCTTCCATTTGTTTGAAAATGCGATCGACTTCTGAGTGTGATAATGGCATCGGTTTTACATGACCTCTACCTCTACCTACAGCTCTTCTCTGCTCCGCTCCCACGAAGTTGATTACGTTAGAAGTGTTTTTAACCATCTGCCAAGCATCATCATCTAAGATCATTTGCACTAGCACATAACCGGGTAAAACTTTTTCTTCTCCTTGATAGCGACTGCCATCTTTACGTACTCTTACAGTGGGACTTTGAGGGATTCGTATATCTAAGACACGATCATTAAGATTAAAACTATTAACTCGTTGTTCGATGTCAGTTTTAACTTTTTTTTCGCAACCTGCGGCTACTTGCACTACATACCAACGGGGTTTGCCTACTGCTACTTTTGGTTGAGTTGATTCCGATTCATTTTCAGGAGTAAAACTCATTAAAACACCTTCCCTGCACCCCAGCCGAATATTTTATCTACAAGATAAATTAAACTTGCTACTAGAGCAACCATTAAAATTACAGCCACAGATTCACTTAGTAGTTGTTGACGGGAAGGCCATACCACTTTTGCCAACTCTTGTTTGGTTTCCTCAACAAAATTAGCATTGGTGATGCTGTTATCTTGAGGCTCTGGTGGCGTAACATCTTTTTGCTGGACAGTTTCTTTATTTGTCACAATAATTTTCCTCATTAATAGACGTTTCTTCTGTGGCTATGCTAAGCAAATACCACTATCCAATCTCTATTATAGAGTCAGTTAACTATATATTTCTTTAATGATTAGACCAACACGCCCTAGAGGACTTGAACCCCTGACATTCGGTTTTGGAGACCGACGTTCTACCAACTGAACTAAGGACGTATATCTAAATACTATAACTTTTTTTGTTAAATTTTGTCAAGTATTAGGATTTTTTAACCAAATTTACAGTTAGTTGGAGCTAAACTTCCAGAAAGTAGTTAAGTGGTTGACACTCTCTCGCTAACCTATAGAGGTATAACGGAATTCTTCAGGTGAAGACAATAGAGAAACTATTTTGCTTTTGCAGTATTCCCTTCTACGGGACGATCAAAACGTTGTTTAATGCGGGTTGCTTTACCTACTCTATCTCTGAGATAGTAAAGTTTCGCTCTTTTGACTTTACCACGACGGATAATCTGAATGTTAGCGACAACGGGAGAATGAATCATAAAGACTCTTTCTACGCCAACACCCTGAAAAACTCGTCTCACGGTAATGGTTTCATTAATACCGCCATTACGCATAGCGATAATTGTACCCTCAAAGGGTTGTACTCTTTCTTTTCCGCCTTCTTGAATGCGCACACCGATTTTCACCGTGTCACCTACATTAAGAGAAGGTAATGTACCTTTGTCTTTCAGATAATTAGCCTCAATAGACTGAATTATCGCAGTTGCATTTATAGACATGGAGATTTATTACTTGAAAACTCACAATTCATCATCATAGCTTTTTTGATAAGATCTTGTCAATAGCGATTTTTCGTTGATTTTTTTGACAAGATAACTTGCTGATTCTGTCTAATATCATTATTGTTGAACTTTTGACACTCAATCGGGCTAAAGCCACGAGGATTCTTTAGAGGAGATAACCGAAAATGTCAGTTATTGCTCGTAACAACCACATTGCCGTACCGTACCGTAGTACTAACACAACAGCAGTCCACAAGGCAGAGTCAATCGCCACTACACTGTTAGCTTTTGCTTTCAGTTTACTTTCAGGGTTGTGCTTTTCACTCGCTTAACGTCTTTGCTTGTAGGGGCTGAGTCTGTAGTGCATTGCACCGAGTACCATTTCGGTAACTCATCTTTTCAACAGGTGTCCCACCACTAGGAGTTTCACCTACCGTTTTAAGGTCTTTGTGGCACAATATTTATTTATATTATCAAATTAATGCCCTAAAGGGCAGGGTTTCAGACCCACGATTTTTTGACGATATTGCATAAATCTCAACCAACTTTAACGACATGGCTAACAAACAAAAATTTCCTCATTTATTAGGCTCAAAATGGACTGCTCAACAAAAAACATGGGGTTGGAGACATTTTCAAGTGATTAACCGTAAAAATGAAGATAAATGGGTATTTGCAGAAATGATTGCTTCTTGTGATGATAGTGTCCGTTTTTGGATTAATGCAAAACAATTGAAAGACAGGGATTTATGGACTCCCGGATGGATTACTCTTGAACTTTTAAGTAAATCTTGATTGTTAGTAATTTTAAAATAATAGATAATGTAGGGGCGAATATCATTCGCCCAAGTAATAAGTAAGTTCAATTTTGTAGAAGAGTTGAAAACTTGACTTTTAAACCATCTTTAGGGTGTGGTGTCGGAATTATTGCCATAGTTAAATCTTGATTGGGTAACAATTCCCATTGATAATTATGACTTAATAAGGAAGCGAAAACTCGCATTTCTAATCGTGCAAATTCTTTTCCTAAACACTCTCTTAAACCACCGCCAAAAGGCACAAAACTGAATTTTTTTTGTTTCTCTAAGGAATTTTCAGGAGAAAAGCGATCGGGGTCAAATTTATCTTTATCATGATAGATAGTCTCGTCTTGGTGAGTTTGCAAAATTTGATATTGCACTGTCCAACCTTTGGGGATATGATAACCTTGAAAACTAAAATCTTCAATAGCTTTGCGAAAACCACCGCCTACAGGTGGAATTAACCGCAACACCTCTTTTAAAACTTGTTCTAAATAAGTCATTTCCTTTAACTGTTCTATATTAAAGGGTACTTGATAATTTAATTTTTGTTGTTCTTGTCGAATTTTGGCTAAAACTTGAGGATGTTGTGCCGTTAATAAACAAAAAGATGCTATCGCTGATGTCAAGGTTTCATGACCTGCGAATAATAATAATAATACTTGATCTTTTAATTCTTCTAAAGTTAATCGATCACCATTTTCATCCTCGGCTTTCAATAATAAACTTAGAGCATCAGAATGAGTATTATCCCCTGCTTGTCTTTGTTTAACAATAGCCTCAATTTCTTGCAACATATTTTCACGACATTTTAAGGCTTTCCCGAATTTTGTCCAAGGTAGATTAACAGGAATGCTGAATAAACCCTGACACCATTCCTCAAATAAATTACATAATCGAGTTTGTGAGCCATTATCAACCCCTACAAATAATTTAGCGGCAATATCAAAGGTATAATTTCTTAATTCGGGATACCAAGTTAATTCTCCCAATTTTGCCCATTTTTGCAGATAATTTGCGGTAATGGCTTCAATAGTAGGCAAATAACTAGCTAATACACGTGGTTGGAAGGCTTGAGCTAATATTTTCCGCCTAGAGGTATGAAAATCACCATTTTTTACGGCTAAAGATGTTTGTCCTAATAAAACTTTAGTGGTTTTAGGCCAAGTTGAAACCACATATTCATTTTCGTGACGGAATAAAAATTCGTTGGCTTGTGCACCTATCATGATAACGGTAGGATTGCCAAAAATACTGGTTTTATAAATATTACCGTGTTGAGCAATTTTTTTTGAACTAAAATTACGATCAAATAAAAAATTAATAGTTTCTCCTATTAAAGGTAGTCCAAAACTTCCCGGAGGTAAAGGTGATTTTTGTAAATTTGAGTTTATAGTCATATAGTAAAATAACAATTAATAATGGATGATTAGTCATTCTAAATTCTATATTCTACATTCTAATAATTATGTCTAGTTTATCGACTTATAAAAATTGGGAAGAATCTTTTAATGAAGTTACCCAAAAATTATTTAATCAATTGACAAAGGAAGAATATTTAATTATTCAATTAAAAGCAGAAAATAGTCATTTTATTCGCTTCAATAACGCAAAAGTTAGGCAAACAGGAATAGTTATAGATGCCGATGTTTCTTTAAAATTAATTGCGAATCAACGAAATATTTTTGCTAATTTTCCTCTGACAGGAGATGCGGAAATTGATATAAAAATAGCCTTAGAAAATCTAAGTTATTTAAGAACTGAAATTAATATTTTACCAGAAGATCCTTTTGTTGTTTTACCAGAAAATAAAGGCTCATCTCATGAAGTTTATTTGGGAAGTTTATTATCTCCTGATTTTGCCACTGAAGCAATTTTACCTCCCGTACAGGGTTTAGATTTTACAGGTTATTATACTGGAGGTTCAATTATTAGAGCAAATTATAATTCTTTAGGACAAAAACACTGGTTTGCAACGGATTCTTTTTTTATTGATTATTCTTTAATTAATGGTAATAATAAGGCTATTAAAGGAACTTTTTCCGCTCGTGATTGGGATTTGGAAAAGTATGAACATCAAATTAATTACCATAAACAAGAGTTAAAACAGTTAGATTTACCTATTCATGAGGTTAAACCCGGTAGTTATCGCACTTATTTAGCACCTGCGGCGATGGCAGATTTATTGGGGATGTTTTCTTGGGGAGGTATCAGTGAGTCTTCTTTACGGCAAGGGGGAAGTGCTTTGTCGAAGATGCGTCTGGGAGAAAATCTGTCACCGTTATTTAATCTTAAAGAGAATTTCCATAGTGGTAATGTTCCTCGTTTCAATGATTTTGGGGAAATGTCTCCCGATGAGTTACCATTGATTGTTGAGGGTCAATTGATTAATACTTTAATCAGTGGTCGTACGGCAGTTGAATATGAACTTAAATCTAATGGTGCTAGTAGTTTTGAGAGTTTGCGATCGCCAGAAGTAGCTTCAGGTAATTTATCAGAAAATAATATTTTGAAAGCCATCGACACGGGATTATATTTATCTAATTTACACTATCTTAATTGGAGCGATCGCATTTTAGGAAAAATTACTGGAATGACTCGCTATGGTTGTTTTTGGGTAGAAAACGGGCAAATTGTCGCAACTATTAAAGATTTACGCTTTGATGATTCTTTATATTCTTTCTTCGGCAAAAATTTATTAGCTTTAACAGATTTTCGAGAATTTATTCCTGAAATTAGTACATACGATTCAAGATCTTTGGGAGGTATTCTATTACCGGGAGCATTAGTAGATAATTTTACCTTTACTCTTTGAATAGTTTTAATTAAATTATTTGATGTATTTCACTAACAACTTGATTTTTTTTCAATACGTTAATTAATCTTACTCCTTGATGATGATATACCTTTACAGGTAAGGTTTGAGGGAGGTTTTCCATAGTTTCCCTCGCCAATTTTAATGAACAGCCTATAATTCTTGCGATCGCATTTGTCCCTTCAAAAATCCCTATATCCGACTTCACTGACAGAATTTCTATCTCCCACTGTTTGGGTTTAATTTTTCCCTGTTCAATACTTTTTAAACTTTCAACGGTGGCTAAAACAATTAAGCGATCGCCAACAGCTAAAAGTATATCATCAGAAGGCATTAAAATGTGATTATAACTGCCACTACTACAATAGAAAATGGGAATAACTCCATATCCATAGGCGATGTCAGACAATAATAAATTATGTAACGTATCATCGGAAGTAATTTCATATTCTGTCACTAAAATAGTTTGTTGCTCAAAACGATATAATTCTAGTATATTTTCCCCAAAAGCCGCCCCAGTAAAAGCCTCTGCGGCTACTTCATAAGCACTAATAATAGAAGCATGGGGTAATAATTTAGTTAAGTTATCGCTAAAATTATCACTATTTGTACGGATAATAAGATTAAGATAAGGGTTAAAATTTTGTGCCATTAAAGCAACTTCAAGATTGAGAATATCATCATCGGTAACAATCACAATACTTTTGGCTTGATCTAAATTTGCTAAAATCAGACTATCTTGTAATTTACCTACAATTAAAGGAAAATTTAACCAATTAGAAACCTCAATATTAGAATTAAAACTGATAGCTAAAACAGATTGTTTTAAAGTTTGAAGTTGTTCTATAATTTCTCTCCCTATTCTACCAAAACCAACAACAACGATATGATTTTCTGTAGGAATAGGAGGGCTTTTCTTTGCAAATTGAAATTGTGAAGATAATAAAGCTTGTGTTAATAAAGCATATAAAACTCCAACAAAGGCTGTTCCTGTTAGAATTAAAATAAGACTAAAAAATTGTAACCATTGAGGAATATTTTCTATAGGTTCAAAAGTATCAAATAAATCAGAATATCCTCCTAATAGTAAAATAGCAGTTACATAAAAAGATGATAAAAAACTAGCATCTTTATAAAAATACTTAAATAATAAAGTACCTGTGATTAATAAAATTAATGTTATTAAAGAAGAAAAAATTACTACTCCTCTAATTTGTTGTTTACGATTTAATAACCAGAAATCTCGAAAATATTTAATACCTTTAATCTTAATTTTTTTTATACGATTAAGAAAGTTTATAGGAAAAGATTGATTAACAACTCTATTGTTAATATTTTGATGAAAAAGACGAAAATGATCTTCTGTTTCCACACAAATAATTGTATCTTGAGGCAATATTTTGGCGTAGGGATTCCATTGATTAAAAGTAGATGAAAGATTTTGTAAAGGTTGATAATGGCTAAGAATACGACGACTACGACTATTTAATTCATAAAGTGAATTATAATTACACCAACTATGAAATTGATTAATTTTAATTTTTGTAATTCTTATTTTCTGTTCATTTAAAGTAAAAAAACCCAATATTTCTTCTCCTAATGCTGATAAGGCATAAGCATTCGCAGGTAATTGTGTTGGTTCGTAAGCAATAAAATTACCTAATTGTTTACTTAACAAATTATTCAAGTTTTTTTGAGCTGATCTCATAACCAGTCGTGTTTTCTGATTTAATTCTCTAATGGTGATAGCTGTCGCAACATTAACTTTTTCAGAAGTTGTCACAATTAAAGCGGCTCGACATTCTTCTATTTTACTTTCTAATAATATATTGCGATCGCTACAGTCCCCGATGATGAATAAATCAATCAAGGGTAATAAATCTTTAATAGTGTCATTAGGAGGAGGATTTTTTTCGATAACTACAACTTTTACCCCAAATTTTTTCAAGGCGATAACACAATTTTCTCCTAGACTTCCTAATCCGCAAACTAAAAAAGTGTCTGACACAATTGATTAATAATTAAAAACTCATAATTGATAATTACCATACCAATTAAAAATTAAGATTGGATTAACAATTTAGAACAAAACTCGCTTCATTTAATAAATAATTTAAACTTAGTTTTGTCAAACTCCGAATTAATTATTACTAATTGTATTTTAATAAAATCTATATATACTTAATAATACATTTTAATTTTGTATTAGTCTATTTATTTTATTTTTTCTGCTATTCCATGTCAAAAAATGACAAGAGAGGGTTATTATCCTCTTTTCTTCAAAATACCTTCAGATCATGATAAGATTAAACTCATAGCTAGGGGTGTTTAGATTACTAGACTGAGAAAAAACCCTTAGAACCTGAGACTGGATAATACCAGCGTAGGAAAGCTGTTTATTGAGGAAAAAATATGCGCGCAGAATGGATAGCGAAACGTAGTGGACAAGCTAATGTATCTCAAATGCACTATGCTCGTCAAGGTGTTATTACTGAAGAAATGCAGTATGTCGCTAAAAGAGAGAATTTACCCGTTGATTTAATTCGGGATGAAGTGGCAAGAGGAAGAATGATTATTCCCGCTAATATTAATCATCCTAATCTTGAACCTATGGCGATCGGAATTGCTTCAAAATGTAAAGTAAATGCTAATATTGGTGCTTCTCCTAACTCTTCTAACATTGATGAAGAAGTCGCTAAACTACATTTAGCAGTAAAATATGGTGCTGATACCTTAATGGATTTATCCACTGGTGGCGGTAACTTGGATGAAATTCGCACTGCAATTATCAAGGCTTCTCCTATTCCCATTGGTACTGTACCTATTTATCAAGCCTTAGAAAGTGTTCATGGCAACATTGAAAAACTCACTGCTGATGACTTTTTACACATCATCGAAAAACACGCTCAACAGGGTGTTGATTACATGACCATTCACGCAGGAATTTTAATTGAACATTTACCCTTAGTGCGTAGTCGTATTACTGGTATTGTCTCTCGTGGCGGTGGAATTATTGCTCGTTGGATGTTACATCATCATAAACAAAATCCTCTTTACACCCATTTCGACGATATTATTGAAATCTTCAAAAAATATGATGTTTCTTTCAGTTTAGGAGATTCTTTACGTCCGGGTTGTACCCATGATGCTTCTGATAATGCACAATTAGCAGAGTTAAAAACCTTAGGGCAATTGACTCGTAGAGCATGGGAACATGATGTACAAGTAATGGTAGAAGGTCCTGGTCATGTACCAATGGATCAGATTGAGTTTAACGTAAGAAAACAAATGGAAGAGTGTTCTGAAGCACCTTTCTACGTTTTAGGACCTCTAGTTACTGATATTGCCCCCGGTTATGATCATATTACCAGTGCCATCGGTGCGGCTATGGCTGGTTGGTACGGTACAGCGATGTTATGCTATGTTACTCCTAAAGAACACTTAGGCTTACCCAATGCTGAAGATGTCCGTAACGGCTTAATTGCTTATAAAATTGCAGCTCATGCGGCAGATATTGCCCGTCATCGCCCCGGTGCAAGAGACAGGGATGATGAATTATCTCACGCTCGTTATAACTTCGATTGGAATCGTCAATTTGAGTTATCTTTAGATCCTGAAAGAGCAAGAGAATACCATGATGAGACATTACCTGCGGATATTTATAAAGAAGCTGAATTTTGCTCTATGTGTGGACCTAAATTCTGTCCAATGCAAACTAAAGTTGATGCGGATGCGTTAACGGAATTAGAAAAATTCTTAGCACAAGAAGCCCAAGAAAAACAACCAGTAGCTTAATTAACTAACAAGTTAGATAATAGGTAATAAGTAATAATTCTTTAATATTTGGCAATATACATCGTCAAACCAATAAATAAAAATCAACTACGAATAATTAAACTTATTCCTATACTAAATTAAGTTTTTTTAGATCATTTTCTATATCATTTAGAATAATAGACATATCATTTTCTTCTTGTTTTTTATTGTTCAATCTTGATTTAAAGGATTATTGAGTAATAATATTACTATTAGTTTTTATTAAAAAATATGAAATCAATAACACCATTTAATAAAAATGAATACATTATTACGATTATGAAAATTAGCATTAAGAAAAAGGTCATTAATTAAAATAGTAAATGACCCATTGCACAACATATAATAAATAATCTATTCTCGTCATAAAATCCTAATTGATTTTTTAGCAAATGCAATTAACCAAACTCAAGTATTTGTAGGAGTTCTTTTTACTTTTCTAATAGGTAAATTAGCACTTAAAGAAGTGGTACGATCATTACTTTGAATCGAAAATTCCATCTCATCCACATCAATGTCAAGATAACGACTCACTACCTCTATAATTTCTTGACGCATTTTATCGATCATTTCTGGATTTACTCCAGCACGATCATGAGCAATCACTAACTGCAAACGATTTTTGGCAGGATAACGACTTTTTTTTGGAGCAGTCCAAGAATTTAATGTACTAATTATATCTTTGAACATATTTTATTCCCTTGTGATATTTTTATTTTTAATTAATAATAAATGGTTTATTTTTCTTTGTTGCCAAAACCGAAAAAACGACGTATTCTTGTGAAAAGAGTATCTTGAGAAGCCATTAAATCTAAATAGGGAACGTCCATACCGTCTATTCGTCTTGCAATATTTTTAATAGCCATACCCGGGAGAGAATCTTCTTCACTTAAAACTAAAGGTTCACCACGATTAGAAGAAGTAATAATTCTCTTATCATCAGGTACAATGCCAATTAAAGGCACAACTAATAAATCAAGAATATCCTCAACACTAAGCATTTCATCCATTTGCACCATTTCTGGACGTAAACGATTGACAATTAACCTAATACTTTGCATATTTTCACTCTCTAACAATCCCACTACTCGATCAGCATCTCTCACGGCGGCTACTTCAGGAGTGGTAACAATTAATGCTTCTTGAGCGGCAACAATGGCATTACGAAAACCCATTTCAATTCCAGCAGGGCAATCCACGAAGATAAAGTCAAAACTGGGGCTTAATTGCTCAATAACTTCTTTCATTTGATCAGGAGTCATAGCATCTTTAGTACGGTTTTGAGCAGCTGGTAATAAATGTAATCCGGGAGTTCTTTTATCTTTAACAATCGCTTTTTCTAAAGTACATTCTCCTGATAAAGCATCAATAATGGTATAAACAACCCGTTGTTCTAATCCTAACAATAAATCTAAATTTCTTAAGCCAAAATCTGCATCTATTAAACAAACTTTTTTGCCTAATTGTGCCACTGCTGTACCTAAATTGGCCGTCATGGTGGTTTTACCCACTCCCCCTTTTCCGGATGTAATAACAATAACTCTAGCCATAAAAATTAATACTAATAAGGTAAATATAATTAAATAAACTAAGCAAAACTCATTGTACTGTACATTACTTAACAATGAACGGTTAACAACCAACAATGCAGAAATTTCTTCCAGTCTCTCAGTCTTTTAGTCTCCTAGTCTTTTAATTCCCCATTATTTAACTCTTTCCCAGTAATTTTTGGAATTAATAAAGCTATGGAGACGATGAAAATTAACGGCTGAGTGAATTTTAATACCTTCTTCCCCAACATAAGCAACTTCTGCTGTACTTTGAACTGGGGGATTATCTGGAATTCTAGCTACTAAATTTGCAATTCTTAACTGAGTAGCTTCTAATCTTAACGCCATAATCAACCCTTGACGATTACCTAAATAACCCGCGTGAGCAATACCTCTTAATGTACCCCAAATAAACACATCACCACTGGCTAAAATTGTCGCTCCCGGATTCACATCTCCTAATACGATAACAGAACTAGGATGACAAATTTCTACACCTGATCTAATAGTATTTTTAAGGTATAAAGGTTCAGCTAAATCTTGAATAGTTGACAAATTATCAATATCTATCAATGTGTCCGTTAATGTTTCTTGTTGCACAGAATAACCAGCACTAGAAGCCGCTACTGCCGTTTGTCTTCTTCTTGTTATAATTAAGTCGAGAGTTAAACCAATTTGTTCTAAAATAGTTTTTAATTCACTGATTTGTCTAGTATCTAGTAGTCTGTCTTGACTTTGTAAATGAGCTTTTGTACCTAATTGCCAAGATTTATCGATTTTTTGTAATCTAATTTTAAAATCATCAACAATTCTTTGCCATTGATTAGCTTCAGTTTTATTTACTGAAGGTAAACTCATCACCACGATTTTTCCTTTTTTCGTTAAGTTAATTTGTTCTTTACTACTCAAAGGTTTTGCTTTTACCACAGAAGTTAATTCTGAAGTCACATCAGCAATTTTTTCTTCCCCCATGACAGTTTGATTATTATGGACGTTATCAGTATTCATAAACAATTAAAAATAAAAAAATTCACAAACTCTTATCTATTATTATTGCTCATTGCCCATCTGCACCTTTAGTTTAGCTAAGTTCAATCTGAGAATAAGTAATGACTTACTCTTGTTGACAGCCTAACAAGGAAATTATATTTTTTGTTAATTAATCAAATTATTGTAAAAATGCACAAACATTGGCAATTTTTCTACCTGTACAGTTGTTCGTCTGTCTCGTTTTCATCTTTTTTCTGTCGATCTAAATTTTTCCTGTAAACTTTTAGATGCGTTTGAATTTATCACTTATACAAAATTGGCTGTGCTAAATAAACTTAATTTCTCCACTTCCTTCAATTACTTTACCGATAATATTGGTTTCAATACCATAATTATTAAAATGTTTTATTACTGATTCATTATCATGTTCAGAAACTATCACCACAAAACCGACACCCAAATTAAATGTATTTAACATTGCTTCTTGATTCACATTACCGGTTTTCGCTAACCATTGAAAAATGGGTGGAATAGTCCAACTGTTCAATTTTACTTCAATGGCTTTATCTTTAGGTAAACAACGAGGTAAATTTTCAGGAATACCTCCTCCAGTGATGTGTGCCATAGCTTTTATGTCTATACCTGATTTTAAAGCCTCTAAAACAGATTTAACATAAAGACGAGTAGGGGTTAAGCAACTTTCTCCTAATGTTTTTCCTTCCAACTCTACTGGCTGATAATCCCAACTTAATCTTGCCGTGTCAATGATTTTTCTTACCAGTGAGAAACCGTTACTATGAATACCACTACTACTTAAAGCGATCGCAATATTACCTGACTGAATTTTATTCCCATCTAAAATTTTACTTTTTTCAACAATGCCTACACAAAAACCAGCAATATCATATTCTCCCTGTTGATAAAATCCTGGCATCTCTGCTGTTTCTCCCCCCAGTAAAGCACAACCACTTTCTTGACAACCTACAACAATACCATTAATAACTTCTGCTAATTGATTACTATCTAATTTGCCTGTGGCTAGATAATCTAAAAAGAATAAAGGTTCAGCACCACAAGTAAGAATATCATTAACGCACATTGCCACTAAATCAATACCTACAGTATCATGACGATTTAATTCATGGGCAATTTTTAACTTTGTACCTACTCCATCCGTGCCAGAAACCAAGACAGGCTGTTGATAGCCAGAAGGTAACTCAAAACAACCACCAAATCCACCTAAACCACCTAAAACTCCTGAACGGTATGTACTAGAAACATTATCACTAATTTTTTTAACAAATGCTCTACCAGCTTCGACGTCAACTCCTGCTTCTTTATAATCCATATTTTATGATGATTTTAGATAATTTTTTTAAATATAAATAATTTTACTCTTTAAACTGATCAAATTTTCTTATAGTATTAAACTACTAATAATTAATCGTTTTGTTAGGAAAATCATATCACTATTGTTTAATTTATTAGAGTCAAATATGATGAAGTTAAAGTGCTATTTTCAGAACTTAAAAATTGTTAGATAATTAAAATTTAACCTATCAAAAAGGGAATTAGCTCTGAATCTATTTAAAAATGATAGGCTTACAACTTTTCAAGTATTAAGATTGTGCTTTTTTTTCTTCACAGTAGATAATCAGCTATCAACTTAAAAACTTTTATAAATTATATCAATTTTATTTGATTTATTTTGCTCTTATTCATTAGTTTTTCAAAAGAGAAATGACTTTATTAAAAAACAATAAACTTATAATTATGTCAGTAAATTATGATTTTGTCAATAATAATAATCAATGATAATACTACACTATGGTATTAATAAGAAATGATGAACCCTTAAACAGGATCAGTATGTTAATTTAGTTTAAGTTCACAAGCAAAAATACTTAAATTTACGAGGAGTAAAATACCGAAACACTTATACTATAAGGTTTTCCGTTTAAAATTACTAGAAAAATTATGCGTAAAAACACTTGGAAAAAAGCTGTAATCTCTGCTTTAACAACTATTGTAGGATTAACCTTCACCGGATTTTTATTTAGTCCTACCGTAAAAGCTGATAATTACCCAACACAAGGTGACAAAGCATTATCATCAGTAAATAATGTCATTGCAAAAAGCTATACCTCTCCCATACAAGAATTTCTTACTGTTAAACTTTATCCACATCAATTTAAAAATCGTAACGCCGTCACCCTTCATTTTCAAAATATACCTCTATTAACATTTTTAGATACACCTGAACATAGTGCCTTAGAAAGTGCTACACAACTTGCTTTTCGTTTAGATAAATTATCTCAACAATCCATTGATGCTAACCAAATAAATATCGGTTGGAATGCAAAAACTAAAGACTATTCTCTGAAATTTCAACAAGAAGAGTTAGTTAGAATCAACAAAAATATTATTTTACCCGACAGTACTAGAAATATAACGAATGACGCTTTACAGGCAACTAATCGTCTTCGCAGACTAATGGGTAATGCTGCACCTTTAACTACCGTCGAAGGTAAACAAGTTGTTAAAACCGACAGTAAAATAACTGCTATGATAGGGGTTAAAAATCTCCGAAAAGCTGCTCAAGGAATAGCATCTTGGTATGGACCTGGGTTTCATGGTCGTAGAACAGCCAGTGGAGAAAGATTCAATCAACATGACTTTACTGCCGCCCATCGTAGTCTTCCATTTGGAACTAGAGTAATGGTAACAAATATGCGTAATGGACGCTCTGTAGTGGTTAGAATCAATGATAGAGGTCCTCATATTCGTGGACGTATTCTTGATTTATCGGCTGGTGCAGCAAGAGCTATTGGCGTAAAAAGTAGTGGTATTGCACCTATTAGCTTCCAAATTTTAGGAAATTAAATTTTTTCCCGTCGGGGTGAATACTATTCACCCAATTTATTCGTTCATTTATATGTTCATAAAACTTTGAGTGACCCTTCCACAACTCCAAAATTGTTGATAATAGTTACGACTAACTTGATCTGTGTCATCCCGAAGTTGATTAATTGCAATACCATTGTTACCAATTTCTGTTCCTGAACTGTGAATATAATAGTTATCTCCTAAAGATAAAGCCACATGAGTTACCCGATTAGTGCCAAAAAAGATTAAATCTCCTGCTATCAATTCTTGACGACTAATTCTGTGAGTAAAAGCTTCTTGTTGATAAGAATCTCTGGGAAGCCAAACCCCAACACTAGCAAAAGCTGATTGTATTAAACCAGAACAATCATAATTAGGTGCAACAGTACCACCCCAAAGATAATAATTAGGAGTATTCATAGCTTGATGAGTAAATTCAATTACTTGAGGTATTAAGTTATGGATTTTCTCTTGAGTAATAACTTTAAAAGAATAAGGTTTAGGAGCAGATTGTAAATATTTTAAATCCTTAACAGATAACCAACATTTATAATTATCTTCACACAAACAGACTTCGAGCCTATCATTAACGGGTTGTGAAGAAATAATTTTTAACTGTCTGCCTTGTTTTGCTTGGGTAGCCAATTCTGAAGAATCCAATTTTGCATATAAATTTAAGTTTGTTAAGCAAAAATATTCTCCTGAATCAGACTTAGGTAATAAATCAGAGATCGTCATTAATGTTGGATATAATAGGAAGTTGACGGTTATTTTTTGATTCTAAATCATTAATTTCAAATAGAGTCATTGTCAAACTATCAATGGTCAATTTTTAACATTATGACTTTTTTTTCCTCGAATGAAACTTTAACTAATCAAGCTCAGAATATTCTCAACGCTACATGGCAAGAATTTCCAAAATTAGCAAAAAATCAAATAGCTTTAACATGGATTGTTTATGATCAACCCGTTATCGTTAATACTGGTGGGGCTTTATCTCCTGAAGAATTTTGGCAATATCCAATACAAGGTTTTAGTTATCGTGGAGAAGAAAAAATTTATCCTGCCAGTATCGTTAAACTTTTTTATCTTGTAGCAATTCATGAATGGTTAAATAGTTCAATGATTACTGAATCTAGTGAATTAAATCGAGCAATTCGAGATATGATTGTTGACTCTAGTAATGACGCTACCAGTTTGATTGTCGATGTCTTAAGTGGTACAACTTCAGGGGCGGAATTAGGAATAGGTCCTTTTGAGACATGGAAATATCAACGAAACATAGTTAATCGTTATTATCAATCTTTGGGCTGGGAAGAATTAAATACTATCAATGTTAATCAAAAAACATGGTGTGATGGTCCTTATGGTAGAGAAAGAATGTTTGTAGGCGAAATTTATGATAATCGTAATATGTTAACCACCAATGCCGTGGCGAGATTATTTCATAGCATTATTGGCGGCGTGGCAGTCTCTTCTTCAGCTTCTCAAAAAATGATGGATTTGCTCAAAAGAGATGTGAGTCAAAAAACCTTGGCTGAAAATGAGGAAGAAAATCAAATCAATGGCTTTTTAGGGCAAAGTTTACCAAATAACGCTAATTTATGGTCAAAAGCAGGTTGGACATCAAAAGTACGTCATGATTGTGCGTATATCGAAATTCCTGAACATAAACCTTATTTATTAATAGTATTTACCGAAGGTCAAGAAAATATAAAGAATCGTCATCTCATACCTTTTATTTCTGAAAAATTCGCAAATTTATAGTAGAGCAACAACGGATATGGTTAAAAGATTGAAAAATTCAACAAACTTTTACATCTTAATGTTTTTCTCTTCTGCTTTCTTCTTCCTGCTCGGATGCTATAATCATCAACTTTTTTAGCAAACTAAAATGGTGAATTGTGAAAAGATAGGTTATGATGGAGAGTGTTGTGTTTATATGTAACTTAATATTTAAGTATAGTTTAAATGGCTAAAAAATCAATGATTGCACGGGAAACAAAACGTGCCAAGTTAGTAGCTAAATACGCAAAAAAAAGAGCAGAATTAAAAGAACAGATTCACCAAGCTAGTGATCCTTTAGAAAAATTTGAATTACAACGCAAATTTCAGAGATTACCTTTAAATAGTTCCCCCTATCGTCAGCGTAATCGTTGTTGGGTAACGGGAAGACCTAGAGGTTTTTATCGTGACTTTGGATTATCTCGCAATGTTCTCAGAGAATGGGCACATGAAGGTTTATTGCCCGGTGTTGTTAAATCAAGTTGGTAATTTGAAAGTTACTTTGTCTGTTTTCAAGGGGTTTAAGCCCCCTTTTTCGTTAACTTACTTTCTTTTTTTGTTCTCTAATTGTTTACTTGTCAGCTTTCTTTTTTCTTCATCATCAACCAAATTATAATCAGATTTTCCCCCAGTTTTACTAACTAATTGAATATCAGTAATGGTTAAAGATTTATCAATAGCCTTTGTCATATCATATAAGGTTAAAGCCGCAACAGATACTGCCATTAAAGCCTCCATTTCCACCCCTGTTTCTGCATTAGTTTTTACCATCGCTTCGATGTCATAACCGGGTAAATTTTCATTGGCAGTGATCATCACGTCTATTTTTTGTAAAGGCAAAGGATGACATAAGGGAATTAACTGTGCTGTTTGTTTTGCCGCCATGATACCAGCTATTTTTGAAGTGTTAATAATATCTCCTTTAGGTGTATTACCTGCCTTAATTTCTGTTAATGTATCTAAAGACATGATTACTTTCCCTGATGCGATCGCTTTACGAGAAGAAATAGATTTTAAGGATACATCCACCATTTGAACATCACCTTCATCATTAATATGGGATAATTTTTTAGACATCACTATTGCATTTTTATGGTTCATTTGTTATTATGGATAAGTGTTCAAAAAAAGGGTGTGTAGCTTAGTGGATTAGAGCGGCTGACTACGGATCAGCAGGTCGGGGGTTCGAGTCCCTCCACGCCCGTATAATAAAAGAAAAATTTCAGAGTGAGTGTAACCCACTTGTGTACAGTGACAAATTATTTGTCATCAGTAACAGATTAGTGTCGTCTTAACAAATTAAATGACGTGATAACAAATTAGTGTCATCTAATTGGGCGTGGAGAGACTCGCTTTCAATTCTCCAAGAGAATTCTTCCTTGATCGGAAGTGATTTACTAACCGCTATAGCAGTACATCTGCACCCTTATTGCTGGGAGTGCACCTAGTTTCTCTATCCGCAGATAGACAGCATCAGGGCAAGTAGTTAGCAGGAGCAGAAAGCAAACTTTTAGTAAAAAGTAAACTACTCCTCATTTTTCATGGAACAGAGGTTACAAAAACTTGATCTACGGCACTGTTAATATTATAAACCCGACAGAAGGTATTTTCTTATTTCAACATTTAATTCCAAAATCATCTAAGAGAAGATCTCCTACTTTCAATCCCTATAGAAGGTATTTTCTTATTTCAACGCTAACTTAGCGGCTACTGCACTTTTAAATGATTTATTTCTTTCAATCCCTATAGAAGGTATTTTCTTATTTCAACATCTTACTATTACTACACCGTCATCTACTATTTTTCTTTCAATCCCTATAGAAGGTATTTTCTTATTTCAACTCCCGTATATCTCCGCTGTAGCGTGAGTAAAAAACTTTCAATCCCTATAGAAGGTATTTTCTTATTTCAACAATGAGTGAGGATGATTTGATTGCACACTTAGAATTTTATCTTTCAATCCCTATAGAAGGTATTTTCTTATTTCAACAAAATGGCACTTGTTAGTTTCCAGCTTCGAGATACTTTCAATCCCTATAGAAGGTATTTTCTTATTTCAACTTTTTATCTGGTCACATCTGGTCAGTTTTTTTTTTTATCTTTCAATCCCTATAGAAGGTATTTTCTTATTTCAACTTTCCTTTTTTCCAGTTATATGGTGTACTACCGCCTTTCAATCCCTATAGAAGGTATTTTCTTATTTCAACTGTCCCTAGCCAGACCCCTTATAGAATAAAGCTTATAAAAGCAGTTTGCGTAAGCCTCCCTTAAAAATACGAAAATTCTGATTTTTGATCGAATTTTGCATTTTCTTTAAACGCTATCTCTGTTAATATATAAGAGTTTTAGCGATTGCGTAAGGCTAAGACTTGAGTTTGTGTAACTCGTACATTTTAACTAACGCTTAAACTGGGATTCCTCCTTGCTCAGAGGTAATTTGATAGCCACTACATTAGTACACCTAAACTCTTATTGCTGGGAGTGCCCCTTGTTTCCGCACTTTTCAGTACGCAGCATCAGAGAGAGCAGTTATCAGGGACAGAAAGCAAACCGATTTCTCGGCAAACTACCCCTTACTTTTCACAGAACAGTGGTTGATTCAACTTGATCTGCGGCACGATTACTTTTAGTCTATCTCAAGAAATTAATTTTGTGTTATTTTTTCTTGAGATTTTTTTCTGTGTTACTCAAAACAAGTTGTAAGGCTTTTTCGGTAAATGTGCCTTGTTTTGGTTGTTTAGCTTCTACCACTACAATGCCGACTTTTAAGGCGATCGCCCTCACATGCTCAATCAATCTGCCATAACTCCATTGGTGAACTTGCACTCGATAATCTTGAGCATATTTCTTTTGCCCTTCCTTATATTCAGGGATTCTCTTTTCTGCCCTAAGTTGAATTTTTGCTTCAGTAATTGATCGCATATCCTTTAATCGAGGAATAATAATCTTTGAAACTTGATATTCTTGAGCTACGGTGAGGATGGCTTTAGCAATAAGTAGATCAATGTATTCTCCCAGATTAGACTCCCCTTTTTGCTGAAAGTTAAATCTTTTTCTGGCTTTATGGCTTTGATGACTCAACTTCTGTTTTTCTGTCCTCTGTCTTCTCAGTAGCCGATAATCTACTCCTAGCAGTTGTTTCGGATTTTGATAAGTGATTACTTTATCTGTCTCTATATCAACAATAGCAATCGTAACAGGTTGTTCTAATCCCATCGCTATTCCTAAATAAATATTGGATTTGCCCTGATAAAGAGGTTTACTAGGTCGAAGAAAGGTATTATTGAGTTTGCCTAGGGTGGAATTTTTACGGCGAATAAAACCCTTTTGTGTATCGGTTAATTCTTCTTTTGCCTTCATTATATTAATGATCTTGGTAACTTCTTCCTGCTTTTCTTGAGCGATCGCACTCGTACCTTCTGCCGTCAAACAATAAGTCTCAAAAGTACAGTGTAAATACAACTTATGTTTATCCCACAACTCCCCTTTTCCATCATCTTCTTTCCAAATGATCATAGCTGAACGGAGGGTAAATAAAGCACTAGACAGTTGATCTTTACTAGCTCTTTTTAATTCCTGATCCTCATAAAACCTTTGAAAATAAGGTAGTTGACGACTATCACAGTATATCTGAAAATAATGCTCTCCTAAGCCACTAAAACGAATCGCAAGACGATTTTTCTCATTCAGACTCCATTTTAAATCTTCATTGGTTTCATAAAGAATCGGATAGGGAATTGATGTATGATTTTGCTTGAGAATTGAAAACCAAGTATTTGCTTCAGTTTAATCAATGGGTACAGTAGTGGAAGCAGTAATGAGACTATCAAGCCATTTTTTGCCTTTTAAATCCCTTCCCAAAGGTATTCTACTTTCAATTTGTCTTTATAGTCGTGTAATTTTAATCTCAACTTTACGCTTCAAATCTTGATACTTTTCTGTTGTTTCTGGTTTCTTGGGTATAGCACAAGCATTCTTGAGTAGATATATGATCGCACTTCTAATGTCAGGCTTTTTTGTCTTGTCATGCTTCTCAAAAAGAATAGTCGAGATTTGATCTTTATTCACTGTTGAATCTATAGAGTCAAGAATCAGGGTTGCTTGTTGTTGTAAAGATTCGAGAGAATTATCAAAATGCTTAATTAATTCAGTGTCAGGCAATAGCATTTCTAGCCAACGAACATTACCTTGTAACTTCCAATCCAATGTTTTTTGAACTTCAAACCATGACTTGTAAATGTAGCTGATAATTTTGTTAACGGAGGCGTAAAAACGGGATGGTTGTCCTTCAAAGGGGTAATTATTCTTGAGTTCTGCTATTTGTCGGGCTAAAAAATATTTAGGTAATTTTTTCTTTATCCTCCAGTCAG
The DNA here is from genome assembly GCF_001548095.1 of Geminocystis sp. NIES-3708. Taxonomy (NCBI): domain Bacteria; kingdom Bacillati; phylum Cyanobacteriota; class Cyanophyceae; order Chroococcales; family Geminocystaceae; genus Geminocystis; species Geminocystis sp. NIES-3708. The sequence continues at coordinate 2,551,814 of NZ_AP014815.1, read as the reverse complement.
GGAAGTCAGGATGTTGCTTTATCCTTAACAAAATTTCGTTGATAAGGGGGGTATTCTTTTCAGTCATCAACTGCCAGAGAAATTGACGGGTATCACCAGAAGCGATCAAACGACATTGAATAGTAACGTGAGCCATAACTAACAAAAATGTTTTATTAAACGTATTTGTATGATAGCAAATCATTTTATAATTGTGTTTATGAAAGAAAGGTTTTTTAGTAGTAAAGAAGCATCATTAATTACAGGTTGTTCCCTTCGACAATTGCAGTATTGGAGGGATAAGGAGATTATTGTTCCGTTTATTCATGGTTCGGGTACGGGCAAAACTATCTATTATTCCCCTGCTGAGTTGGTGGAAGTATCGATCATGGTGTATTTGCTCTCGATGGGGTTGAGCTTTGAAATAGGACAAATTATCTTACATGACTTGAGAGAAAAAGAGCCAGATTTTCGCAATCCTGACTATAAACGTCGTTTTATGATTATTCCTAGAGACGGAAAAATGCACCTCTTACCCTATGAAAGGGAAAAGGCGATCGCACTTCTGGAGGAGGGGAAGGTAATCATGCCTTTATGGTTAGATAAAATTCATAGAAAATTAGGAGAGAAGGTGGGTTGAAGTGGGAAAAAATGAAGCTCAAACTTGTTATGAATATGTAGAACCAAAATTAAGAGAAGCCTCATGGGAATCTGAGCCTTATTGTTTCTACAAAGAATATTACTTTACGGATGGTAGAATTAGACCGAAAAATAATAGGAATCAACGGGGAAAACGGAAATTTGTCGATTATCTTTTACTCTACAGAAAAGATTTTCCCATCGCTGTTGTGGAAGCAAAGCGGAAAAATAAAAGTGCTGATGAAGGATTAGAACAGGCGATCGAATATGCTGAGTTACTGGGAGTTAAATTTGCTTATTCGACTAATGGCAAGGGGATTGTAGAATTTGATTTTTTGACGGGGAAGCAATCAAGTTTAGACAGTTTTCCCACTCCGCAGGAATTATGGCAAAGGTTGCAAGGGGAAGGAGAAGGACAAATTCTCCCTAACATTGCCGACAAACTCTTAGTACCATTTTTTCAATTTCCTGATAAACAACCTCGTTATTATCAACGTAATGCTATTTATGGGGCGGTTTCTGCTATTTTGAAGGGACAAAGACGGTTACTGCTAACAATGGCAACAGGCACGGGTAAAACTACTGTAGCTTTTCAAATCTGTTGGAAATTAACTTCTATTCAGTGGAGTAGTAAAGGGGAAGTGCGATCACCCCGTATTCTCTTTTTAGCCGATCGCAATGTGTTGGTAGATGATCCGATGAATAAAGATTTTGCGGTGTTTGGAGAGAATAAAATTCACAAGATACAAGGGGAGGCAAAGAAAGGTAGAGATATTTATTTTGCTATTTATCAAGCGATCGCCTCTGATAGTAATAAAGATGGTTTATATCAAGAATATGATCCTGATTATTTTGACTTGATTATAGTAGATGAGTGTCACCGAGGCAGTGCGAGGGATGATAGTAACTGGCGACAAATTCTCGAATATTTTGAACCTGCTTACCAATTGGGATTAACCGCAACTCCCCTTAGAAATGATAATCAGGCGACTTATCAATATTTTGGCAACCCTCTTTATATTTATTCCCTTAAACAAGGTATCGACGATGGATTTTTAGCACCCTATAGAGTATATCGGATAAGAACTAGAAGCGATCAAGAAGGTTGGCAGCCGACATGGGGAGAATTAGATCGCTATGGGCGCACTATTCCCGATGAAGTATTTTTAACACCAGATTTTGAAAAGAATTTAGTTAGGCAAGTAAGAACAAGAGCGATCGCCCAACACATTACCGATTTTCTCAAAGCTACGGATAGATATGCTAAAACTATCATTTTCTGTGTGGATGAAGAACACGTTAAAAGCATGATTAAAGAATTGAGAAACCTTAACAGCGATATTCTGCAACAAAATCCCTACTATATCTCTCGTATTACTTCCGATGCAGGGGCAATAGGTAAAGGACATTTATATCAATTTAAGGATATAGAAAATCAAGATCATGTCATTGCTATAACATCAAAATTGTTAACCACAGGAGTCGATATACCCACCTGTAAAAATGTCATCCTAGCCCGTGTTATTCGCTCTATGACAGACTTTAAACAGATTATTGGACGGGGGACTCGTGTGAAGGAAGAATACGGCAAAATCTCGTTTAATATTGTGGATTATACTAATAGCACCGTATTGTTTAATGATCCTGATTTTGATGGTGAACCTGCTTTGATTATAACTTCGGAAATAGACGATCGAGGGGAGGTAATTGAAACTCAGGAAGATGATTTTACAGAAGATGAAGCGGAGGAAAGAGAAGATGAACAAGAAAATAACACCGATGGCTTTTGGGGATTACCTGATGATGAAGATAGCTTACCTCGCAAATTTTATGTTGACGGCGGTAGAGAAGAAATTAATTGTCGAGGAACAAATTTACGACTTAGGCGGTGAGATGGAGTTACGGCTTTCTCAGTTAATTGACTATACCAGAGAGCAAGTGAGAGTTTTATATCGTTCTCAGGTTGAAATTCAAGAAAAATGGGGCAATCCTGAAGAAAGAAGCCAAGTGATTGAGCTTTTGGAGGATAAAGGCATTGATTTTGACCAATTAAGAGAAATAACAGGTAAGACAGATGCTGATCCCTTTGATTTACTTTGTCATCTTGCTTTTGATGCCCCTGTTTTAACCTATAAACAAAGGGCGGAATTGATGAAGAAAAAACATAAAAGTTTCTTTGAACAATACGGAGAATCAGCAAGAGTAATTTTAGAAATCTTGTTAGACAAATATGCTGATAAAGGGTTGGATGAGTTTACCATTCCCACCACTTTTAAGGCTAATCAAGAGTTCCGTCAGTATGGTAATATTATCGAGATTGCTCAAAGATTTGGCGGTGTGGAACAATTAAAATTAGCCGTCAAACAGTTGCAAATATTGTTGTATTCTGCTTAATAATCACTAATGCCGAGAAAAACCACCACTAAATCTACTGCTAAATCCACAACTCCCGTCACCACTGCTCAAAAATTGGGAAGTGTGATTAAATCCGCTAGGGATATTATGCGGAAAGATAAAGGGTTGAGTGGAGAATTGGATAGACTCCCGCAGTTAACTTGGATTATGTTTCTCAAGTTATTAGACGATGTGGAGAAGGTTAGGGAAGTAGAGGCAAAATTAGAGGAGACGGAATATAAAGAGTCCATCAAACTGCCTTATCGTTAACGTGATTGGGCAGGTAATGATCATTTTTCGGGGGATACTCTTTTAAAGTTCATCAATGAAGATAAGTTACCTTTAGCTTCTTTACCCCAAGCCTTAGCTAGTGAAGTTTCTGAAGAATTAGTGAATGAGACAGGAGAAATAAGCGGTTTACTTGCCTATTTGAGAAGTTTGCAAAGTGATACGGGTAAGGATAGAAAAGATGTAATTGCAAGGGTTTTTCGTGATGTCACTAACCGCATGACTAGCGGTGCATTATTATTTGATGTGTTGGCGAAGGTGAATGAAATCCATTTTGATAACTCGGAAGAGGTTAATATTTTAAGTCTTCTCTATGAGTCGATGGTGAAAGAAATGCGAGATGCGGCAGGAGATTCAGGAGAATTTTACACTCCTCGCCCAGTGATTAAGTTTATGGTGGATGTGATGAAACCTCAGTTGGGAGAGGTAATTTTTGATCCTGCTTGTGGCACGGGCGGTTTTTTGGTGGAGGTTTATGAGTATCTGCAAAAGCAATGTAGTGCTAGTGATTGGGAGATTTTGCAGAATAGCATTATTGGTGCGGAAGCAAAGCCTTTACCGTATTTGTTAGTACAAATGAATTTGCTGTTACATGGTTTCGAGTATCCCGATATTGATTACGGTAATAGTTTACGGTTTCCTCTCTCGGAGTTGGGGATTCGAGATCAAGTTGATGTAATTCTTACTAATCCGCCCTTTGGTGGTGAGGAGGAGGATAGAATCCAAAATAATTTTCCTCCTGATAGAAAGACTAAAGAAACAGCTTTGTTATTTTTGCAGTTGATTATGAAACGGTTGAGAAAGATTCCCTCACCCCCTATTAATAAGGGAAAGATCCCCCCAAACCCCCTTAATAAGGGGGACTTTAATGTTGCTGGTAGGGCTGGGGTGGTGTTTCCTAATGGGGTGTTATTTGGGGATGGAATGTGCACCAAGATTAAGGAAGATTTGTTGAGTAATTTTAATCTACATACTATTATTCGGCTTCCTAACGGGGTTTTTACTCCTTATACTTCGATTCCGACTAATATTCTCTTTTTTGATACTTCTAAACCTACAGAAAAAATTTGGTTTTATGAGTTGCCTTTACCTGAAGGGCGTAAAAATTACACGAAAACTAAGCCCCTTGAGTATGAGGAGTTTGGTGACTGTTTGCAATGGTGGGATAATCGAGTAGAAAATGATTTTGCTTGGTGTTACGATTTTAAAGGGGAAAAGGATAAGGCTTTTAAACTTAGTCAAAGTCATTTGGATAAGGCAAGAGAAGCAGAAGAAAGGATTAATCAATATAGTCAGGAAATTAAGGAATTAGAGGCTAAAATTAAGGGTTTGGAAGCCAGTATTTTAGATTTTACTACTCAAGATGAGCAGAAAAAAATTAAGGTAACAGTTAAAGAAATTAAGGCAAGAATTAAGGATTTATCAACGCAAGTAGATGAGCAGAAAAATGTTATTAAGGATGAGCAGGAAAAGGCGAATAATATTTTAAATGCTATCTATAACCTCGATCGCAAAAATCCTAATAGCGGTGATGATTTTGAACATTTACCTCCTGAAAAGTTAATTAAGGATATTCTGAAGAAGGATCAAAAAATTGCTTCTTTAATGAGTGAAATTAACGCTATTTTAGAGGAGGGGGAAAAAGCGTGAATTTTGATTGGGATCAAGCTAATATTGAACATATTGCTAGACACAATATTATACCTGAAGAAGTTGAGGAGGCTTTGAGCGATCGTCAAAAAATCGGTATTTCTACTTATCAAGGAGAAAATGAACAACGATGGGCGGCGATCGCCAAGTCTGGTAATGGTAGAATATTATTTATTGTTTTTACTCGTAGAAATGGCTTAATCAGAATTGTAACGGCTCGTGATACTACAGATAAAGAAAAAAGACGTTATCGGAGGTAATTTTTATGAATAATAAGGAAGAAAAAATGATGAAAGAAATTAATAAGTTATCAGAAATTCCTAACTTCAAAAATGAAGAAGAAGAAGCAATATTTTGGGATAATCATGGTTTAGGAGATGATTTATTAGAGTCGATGACATCTTTTGATATTGAGGAAAATATTGAGGCTGAAATTTTAACTAAATTACGTCTTTTATCTATGGATAAAAAAAGACAAGTTTTAGATTTTACTGAATCTTTATGTCAAAAAATGTCCTAATTTTTAAATAATGTTATTTTATTAATTGAGAGTTTTTATTAATGTCTAAAAATTGGGATTTAGTCCTTTTAGGAAATATATTAACTGAGCGTCAAGAAAAACCAGATATGGATGATTTATTGACGGGGAAAATACCTATTGTTGAAAAAATCGCTTTTAATGAAGGAAAGATATATCTTAGAAATGATGGTAAAACAAAAACTGGAATGATTTTAATTAGATCAGGTGATCTTGTTTTATCTGGTATTAATGCGACTAAAGGAGCGATCGCAATTTATCCAGAAACTGAAAAAATACCGATGGCAGCTACTATTCATTATAGTTCTTATATTGTTGATAAAAATAAAGTCGATATTTCTTTTTTATGGTGGCTACTGAGAAGTAAAAAATTTAAAGAGATTCTAAATGAATATTTACCCGGCGGTATAAAAACCGAATTAAAAGCAAAACGATTTTTACCTATTCCGATTCCTTTACCACCATTAGAAGAACAAAAGCGAATTGTAGAGAAAATAGAGGAGGTGCGATCGCTCCGTTTACAAAATATTGAAGAGACTGAAGCCCTAATTATATCAAGTCGTATTGAAATATTTGATCAAGCACTAAAAAGAAATGCTAAACGTTTTGATGAAGTTGCTTATTTAGAAAGAGGTAAATTTTCTCATCGCCCTCGTAATGAGCCTCGTTTTTTTGGCGGACAACATCCTTGGATACAAATAGCTGAAATTGAATCATCGGGGAAATATATTAAAAATTGGCAAGAAACACTTAACGATGAAGGTTTAACTATTAGTAGAAAATTTCCTAAAGGCACACTTTTAATTAGTATTGCGGCGACTATTGGTGCAGTCGGAATATTAACATTTGATTGTTGTATCCCTGATAGTATCGTTGCTATAACTCCTAAAGAAAATATGAGCAGTGAATATCTTTACTATTATCTTTGTTATTTGCGTACAAGTTTGGAAAAAATAGCACCCCAGAGCGCACAGAAAAACATCAATTTAAGAATTTTGCAACCTTTACCAGTTCCAGTTATGCCATTATCAGAACAAAAAAGAATAGTAGAGTATCTCGATCGCCTTCAATCAAAAATAGAGATAATGAAGAAAGAGAGAGAGAAAGCCTTAGAAGAAACAGACGCTTTGCTACCTTCGATCTTAGATAAAGCCTTTAAGAGGGAGTTGTAACTTAATAAAATTGTAGATAAAACAATCAAGCCCACTAACTCCAATGCCATAGAATAGTTGCGATCGTAAAACACCAGATTATCCAATTTAATCTTAGTCCTTTGTTTTTGATCACTTCCTCATATTTTTCTGTGAGCTTAATTCTGTCATTGATGATTAAGCATTTTTGATATACTTCTGTTTCATAAAAATATTTATCCTCCATTAAAGCAGAAGGAGCTAATACACTACCTCTTTGTTTCGCCACTAAACCCAAAGCACCAATAATTATAACTATTACACTAAATAAACAAACCAAAAATCTGATAACTGAATGATTCTTTAAATCTAAAGCAATACGAATTAAAACCCCTGAAAAACCAATAAATGTACTAAAACGAGCATCTATTCTAGTAATACTTTCTTCTAATGATTTGATATGAGATTCAGTATAATTATAGATGGTGTCCACACTTATATTTTGAGGTTCTTGATCCATGAGTGATTCTAGCAACAAAAATAATAGTAATTCTAACTCTAAACCAGAATCTAAAGTAAAACTAAATGAAGTTAAACCAAGTGCTTCAGATAAAAGAAGTTTTAGGAGAAATGACTCTGCTGATTTCAGCAAAATGATACAAAGTTAATTTAACTAGAAAATTAGGATGGATAGAGATACCCTACTAGAAAAACTGGATATTGGTGAGGATTGCGAATTTGAGTGTAAAGCATCCCAAGACAAATTACCAAAGGATATTTGGGAAATAGTTTCAGCTTTTGCTAATACTAACGGGGGGTATATCGTCTTAGGTATTTCTGAGAAAAGAGAACATTTTGAAATCACAGGAATTAATAACCCTACCCAACAAAAAAAAGACTTTTGGAACAGTCATAATAACTCCCAAAAACTCAGTTATCCTATCTGTCAAGAATCTGATGTTGATGTTATTGAAGTACAAGAAAAACAACTAATTATTATCAAAGTACCTCAAGCAGATAGAACTCAACGCCCTATTTATCTCAATCATAATCCCCTCACAGGTACATTTAAACGCAACAACGATGGCGACTATCGCTGTCAAGAATATGAAGTTAAACAGATGTTGAGGGATGCTGATAGTGAACCTCAAGACTATCAAATTGTTGAAAATTTCACCCTCGATGACCTTGATAAAGATACGATAAAAGCCTTTCGTAATCGCTTTAGTGCCAGAGAACCTGATCACCCTTTTTTAGCGATGGAAACCTTAGAGTTAATGATTAACTTGGGAGGGTGGAAAAGCGATCGAACCACAGGAAAAGAAGGACTAACTTATGCAGGTTTATTAATGTTTGGAAAAGAACTAAGTATAACCCAAGCATTGCCCCATTATCACTTAGACTATCAAGAAAGGCTCTCTATTGATCCTGAAAAACGCTGGACATATCGTATTACCTTAGATGGTAGATGGCAGGGCAACTTATTTAATTTTTACTACCGTGTTTATGACAGATTAGTAAGAGATTTAGATTTACCCTTCAAATTAGGTGAGTATTCTGTTAGAGAAGGTGAAACCCATGTACATCAAGCATTAAGAGAAGCATTATCTAATTGTCTCATTCATGCTGATCATTATTCAACAAAACCATTAAAGATTGTCAAACTCAAGGATATATTCTTTTTTTCTAATCCAGGGCGTTTAAGAATACCCATTACTAAATTTTATCAGGGGGGTATTACTGATCCTCGAAATCCCCACCTACAAAGAATGTTTCAAATGGTTGGTTTAGGAGACAAAGCTGGATTGGGTGTTCCCAAAATTTTGAGAGCATAGAAAGAACAACAATGGGTAACACCTTTAATCTCTGAAGATTTAGAGGTAGATATGACAACTCTAGCATTACCGATGATCAGCTTAATTCCCGAAGAAGTAGAAAAAGAATTACGAGATATTGTCAGAGATGACTACTGCAATTTAAAAGAATTAGAGCGAATAGTTTTGGTTTTAGCCCATCGTTTAGGAAAAATAAATAATACTGATATTCAACACTACAGTGAAACTCACCCTAGAGATATTGGTGACTGCCCAAAAAATTTAGTTGATAAGGGTTGGTTAGAAAAATCAGGAAATACAAGAGGTACAAATTATAGTCTGCCTAATTTTCAGCCCACTGTAACTCACGAAGATGACCAACAAAACTCTGATCATTTGGAATCAAGCTCTGATCATTTGGAATCAAGCTCTGATCATTTAGGTTTAAGCTCTGATCATTTCGATAGATTAGTGGATATTGCGAAAATCAGTAGGGAGAAAAAGAAATTACCATCATCTCAAACAAAAGCTATCATATTAGAACTTTGTCAGGAAGATTATCTGACACTGGAACAATTAGCAAGAATCATCGATCGTTCTATACCTACCATGAGAAGATTGTTAAAAGAACTTGTTGAGGAAGAATCATTAATTTTGAAATATTCAAACAAGTTGACTCACCCTCATCAAGCCTATAAGAAAAAATAACTCTAGGGTTTTTGTTGAATTATCTCGGCAAAAGGAGTAAAACATCTGTGGCACCAACCATCAACCCATAAAGCAGGAAACTTGAATCTTGCCCCACAGTTAGGACATTCTGATAATAGTTTAAGGTTATGTCGATGGCACTTATAAACCTCCTTATACTGCCATTCTATCCGATGATAGGGCTTTTCACCATAACAAGCCGAACATAACCGAATCGGGGACATTTTCATCGGTGCGGAAGGAAACATCGTTTGTAAGGTTGCCATTTCTACTTGTACGATCGCGCTTAACTTCTGTAACTGTTCAGAGGAAGGAAAAGGATTAAAACGGAACTTTTCCCAACGAGCGATCGCTGAATATAACCCCGTTGCTTGTCCTAAACCACCACAACTTAAGCCATTTGCCCTTCTAAATCTACCGAGAAAATGACTAATGCTTTCACCTTCATAAGGAACAAGAATAAATAACCAGTTTTGAATTTGCAAATCCATTATTTGAACTCCTGTGTAACTTCTTTCAGCATCTCAAAAGTAATCTTATTAAATCCTCTTTTTAAAGAGCGAATGGCGGATTCCCTCAAGATTGTATCCATTAAGCCGATATATCCTCCCGTTGCCTCTGCGATTAGTTTTAGCATTTTCGTCTGAGTCAAATTAGAAGCTACAAGCAGTTTCAAAACTTGCTTTTCCCATATATTGACGGTATTTTGAAAATCAGCACCTGATAACTTTCCAAAACGATAACAACTACGGAAACGGTTATAAACCTGTTCATCTCTCTTAATTACAGTATCAAGGCGATCTGTACCAACTAAAACGATAGGAATATTGAGACGATCAAATATATCCTTTACTTCCGCAAAAGTTTTCGGCTTAAAGCGATCGGCTTCATCGATAATGATCATTTCGACTCCACATCCTTGTAAAACCTTGATTGCCCGTTGTCGAATTTCTGCTATCGTTCCTTTTGTCATTTGATACTTAAGGTATTCAATAATGCTTTGAAATAGCTCTTTTGTGCCACAATCTTGAGGGATTTGGATATAAACAACAGGCACTTGAGGAGGATGTCCTACTTTTTGGATTGGTTTATGTCTTAATCGGTAAGAATCACAAGCCATTGTTTTTCCCGTGCGAGACTCTCCCACAACTCGACAAGACTGTTTTGATTGACGTTTGCCCTCAAAATATTCATGAAGTTTTGCCACCTGTTCTAAACTTACTAACGTTTTACCATTCAATCGGGTAATTTCCATTTGTAACTTTTCTTCAGGTATTTCAATGTTACCTAACTGTTGTGCGATCGCCTTTGCTTCCATAATTATCTCCTAAAATCCATAATCATCTTGTAACTGTGAATAATCAAATACTTCTACCATTGGTTCTTCTGACGTATCAGTATCGGTAGCCTTGTCAACTTCTTCTTTGACTTCCTTGAGCACAGGGGAAGGAATATAAGGCTTTACCTGTACTTGTTCTTGCCGTTGACGTTCTTTTTTTGTTTTCTTGTCAGAGAAAGTATGTCTTTCTTTCACCTCCGCCAAGATCGATCTATTGCTGAGATTTTTTCCTGACTCTCTTACCTTTTTGGCACTTGCCTTAGCATCTTCCCAAGACATTGATTCAGTTTCCAAATCTACCCCATAGGCACGAGTTAAAAAGACTTCCTTATTACCCTCATTACGGTAAACCAGAATAGCAGTAATATCTCTGGGGTCATAACGTAGAATAACGGTTTCTCCTTCATAACCTGCCAGATATTCCCCTTGATACATCAAGTTTTCAAACTGAAGATAACCACCTTTTTGCACACGTCGGCGAGACTGTTTCATAAGGCATATATCTAAGTCTCTTTCCGAGAGAAGATCAGGAATAGAAAGTAGTCCCGAATCCCAACGCTGAAAACGAGTTTGTTCACCCATACGAGCATCCATACGCTGATTGTAGTTATCAACGATATAGCGGACAATAATTCGCTCCAATTCTCTGAGAGTAAGACTGGCATCCTTTTCAGCATCTTCAGGTCTTTCCTGTACATTTCCTCCTGTATATCCGGGTAAAGTAGAAAATACCTCCGTATTCAAAGTTTTGAAAGGACGCTCTACCACTCCGCCTTCACTGGGGCGACTTCGCAAATGACAAGTAAAACCGAGTTGTAATCCAATTTGTTGAAGGTGATTAGAACGAAAATCCTTGCCACCATCGGTATAAAAACTGAGGGGGCGACAGAACATTCAGAATGCAGATTGGATAAGGGAAATAGCCCTCATACCTTGACGATAATAGGACTGTTTCTGAGGAAATAAAGAGGTTAACTTATCTAATTGTTCTTGAAAAAAGCAGATTTCACTTAGCCATTTTATCCCATTTAAACCAATAGAAAAATCACTATATCTTTTATATCTTCTTCTTTTTTCTGTGGGTCTAACTAGATATTCACTTATTCCTTTTCTTTTAATTTCTTCTCCTATAAATGTTGAATAACTATAGGATAATGTTATCAGTATAATTAAAGAAATTAGTCGTTCATTTTCAAGTTTTGTACTTTCTAAGTTATAACCTCCTAATTTAAAATCTCTAAACATTTCTTCAATACCCATTCTTTTGGAATAAGCAGAGATTGTTTCCGACATACTTTCTAAATTTGTGAGAATAAACCATGGCTGTTTACTCGATTTATGTCTATAGTTTTTCTTCCATTTTGCTGCTAAATTAATTCCTGAGAATCCCTTGGTTTTTGTAACTTTTATTCCTCGATAATATACGGAGAATCCTGGAGATAAACCTAATTCACTCAATCGAAACCATATATCAGTTTCTAACTCCACATATTCACTCTTTTTTAAACGTAGAGATAAATAAACCTGTTTCTCTACTGATAACCATTTTGCTAAATCCACAGAGCAAAATTCTCTATCTCCTAAAACGATTATTTTATATTCAATTAATAAATTAATACTTGCTTCTAATACTTGTTTTTGTTCTGATAAATTACTACTTCCTTTTTTATTTAATCAGATAAAATATACAGGGATAGCTCGTTGATGATGAACTAAACTTACCATCAATATATTAATGTTTTGCCACTGTGTTCTATCCATGACTAAATAAATTACTTTGTTTGATTCCCATTGGTTCATAATCCATGATTTTAAAATCGGAAACCATATGGTTTCAACTTTCCAATTTTTCAGACTTAAAAATCTTTGTAACTTTTTAATTCTACTTCTTAATTTAATCGGATAAGGAAAAAGTTTTGCCATTTCTTCTAACCTAACAGTTTTAAGATTTTGAAGTAAATTAACTAAAAGACAAAGAGTTAAATATTGAGGTAAATTAAACTGTTTTTTTAAATACTCCTGATAAAATTGGGGAAGTTGAAACATCTTTTTCTATAGTAATTAATATAAAAACTAAAAACATCTTATTTTTATCCAGATTACCAGCTTCAATCTCTTATGCCATCGTCTGTTTACCTTCATTGTCGCCCCCTCAGGTATAAAAATACTCTGGTTTGCCATAAGTACCCCATTCTTCATGCAAATGATAATTATTTTCATACTTCTTTGGTAGAATTGCATGACGTAAAGCTAAGGCTACAATCTGAGAGCTAGGAGCATCAAAACCAAGATTGATACCCATAATACAACGAGAGTAAGTATCAATAACCGTTGATAACCAAGGTCTGCCCAATAACTGACCAAATTGATCTACCAAAAGAATATCAGCACGAGTGTGGTCACATTGCCAGACATGGTTACTATATTCCACATTAATTTCATTACCTGATCTGGTGGATACAGCTAATTTTGTACCTCTCCATCCTGGATTTCTCACTCTTTTTTTATTCTCTTTCTCCTCAATAATAGGATTCAAGATTCGATAAACAGTCATGTGAGAAGGTGGCTTGATATTCCAATTTTCGGCTTGGACAATTGCCCGTAAATAAACCTGTTTAGGAGTAATTCGTTTACTACCTTTGTTACCCTCCCGATAAGTTTTAAGAATAAAATCCTGTAAACGTTTTTCTATACGATAAGTACCTTGATCTGATCTATTTTCTTTTGTTATTGCTAATAATCCTTTTTCCTCCCATTCTTTGACATATCGTTGAACTGTTCTAACGGATTTATTTAATGTTTCGGCTGCTTTTTTCAATTTTGCTCCATAAGTTTTTCGGTCACATGGCTGAACCAAATCTTCAATGACATCAGCGATTGCTTGTTCTTCGGGAGAAAGTTGAGAAATCAGTTCCTGAGATTCAGAAATTTGATTTTCATTAGTCATAGCTGCATATTTTTATGTTTAATAAAAACAAGGTTGATGTGTACTTATTTTATTGTATGACATTTAATCTGTGAATTGCCACTCTAAAACAAAAAAAATCGCCCTTTCCGAAGGCGACATCTAATTTGTTATTTTTCGGGAAAATGACACTTAATCTGTTAATTTTATTCTTAATGCACTCGCACTAAATCTTGAAGTTATATCTCCTAAAATGTTTGATATGTAAAGACTTAAAGGCTTTTGATTTTAGACGACATTAATTTGTTATCACGTCATTTAATTAGTTACTGTACATGTAAAGTGGCAAGTTAGACGAGTTACTTATAATTGGGAACAGATTAGTATATTCTTAAAGAATAATAAATCTTCATAGTAAGAACAATATTGATATATTGATAGTATCGTTGCTTCTAGAGTTCTAGGCAAATGTTTATAAACTTGTTTTGCTAAATCCATTATTGTTTATGCCTTTCAAGTTTTTTTCAGATTATCTTATCTCAGAAAATGACAAAAAAAAGATAATCTGTTTTAAATCAATAATTATGTAACAATTTTTACCGAAAATTAACCTTAAATCAAATTATGTTAGTTAGACTAAGAAAAATATTAAAATTTTAGAAAATAAAAATAATTTCTAAAGATAACTAATGAATGAAAGTATATTAGAAATTGATGATTTAACGGTAAGTTTTGATGGTTTTAAAGCTCTAAATCATCTTAACTTTAAAATGAATAAAGGTGAATTGAGAGTAATTATTGGTCCTAATGGTGCAGGAAAAACAACATTTTTAGATGTAATTACTGGTAAAGTTCAACCTACGGAAGGAAATGTATTTTTTAAAGGTAAAAATTTAAGAAAAATTAGTGAACATCAAATAGCTAGAATGGGTATTGGAAGAAAATTTCAAACCCCCAGAGTTTATTTGAATTTAACTGTTAAAGAAAATTTAGATTTAGTAGCCAATAAAACCAAAAATGTCTTTTCAACTCTGTTTAATAAGGCTACTGAACAAGATAAACGAACTGTTGCTAGTTTACTCGAAACTATTGGTTTAACATCTAAAGCTGAATTAAAAGCAGCATTATTATCTCATGGTGAAAAACAAAGGTTAGAAATTGGGATGTTAGTAGCACAATCTCCTGATTTGTTATTAGTAGATGAGCCTGTGGCTGGTTTAACGGATGAAGAAACGGAAAATGTAGGTAATCTGTTGTTAGCCTTAGCAGAAAGTCATTCTATCATAGTGATTGAGCACGATATGGAATTTGTTAGACAAATAGCAAAACAAGTTACTGTTTTACATCAAGGGACTGTATTATGTGAAGGGACGATGAACGAAATACAAAACGATCCCCGTGTAATTGAAGTATATTTAGGACAAGAAACATCTTTAGAAAGAGATGAAATTATTATTATACGTATCGCAGCCACAATTGCATGGGCTGATTTTAATTTAACTCCAGAAGAACAAGATATAATTATTACTAATTTAAGTAAAGAATTTGCAACTTCTGTTGAGGATGAATTGCAGTTAAAAGAGGAATTAATTAATTTTTTAGGGGAAAACATACCCTTAAATGATTTAGTTCCATTGTTAGAAACTGAAGAAGAAAAGCTAAAAGTTTTAGATTTAATTAATCAAATTATTAATAATCACGGTATAAATGAGTTAGAAAATCAGGTTTATCAAGATTTATTAGCATTACTCAATTTACCTTCAGAAATTGTTAATGATGAGTAATTATACTCATATATGCAGATATTTTTTCAATATAAACTATCAATTATCAAATATTAACTATTATGTTTAATTTATCTGGTTTAAATGTTTATTATGGTGAAAGTCATATTTTAAGAGATGTTGATTTAAGTATCAATAGTGGTGAAATGGTATGCTTAATAGGTAGAAATGGTGTCGGCAAAACTACTTTATTGAAAACTATTATGGGTTTATTAAAATCTCCTACAGGGGAAATAAATTTTCACGATAAAGTTATTGATAAAGTTACCACAGATCAACGTGCTAAATTAGGTATTGGTTATGTTCCTCAAGGTAGAGATATTATACCTCGTTTAACCGTAAAAGAAAACTTAATTTTAGGTTTAGAAGCGATACCAAGAAAGGTCAAAAAAGAAATTCCTGACGAAATTTTTGAGTTATTTCCTGTGTTAAAAACTATGTTAAACCGTATGGGAGGAGACTTAAGCGGTGGACAACAACAACAATTGGCAATCGCAAGGGCATTAATGGGAAAACCAAAATTATTGCTATTGGATGAACCGACAGAAGGTATTCAACCATCTATTATTTTAGAGATTGAAGCAGCAGTAAAAAAGATTATTAAAGAAACTGGTATTTCTGTTCTTTTAGTTGAACAACATTTACATTTTGTGCGTCAAGCAGATCGATATTATGCGATGCAAAAAGGAGGAATTGTTGCCTCTGGTTTAACCAGTCAATTAAGCCAAAGAGTTATTCAAGAATTTTTAGCTGTGTAAATTCTTATTAAAGGTTTGTATGTAGTGCAAATGTAAAAGGACTAAAAAATAATCCGTGAAAAAAGTAATTTCTAATTTATAATAATAGGATTACTTCCAATGCGATAAAGCTAAAATGAGATTTATAAAACTTTTATCTCGACTAATTAAAAAAAATTTTATCCGTTATAATTTCAGACAATTTGGTGTTTTTTTAGGACTAATAATTTTATCATTGACCATTATTTTAAGCTCATCTTTTGTTAATGCACAATTAATTCCTGCAAATAAACAAGAAGCTATTTTAAATAGCAAAATGTTACAAATGGAGGAAAAATTACAGAAAGAATATGAAACTTTTTTTAAGCGAAATATGATCGATAATAAGCAAAGTTCTTCAGAAATTGCTTCTATCTTAACAGATATAGATAAAAAAACAGGTACTAATTCCGCTGTTATTTGGGTTATGCCTGAAGAAAAATATTTACATTTAGTCTATTTAACAAAAAAAGGTAAAATTACTGTTAGAGATATTAATGATGTTTCATTGACAAAAATAAGCAAAGTTGTTGAAGATTTTTATGGAGAAATTGATCAAATCAACACTCCTATTAATTTAACTCAATCTCAACAATTATATGACTGGATTGTTAAGCCTTTTCAAGAAGAATTTTTAGATGCAGAAAATATCAACAATATTTTATTTTGTATAGGGAATGGAGTGAGATTATTACCTTTATCAGCTTTACATGATGGTAAAAATTTTTTAGTAGAAAAATATAGTATTGCCCGTATTCCAGCTTTTAATCTAATTAATGTTGAATATAAACCGATGATTAACACTAAGATTTTAGCGATGGGTGCATCATATTTTCCTGACGAAGAACCTTTACCTGCGGTAACATTAGAGTTAGAAAATATTGTCCAAAGATCAGAAAAAAAGCCTAGTATTTCTCCTTTAAAATCTAGTCAACTTTTAATTAATGAAGAATTTACTTTAGATAATATGCAAAATCAATTAAAAAATAATTCTTTTCAAATTATACATTTGGCTACTCATGCCAATTTTAATCCGGGCGATGCTAGTAATTCTTATATTCAATTTTGGGATAATAAATTAACTTTAGATAAAATGTCAAATCTTCCTTGGCAAACTCCTCCTGATTTATTAGTTTTAAGTGCTTGTAACACTGCATTAGATGATCACAATGCAAGATTAGGCTTTACAGGAATTGCTTTACAATCAGGGGTAAATTCTGCTTTAGGCACTTTGTGGAATATCAGTGATTTAGGTACTTTTGCACTAATTACTGAATTTTATGAGCAATTACTAAATCAACCAAATAATACTAAAACCGAGGCTTTACGTAAAGCACAAAGTTTATTATTAGAAGAAAAAATCTATTTTGAGAATAATCGTTTAATCACGCCCCATGGAAATATTGATTTACCGGAAAATATTGAAATTAAAGAAAAAATTACTTTATCTCATCCTTTTTACTGGGCAGGATTTATCTTAATTAGTAGTCCTTGGTAAATTATATAATAATCCTATTAGTAAAATTTACAGATTTATTTTTCAATCTTTAATTATTCGCAAATATCTTAGGATTATTACGGTAAAATCTTACATTTTAAATAAAAATACTTAAATTATTAGTACAAAATCCAAATCATACTTTAAATAGTTTCAAATTTATTAAATAGTTCGGTTAATATCATATTAGAATATAAAAATCCTTGAGGATCACTTAAACTTAATTGTTGAGTATTTTGATCAAATATAACTAAATTATCTTTTAAAAAAGATTCAAGACAATATAAGATTTGAGTATCTATTTTTTGACCAAAGTGAATTTTAAGTTGGTCTAAATTGACTCCATTTTTTAGTCGTAAACCCAACATTAAAGTTTCAAGTAATTTATCATTTTCGGAGGTAGTAGAAATATCAATAACCCCTTTATTTTCAATATATTTTTCTACCCAATTAAAGTATTCTTTTCTGGTACGAGGACGAGTAAAACGTTTATTCTCAGTATAACTAGCTGCACCCATACCAAAACCATGATAAAACTCATTACGCCAGTAAACCTGATTATGACGACATTCATACCCTTTTTGTCCATAGTTAGAAATTTCGTAATGAGTATATCCTGCTTGTGTTAATTTTTCTGAAGCTAAACAATACATCTTGGCTGCGGTTTCATCTGGTGGTAAAGGATTATCTCCTTCAGCATACTTTTTACCAAACACAGTAACAGGTTCTAATACTAAATCATAACAAGAAAGATGTTTTGGTTGTAAAGTGATGGCTTTTTCTAAAGATTCTTGCCAATCATCGAGAGATTGATAGGGTAAGCCAGAAATTAAGTCTAAACTCCAATTATCAAAACCAGCTTGATGAATCCAGTCGATAGATTGATTTATATCTGTTAATCTATGTGTTCTTCCACAAATTTCTAACAATTTATCTTGAAAGGCTTGTAACCCCAAACTAATTCGATTGATACCTAGTTTTTGATATTGTTGAAGTTTAGTTAAATCAAAAGTAGCAGGATCGATTTCTAAAGAAATTTCTGCATTTTTATCAATTCCAAAATGTTGGTTTAAAGTACATAATATTTTTTCTAATCCTTCTATAGCAAGTAAAGAAGGAGTACCACCACCAAAAAAAATAGTTTCTAAATTGATTATATTTTCACAAGAAGTAGCGAGAATTTCTTGACATAAAAAACTAACATATTCTTTTTGCCAATGGGAATAATTATCACCACTATTATCTCCTAAAACTGTAATCGGAAAATCACAATAAAAACATCTTCTTTTACAAAAAGGAATGTGAATATAAGCAGATTTTATTAACATGTAATAACACAATAAAAAATAATCATCTCAGAATCTATACTCAAAAAACTAATCTACTTATTTTTCTAGAGCTTTTTGATAGTATGTCCTACCTTGAAAATAAGTACTAAAAAATTAACTTATTCTATGATAGTCCAAGGCTTGATCTAAATGATTTTACAAATCAATTGATGGTCAAGAATTATTCATTGTCAATTGTCCATTGTTAACTATTGCTATCTCTCCTAAACAATGAGAAGATATAGGCTAACTAATCAAATTTATGTATATCTAGTTAAATTTAAAATTAATTATGGTGGTTGCAACCCAATCTATTCAAGAACTCTGCGTTAACGCTATTCGTTTTCTCTCCATCGATGGCGTTGAAAAAGCTAAATCTGGACACCCCGGTTTACCTATGGGCGCAGCTCCTATGTCTTTTGTCTTATGGGATCAATTCATGCGTTTTAATCCCAAAAATCCTCAGTGGATTAACCGTGATCGCTTCGTGCTTTCTGCTGGTCATGGTTCTATGCTTCAATATTCTTTATTACATTTATTCGGATATGATAGTGTTACTATTGATGATATTAAACAATTTCGTCAGTGGAAATCTAAAACACCCGGACACCCTGAAAACTTCGTAACTGCTGGTATTGAAGTTACAACTGGACCTCTTGGACAAGGTATTGCTAACGGTGTGGGTTTAGCTTTAGCAGAAGCTCATTTAGCCGCTAAATATAACAAACCTGATGTTACTTTAATTGATCATTACACCTATGTTATACTCGGTGATGGTTGTAATATGGAAGGGATCTCTGGTGAAGCCGCTTCTTTAGCTGGACATTGGGGTTTAGGTAAACTCATTGCTTTATATGATGATAACCATATCTCTATAGATGGTTCAACTGACATAGCTTTTACCGAAGATGTTTCTAAACGTTTTGAGGCTTATGGTTGGCACGTTCTTCATGTAGAAAATGGTAATACTGATTTAGATGCCATCGCTGCGGCTATTGCTGAAGCTAAATCTGTGACTGATAAACCTACCATGATCAAAGTTACTACTACTATCGGCTATGGTTCTCCTAAAAAACAAAATACCGCAGGAGTACATGGTGCAGCTTTAGGTGGTGACGAAGTAGAGGCTACCCGTAAAAACTTAGGTTGGAATTATGAGCCTTTTGTTGTACCTCAAGAAGTTTATAATTATTTTAATAAAGCCATCGAACGTGGTGCAAGTTTAGAAGCACAATGGAATCAAACCCTCGCTACTTACAAAACTAAGTATCCTACCGAAGCTAAAGAATTTGAAACCATTACTTCCGGTGTACTTCCTGAAAATTGGTCGGATTGTTTACCATCTTATACTTCTGAAGATAAACCTTTAGCTAGTCGTAAACACTCTGAAAATTGCTTAAATGCTATTTCTACAGTTTTACCTCAATTAATCGGTGGTTCTGCGGATTTAACCCACTCTAACCTCACTCAGTTAAAGGTTTCTGGAGATTTCCAAAAAGGAGCTTACGAAAATCGTAACGTCCATTTTGGGGTACGTGAACATGCTATGGGTGCAATTTGTAACGCAATTTCTTTACATAATACTGGTTTAATTCCTTACGGTGCAACCTTCTTAGTCTTCACTGACTACATGAGAAATTCTATCCGTTTATCTGCGTTATCTGAAGCACAAGTTATCTGGGTTATGACTCACGATTCCATCGCATTGGGAGAAGACGGCCCTACACACCAACCTGTCGAGCACGTTGCTTCTTTACGTTTAATCCCTGATTTACTCGTTTTCCGTCCAGCTGATGGTAATGAAACTTCTGGAGCTTATAAAGTAGCTATCGAAAGTAAGAAAAAATCTTCTTTAATGGCATTAACTCGTCAAAACTTACCTAACTTAGCTGGTTCGTCCATTGACGCAGTAGCCAAGGGTGGTTATGTCGCAGCTTGTGGATTTGCTCCTAACGAATTAGACTTAATCTTAATCGGTACTGGTAGCGAAGTCGGACTTTGTATTGATGCCGCAGAAAAATTAAAAGCAGAAGGCTTAAAAGTTCGTGTAGTATCCATGCCTTGTGTAGAATTATTTGACGCACAAAGTGATGAATATAAAGAATCAGTATTACCTAAAGCCATTAAAAAACGTGTTTCTGTTGAAGCTGGTGTAACCTTTGGTTGGGAACGTTTTGTCGGGGATGAAGGTGCAAGTATTGGTATTAATACTTATGGTGCATCTGCTCCTGGTGACGTGGTTATGGAAAAATTTGGTTTTACTGTTGATAATGTCGTAGCCACTGCCAAGAGAATTTTAGGCTAGTGTTTGCCTAAATATATCTCGAACTTGCTTAATTATTGTAGGTTAAGTTAAGTTATCAAAACCCAACAAAAGCTCATTAGCGTTGGAAGTATAATCAATAAAAATTTTGTTAACCTCCTATCTTTTTAGGAGGTTTTTTAAATTTATTCTAGTTTAATTTGAAAAACTAAAACGCTAAAAACTATGAAAAAAATAGCTAAAATAATTGATAAAATAAAACAAAAATTGAGTTTTGTATATAAATCAAGAATTAGTCAGCTTAAGCCTAATCTAATTTGGGTTTCAAGCTATAAGAAATACAAAATTTTTGATTCAGATCTCGGATATTTTAGTTGTTTTAAATACAGTTGTAAATCCAGTTATTGAGATTAAGAGAAATAGCGACTATGGTGAAATTAACCTTATTGACTTCGAAGAAGCTAAACTACAAATAAAAAGAGCTGATGAATTTTTAAATTTTACTAAGACTCAACTAAATCATTGATTTTAATATTAAATAAGATTTGTTGACGAAGATAAATGATAGTAGAAAATAATAATTCTATTGGGTTTAAAAATTATATTATCACGACTTAAATTTTCTAAACTTTTATTATGGAATTGGTAACAATAATTGGTTTAATGGCAGGTTTTTTAACCACTATTTCTTTTTTACCTCAAGTAATTAAAACTTGGAAATCGCAGTCAGCTAAAGATTTATCATTATCAATGTTTTTAAGTTTTTGTATAGGTGTTTTTTTATGGTTAATTTATGGAATTTTACAGACAGATATACCTATTATTATTAGTAATTTAATTACGTTAATCTTAGCTGGAACAATCTTATTTTTTAAATTAACTTATAAGTGAATAAAATATATTATTAGTAATGTTCAGGTTAAAAATTAATGTCCTTAAAATTTATTATTCTTTTTAACTTAATGATCGTCTTTTTAAATTGTTATTTATTATGGAAACTCGTCCAATTTAATAATTATTTATCTCGACTGAATCATGTATTGTTAAAAATTAATCAAAATTCCACTTTAATTTTAAAAGAAATACCTTTAACTATTTTACTGACTGGTTTAGAAATTCAAAAATTTAGAACTAATTATATAAACTTAAAAATAAGAATAAAGAATATTAAAAAAATTATAATTATTACCCAATTTATCTATAAAATTATACGTCTGAAAACAATTTAGTACTTAACTTAAAAAAAATAATGCAACCAAAATTTAAAAACATCATCGAATATGAAAAAGCTCAATTATTATTGCAACCAATTTATATCAGATTAATAGATAATATTCGACAAGAATCAGAATTATTAGAATGGAATATTAGTTATGAAGAAGTCAGTGAGCCTTTTCCTGGTTATATTGTTTCTTTACAAAAAGATAATTATTCAAAGAAATATAATATTTGGGAATTATGTTTTCAAATATGTTTTTATAACTATAAAATAGGGCAAATTACACCAGTAGAAACAGATAAAATTTTTATTGATGATAATGGGGAATTGAATTGGCAAGAAATAGAAATAAAAACAAAAATGTTAGTCAAAAGTCTATTAATTATTGATTAGGTGTGATCAAAAAGTAGAAGTAATTTATTAATTATTCTTACAAGAGATAGGAGAAATACTTTTTAAAAATAAACTTTTTGACTGCATAATTCCTTGTAAAGTTGTTCTAATTTAGTAACATTATCTCTTAAAGTATATTTTTCTAAAACTCGATTTCTAGCTTTTTTACCTAGTAAACCAGCCATTTCTGGATGATGTGCCAAAAGAGGTAATATCGTTTTTAATTGAGTAGTAACCTCCTGAGTGCTAAGAACAATTCCTGCATGGGCTAAAACTTCACCATCTGCACCAGCATCTGTCGCAACACAGCCTAAACCACAAGCCATTGCTTCTAATAGAGATAAAGATAAGCCTTCTACTAAAGAAGGCAATACAAATACATCACAACTTCTTAAAATATCAATTCTTTTTTCATCATCGACGATCGCACCTAACCAAATAACACCATCTTCTTGATTATATAATGGCTTAAGAGTAGGAGTTAAATGACCATCACCAATGATAAATAATTTGGCATTTGTACCCATTTCTGCGTATTTCCATGCTTTTAATAAAGATTCAACGTTTTTTTCTACGGCGATTCTTCCTTGATAAACATATAATTGATGTTGGGGATATTTCTTTTTGAAATAAGATTGATTAGGAGAATATTTTTCTGTATCAACACCATTGGGAATAATAGCTAATTTTGACGCAGGTACACCTAATTTGATCAATAAATCTTTTTGAAGTTCAGAAAAGACTATGGTTTGATTATATTTTGCTAAAGAAGGTGCATAAAGTTGATAAGTTAAATACTGAGTACTAGATTTAATATTACGCCACATACTATCAAAAGGGGGATGAAAAGTCGCAACAAGGGGAATTTTTAGCTGTTGACAAATTTCTGGAAGGCGAAAATCAAGGGGAGATAAAGTTAAAGAAGCATGAACTATATCAGGCTGTAACTTTTGTAATGATCGCAATAAAATTTTAGTAGATTTAGGAGCGGGGATCGTATAAATTTGAGATTTGTAGAGAAAAGGAAGATTAACTTCAGCGACATAGTTTTCAGGGCTAGATTCGTCACTTTCTTCGCTAAAATGAAGAAAACTAACTTTATAACCTCTATCTAACAGAGCGTTGGTAATTTCTCTGCTATATGTCACGTTTCCGCAAAAAGGGGATTTTTTTCCTAGCCAAGCGATGTGCATTCAATTCCGTTTTTAATAAAATATGAACTTAAACTAAATTTTATGTAAGTTTGTTAACAATTATCACCCTTCTTGGTTAATTTGAGTAAATTTCTTGCACAAGTTACAGGAGAAATTGACAATTGACCATTGACAATGAACAATTAATTTTATGGAAGAAGCATTTTGTCTGTAATTCCTCATTCCTAAATACAAAGGTGAATACCACTCGCCCCAAAAATTTCTAATTCTTCATCCTCCGAAATGACACAAACCATCGTTATCAAAATCGGTACATCTAGTTTAACACGACCTCAAACGGGAAATTTAGCTCTTTCTACCATTGCGTCTTTAGTAGAAACCTTAACTAATCTACGTCAAAAAGGTTATCAAGTAATCTTAGTCTCCTCTGGTGCAGTAGGAGTTGGTTGTGCTAGATTGAATTTGACACAACGACCTAAAAATATTAATTTAAAACAGGCAATAGCCGCCGTGGGGCAAGGAAGATTGATTAGAGTCTATGATGATTTGTTTAACAATTTAGGGCAACCTATAGCTCAAATTTTGCTCACTCGACGAGATTTAATGGAGAGAAGTTGTTATGTTAATGCTAGTAATACTTTTAATGCGTTATTAGAATTAGGTGTAATTCCTATCGTTAATGAAAATGATACCGTTGCCACAGAAGAATTAAAATTTGGTGATAACGACACATTATCAGCCTTAGTTGCGAGTTTGGTAGAAGCAGATTGGTTATTTTTGTTAACAGATGTCGATAAACTTTATTCGGCTGATCCTCGTGTCGTACCTTCGGCAACACCAATAGATTTAGTAGATAGTGAAGAATTTGCCAATTTACAAGTGGATGTAACGAATAGTGGCAGTGGTTGGGGTACAGGTGGTATGATAACTAAATTACGAGCGGCTAAAATTGCCTCTAGTGCTGGGGTGACAACAGTGATAACTAACGGTAAAAATCCCGAAAATATTTCTAAAATTTTGTCAGGAGAAGCCATTGGCACAAAATTTGAAGCACAACCAAAAACAGAAAATGCCCGTAAAAGATGGATTGCTAATGGTTTAGTTGCAATGGGAAAAATATATTTAGATGATGGTGCAGTTAAGGCTTTATCTACTCAGGGAAAATCTTTATTAGCCGCAGGAATCACAAAAATTGAGGGGGAATTTAGTAATTCTGAAGCGGTAGATTTAGTTGATTTTCAAGGGCAAGAAATCGGTAAAGGTATCGTTAATTATAGCTATGATGAATTGCTAAAAATTAAAGGACAGAAGTCTTCAGATATTATAAATATCTTAGGTTATTATGGTGCAGAAACCGTTATTCATCGAGATAATTTAGTTATTTTTGATTAACTAAGATTTTTAGACGTGTTAGTTATCAGCTATCAGCTAAAACTCATTTGACTTATGTTTTTTCGATGTAAAATCTTTGAGAAATAAAGGTTTAATACTGATTTAATAATTTTTAAATCGATTCTCTCCTAGTCTCCTATTCTCATCTTTGCCAACAAATTTATATCCAACTCAGGTGATGATGGTTACTTTATGTAAAGCCTCTTTTAATTCGTTAATAATAATAGGTTTACAAATATAATTATTCATTCCAGCAAATAAACAGATTTGACGATCATTTTCTAAAATATTAGCAGTTAATGCAATAATGTGAGGTTGTCGTGTTGAGGATTGACGAATCATTTTTGTAGCGGTGACACCATCCATTTCAGGCATTTGCATATCCATTAAAATTACGTCATAAAATTTTTTTTCTAACATCTGTAAAACTTCTAAACCATTGTTAGCAACATCAGCTGTATATCCTAATTTTTTAAGAGCTAATAATGCTACTTTTTGATTAATCTGGTTATCTTCAGCCAAAAGAATTGTCAAGTTTGATTTTGATTTTGTGGTAATAATTTCGATAACAGGTTTTTCGGGTATTTTTTTTAATCCTTTTTGACTGATAAAAACTTTTTTAATCGGGAGGGTAAAATAAAAAGTTGAACTTCGAGTTATTGATTCTAAAATCCAATTTTGAGGAGGATTACCACCTATATTTCCATTACTTTCTACCCATATTTTTCCCCCCATTAATTCAATTAAGTTTTTACTAATAGCTAATCCTAAACCGGTACCCCCGTATTTACGATTAATAGAAGCATCTGCTTGAGTAAAAGGTTTAAATAATTTATTAATGCGATCGCCACTAATGCCAATACCATCATCTTTAATACTAATGATCAACTCTGAAGTATCATGATTATATTGATTATGTTGCACGGAAATGATAATATTGCCTTGTTGAGTAAATTTAAGGGCATTACCGATAATATTAAGTAAAACTTGCTGTAAACGGGAACTATCTCCTAAAATTTCATGAGGAACATCATTATTGATACTATACGTAAGATTAATTCCCTTATCAAGAGCTTGTTTATAAAAAAGATGACCAACAGATTTGAGAATATCCTCTAAGATTAAAGGATTTTCTTCTATTTCCATCATCCCCGATTCAATTTTAGAAAAATCAAGAATATCATTAATAATAGTTAAAAGAGTATCCGCACTATATTTAATGGTTTTGACAAAATCTCCTTGTTCATGAGTTAATTGAGTCATAGAGAGAAGTTGTGCCATACCAACAACTCCATTCATGGGTGTACGAATTTCATGACTCATATTTGCTAAAAATTGGCTTTTTGCTTTTGTGGCGGCTTCCGCTTCTTCTTTAGCTTGAGCGAGTTCTATTTCTATTTGCTTACGTTCAGTAATATTCATGATGTAACCATGCCAAATAATGCTACCATCAATTTCTTTTTGTGGTGTAGAATTTCCTAAAACCCAGATAATTTGCCCATCTTGACGACAAACTCGATACTCACAATACCAAGGAGTTAAATTACTTGCTGATTCAAGAATTGTGTGTAAAATATTATCTTTATCCTCAGGATGAAGTACATCAAAAACTTTATCAGCACTTTCTTTAACTTCTTCTGGGGTGACTCCATAAATATCTTCAATTCCTTTACTAGCATAAGGAAAAGATGTTTTACCATCAGGCGATAAACGATATTGATAAATTACTCCCGGAATGTGTTTTGCTAGTTTCTCTAAACGATATTTCGATTCAATGGTGTCAGTTATATCTAACATAACTCCTGACCATGCTACATTACCATCTTTTCTTAATTCTGGGCGATCATTCGCTTGTAACCATTTTAGTTTTCCACTAGGAGTAATCATACGCCATTCATGATGAAAAGGTGACAATGTTTGAATACTTTCTAATACTGCCCGTTCAAAATTTGATATATCATCAGGATAAAATTGATTGAAAAAACTATCAGGATTGGTTAATACTTCTTCAGGGCTAACTTCTAAAATTTCTTCCACTGCCGAACTAATGTACTCAAAATATTGTGAACCATCAGGACGTTGCACTACAATATAAATAATTTCTGGTGATGAAATGGCAATTTTTTGAAATCTAGCTTCACTTTCTGTTAAGGCGATTTGGATTTCTTTGAGTTTAGTAATATCTCTTCCTGAAGATTGAAGTTCTATTAGTTGACCTTTTTCATTAAAAATACCTTGATTAATCCATTGTGTCCAACCTATCTCTCCATTACTCCTTTTATCTCTATTTTCTGAAAAAAAACTGTTATTTTCTGGGGTAAGTAACGATATTTTTTGAAGTATAGTTTCTAAATCTTCAGAATTAGCAAACTTAATCCATTTTTGTCCAATTATTTGTTCTAATGTACAACCTAAAGCATCACATAAAGAATCATTAGCAAAAGTAATAGTTGTATCGGGTTGCGATCGCAAAATAAAATCTGTTTGTTGTTGTACGAGTTGATAGTAACGGTTTTCACTTTGACTCATGGCTTGTTGAATTTGATTCGCCATATCAAAGAAAGAAATAGATAATATTTGCAGTTCTTTAATGTTAGTATTTTCTGGTACAAACTCATGTAATTTACCTTCTCTAAAAGATTCATGGGCTTTTAAAAGTCGTAAAATAGGTTTAGTAATGTGTTGTGCTGTCAAAACACCTATGATCATAGTACCTAATAAAGTTAAAAAAGAGAGTAAAATAGTTTGCTTAATACTCCTTTGAATTTCTGCGGTAAAATCTGACTTCGGTATAGCAATAATAATTAACCAATCGATGCCATAATTATCTTGGTAGGGGACAACTTGAACAAAAGTATTGTTATTACTTATAAAAATATTGTCATCTTGATTATTAATGTTTTGCCAATTATCAAAATGGTGATTAATAGTTTGAATTGCCGACTGAATTAAAGAGTCTTCAATATCTTTTATTTGAATCTGTTTAGCGATACCATTAGATAATTGATAGGGTGTTATATTATTAGAATTAGCTACTAATAAACCTGATCTTTCCACTATCAAAACTTGTCCTGATTTTCCTATCTTTAATTTTTTTAAAAAGTCACTAATTTTCGAGAGACTTAAATCTATGCCCACAACTCCCAACAGTTTATTAGATGAATCATAAACAGGAGCACTAGCGGAGATAGCTATTTCTTCAGGTACATCTGCCCAATTATAAATTGGACTCCAAATCGATTTATCTGTTTCTTTTGCTTTTAAATACCATGGTGCTTTGTTAGGATTTTGTCCTTTATAGACAACTGGAGGATAAATACGATTTCCTAAATTATCAGGTTTATAACTATAAAGAATGTTATTTTTGGGAAGTTTTAACTCTGCTATTTCTAAATTTTTTTTTACATAACCTGTGCCAATAAATTCTCCTTTTTCATTACCATAATTAATATAGGTAAAATCGTAACTTTGTAATTGTTGCCAAAAATATTTACCTAATTTTTCAAAGTCATTAGGATTAATTATTCCCGATTGAATTACTTTTTTATTAACCTGATTAACTTGTTGGGCAACTTCTAAATAAGTATCGAGATGATGAGTTATATTATGACCTACTTCCGACATCAATTGATCGCTGAGGTTTTCTATCGCTTTTTGTCCGTTACGATAAGATAAATAACCAACTATTCCCACTGCCCCTACAGTTTGCAATACAAATGGAACAATCAAAATCCATTTTAAAGGAATTTGCCGTAATTGTTGTTTTGTCTCAATAGTTCTTAATGGCGATCGCATCTTTTAATACCTTTCTTAATTAGGTAATAGGTAATAAGCTATATTCTTAGGAATAATTCATGAATTACTCTTAGATGCTAATTCAGTTAAATTCAATATACCAAAATTCTTCTTTTAATTCCCTTGCCATTAAATTTTTAACAGCCTCTTGGGCGCTAATTTTACCTTTAAGTAATAAATAAACCTGATAAGCAATAGGTATAGAAATTTGTTTTTTATGGGCTAACTTTATTAAAACATTTGTGGTGTTAATTCCTTCGGCTGTGCCTTCTAAATTTTCTAAAATAGCGGACAAAATTTTACCTTCTCCTAATCCAAATCCTACCTGATAATTGCGAGACAATGGACTATCACAGGTTGCCAATAAATCACCCAATCCTGATAAACCAAAAAATGTTTCTTTTGATGCACCTAAATGTATTCCTACTCTAATCATTTCAGGTAATGCCCTTGTTAATAATGCCGCCTTGGCATTTGTGCCTAATTTTAACCCATCACATACTCCTGATGCGATCGCCATTACATTTTTTAATGTACCACCTAATTCTGTACCAATAGGATCATTATTAACATATACTCGAAAAATATCGGAAGAAAAAATAGTTTGCACTAACTCCGCCGCCGAAATATCATTACTAGCAACCACCGTCGCCGCAGGTAAACCTTTTTGAATCTCTTTTGATAGATTAGGTCCTGATAAAACTATGATAGAGTTATGAGGAAAAGCCTCTTGCCAAATTTGCGAAGGAGTTTTCGTTGTTTCTAAATCTAAGCCTTTGGTTGCCGTAACGATAACAGTATTTTGCTTTAGGTTAAACTGTTGCAGTTGACTGATAACATTTCTAACCCCCTTCATCGACACCGCCGAGATGAGAATATCAGCTTCTGCTGTCACCGATTCTAATGATTGTAACGAGCTACGATTCCAGATCTTGTAACTATGTTGTGATCGTTCTAGTAAATATCCTAATGTATTACCCCATGCACCTGAACCAAGAATAGTCATTTGAGGAGAAGTCATGAATAATTAATAATGAATAATTTTTAATTGCTAAGATTTTTTGAGATTTTAAGGATAAAAGTTAGAATTTTAATAATTTCCTGACCTCAATATCTAAAATGTAGCAAATATAGCTATGTTACTTGTGATTATTAACTAGCTTCGATATAATCAGTCAAAGATAATGGCAAAGGTATCGGTAAATCTTCTTCTCGCAATCCTTCCAGGTGAAAAGCGATAGCCTGTGTCATTTCATTTTTAACTTCCTCAATGGTATAACCAGTGGCTACACATCCGGGCAAATCAGAACAATAAGCCGAATAATTAGATGGTGCTTTTTCAATTACGATCGCATAACGCATAAAATCAACTCCTAGTATTTTATTTGTGCTTGTTTCAAAATGCTATTAGCTGTGCCAAGTGCTAAATCATCAGAAACTTACCCAGTATTGTAACCAATCCCCTTTTAAAATCGTGTTTATATTGTTAATGACTACCTTTTGTTCTAATTAAATAACAACCATCTTTTTCGATGATTTTGATAATTTCTTTTACTTTCATAAAGGATATTTACCTAATAATTATCAATCGTTTTCGCCTGTTGAAATATTTTAGCGGCAAATTCAGGATTCTCTCTCATACGCCGAAATAATAAAGGCATATCTTGATAATGTTGCTTAATTAAATCCTCATCTTGTGAAGGAATACGCCCCGCTAAAAATATTAACTCCTCTTCATCTAAATTGAGATAATCCGCTAATTTCCTAATTAACTCTTCTTTTGGTGCATAATCAGGGCGACTATTTTCTAACTTAGAAAGGTATGTAAAATCAATACCCAATTTTTTCGCTAACTGCCTCTGAGTATAACCTTTTTGTTTTCTTGCGTCCTTAATTAATATCCCAAAATCTATTATTTCTATCATTTTTTTCTCCTTGAACAAAAAATCAACATTTAGTTGACGAAAAAATCAACATTAGTTATTATAATATTATCATGTTGAATAAAAAGTCAAGTTTAAGATTATGAGTCAAACAGAAGTTAAAGATAGTAAAGATCAAATTATGTTAGCTTTTGGGCAATTATTCGCTGAATATCAACTAAAACAGTCGAAAGTTGAAACTAAAGAAGAAACAGTTGAAAAGGAAAAAAATAAGGCTTTATTAGCGAAAGTTGCTGATTATACTGTTAATAACATTGTTAATAGTATGGCTAATTTGCAGTTAGATTTTAGTAATTTAACTAAAGAAATAGCTAACCGATTAGAGACAGAATCTGGTATTTTAACAGAACTAAAAAAAGCTATTACCGTTGAAACAGAAAAGTTAGCAGAATTACAAAAAATTCGCTTAGTTGCTGATGCTTTATATATATTAAGACAAGAACATCAAGAAAGATTAACTTCTCTTGAAACTCAAATTGAAACAGCACAAAATAATATAACTTTACAGAAAGAAAAATTACGGAAAAATTGGGAAAAAGAAGATACAGAATTTACGATAAAAATAGCTGAAGAATTAGAGCTTTTAACCCAACAAAGACAACAATTAGAGGCTGATTTTAATTATCAATTAGAAGTAGAAAGAAAAATTCAAAATGATGAATATGAAGAAGCGAAAAGAATTCAGGAAAGAGAATTGAGATTAGCTGATTTAGACAAAAATAAACTTTGGCAAGAAAGAGAAAATATTTTAACCAGTCAAGAAAAAGAATTTAACAGTAATAAGAAAAAAATTGAAGGTTTTGAAGAGCAAATTAAAACAGAAGTAAATAAAGCTCGTGCTGAAGCTATAAAAGAAGCTGACAGAGAAGCCCAAGTTAAAGTTAATTTACTAGAAAAAGAATGGGAATCAACAAAACAAGGTTATGAATTTAAACTTCAATCTTTAGAAGCAAAAATTCAGCAACAAACTGAACAAATAGAAGCCATTATTGCACAACTTCAAAATGCAACTAATCAGGCTCAAAATTTAGCTTTAAGAGCTTTTCAACCCAATAATTAATTTTTCTAAATCTTCTTAAAAAAAAGATAACTTTTATTCTACATTATCTTATTTGTAAAATAATAAATAGGGCATAAAGTGTTTATAAAATAAGAAAAATAGAACATATTCACAGAATAAAAGACTCAATTCCTCACAACGAAATTTATTAACAATAAAAAGGTTAAAAATATGGCAATTAACTCTAAAAGTACCAAGGCAGAAATTTTAGCGGCTTATCAAGAATTAGAACAAGAGAAAACTAATTTAAAAAAACAAGTAGAATTAGCTCAAAAACAAACTCAAGTGCAACAAAAAGCCTTAGACAATGCTCAAAAAATAGTTAATAATCCTCCCGTAAAATCTGTGCCTAAACCTCCTGAAAATACTTCTTTAAATTCCATGAATAAAATTAATAATATTGAACAAGTAATTGCTAATTTAGAACAGCTACAAATTGGTTTTGGTAGTGCTGTTAGTCAACTTTCTGAACAATTAATTACTGAAGCATCAAGTTTAGAAAAGTTAGAAAATAACATTCAATCAGAATTAAATCAACTACAAGAATTGCACAATTTAGAAACCATTGAAGATGATACTTTAAACACCTTATTAGCTACCTATGATGAAAGTACAAAAACTTTATTTAACGAATATAATCAAAGACAAGAAATTTTAGGACAAGAATTAGAAACAGCAAAAAAAGAATGGCTTAAAGAACAAGAAAATAAACAACGAGAAATCAAAATTCGTAATGATAATTATACTAAAAATAAACAACGAGAAAATGAAGAGTATCACTATAATTTGACATTAACAAGAGAGTTAGATCAAGACAATTATCAACAAGAATTAAATCAACTTTATAAAGCCTTAGATGAAGCTCGTCAGCAACAAGAAAAAATTTGGCAAAATCGAGAAAAAGATATTAGTGATCGAGAAAAAGAGTATGAGATCGTCAAGCAAAAAGTAGAAGAATTTGAAGCAAAATTAGAAACAGAAATTAAAAAAGCGAAAGAAGAAGGTAAAGGAATTGGACATTATCAAGCCAAAATAAAAACAGATTTAAGACAAAAAGAAATTGAAGGAGAAACCCAAAATTATCAACTCAGAATACAAGCCTTAGAATCGACTATTTTGAGTAATGAAAATCGCTTAAATAATTTGACACAACAACTAGATTCTGCCTTAAAACAAGTTCAAGATTTAGCTGTAAAAGCTATTGAAGGAGCATCTAATCGTAACTCATTTGAAGCTATGAAAGAAGTTGCGCTTGAACAGGCTAAAAATCAAGCGAAAAGCAAATAATTAGGGTTTGCTGAAAAAGTATTTTGATGAGGGTAGGCAATGGGCAATGGTTTTAATTCTTATAATTAAAGTATGTAACTGTATAATACTTGCCTATTTTGCCAGTAAACAATTGGTTTAAACTCCTTCCTAAAACTGTGCATTTTTTTGTTGATGTAGTGTGTTTTAATCGCTTATTTTTATAACTTCCTGATTAATTTAGCAGCCCCTAATTAAGGTACCGAAAAAGTTGCAAAAACCACACTATCTTAACATTATATATATGAGTTAAAGATAAAAGACATTTCCTACCATTAAGAAAAAAGCGGTTGAAATGCTTATTTTACAGTACCAAAATGAGATTTTATGAAGAAGTCTATTTTTAGATTCTCTCTGCCTATTATTTGCCGATAGTTTTCTTAACGGCAGCCATCTCTGCATCTTTACCCGTCAGGATTTCTTCTGTCAAGTCTCCCATCACTTGAAGAATACGAGCAATACAACCTGTCCAACCTGTCTGATGACTAGCCCCAATACCAGCACCGTTATCGCCATGAAAGTATTCATAGAACAAAATATAATCTTTCCAGTGAGGATCAGTTTGAAACTTTTCTGAAGCATTATATACTGGGCGATGACCGTTACTATCAGGTAAAAAGATACGAGTTAGGCGATCGCCAAGCTCTTGAGCTACTTCAAAGAGAGTCATGTATTTACCTGAACCTGTAGGACATTCAACTTTAAAGTCATCGCCGTAGAAAGCATAAAGACGCATAAGAGCGGCAAAGAGTAACAAATTAACGGGCATCCACACAGGACCACGCCAATTAGAATTACCGCCAAACATCCCTGAATTAGAGTCTCCGGGGAGATAATCCACTTTAAATTCTTGACCGTTGTGGTGAAAAATAAAGGGATGTTCTTGGTGATAGCGAGAAAGGGAGCGAATACCGTAAGGGCTGAAAAACTCATTTTCATCTAGCATCCGAGATAAAACACGGCGTAATTTATCCTCGTTAAATACGGAGAGCATACGACGACCTGAGACACCTTGTTTACTGGGGATGTGCATATTGATTAAAAGTTCAGGATGACGGCGGTAAAATGCTTGTGCCCGTTGAACAAAATTAGGTAAATGTTTGAGGTCGTCATCTTCAAAAATTGCCACTGCGGCTAAAGGTAATAGCCCCACCATTGATCGAACTTTTAAACGCATAGCTGTACCATCAGGCAACCGTAGGACATCGTAAAAAAATCCGTCCTCTTCATCCCACATTTCATCTTGGTGTTCTCCCAAGCGATCCATTGCCCCACCAATCCACATGGTATGCTCGAAAAACTTACTCACAAATTCTTCATACAGGGGATCATGTAATGCTAGTTCCACGGCAATTCTGAGCATCTGTTGACTGAAAAACACCATCCAAGCTGTACCGTCTGCTTGTTCTAAAAATCCTCCTGTGGGTAAGGGTGAACTGCGATCGAATACCCCAATATTATCTAATCCTAAAAAACCTCCCTCAAACACATTATTACCAGCACGATCCTTACGATTAATCCACCAAGTAAAGTTAATCAACAATTTAGAAAAGGCATACTTGAGGAAATTAATATCTCCTTTGCCATCATTCCGTGCTTTATCGATCAAATAAATTTGAATGGTAGCAAAAGCATGAACAGGAGGATTGACATCCCCAAAGTTCCACTCATAGGCAGGAATTTGACCGTTGGGGTGCAGGTAATCGTTACGCAACATCAGATCTAATTGTTCTTTGGCAAAATCGGAATCAACAATAGAGAGGGGCAACATATGAAAAGCTAAATCCCAAGCGGCAAACCAAGGATATTCCCATTTATCGGGCATAGAGATAATGTCATCACAATAGGCATGAAACCATTCTCCGTTGCGAGTGCGTTGACGTTGTCCGGGCTCTGACCAAGGGGTAACATTATGTTCCTCCAGCCATTTATCCACGTCATAGTAGAAATATTGCTTTGTCCAGAGCATTCCTGCTAGTGCCTGACGCATAATATTAACTCGCTGTTGATCAGGCTTCACTCTTGCTGGGATAATGACATCATAAAAAGCATCGGCTTCCTGTTTACGGGTAAGAAAAACTTGCTCAAAATTATCAAAGGGATTTGTTAACTGATTAGGTGCTTGACGACTCAGACGCAGACAAACAATTTGGGTTTCCCCTCCGTTGACTGTTAGTTGGTAGTGAGGAGAGGCTTTTGTTCCCATTTGACTAGGATTAACCACATCTTTTTGTCCATTGACAATGTAATTATTGATGCCGTCTTTAACATAAGGACTAGCATTTTCATCGCCAAAGAGTCGAGCATTGTTGGTTTCATTCTCGGTAAATAAAAGGGGAACATTTTTATCACAGTATAAATAATAATCTCCTAGAAATTGCTGAAATAAAGAATCAGTATGATAAGCATGAATGATACTGTGTTCATTACTCTCGATTTTTTCTAAAACAGGTTTTTCGCCACTATCTGCCCAAGACCAAGTATTGCGAAACCAAAGGGTTGGTAATAAGTGTAGGGTAGCGGTTTCGTCTCCACGATTACAAACACTAATCTTAATCAATATATCCTCAGTATCAGCTTTAGCGTATTCAACAAAAACATCAAAATAGCGATCGCCTTCAAAAATACCTGTATCTATTAGTTCGTATTCTAATTCGTCTTTACTACGGTGGCGATTAGTAACAATTAAATCTTCGTAGGGATAAGTTTGTTGGGGATACTTATAAAGATATTTCATGTAGGAATGGGTGGGAGTACTATCTAAATAAAAGTAATACTCCTTCACATCCTCACCATGATTCCCCTCGCTGTTGTTAAGTCCAAATAACCGCTCTTTAACAATGGGATCTTTACCATTCCATAAAGCAAGGGCAAAACAAAGGACTTGGTGATCATCGGAAATACCCCCTAAACCATCTTCTCCCCAGCGATAAGCTCTCGAACGTGCCTGATCATGGGTAAAATAATTCCAAGCATCGCCATTTTGACTATAGTCTTCTCTTACTGTACCCCATTGGCGTTCACTGAGATAAGGACCCCATTTTTTCCAAGGAGTTTTAGAGTCACGGGCTTGTTGTAGTCTGATTTGTTCAGGAGTCATAGTTTTTGTTTCCTTTTATCATTTTTTAAGCCTCCCTCCCTCCAAATGGGGGAGGAAATTTATTAAGTATCTAGGCAAAATTAATGATATTAGGCAATAGGTTTAAACCCATTGTTTTCATAGATTTGAAAAAAATAAAGTTAATCATTAATTCGGCTTACCTAGTGATGAAGTATCTGAAAGTCCAATTTTTTTTCTACTATAGCTAATAGCTTGATACTTTTAGATAATCAATGATTATTCAATTATATTATATGATTTTTTGACTTTTATTTGAAATTGCTGTAATTACTATATATAAAATTGGCACAATAAATAAACTTAAAAAAGTAGCAATCAACATTCCTCCAAAAACAGCTGTCCCTAAAGATTGACGACTTCCAGCCCCTGCACCAGTAGCAATTACTAAAGGAAAAATCCCAATTAAAGTTGAAATTGCAGTCATTAAAATTGGTCTCAATCTTTGTTTTGAGGCTTCAATAACTGCTTTAACAATAGGCAATCCTTCTTCCCTTAATTGGTTGGCAAATTCCACAATTAAAATCGAGTTTTTACTAGCCAATCCAATTAACATTACTAAGCCAATCTGACAATAAACATCATTAGGAAATCCTCTTAACATTTGGGCTAATAATGCTCCTAATATGGCTAAAGGTACAGCTAACATAATGATTAGAGGATCTATATAATTTTCATATTGTGCCGCTAAAACTAGGAATACAAATAATAATCCTAAACTAAAAATAACGATCGCCAATCCTCCAGCACTTATTTCCTCTAAAGAAATACCTGTCCATTCATAGGCAAATCCTGATGGAAAAATCTGTTGAGCTAAATTTCCTACTTTTGTGATTGCTTCTCCTGAACTAAATCCCGGAGCGGCTGAACCATTAATTTCAATGGCACGGAATAAGTTATAGTGATTAATACTTTGTGCTCCAGTTGTAGGAGTAATTTTTACTAAATTAGACAAAGGTATCATTTCATTATTAGCTGATCGCACATATAGTTTATTAACATCTTCGGGGTTAGAACGAAACTGTTGATCAGCCTGTAAATAAACCCGATAGGTGCGTTGTTGTAAAGTGAAATCATTAACATATTCTCCCCCTAAAGCTGTTTGTAAGGTGCTAAAAATGTTATCTAAATCAACTCCTAAAAGTTTTGCCCGTTCTCGATTTACCTCAATTAGTAATTGAGGACTGTTAGCGGCAAATTGGGTGAACACCCTCTGTAAACCTTCAGTTTCATTGGCTGCACCTAAAAATTGTCCCATAGTTTCAACCATGGAATTAAGATCTGGATTAATTCTACGATCTTGTAACTGGAAGGTAAAACCGCCAAAACTACCTAAACCTTGAATTGCAGGAGGATTAATCGGTATAATTCTTGCTTCAGGAATCATCACAAATTTGCCAAAAAGTTTACCAATGAGAGCCTGTACTCCTTGTTCTGGTGAGCTACGTTCGTGCCAAGGTTTAAGAGGAGTAAAGATAATACCCTGATTTGGTGTGCTACCACCAAAACTAAAACCACCGATAGCAAAAGTAGCAAGAACTT
This sequence comes from Geminocystis sp. NIES-3708, assembly GCF_001548095.1. Lineage (NCBI taxonomy): Bacteria > Bacillati > Cyanobacteriota > Cyanophyceae > Chroococcales > Geminocystaceae > Geminocystis > Geminocystis sp. NIES-3708. The sequence continues at coordinate 2,513,860 of NZ_AP014815.1, read as the reverse complement.
CAGGCATTTGGAGCATTTCTGCTTCTACTTTCTTCATTACCTCGCTGGTATATTGTAGGGAAACACCTTCGGGTGCTTGAACAATAGTAATAAAATAGCCTTGATCCTCTTCGGGCAAAAACGCAGTTGGAGTTTTTGTGTATAACAACCCGGTGAAAGCAATTAAAACTATAAAGATACCAATAATAAACAGTTTAAAATGAGTTAAAAACATCAAAGATCGCTCATATCTTTCTGTCACCCAATCGAGAAAAAGATTAAAACGATCAAATATGACTTGTAACCAATCAGGAGCGTGTTGTCCTTTTCGCAGTAATAATCCACACAGAGAAGGAGTAAGAGTAAGAGCTAAAAAAGTTGAAATTAAAATAGAAAAGGCGATGGTAAGAGCAAATTGACGATATAAAGCCCCTGTTGTACCAGGAAAAAATGCCACAGGCACAAATACTGCCATTAACACTAAAGAAGTGGCAATAACTGCACCAAATAACTGTTTCATGGAGACACTAGCTGCTTCATGCGCTTCCATGTCTTTATCTTGGATATAACGGTGAATCTGCTCTACAACCACGATAGCATCATCAACGACCATACCTGTTGCGAGGGTTAAACCAAATAAGGTTAACGTATTAATAGAGAAACCAAAAATCTTTACAAAAGCAAAAGTACCGATTAAAGATAAAGGAATCGTTAGAGAAGGAATTAAAGTTGTACGCCAATCTTGTAAAAAAGCGAGGATAATTAAAACTACTAAGACAATGGAAATTAAAAGGGTAATTAACACCTCTGTCATAGATTCTTGAATAAAAGCAGTGGTATCAAAAGCCAATTTTACGTCAAGCCCTTTGGGAAATTCTGTTGCCAATCTTGCTATTTCTGCTTTAACATTTTTCGCTACTTGTAAAGCATTAGAGCCTGGTAGCTGATAAATACCGATTCCTACTGCATCTATTCCCCTAAAACGTAAAAAAGAACTATAGTCTTGAGAGCCTAATTCCACCCTACCTACATCTTTAAAACGAATTATACCACCATTTTCATCAGTTTTGAGGATTAAATTTTCAAATTCTTCAGGATAGGTTAATTGACTAATTGCTCTTAAATCTATTTGATACTCTTGTCCTTCCTGTGCAGGTTCAGCCCCTATTTTACCAGCTCCTACTTGAATATTTTGCTCTGATAATGCCTGAGATATATCTGCCATAGTTAAACCACGACTAGCTAGACGGCTAGGATTTACCCATAAACGCATAGCATAACGTCGCTCTCCGAATATCCCAACATTACCGACTCCATTGATTCTTTTTAAGGCATCTACTAGATAACGATCGGCATAATTACTTAGAAATAGATTATCATAATCTTCATTTTCAGCAAATAAACCGAATCCCATCAGAAGATTATTAGATTGTTTACTTACGGTTACTCCTGCTCTTTGTACTACTTCAGGTAATTGAGATTCGACAGTAGAGACTTGATTTTGCACATCAACGGCAGCTAAATCTTTATCCCTTGAAGAATCAAAGGTGGCGATAATACTGCTAGTGCCATCATTACTGCTACTAGATGATAAATATTTTAAGCCTTCAATTCCGTTAATTTGTCTTTCTAAAATATTAGTTACGGCATTTTCTACGACTTCTGCATTTGCACCATTATAATTGGCGGTAACTTGAATTTGAGTAGGGCTAATATCAGGAAAGCGATCAACAGGTAGAGTAAAAATACTAATTGTACCTAATAAAAGAATGATCAGGGCGCAAACAGTAGAAAAAACTGGACGTTTAATAAAAAAATCGACAAACATATTTTTTGGTGAAATATTAGTGTTTAACTCTCTAGTCTTAAGAGTCTCCTAAGCTACAACGCATCCAAGTTGACTGAAAATGAAGGTAGGCAATAGTTAAAAATTTCATAGTTTTTTGATTACTAGAAAAAATTTAAGTTAAATGGGTTTTCGCTTAGTCTCCCAGTCTCCTATCTCCTAACTTCTATCCTTAAGGTAAAGGCATAATGGGCGTTTCATCCCTGAGATTCATGATTCCTGCGGTTACGATTTGATCTCCAACTTTTAAACCATCCAAAACTTGATAATCATTACCTTGAAGATTACCGAGGGTGACTAATTTTTGTTTAGCAATCAATTGTGGTTTATCTGAAGAAGAATTTTCCATGGCTTCAGCAACAAAGACAAAAGTTTTACCCCCAAGACGAGATACCGCCGCCGAAGGAACTAAAACCCCCGGACGTTGATCCCAGATTACTTTTACTGGCACTGAACCTTGATTAAACAGTTTTTCTGTAGCGTTTTCAAGGGTTGCAGTAGCTAAAACTAATTGAGTATTCGCCGTCACATTCGGAGAAATAAAACTAATTTTTCCCGAAGTTATTTCTTTCCCTTGACTATCTAAAATTACGACAGGTAAACCTAAACGCAAATCTTTCGCTTGTTCTAAAGGTATAGAAAGATTTATCTCTAAATCATTATTTTCCGTAAGAGTTGTTAATTCCTGTCCAGATTCTAGGTAATCTCCTAATTTAACAGGTATATCTCCAATAATTCCCATAAAAGGAGCGATAATTTCCGTTTTTTTCATTCTTACTTCTATAGAGTTTATTCTTGCCCTTGCCTCTGATACATCTGCTTGAGCTTGGGCTATTTCTTCAATTCTTGCTCCATTTTCTAAGCGTTTTAAGTTTGCTTTTGCCCGTTCTACTTCTGCTTGTAGTTCGTTTACATCTGATTTTCTTCCTTTCTTTAAACCAGATAAACGACGTTGTGCTTCTGTAAAAGATGACACGGCTTGACGTTGAGTTTTCAGCCTTTCGTCAAATTGATCCTTAGAAATAGCTCCTTCTTCTTGTAAATTACGGTATCTTTTCAATCTTTCATTGGCTAAGTCTAACTCTGCTTGAGCTGATTCTAACTGTGCTTTTGCTTGAGCAATTTCCTCGGGGCGTGCTCCTTCTTGAGCATTATTTAATCTTGCCATCGCTTGATTCAATTCAGCTTGAGCTTGATCAATATCTTCAATACGACTTCCTGTTTTTAATTGTGCTAAACGAGCCTCCGCATTTTCCAATTGAGCTTGAGCTTGACTTAGTTCTGCTTGTAATTCATCACTTTCAACAATTAAAAGTACTTGTCCAGCTTGAACTGTTGTACCCTCTTTTACTAAAATTTGGTTAATCCTACCATCCACTTCCGACTTAATTGTCACTGCTTTAGGAGCATCTAAAATTCCCACGACAGTACTACTATTTTCTAAAGATTGACTGATTAGAGTTTCTAACTTGACAGGAATAGCTTGAGGTTGTCCATCCATAGCAGCCGCAGGAGCTTTATTTTCCTGATCATTACCTGCTAACCACAATTTACCACCACCCACTATTAAGGCGATAAAAATGACACTTAAACCTATCCACCAACGAGAAAAAGACTTTTTTTGGGCTTCTTGGTTAGAGGATAAAATCTGTAATTCTTCTTCAATATTTGATTCTTCACAAGGGGGAGGAGAGTTAGGATTAACCATATTATTTACAAAAATATTGAGTATTATGGCAAAATTTTAATAATTTATTTACATTTTATCATATCATTAAATTATATCAAATTGATATAAAAGTTGAAATTTCATGTTAGAATTGGCAACCTTAGGATTATTACAAAAAGAACCACTCCACGGCTACCGTCTTAAACAGCAAATGGAGTTATTTATGAGTGGATGTATTAGCGTCAATTATGGTGCAATTTATCCTCTTTTAAAACGTTTAGAAGAGAAAAAATTCATTCAAGTATTTACTGAAGAAGATAATAATAATCCTCGTAAAATTTACAGTATAACCTCAGAAGGTAGAGAAAAATGGCACGAAAAAATGTTAGAACATCCTCACGAAAGTTGGATTAATTCTCGTTCTCGTTTTATGATTAAATATTTCTTTTTCAGTTATTTAGAAATCCAAGAAAGATTAAAATTACTAGAACATCGGTTTATGACTTGTAAATTATATTTAGAAAAAAAAGAATTAGATTTTGAATTTGTTTGTAATGATCCTTATCAGTTAGAAGCTTGGCAAAGATGTAAATGGGCGATTATTGATGAAATTGAGTGGTTAGAAATTCAAATTACCTCAGTTCAACACTAGGAAAATGATGAACACAAGACAGGTGAACAAGTGGACAGATAGAAAAAGTTACCCTCATTTTTTGATCAGTGAATTTTGATTTTTAAATAGTTTTAAACTATAATTGTCAAATATTTAGACAAAATCGAGAAGATTTCTTGTCTTTTATTCACATAACCACTTAAAACTATGACTGGAAAAGTAATAGATAGTGGTGCTAACAGTATCCTTTTGGTGTTACTGCCTCTAGCGTTAATCACCATGGTAGTATTTGTATTTTGGCCTTTAATTGTGGGAATTTTTTTCTTCGCACTAGGCTATAAAATATGGCAAAGATACCGTTTGAAACAACTATCTGAACAAATCGATCCTTTCTTTAATCAATTAATCCAAGCCCATCAAGGTTGTTTAACGGTAGTTGATCTTACCGCAAAAACAGATCTTAGTGCTAAAACTGCCCGTTGGTATTTAGAACAAAAAACGGAAGAATATGGTGCAGTTAAGCGATTATACGAAGATAAAGGAATTGTTTATTATTTCTTGACTGCTAACGCATTAGGTAGTATTTTTGACGATAGTGAACCAGATGATGATACTGACTTAGCACCTGAACCTAATTTAAACGCTTCATTTTCTAATGATCTCGCTGAAATTGACTCAATAAAAGATGTCTCTGATATTAGTCCATCTCCCACAACGACAGTAATTCCTCCTCAACCTAATCCCACTGTTTTTTCCGATATTCTCCCCCCTACACCTGAAACAATAGTGGCGAGTGCATCTACAGTAGAAACGAATACTGATACTGTAACCCAGAGTGAATTAGCTAAACGTTTAGATGTTACCTCTCAGACGATAGGAAGACGAAAATTAGAAGCAGATTTTTCTTTGTGGAGTCAGAGTAAAGATCCTGAAGGAGTGCCATGGAAATATATAGAAGAAACGAAACTATTTATCCCAGATTCTTAAACAATATCTTATTAATAATTATTTCTTCTGCTTAACGATTACTACAAAATCCTAATAGTCCTTCCTTTCAAGGGGGACTTTTTTGTTTTTTTAATACATATAAGAAAATATTATAATACTTATAAGTTAATTAATCCTTAAAAACCTTTACAATTCTTAATAAATTTGTCATTATATAAATGTGAGCAATCACGAATTTGTACCTCGAAAAATTTATAACGCAATCATAAGAAAATGACTACTACATTACAGCAACAACAGTCTTCCGCATGGGAGCAGTTTTGTCAGTGGATCACTTCTACCAACAACCGCTTATATGTAGGTTGGTTCGGTACTTTAATGATCCCTACCCTCTTAACTGCAACTACCTGTTTTATCATCGCATTTATCGCAGCTCCTCCCGTTGACATTGACGGTATTCGTGAGCCTGTAGCTGGATCTTTACTCTATGGAAACAACATCATCTCTGGTGCAGTTGTTCCTTCTAGTAATGCCATCGGTCTTCACTTCTACCCTATTTGGGAAGCAGCATCCTTAGATGAATGGTTATACAACGGTGGTCCTTACCAATTAGTAGTATTCCACTTCTTGATCGGTATCTTTTGTTATATGGGTCGTCAGTGGGAACTATCTTTCCGTTTAGGAATGCGTCCTTGGATCTGTGTTGCTTATTCTGCACCTGTATCTGCTGCTACTGCTGTATTCTTAATCTACCCCATCGGTCAAGGTTCTTTCTCTGATGGTATGCCTTTAGGAATCTCTGGAACATTTAACTTCATGTTTGTATTCCAAGCTGAGCACAACATTTTAATGCACCCCTTCCATATGTTAGGAGTGGCAGGTGTTTTCGGTGGATCTTTATTCTCCGCGATGCACGGTTCTTTAGTAACTTCTTCCTTAGTGCGTGAAACCACTGAAACTGAATCTCAAAACTACGGTTACAAATTCGGTCAAGAAGAAGAAACCTACAATATCGTAGCGGCACATGGATACTTTGGTCGTTTAATCTTCCAATACGCATCCTTCAACAACAGTCGTGCGTTACACTTCTTCTTAGGTGCATGGCCTGTAATTGGTATTTGGTTCACCGCAATGGGTGTAAGTACCATGGCATTTAACCTCAACGGTTTCAATTTCAACCAGTCTATCTTAGATAGTCAAGGTCATGTAATTGGAACTTGGGCAGATGTGTTAAACCGTGCAAACATCGGTATCGAAGTAATGCATGAACGTAACGCTCACAACTTCCCCTTAGATTTAGCAAGTGCAGAACCTGTGTCTGCTCCTGTAATCAATGGTTAAGTTATAGTTTAAAAAACTAAATAATAATCAAAAAGCACTCTCTATTAACTTAGGGGGTGTCTTTTGTTGTTTGTGTTAAGATAAGAACAGTGGCATAAAAAGGGAAATACTATAATGACAGCTTATACTATTAACTTGGATGTAATTTCTAAAATTGATGATGAAAAATTTTATCAACTTTGTCGTCATAATCCTGAAGTGAATTTAGAGCGAAATCAAAAAGGAGAGATTATTATTATGTCACCAACTGGTTGTGAAACAGGTATGTATAATGCAGAATTAAATGCGGAATTCGTGATTTGGAATCGTAAATATAAATTAGGATTTGTCTTTGATTCTTCTACTTGTTTTAAACTACCAAAAGGTAGTAATCGCTCTCCTGATGTTGCTTATATAAAAAAGGAAAGATGGGATAAATTAACAAAAGAAGAAAAAACTAAATTTTCGCCGATCGCACCTGATTTTGTGTTAGAGTTAATGTCAAAAACGGATTCTTTAAAAGATATTCAAGAAAAAATGGAAGAATATATGGATAATGGCGTAAAGTTAGGATGGTTAATAAATCCTGAAAAAAAAGAAGTAGAAATCTATCGTCAAGGGCAAAAAAAAGAAGTTTTAGGTTATCCAAAAACTATATCGGGGGAGAATGTGTTACCTGATTTTATTTTAGATTTAAGTCTAATTTGGTAAAATTTATTTATTCGGTTTTAAATATTCTTTAAATATATTGTTTAGTTCATAATAAAATTTATCTTCAATTACTACTTTTTCTACTAAACAACGGCGTAATAATGATTGAATTAGTATTCCCGATTCTGATTTTGATAATTCTAAATTAGCTGAAATTTGAGTAATATTTACAGGTTGATTTTGAGTAGTTAACCAATTAATAACTTTTTTTTCTAATTCTGATAAACGTTCTAAAAGAGGTTGTAAATAAAGTTTTATATCTCCGATAAATAAATTATTTTCTTGGTTTAAAAATTCAGTAAGATCACCATTATACAGTTGCTTAATTGTCCCTGAAATAATCTTTAAGTATGTTGGATGTTCTTTATAAAGTGTTACTAATTTGTCCCAGTTTTCCTTATTTTTTAGGCATTTTTCTCTCAATATTTCCTTAGCTGATTCCCCTAATCCTTCCACTTTTAAAGTTCTAATATGATGATTATTTTCTAATATCTCCATATCGGGGGATTTTTCTTGACTAATTAAGATAACGCTACTTTTGTGATTTTTAGTTGCTATTTGAGCAAAAAATTTATCATAATCTTGATATTCACTAAAATATTGTCCTGCTAATTCCTCCGTTTTAAACAGATTTTCTATATCATCAAGAATTACTAAACAACGAAATGATTTAAAATATTCTATTACATTGCCTAATGGGGTTATTTGAGATTGAAAAAAAATATTTTTTAAGTTATTTTTAAGCTCACCAAGTTTAGGAATGTCATCAAGACTTTTGTAGATAACATAGTCAAATTCTATGTTAATTTCAGAAATTAATTTTAGGATTAAGGCTGTTTTTCCAATGCCCTTTAATCCATAAATTATGATTAATTTAGTTTTATTTTCTAGCCATTTTTTTAGGTGATTAATTTCTAAATTACGCCCATAATTGTAATTGATTTCGGGTGCTTCTATTAAGTCAATTAAAGGTAATTTATTTTTAGTTTCTGACAAAAATTTTTTTGACAAAATGTTTGTACATTGTAGAGGTTTATCACAAATATTTATATTTCCTTTATCAACTTGTAAACAATGACCAAATTTAGAAACTTGAGAAACACGATATTTTTTTGTTAACTGAGAACGAACATTATGTTTATTAATATTTTCATCTAATTCTTGTCCTAATTTTTGCCATAATTTAGCAGCCTCTTTTTTGATATGAGATTCACTACAATTAAACTCTTGAGCTATTTGAAAATTTTTTTTACCTTGAAAAGTTTCTCTTAAGATACTTTCTTGTATTGAACTAAGCTCAATTAAGTTCTCAACATACTCCAACACTTCATCAAAGTTATTCATGAAAAACTTTAAGAATTAAATATTTAATGAACTGAAATATACCAAATTTTACTAACTTTCATTCAAGTTAGGTACAAAGTAGGTACTAAGAGTGTACTTTATCATATTCTTTAATAAAATACAATGTTATTCAAGGAATAAATAAAATCCAAATGAGGTTACTTGAATTATGTATCAAGAATTGTTGAGTAGTGCTAACCCCGGACTGATTATTATTATGATTGATCAATCGGGATCGATGTCAGATTCTTATGCTAACTCAACTAAAGCAAAATTTGCATCCGTAGCAGTTAATAAAGTTATTGAAGAAATTATTTTATCTTGTTCATCTGGGGATGGTATTAAAGATCTGAGGGGGCGACAGAACATTCAGAATGCAGATTGGATAAGGGAAATAGCCCTCATACCTTGACGATAATAGGACTGTTTCTGAGGAAATAAAGAGGTTAACTTATCTAATTGTTCTTGAAAAAAGCAGATTTCACTTAGCCATTTTATCCCATTTAAACCAATAGAAAAATCACTATATCTTTTATATCTTCTTCTTTTTTCTGTGGGTCTAACTAGATATTCACTTATTCCTTTTCTTTTAATTTCTTCTCCTATAAATGTTGAATAACTATAGGATAATGTTATCAGTATAATTAAAGAAATTAGTCGTTCATTTTCAAGTTTTGTACTTTCTAAGTTATAACCTCCTAATTTAAAATCTCTAAACATTTCTTCAATACCCATTTTTTTGGAATAAGCAGAGATTGTTTCCGACATACTTTCTAAATTTGTGAGAATAAACCATGGCTCTTTACTCGATTTATGTCTATAGTTTTTCTTCCATTTTGGGCGTTGCTGAATTAAGGTATGATTAATGAAAGAGGCGATGCCGAAGGCACGCTACGCACACCCATAATGTGCCATTGGCATCACGAAGTGGCGCTGCGGGTGCAGGGAAAAGGCAATCGCCAAGGAAGGGGGACATCTCGAAATTGAAGATAATGAATCAATAATGAAATAGAAGACTTTAACATTCGAACAGATTTGGAGTAACACAAAGTTTTTCGATGTAATCGTGCAAGATAATGTCTCAATCTGGTATTTTCCCCTTCTACTCTTGTCATATAAGTTTTAGAGATAATTTGCTCCCCATCAGAAATAAAATGAGGATACACCTTCCAACCATCAGTTACATAAAAGTAACAATTCCATTGTTTTACTTCCATAATGGTTGAAATGTTTGTGCATTTCTATCTCCGATAACCCATTCTAAAATACCCGGTTTAAAGTGATCTACCGCAGTCCATAACCACATTTTGTTTTTTTTGAACCCACAAATGTTTGTAACTCATCTAGTTCTCCTACTTGTGGCGTACTTTCAGGATTATAACTATCGGGTAAAAGTTCTCCCACGGCTTTGACCGAGTTAATTATAGTTGTGTGATGAATACCTTTTATTCTTTCAATTGCCCGAAAACCCAACCCATTAACATACATTTTTAAGCATTCACGTCTGAGTGCATCATCGTAACCTTTTGAACCTCTTTGTGAGTAATCAATAAATTGTCTTCCACAATCAACACAAAGATGATTTTGCTTACCTTTTTTAATCCCATTTTTATGGATATGGTTAGAACCACATTCTGGACATTTCATTTTATCTTTCTTTTGTTAATAGCGATTGTGCAGCGCCACTTGGTGATCTCTTTATTAGAAAATCATACCTTAAATCAGCAACGCCCCATTTTGCTGCTAAATTAATTCCTGAGAATCCCTTGGTTTTTGTAACTTTTATTCCTCGATAATATACGGAGAATCCTGGAGATAAACCTAATTCACTCAATCGAAACCATATATCAGTTTCTAACTCCACATATTCACTCTTTTTTAAACGTAGAGATAAATAAACCTGTTTCTCTACTGATAACCATTTTGCTAAATCCACAGAGCAAAATTCTCTATCTCCTAAAACGATTATTTTATATTCAATTAATAAATTAATACTTGCTTCTAATACTTGTTTTTGTTCTGATAAATTACTACTTCCTTTTTTATTTAATCAGATAAAATATACAGGGATAGCTCGTTGATGATGAACTAAACTTACCATCAATATATTAATGTTTTGCCACTGTGTTCTATCCATGACTAAATAAATTACTTTGTTTGATTCCCATTGGTTCATAATCCATGATTTTAAAATCGGAAACCATATGGTTTCAACTTTCCAATTTTTCAGACTTAAAAATCTTTGTAACTTTTTAATTCTACTTCTTAATTTAATCGGATAAGGAAAAAGTTTTGCCATTTCTTCTAACCTAACAGTTTTAAGATTTTGAAGTAAATTAACTAAAAGACAAAGAGTTAAATATTGAGGTAAATTAAACTGTTTTTTTAAATACTCCTGATAAAATTGGGGAAGTTGAAACATCTTTTTCTATAGTAATTAATATAAAAACTAAAAACATCTTATTTTTATCCAGATTACCAGCTTCAATCTCTTATGCCATCGTCTGTTTACCTTCATTGTCGCCCCCTCAGATTAAAGATAGATGTTATGTGGCAGTGATCGGATATGGTTCAAATGTAGATATACTCTTTTTGGAAACGGCATCGGAATTAGCTAAAAATCCTAACACCACTACAGTTAAGAGAAAAATTTCTGATGGTGCTGGGGGATTAATTGAAGTTGATGAAGTACAAAGACTGTTTGTTAATCCAATAGCTAATGGCGGTACTCCTATGGCGGAGGCTTTTCAACAGGCTTCTAATGGTATAGAAAAATTTATTGCTAATCATCCCAATGGTTTTCCTCCCATTGTCATTAATATTACCGATGGTGAACCGAATAACATGGCTTTAGCCACTAATGAAGCAAAAAAATTAGCACAACTAAAAACCAGTGATGGTAATGTAATTATCCTCAATGCTCACATTTCTAACGCTTCAGCAGGAAAAATAGAGTTACCTAGCAATGATTCTGGGTTTAGCAGTAATCAATTTGCCAAATTTTTATTTGATATTTCTAGTATATTACCAGAGCCTTTAGTAGAAAGTGCTAAAAATGCAGGTTTTAATGTCCAAACGGGAGCGAAGGGTTTTGTTTTCAATGCTGATGCAGAAACATTAATTAAACTGCTTAATTTTGGCTCTCAAGGGGCTTTACGTTAAGGTTTTCTGTCACTGAAATATCTCTAACTATTCAGGTAAATTATGTCAATTCATATTATTTTTAGTGGTAGAACTCACAAAGAAAATGAAACTATTGCTGATTGTCAGGATTTTTTTCACCTAAATTCAGAACTAAATTGCTTTGCGATTGCAGATGGTGCAAGTCAATCATTTTATCCTAGTTTATGGGCAGAACTTCTTGTCAATCATTTTTGTCAAAATCCTGATATTAAAGAAGAAAATTGGGAATTATGGCTTAAACCTATTCAAGAAGAATGGTTAAAAAAAGTAAAAAAGAAAGTTGAAAAAGCAAAAAGTGAGCTTAATCCTGTTTGGGTGACAAATACCAATCGGTTAAATTATCGGGAATCAGCAACGTCAACATTGATTGGATTAGAATTTCTTGAAAATTATTTAAAAGTTTCTTTAGTTGGTGATAGTTGCTTATTTATCGTCAAAAATTATCAGTCTATAAATACTTTAATTGCTAGTTATCCCTTAAAAAATTCTCAGGATTTTGGCAATCGTCCTGAATATTTTGCTAGTTATGAAAAAAATAATGATTTTCAGCCTACATTTTTGGATATACCTTTTGAGAAACCAAGCAACTCGGAGGAAAAATATTACTTTATTTTAGCAACAGATGCTCTCTCAGAATTTATTTTTAAATGCTTAGAAAATGATAAACCAATTTTCACCAAAATAAACGATATTCATAATCAACAAGATTTTGAAAAGTTTGTGTCACTTGCAAGAAAAGATAAAGACACTATTTCCATGAAAAATGATGATGTTACCTTGATAATTTTAGAAGTGAATAATCTAAAAATTCTTCAGCCTTTAGCTTCGATAAATTCACAAAAACAAAATAATAGCTTATTACCGCCTGTAGGTATTTCGCCAAAACAAGAAGTTAATCAACGAGAAAATGAGGAGAAACTAATTTCACTTTCCGCCGAACTTAATAATAATTCAGAAAATATAACACCTAATGAACAAAATCAGCTAAGAGATTAAAAAAAAGCAAACATAAATTTAACATTCCAAAGAAATTTTTTATTCGTTGTGGTTTTATTGCTATTTCCATTCTCACTAATTACTTATTTTCTAGGGAAAAATTCTGTTAATCCAAATGTAGTTAATCCAAATGATCAAAATTCAATTACTGAAAATTCATCAAATAATTTAAATTCTTCTTCCTTTACTACTGAAAGTAATCAAAATCTATCAGATAATCAAAATATTTCTAATTCACTTACTCCGAATAAATCTGAAATTAATGAACCAAAATTTATAGAAATTGAGGTAAATACTATGATTTATAAAGACAAAGAATTATCACAAGTTTTAATAGAATCTACTCAAACAAAAGTCAAAGCACAAATTATAGAAGAAGGGGATAATTGGCTTAAAATAATGCGGACTGTTTATGCTCATAAATCTACTTCAACTACTCAAAATTGTACAGATAAAGAAATCATACTTACTCAAAATATTAGAATAGAACCAGATAAAAATGCTCAATTATTCGGGACATTAAAACAACCTTCACAATTTAAAAATCTTGATAGTAATAGTCAATTAGAGTGGTGTAAATTTCAATTTGAGGTGTATATTAAAAAATGAAATATCCATTAAGAGGGGATTATGAAATAGCTGTTAAGTATCTTGATAAACTTGTACTTGATCCCATATTAAAAACAGGTAAAGCGGTTACGCAAGTTCAAAATCCTAATTTTTTATTTTCTTTGAGTGGTGGAAAAGCTATCGTTTATCAGATTCAAACCAATCCTAAAAAATATGCTCTCAAATGTTGGGTAGAGGATTTAGGTAACTTAAAAAACCGTTATCAAGCCATTGACAATTATTTAACCACCGTAAAACTTCCTTATTTTGTTGATTTTGCCTATCAAGAAAAAGGTATTATTGTTAATGGGCAAAAATATCCTATTGTTAGGATGGAATGGGTTGAAGGTGTTAGTTTTAAGGAATTTATCGCCAATAATATTAACAATCCCGTTTATATTCGTAATTTTGCTGATAAATTTTTAGAAATGATGACAATTCTTCATCAAAAAAATATTTCCCATGGAGATTTACAACATGGCAATATTAAAGTGCGTAGTAATGGAGATATATGTTTAATCGATTATGATAGTTTATATGTGCCTCAATTAAGTAATGAAAAAGATGTTATTAAGGGATTAACCGGTTATCAACATCCCAAGAGAAAATATTTGGATAAACTGAGTTCAAAATCCGATTATTTTTCTGAACTCATCATTTATTTGTCCCTTTTAGTGATTGCTGAAAATCCTCATTATTGGCAGAAAATTGAGCAAGAAGAAAGGTTAATTTTTTCTGAAAAAGACTTAATAAATCCTAGTTCATCTTCTACATTTAAAGAACTTAAAAAACTCTCACCAGAAATTATTTATTTTACCGAACAATTAGAAAAATGTTGTCAAACATCGGATATTGAATATTTACAACCTTTAGAAATTGTAGTCAGTGGCTATAAGGGCAATAAAAAAACTTGGGAGTTTCTACCACCTCCTACTTCCATAAACATTAATACTAATTCATCAGCTTTTGGTATTTTTGATCCTAGTACATCTCAAACAGCTACGACAAATAAAAATCAACCAGTTTCAGATCCATGGTGTACGATAGAGAAAAATAATTTAAAACAAAAAAAAGATGATCCTTGGAGTAAATTAAAACAAAAAACCTCCAATCCTTTTGATGATAAATTTACTCCAAAAACACCTATATCAACATCGAAAAAAGATCCTTTTGATGAGATTGAAACTGATAAAATTAAACCTATTGAAACTGATAAACCACAGCTCATTAATACAAATAAAGATGTATGGGATAAATTTGAAAATATTTGGAAAAAATTATCAAAATCTGTATCTTCTATTTGGCATAAAATTGTTAATTGGCTTAATTAGTAATTAATTTCCAGCAAAATAAATTTATTACTTATTCTTTTATATTTGCTCTTCATAAATTTATCAAAAACGATTATGGCAATTTATACCCTTATGAGGCACACTTTTTAGATTTTAATTGAAAATTGAAACTCGAATAAACAAAAAGGGTTACTCTTTTGATTCACTAACACCATATTTATTTAGATAGAATTTGATTATTTTTTTGAAATAATTTGATGATTGAAAATGATGACATTGACTGTTCATATTTTCCCATTTTAAATCTACCTATTTCACAAATTGGTGATATACATGATCATTACTGATAATTTCTTCAACCATTAATTGAATTGTAAGGCGTGAAGAGGTTTTTCTTGATGAGAACTTATTTTTTTGTCTTCTCCTTCAACTTTATCATTTAAAACGGCTTGTAATGCAATGAATAAGATAAATCTTTTAAATTATTACTAACAAAAAGTTTTATTTCTATTTTTAATTTAACTATTTTTGGTACTGGAGATTCTCCTTTAAGAAAACTACCTCCTTCTTTGCCTGTTAATTCTGCTAGAGAAAATTTTCTACCTTTGAGAATGACTTTTTCCAATTCAATATTTTTTTCAGGCTTCGTCATTGTTAATTATTTTGATGATATTTATTAACTAACTTTTTATCATGATAACGATGATTTATTGAATAGAAAATTAATTGTTAATTGTTAATTATTAATTATTTACTCCAATCTGCCCAATTTTGGGGTTTTAAAAATACGTCATAAAGTTGAGCCTCTGGGGTATTTGGCTCTGGTTGATAGCCGTATTCCCAACGCACAAGAGGAGGTAATGACATTAAAATAGACTCAGTTCTACCGTTAGTTTGTAATCCAAAAATAGTACCTCTGTCATAAACTAAGTTAAATTCTACATAACGTCCTCTTCTATATAATTGAAAGTTCCGTTGGCGATCGCCATATTCAGTATTTTGACGTTTTTGTGCAATAGGAACGTAAGCTGGTAAAAAAGTCCGACCACAGTCTTGAATAAAAGCAAATAAGTCCTCCCATGTTCGATGATTTTGAGGGGGTAAAGAACGGCTATAAATAGCTGCATCTTTATCTTTATGAGGACCACGATAAAGGGGATCAGTACCATCTTGATAATCAAAAAACAATCCGCCAATTCCTCTAGTTTCGTTACGATGTTTCAAATAAAAATATTCATCACACCAACGCTTAAATACAGGATAATATTCAGGATGATGTTGATCACAAGTTTTTTTGAAAGTAGAGTGAAAATGATGGGCGTCTTCAGCAAAAGGATAATAAGGCGTTAAATCTGCACCACCACCAAACCACCATACTGGACCTGCTTCAAAATAGCGATAATTAAGATGTACAGTAGGTATATAAGGATTTTTTGGATGCAATACCATCGAAGTACCAGTAGCATAAAAAGAATGTCCTTCAGCTTCGGGACGTTGCTGTAAAATGCTAGGAGGTAAATGATTGCCCCAAACTTCCGAAAAGTTTACGCCACCCTGTTCAAATATATTACCATCAGTGAGGACTCTGGATCGTCCACCGCCTCCTTCTTCTCTTTGCCAACTATCTTCTTTAAATTTACCTTTACCGTCTAATGTTTCCAAACCCGTACAAATTTCATCTTGAAGAGTCTGCATAAATTGACTAACTCTAGCTTTAGCATCTTCGGGAGGAAGAGAAGTTTTAGGAGTTGCTTCTGTGGTAGCCATGTTTTTATAAATATTTATTAAAATAACTTACAATTTACCAATCTAAACTGTGAGAGCATCATTAGACTATGATTATTATTAGATCTTAATATTTTGCAACAGTCAAAAATTAAGAATAAGAAATGAAGAATTAGAAATTAATAATTAATAATTAATAATTATCGCAATCCTAAATCAGTTGTCAAATATTTAAAAGTAACAATAAATTATATAATCACTATAGAATAAAGGGTTTAAACCACTTGTCTCCAGATTTTCGAGATTTATTTTGACACAAATCATTTAGGACTGCTATATATCAACAAAATATATAAATAGAATAGTAGTTTAAAATTGTTGTAAGTAAAGAAAATCCAAAGTTTTTATTCTCAATTTTACATTTTCTTAAATTATCGTTAGTCAGCAACAGCAAGTAGTTAGTAAATATCATGATATTGAATTTCTCTTTTAAATTATTGGCGGAAGGTGGCAAATTATTATGTCAATTTTCCCTTTATAAAACTTATCGGGTAGTTACAACTGTACCTGTTGATATTGTCTGGCGAAAATTAATCAACTTAGCAGATATGTCATGGCATCCTCTTTTCTCTCAAACAGATTTACCTAAAGGTTTAATTCCAAAACCAGGGTTAATTTTTCAAGTAGTGACTCGTCTAACTCCTATTCCCATTCGAGTATTTGTGGAAAATGTTAAACCTAGAGAATTATTAAGTATTCGTCTATTGGCAATTCCGGGTATTGAACAACGTATCACGTATCAAATAGAATCTACTTTATGCGGTAGTTATATTTCTTATTCCATCACTCTGCGAGGTTGGCTATCTCCTTTTATTTGGTGGTTAATTAAACCTTATTCAATTAAAGTAGCTGATGAATTAGTTAATGCGGCAGCAAAATTTATTTATTAGGTATTATTTCAGAGTTTATATTATGTTGAGAATCATTAAAATCAGTAAAAATATAAACGTTTAGCCATTTTTCATTAATTTTATTTTTTGTCAAAAAATATAGGACACTTTCAATGCCTTTAAATTGAGGTTGATAGTGAAATATTATTTTTGATTTTTGTTGATATTTATTTATTATATTAATAGGAATAGATTGATCAAAATCAGCAGAAAATAACATAACAGTTTCTGGTAAAAAAGTGATGAAGTCATTTTTATTTACTTGTTTGGATTCAAAGCATTTAAAAGGACGAAAAGACATACATAAATTGTCAGTAAAATTATTCGAGGCTTTCATTATTAAGTAATTAGCCTGTTGTTCAAAATGATTTTTATCTTCTTCATTATTCTTGGACAAAATAGGAAAATTTTTATAATTTAGAAATGACGCAAATTCCATAATATAATAAGATTCATTCGCTGGAAAAAATAAATTAGTATTCATATTATTTTTTATATTATTTCTTAGAAAATTAGTAGTTTGTACTCTTGATTCTATTTCTTTTTTTCTAGCTAAAATTGCGTAAGAAGAATAGTGTAAATTGGTTATAAAAATTAAAAATAATAGACTGATACAAATAGGTAATTTGTATTTATTTTTTTCTGTTTTGATAAAAACTTCAGAAATTATATTAACTAAGTATAAAAGGGCAACAAAATCAAAAGGTGCTGTATAATACCATCTAAACATATTTAGTTTTAAATATGCTAAAAAATATAATAAATTTCCTATTGCTAAAGAATCCCATATTAAGTTAATTTTATATTTTCCTAAACATACTCCTACTATTCGTAAAGGTAAAAATAAAACAAAAATTAATAATATAGGGTTAACTTTAATATAACTAGTAAAAGTAGATAATATATTAACTTCTTGTCTTTCTTCTGTATAAGAAATCTCCACTTTTCCGTAAATATAGAATATATATAAAAAGAAAAAAACTAAAGATAATAATATTAAGCCAAAATCAATCCAGTTTTCTGAAATATAACTTGAGATTTTATTTATTTTTTTACCTAAAAGCTTATTTTGAAGTGTTTTTAAGAATAAATGAGCAAGACAAAATCCCATGATAAATAAAAAACTAGGCTCTTTATAATAAAGTAAAAATTGAGCGGAAATAAAAATTCCAGATATGTAAATAAATGAATTATTAATTTGATTTTTAAGTAAACAAAAAATAAAAATAGCCAACCAAAAAATAAGATTTCTTTCTGGAAAAATTAAACCAAAAAAAGAAATAACAAAGGTTGAAGAAGTAATAATAATAGTAGTAATAAAAAGTTTATTTAATAAATTGAAATTAGATAAAATTGATAAACAAAGATAAATGATAATAAGTAATTGTAAAACGGAAAAAGATTGATAAGCAATGGGAGTTTTACTGATAAGACTAATTAAATTATATTCTTGAAGCCCTAAAGGCCAAAATCTTCCAGCATTAGGCCAAATTGGCATATCAAAAAAGCGATTTTGAAGGGTGAAAAAGGTAAATTGATTATTGTCATGATAACCAAAATCTTCGCCATAAAGCATTAAATAAATATAAGCGATAATAAATATATAAAAACTTACAATTAGTAAAAAATCTAAAGTCTTTTTTTTAGAATTTTTTTTAATAGATAATATTTGATTAATAGTTGTATGATTATTAATTTTAAAAATGAAAGCAATTCCAATTGTAATTAATAAAGAAGTTACCCAAATAATTAAAAATAAACTATGATTTTGAAAGTACGTTAATATTATTGAAAATTTTGAATTATCCATCTTTTCAATTTATTATTGTTATTCTAATTTTTTAATTTCCCACCATTAAAGATAAATGTAATCCTTTAGGAGTTAAGAATATAATACTAGGATCATAACCTGTTTCACAAGATTTAAAACCACCAACATAAATTAAAGTTTTATTATTACTTATAACACAAAGACTTATGCCTCGATTTGCCTTTGCATAAGATACTGTAATTTCTAATTTTTCATCATTAGGTAAAATAATAATCTGAGAATTTAAAACTAATATTTCTTCTTTTACTATAGAAATAAAATTTTGATTAGATAATGATTGAAGGTTAAATTCTGTGAGTATTTCCCATTGATTAGAATCTTGATTACCATAACTAATATATAATTTCATTGTTAAAAGCTTTTCTTAATCAAATCATTAAATATTCATTATATATGATAGTATTTAGGGAAAGTAAATCTGATTAGGATTGTAAGATAAACTATTCCCTGGGCACACCCCAAAAATTATATAGTAGAGAAAGATTTCATTAGGACATTATGAAACCCTAACGGTATAGTCAATATTATAGTTTTGCTATATTTTAATTTTCTAATAAAAAAATATTGATTTTCTTTTTAAATGAAAGTTTTTTGTTTCAATCTTAATTCATATTGTCATTAAAATTAATTATAAAAAATTATTTCCTTTTATCCATACATATTAGATAAAAAATTTTCTGTTTGGTCTTATTTATTTAATTTTCCTAACTACAAATACTTATATAGTATCCCTTCAACTAATTAACTAACGAATTATTGAGCCGAAAATAAGATCGGAATTATCTTGTATAAATTGGTCAAATTTTTGTCGCAGAGCAGGAACAGACTTATGAGTGATAATATGAGTTTTAAATTCTTCTCCTTCACTTAAATGTTTCCCGTAAGATGATTGCAAATATACTCGGTAATTTTCATCGCTGTTTAAATGTACTTTGAAAAAAGCCAACGCCATAGAATTAGTATATTGTTCTAAAAGGTAAGGTGAAGGTAAAGTTAAATTACCAACTGTTTCTACTAAATCTGTAATACCTGCATCTAGTTGAGAAAAATCAACATGGGCTTGTCCTTCTTGTAGTTGAAAATAAGTATTTTCGCTATTAAGAAAAGGAAAAGTTCGGGCTTGTTCAAAAACAAAGGGTGTAGCTGGATCGTAGCTTCCAGCCCCAAAAAATGTAGGTATTTTTACTTCATTTAATCCATTTATTCCAAAAATAGAAGCATTTACGGGATTCATCGTAAAAACGGCCTTAATTCTAGGATCTCGAAAATTATAATCTTTTCTGGGTAATTTTAAAGCACGACATTGTAATAATAATGCTGTATTAAGATTTCCAAAAGTAAGGTTACAGCTATTTTCGAGATTTTCAAAGTCAATTTTGGCTCCTGCTACGGCTAAAGCACCATAACCCCCAAAGGAATGTCCTCCAACACCGACACTTTCGAGGTTTAAATTACCACCAAATTGACTAGAGTTTAAACGGGTTAGTTCATCTAATAAGAATGTAATATCTAAAGGTCGATCAGTAAATTCATTCAACAGGAAAATTTGCCGAGATAACCCAGCTATAAAATCTTCTGTTTGACGAATATCACTGCCCGGATGTTGAGGCATTGCGACTACATAACCGTAAGAAGCTAAATGTGTGGCGATACTCTTAAAATCTTCGGGGCGAGAACTTAAGCCATGGGAGAAAATAATAACAGGATTATTCGGAGTTAACTGTTGTGGTTGATATAATTCCACATAAAACCGACGATTTCTACTAGAGTCAAATAAATTTAAAGTAGTATTACTCACTCTCATTGGTCCAAGCTGTCGAATATCGGTTAATTTATTAAAATCAACGGAAGGATTAGAATCAGTTTCTGCCATAGCTAGATTAACTATTTCATTCGCAAAAAATTCGCTACCTCGAACCACTAAGTTAATTTGGTCAGTATATTTCAACGCTTGAGGTATATCAATTTGAATATCAACGGCTAAATTACGCAATACATTAATTAAACTTAAACCATCTTTTTCTAAAGCCGCCTTAATTAATGCTCCTCTAAGAACATATTTACCATTTCTTCCTCCTCTAATATTAATAACTGAACCAAAATAGTTAAGTAATCTTTCTCCTTCGTTAGTGTTTAAAATACGAGAAATTAACACAGGATCAACGATAACAGGAGTCGTTAATGCTTTGCGAAACTCGGCGGTTTGTTGTTCATTAACTCGTGCTAAATTAAGATAAAAACCTAAATTTTTATTAACAGTGCCATCTTTAGCAAATTGTTCTAAGGAATTTACCCGTAAAGAAGCAATAAAAGGAGTATAAACTGCAAAAATATTCTCAGCAGAATAAACTTTTTTAATGTACAAGGCATTTAAACTCAGAAGACTTAAACTTAAAGCAGTAAATTTACGAGCAAAACAACGATCATTGAAGTTCATAAAAACCTAGAAAATATTTATTTTTAGTAATTTAGTTAATATTAGTTCAGAGTCGAAAACTCTATCACAATTATTTAATAACTATTAAAATTTGTTTTTCTAAGTTAATAATCTTAATTATTTTTCAAAAATATTATATTGAGAGTTTGAAGTCTTGACAAAATCTATGATTGATCATTTTCAGTTTGAGGCGGTAATTCTAAAATAGATTCTAATTCTGCTTTTTGTTGTACTTTTTCTCTAGTTTCAAAAGTTAAAGGTACTTTTTCTAACTCAGGTAAAGCAACTAATTTACGACGTTTTTGAGTACGTTGTTGAGTCGTAAATGTAGGTAATGGTTGTTGTTGCGATTTTTCATCTAACCAATAATTAGCCACAGGTAAGGTATGTTCCAAATCTTCCAATAAACGAGGAATAATCATCACGGCATTTAATTCTCCAATTCTTTCGGCTTCCGCCATTCCCGCTTCGATAGCTACGGCAACATTAGCAACCGAGCCTCTTATAATAGCAGTACATAAACCTGCACCAATGGTTTCATAGGAAGCTAATTGTACATCGGCTGATTTGAGCATTGCATCTGCCGCACCCACCATGGCAGGAAATCCTTTAGTTTCAATTAAACCAATTGATCTATTACTTAATTTACTATAGCCTCTTTTTTGTTGTGCTTCTACTACTAAACGACTACCAATAGGAAATATTGCTTCTAAGTTGGGCATCGGACGGGCAATTACCAATTTCGTATGTAATTGTCCTATTTGTTCTGCCATTTTTGCTCCTTCTTCTACAGCCAAACGGACATCAGCTATATTTCCCCTCACAATGGCTGTACAATGACCAGCACCAATTTTTTCATAACCCACTAACAACACTTCTGCTGACTTAAGCATCATGTCAGCCGTACCAACAATGGCAGGAAAACTGAATGTGGAAACTAAACCAAGTGCGCTATCTGGACTTATGTGCCTATGTATCATGGATAATGTTGAGAATAATTATATATTCTCTTTATATTTAGAATGAAACTCAAAAACTGCGTCTATGATCTAATCATACATTATAATTGGTGATTCAGAAAAAGTAATCAAGGAAGACTGGGGAGCTAGAAGAGAAAACTAGAAGAACCCGAGTTCGATATAAAATTATTGGTGAGAACGGACTCTTGTTGACAGGCTGACAGGTAGATTGTTTCCCGTAAATGAATAAAATTATCCCAAAAATGTACAAATATTAAGAATTTTTCTCCTTGTCCACCTGTCTTGTCTTCACCATTTTTCTTCTGTTGAACCGAGATAAGAGAGGAGAAGACTAGAAGTTAATTTTTTATTCCTAATCCCTCATTCCTCATTATTTATTTTAGGCGATCGCTAAATTTTTATTAATAGAATCCAAAAGTAAAGCCGCTTTATCAGTTCTTTCCCAAGGTAAATCTAAGTCAGTACGTCCAAAATGACCATAGGCGGCAACATCTTGATAAAAACGACCATTTCGTTGAGATGGTAGAGAACGTAAGTTAAACATTTGAATAATACCTGCTGGGCGTAAGTCAAAATGGGCTTTAACTAAAGGTAATAGTTTCTCTTCAGGAACAGTAGATGTTCCGAAAGTTTCAATAAAAATACTTACAGGTTGAGCTACGCCAATAGCATAACTCACTTGTACTTCGCACTTACTAGCTAAACCAGCCGCAACAATATTTTTTGCAACATAACGAGCGGCATAAGATGCACTGCGATCAACTTTGGTTGGATCTTTGCCAGAAAAAGCTCCGCCCCCATGACGTGAGTAACCGCCGTAGGTATCAATAATAATTTTACGTCCTGTTAAGCCCGAATCTCCTTGAGGACCACCAATGACAAATTTACCAGTAGGATTGAGTAAGAAACGGGTTTGAGCATTTGGTTTAATCTGTAAATCATGAAATACAGGATCAACTACTACTTCTTGAATTGCTTCTCGTAAAGTTGCTTGAATAGCATTATTATCCGTAATATTTCCAATGGTAGCAGAATGTTGAGTAGAAATTAAAATAGTATCAATTCCTACGGGTTTATCATTTTCATAGGCGATCGTCACTTGAGTTTTACCATCAGGACCTAAATAAGGTAATTCTCCTGATTTTCTGACTACGGATAAACGTCTAGCAATGCGATGTGCCAAGCTAATGGGTAAAGGCATTAATTCGGGAGTTTCATTACAAGCAAAACCGAACATAATTCCTTGATCTCCTGCCCCAATTTGATCAAGTTCATCATCACTAAGATTTTCTCGTTGTTCTTGAGCTTGATTCACCCCTTGGGCAATATCTGCTGATTGTTCATCTAAAGCGATTAAAACCGAGCAACTCTCCGCAGAGAAGCCGTTATTTGCATCAGTATAACCAATATCAGCAATTTTTTTACGAGCTAAATCAATATAATTCACATTTGCATTAGATGAAATTTCTCCAGTAATCAAAACTAAACCAGTATTAACAACCACTTCTGCGGCTACTCGGCTAGATTGATCTTGAGTTAATAAAGCATCTAAAATAGTATCGGAGATTTGGTCACAAATTTTGTCCGGATGCCCCTCTGTAACGGACTCGGACGTAAACAAATAGTTACGACTCAATTCTTTTTTTCCTCAATGATTTTGGATCTAATCTTATATGATATAGGCTAATATTGCCATAGAGAAAATTATTAACATGAAATTTATATGAATCAAGAATTTGATTATGGTTGGAAAAGCGAGAATTCTTCTCATTCCCATAATTATTATCTTCCAGCAATCTTGTCAATGTTACCCTCTCCTATTTCACCCAGAGGGGAAAAATTAAAAGTCTTGGATTTAGGTTGTGGAAATGGCTCTCTCACTTCCAAGATTGCAGAAAAAGGATTCGATGTTACAGGTATTGAAGAATCAGAATCAGGAGTAAAAATAGCTAGTCAAAACTACCCGAATTGTAGTTTTTTTGTGGGTAGTGTATATGAATTAAAATATAAAGAACAGTCATTAGAAAATGCTTTTGATATTATCATTTCTTCAGATGTGATTGAGCATTTATTTTTTCCTCGAAAGTTAATTGAAGCAGCAAAAATATGTTTAAAACCTCAAGGAAAACTTTTAGTTACAACTCCATATCATGGATATTGGAAAAATTTAGCTTTAGCTATGTCAGGAAAATTAGATCAGCATTTTACAGTTTTGTGGGATGGAGGACATATAAAATTTTTCTCAGTCAAAACTTTAACAGAATTATTGAAAGAAGAAGGATTTACAGATATTCAATTTAATTTTGTCGGCAGATTACCCTATTTATGGAAAGGAATGTTAAGTATTGCTACTATTAATAAGTAAAAAGTCTTGGCAATAAATCTATTGTATTTTTTAAAATTACCAAAATTATTTTTTATAAATCTAAAAGTTGCATTTTCTTTGTTAATTTTATTGTTGATTTTTGGTTGTCAAAAACAAGTTAAAGAATCAAAAGAATTAACATCTATTTCCATCGAAAAAAAACAAGAAATTCTTGAAATTATTTATAAGCAACCAAATATAAATCTTTGTAATCAACAGCAGGATAAAGATTTATCGAAAGAATCAGCTAATATATTAATTTTGAACAATGAACAATATTTAGTTGAAATTTTATGTTTTTTAGGTGCATATCAAAGCAATTATCAATACCTTTTATTGGATAAAAATTTAAAAAAAATAGAAGTCATTAATTTTGATACTTTTGAAAATAGTACTGATAATTTAAAATTAATTAATATTAATACATTAACTGGTACAACAGAATTTGATCCTTTAACTCAAATTTTAGTCCTAGAAACAAAAACCAGAGGCTTAGGAGATTGTGGTAGTTTTGCCAAGTATCAATGGAAAAATAACCAATTTGAATTGCAAGAATATCGTTATAAAGCTAATTGTGATGAGGTTTATATCTCGCCAGAAAATTATCCTTTGATTTATCCGTAAAGTAAGCAAATAATTATCTAATATTAGATTAAAAAACAGGTAATCGGTAATCAAAATATTAAAAATTCTGGAATACAAATAAGATTAAGAAATGAAAAAAACTACACCAGTTATTAATAAAGCTAAACCTTTTTTAAAATGGGCTGGAGGCAAAAACCAGTTATTAAATACGATTAGAAATTTTTATCCTGAATCTTTGAAAAAAAACCAGTGTTCTTGTTATATTGAACCATTTATTGGAGGAGGAGCGGTTTTTTTTGATATAGTGCAAAACTATCAATTAAAATATAGTTATTTATCGGATATTAATCCTGAAATTGTTATAACTTATAAAGTGATTCAGAAGTCAGTGGATTTATTAATAGAAAAAATAGCTGAATTATCTGAACAATATCAGTCTTTAAATTTAGAAAAACAAAAGGAATTTTTTTATCAAATTAGAGAAATTTATAACCAAGATAGAAAAGATTTTAATTATACTGATTTTTCGGATGGGTGGATTAAACGTTCTGCAATGTTAATCTTTATGAATAAAACTTGTTTTAATGGTTTATTTAGAACTAATAAAAGTGGAGAGTTTAACGTGCCTCACGGAGAGTATAAAAACCCCACTATTCTTGATCAAGAAAACCTTATTAATGTTTCTACTTTATTGCAAAATAGTGATATTGAATTAGCTGATTTTTCTCAGAGTATTAATGCTATTAAAGATAATTCTTTTATGTATTTAGATCCACCTTATCGTCCTTTAAATAAAACATCTAATTTTACATCTTATTCTACTTCTGTATTTAATGATTTTGAACAACAACGATTAGCTGAATTTTACAAAAAATTAAATTGTAATTACAAGATATATTTAATGTTAAGTAATTCAGATCCTAAAAATGAAAATCCATTAGATAATTTCTTTGATGAACTTTATCAGCAATTTAATATACATAGAGTTTCCGCTACTAGAATGATTAATAGTAAGGGAAGTCAACGGGGTAATATTAATGAATTGCTAATTACAAATTATTAGTTAAATAATAAAATTATGCCCAGAGTGCTTACTTTTAGGTGGAATCTCAAGCCCAAGAAAAAGAATGAAAGCAAGACAAGTAAGTAGATGAGTATAATTATTTGTGGATTTTATTTTTCCTAAGCCTTTGGTAACAATGGGTAACAAAGAGTTTAAACCCCTTGTCTTCCATTGCCGATACAGAATAAGTACTTAAACAAGTAGAAAAATTCCTAATGTTTGTGCATTTTTTTAATAATTTGATTAACTGACAAAAAATAAAATCTCCCTGTCAGCCTATCAACCAGAGTTAGTCATCATCTATTTCTTGATCGAACTGAATTACTAAAGTGTTTTCAACGTCAAGGTTAATTTGTTTAGTCTTAATCTCAACCTTACAGCCACACTCAGCAAATTCTAATTTTCCCCTTGACATTATAACTGTCTCTATGCCATTATATATTTATTGGCTCAA
The DNA here is from genome assembly GCF_001548095.1 of Geminocystis sp. NIES-3708. Lineage (NCBI taxonomy): Bacteria > Bacillati > Cyanobacteriota > Cyanophyceae > Chroococcales > Geminocystaceae > Geminocystis > Geminocystis sp. NIES-3708. The sequence continues at coordinate 2,486,960 of NZ_AP014815.1, read as the reverse complement.
AGCCTATATAAAAAATAGAAGCTAAAAAATGTCCATATTAGTTAATAATTCAGAAATTAAAACCTTTAATTTTCCTGCAGGAGAATGTCATGTTACTTTATTACCTGAAATAGTTACGCCAAAAACTATGATTAAAGGTGTTTTAAACAGTAGTAATGATATTATGGCTTTATTGCTTACCGTAGATGCTATTCGCCGTATTTTACCCGATGTCAGTCTTGAGTTAATTATTCCTTATTTTCCTTACGCTAGACAAGATCGAGTTTGTAATCAAGGAGAAGCTCTAAGTGTAAAAGTTATGGCGGACTTGATTAATAGTTTAAGATGCGATCGCATCATCATTATTGATCCTCATTCTGATGTAACTCCTGCTTTATTAAATAATTGTCAAATTATCACCCAAGCAGATATTTTAAATGAAAGTTATTTGAAAGAGAAACTTTTAAGAGATAACTGGATATTAATTGCCCCAGATGCAGGTGCAGAAAAGAAAACCTTTGCAGTGGCGAAACGTCTTGGTTTATCAGATGTTTTTTGTGGAAGTAAAATCCGTGATACCAAAACAGGTAAAATTCTGACGACTACTTTTCATGATGATGTCAAAAGACGAAAAGTTTTGATAGTGGACGATATTTGTGACGGTGGTAAAACTTTTATTGAATTAGCAAAAGTACTTCAAAAAAAAGAAGCTCAAGAAATCGCTCTTTATGTTACTCACGGTATTTTTTCTAAAGGTTTAAAACCATTACATCCTTATTTTAGTCAAATTTATTGTTATCACACTATGTTATCTCTTGAAGAACAAGATAGTAGTTTTCTGACTATATTCTCTAATTATTCTCAAATGGCGAAAGATTAGATATTGATTGTGATTTTTAATCAATTCTTACTCCCATTTTTTATATTACATCTATCTTCTATTGGTACTGTTACAAAAATATTATATTAGGAAAAAACCATGAAAATAAATCCCCTTAATGCCATTGATTTTTATAAAACAGATCACCGTCGTCAATATCCTGAAGGTACAACAGAAGTTTATGCTAATTTTACTCCTCGCAGTAGTCGTTTAGCAAAAGTTTTAGATTCAGATAATATTCAAGTCATCTTTTTCGGTTTACAGTATTTCATCAAAGATTATTTAATGGATTGTTGGCAGGAAAATTTCTTCAAAGTAGATAAAAATAAAGTTATTTCTGCTTATCAAAGACGCATGGATAAATCTTTAGGAAACGGTGCAATTTCCATGCAACATATTGAAGCTCTTCATGATTTAGGTTATTTACCCCTTAAAATTAAAGCATTACCAGAAGGAAGTTTAGTACCCATTGGCATACCAGTTTTAACGGTAGTAAATACTCATCCTGATTTTTTCTGGTTAACTAACTACATAGAATCGGTGATGTCTTGCTATTTATGGAAACCCATAACTTCGGCAACCACTGCTTTTCAATACAAAAAGTTAATGAGAGATTATGCTATAAAAACAGGAACACCTTTAGATTTTATTCCTTTTCAATGTCATGATTTTTCTTTTCGAGGTTTATCTGGTATTCAAGATGCCATAATTAGCGGTGCTGGTCATTTAACTTCTTTTTGTGGTACGGATACGGTATTAGCCATCGACTTACTAGAAGATTATTATGATGCCAATGCAGATCAAGAAATAATAGGTACTTCAGTACCAGCAACGGAACATTCTGTTATGGCAATGGGAATGCAAGAGGAAGAATTAGAGACATTTCGCCGACTCATTGAAGATTTATACCCTAAAGGTATTGTTTCTATTGTTTCTGATACTTGGGATTTTTGGAAAGTTATCACCGAATATACTGTTATGCTCAAAGAGAAAATCTTAGGGCGAGATGGAAAACTTGTTTTGCGCCCTGACAGTGGAGATCCTGTTAAAATAATTTGTGGAGATTCTAGTTATCCTCAAGATACTCCTGAATATAAAGGTGCAGTGCAATGTTTATGGGAGATTTTTGGGGGTAATATCACCCCTCAAGGCTATAAAATTTTGGATGCTCATATTGGCTTAATTTATGGTGATTCTATAACTCTTGATCGAGCTTATAATATCCTGAAACAGCTGGAAAGCAAAGGCTTTGCTTCGGGAAATGTAGTTTTTGGTATCGGTTCATATACTTATCAATATGTTACTCGTGATAATTTTGGTTTTGCCATGAAAGCTACTAGCGGTGTGGTAAATGATAAACGTCGAGATATTTTCAAAAATCCTAAAACTGATAGTGGTACAAAAAAATCAGCAAAAGGTTTACTCAGAGTTGAGCAAGAAAATAATACTTACGTTTTGTATGAACAACAAACTATTGAGGAAGAACAACAAGGTGCATTACAAACTATTTTCGAGAATGGTAAGCTAATTAAAAGCTATAGCCTTGCAGATATTCGTCAACGTATTAATCAAGAATGAATAATTCACCAATGACAAATCATCCATCATCAACAACAGAAACACACTATAATTCTGAAGCTGATTTTCTTGATCATTATAATCCTAAAATCTTTGATCGTCCTAGCACTTCTGTTGACACTGTAATTTTCACAGTTTTTGATCAACAATTGCAAGTTCTCCTTGTAAAACGGGCAAATTACCCTTTCAAAAATCAATGGGCGTTAGTGGGTGGTTTTATCGATTTAGAAAATGATGAAACTTTAGAAGATACTGCTAAACGTAAATTAGAGGAGAAAACAGGAGTAAAAACTCCCTATTTAGAGCAATGCTTCACTATTGGCAATAAACAACGAGATCCAAGAGGATGGTCTGTAACTACCGTTTATTTTGCTTTATTACCCCATCAGAATATTAAACTTGCCATCGGAAAAGGGGCTAATGAGATCAAATGGTCTTCTATTATTAATAATCAAGTAAAAGAATTATTAGCCTTCGATCATAGTAAAATTTTACGTCAAGCTATCGAACGTTTACGTAATAAAGTTTTATATACTTCTTTACCTTCCTATTTAATGGCTGAAAAGTTTACTTTAGGAGATTTACAAAAAGTTTATGAGATAATTCTCGATCATAGTTTAGAAACAAAATCTTTTCGGCGTCGTATAGCTAAAGCTGATATTTTAGAAGAAACCACAGAAATGCGTCAAGATGCAAAACGTCCTGCCAAATTATATCGTTTAAAAAATGACGTTAATACTTATTTCTTTTTAAGAACTATCGAAGGTGCTGTTAATACTTAATTGTTACTGAAAAAGTATTGTGATGAGGGTAAAAGTTATGGGTTATGATAGATATTGATGTCAGACTAATGACAGAGATAATCATCCTTAAAAATTCGTCATAAACACAAAATCAAGTTAAGATTGTTAAGTTATTATTAAATATTCATCATCTTTGTGTGTGGGGAGATTAAATGTCAGAGGGAAATTTTAGCCGTAAAGGTAAGTTTGTTAATCGTCAACAGTTTGCCAAAATTTCGACATCGACTTCTAAAAATGTTTCTAAGTCTAATCCTCACTGGTTATTAATTGGTTTTGGATTAAGTGCTATCGCTGTTTTATCCGCCACGGTAGGGGCAATATTAGCATTATCTTTATCCAATACCCCTTTACGACAAGCTAGATTGACTCCCGCCGAAGAAGCAGTTTTTAATCAAGAAGAAACCGTTAGTTTTGACAATTTACAAATTCCAAAATTAAGCAGACCAGTTAACATTCTTGTTATGGGTATTAAAGTTACTACTGATGATGTACCCGATCAAAGTACTCCAGATGTAGGTTATCATGCCTTAGTTAATTCTTTTGAAGGTTTGTCTGATAGTATGTTATTACTCAGATTCGATCCTGAAAAAGATTATGTTACAGTTTTATCAATTCCTCGTGATACTAAAACTCTAGTCGAAGGTAGGGGAATTACTAAAATTAATGATGCCAATTTTCACGGAGGGCCTGCTTTAGCGGCTGAGTCTGTTAGTAATTTATTAGATGATGTACAAATAGATCGATATATTCGCATTAATGTTCAAGGGGTAGAAAAATTTATTGATGCTTTAGGTGGTGTCAATCTCTATGTACCTCAAAATATGAAATATACTGATCATAGTCAACATTTATACATTGATTTAAAAGAAGGACAACAACATCTTGACGGTGCAAAAGCTCTTCAGTTTTTACGTTTTCGTTATGATGCTTATGGTGACATTGGTAGAGTTCAACGACAACAAGTTTTTATGCGTGCATTAATTGAACAAGCTTTAAATCCTAGAACCATTTTAAGAATGCCTGATATTCTTTCTGTCGTTCGAGCTCATTTAGATACAAATTTAACCACCAATGAATTAATTGCCATCGCTGGTTTTACAGGACAAAAAAATAGGTCTAATATTAATATGGTTATGTTACCGGGAGACTTTAATACCCCAGAAGAAGGAGAATTAAGTTATTGGTTGCCTAATCACGAAAAAATTTCTGAAATTATGGCTCAACATTTTCAAATAGAGCCTGATTATTATACTGCTTCCCATGAATCTGATCCCACAAAATTAAAAATTGCAGTACAAAGTAATAAAGATAATCAAGAAACTGCTCAAAAAGTAGTCGATTATTTACGAGAAACGGGTTATAACCGAGTATTTTTAAGCCAACAATTTGCTAATCAACCTTTATTAGAAACTAAAATCGTTGCACAACAAGGAGATAATTATTCCGCCGCTCAAATTAGAGCAGATTTAGGAGTTGGTGAAGTTATCGTAGAAAGCACGGGAGTATTAACTTCCGATATAACGATTCAAGTAGGACAAGATTGGACTATTCCAGAATTTAATCATCATCAGGATGGTAAGCTAAAACGCATCTAAGTTTACCTGAGTTCAACGGAAAAATGATGAAGACAAGGTGGACAGGTAGTAAAATTCTCAATATTTGCACAATCCTTAACACCAATTTTCTTCGGTAGGAGAAATGTGTAGTAATTCATTTATATTGGCTTCAATTACTCTATAACCTACATTACCGTTGAGTCTCTGTCGTCCTTCATTAAAAATTAGGGTGGGGCTAACTGTAACCGTATGCTCTTTTACCAAATTAAAATCTTTTGATAGTTGGGCATATGCTTCACCACTATCAATTTGAGCTTGGATAAACCCAATAGGTATTTTTAACTCCTCCGCTATTTGGAATTGCACTTTGCGATCGCTAATATTAGCCAGTTGGGTAAAAAATGCTTCTCGAAATGCCCAGATTGCTTTTTCAAATACATTCTCTATAATTCCTTTTATTTCTAGTAGCTGAATCCCATGAAGAAATAAATGACAAGATGTAGAAGATACTGGTTTAACCTTTGTCCAAATATCAGGATGAATAGTGATATGGTTGAATCTTTGAGCTATTTCTTGAACATGATGATTGTATGCTTCCAATCCACCTTTATCTCGCCATCTATTTTCGAGATTTTCAATAGCCACACCAAAAACAGGAACGAAATGATGCTCAATCTTTATATCATCTTTAAAGGTCATTTTCAACTCATTTAAACGAATCTGAGCAACATAAGCCCAAACACAAAGAACATCAGAGAAGTAAAGGATATTAATGGGTTTCATTTTTATTATAATTTATTCTAATATTTTATTTAGTTTGGATAGTTTATTGCCATTTCCTACTATTCGCTTAATTGCTAATTTCCTCTAGTTACTCCATCAACGACAGGGCGAATACCAGTACCTTCAAAAGGTGCGGCGTTACCATCCCAGTTAAAGTCACTAATACGTAAATTTACTGAACCAATTTCTAAAACAGGATTATAACGGACAATAATATTATAAGTACGACGACTATATTCCAAAAAGTAATCAGTACTTATTTCCTCATTGGTTTTAACGTTAATAAAGCTCTGTAATCCTGCCCTTAAAGGACCATATAATTGTTGAGTTAGTCCTAATGATAACACTTGATCATCGGCGGCACGGTCGAAGAAAAATGGCGATAGATTACCTCTAATACCCTGACTATAACTAACATTAAAGCCTGTATAATCAAAGAAAGGATTAGAAAAATGTCCGAATTGTCCTTCTAAACCAACGGTTGCGGTTAAGTTTGGTTGAGTTTCACCGTTACTGTAATAACTGGCAACACCTGTTAATCCTGTATTCAAACTTAAGTAAGGAGCAACAGGAGTGGCGGTGTATTTCAAGCCTTCTTCGGGGGTTGCGGGTAAAGATTTTCCTTTCCATAATAATATATTTCCGTTTAAGATACCTGCACCTTGAAAACGAGTTAGGTTGGCTAAATTATTTCGGGGATTGCTGCCCAATAATTCTTGTCTATCAGTATCTGCGGTGACATTTTGTATTGAACCTTGATAAACAAAACCAAATCCTGATTTACCAATTCTATTATAGGGTGATGTTACTACTAATCCGTAACTTTGTTGTACTGTCTGAAATCCTAATGAACCATTGAAGAGTCGATCTCTGTAGTTGTATTGTAAACTAAAATTATGAGGAGCATTTAGATCTCCTACTTTTTGATTTAATTGTACAGTGGCACGAAGTCTATTATCTATGTTATCTAAGTCTAAACCAGTAAAATTAATGATAGCATTAATATTTGTGCGATCGCTAAAATCATTGACCAATTTTGCCACTAAACCGAAACTAGAGGGATTTAATAAACCACCATTATCATCAGGATTAATAGCATTATCATCAACAAAGGAGTCAGGGAAAAATGCTCTTTGTAATAGAATTTGAGGAGTAAGAGTAAATATCGTTTTTTGATCACTATAAAGCTCAAAATCTCTCTCGATATATAAACCTCCTAAATCTTCTCCGTCAAAACCGATGGAAAATAATCCTGGACGACGATTTCGGCGATCAAAAATTAAACGATCTTGAAATAAAGGGATAGATAAACGTTGATCAAACACTAAACGTGACTTAGTAGTGGTTAATTCATCTTGAAAAGGCGAAATATTCTTTAATTTGGCAGTATCTGCTCTAATTTCAAATTCTGGAGGAGAAAAAGGATCATTTGTAATACGAATATTAGTCGCATTCCAACTATCACTATCAAAATCAACTCTTTCAGCTTGAAAGCGAAAACGATTCACTTGTCCACCAATTGCCGCAGGATTACTACCGCCTCCTCTTCCCACTAAAGAATATTCTCTGATGCTACCCACAGCAAAACTCACACCTTCGGCAGAAACGACTCTTCTCAAGGGTTGATTTGCTTCAAACTGCCAACTCAATGGGTTTTGAGGGAGAGGATTATTCGCCGTTTGTCCTCGAAAATCTTGAGAAAGACTTGGCTGATAAATTTCACCGTTAGCATTAAATATAATTCCTTTGTCTTGCACAAAGTAGTACTCAAAACGATCGCCTTTAAGAGACTGATCTCCTCTTTTTAAGGTGACATTTCCTTCCGCCACGGCTATTCGATCAACTAAATTGACTAAAACTTCATCTGCAATTAAGATACCATTAGAGAAGCGAATAACTACATTTCCTTTAGCTTTGATAATTTGTTGTTGATCCAAATATTCTTGTTCATCAGCTAAAATTTCCACTACATTAGGAGGGTTAGTATTAGTTTCTGTTGTTTGGTTATTTTGTCCGATTTTTGGAGTATTTTCGGTATCTTGGACTATTTCAAAAGAAGATGAATTAAAATTATAATTAAACTGACGAGATTCTCCTTGACGAGAAGTAATAATTAATTTTTTGCTGATATTAAATTTTAAGGAAGAATTTTCATCTACTATAAATTCAGAATTTGATTGATTTAGCTTTAAACTCAGAGGTTTTCCTAAATCATTGGCACTAAGTTGGGGAGGATTTTCTACGGGGATTGAGACAGGAGAAGGTAAACTTTCCAGTTTTTTTTCTTGATTTAGAGGAAGAATCTCTTTCTCGCTAGAAGAAATGGTAATAGTAGAGGGTAAACTTTCCAGTTTTTTTTCTTGATTTAGGGGAAGAATCTCTTTCTCGCTAGAAGAAACGGTAATAGTAGAGGGTAAACTTTCCAGTTTTTTTTCTTGATTTAGAGGAAGAATCTCTTTCTCGCTAGAAGAAATGGTAATAGTAGAGGGTAAACTTTCCAGTTTTTTTTCTGTATCAATGGAAGTAAATTTTATACTTTTAGGGGATGATTCGGTTGAAGGAATTAGAGTTATAGACTCAGAATGAGAAGGAGAATTACGGAAAGATTCATTATCTACAGAATTAATATTATCTTCAACTATAGCCAGAGATGATTGAGAATGATCAATTTCCGTCAATTCAGACGTATCAATATGATGGGGAGTCGTGGCAATCAATACACTACTAATAATCGGAATCATCGGCTCAAAAATTAGCTAAATTAATATAATCAACAAATTAAGTATTAAAACTTATAGACTTTAGTATAATCCACAATTGATAATTGATAATCAATTCTATCCATTAATGTTTTTTTAGCATTGGAGCGGTTAAACCTTCATAAATAAAAAAGATAGCTTTATTGTCCTAATTTTTTTATTGAAATATTTTATTGATTTTTTTGTTTTAGAATTTAGTTTTTATTATTATTGAGCAATTTTTTTTATTATGCACTTACAAGAGACTATTATAAATTTGAGAAAATTAACGGAATTAAATATACAAAGTAATTGGTTTTTTCTCGATCAAAATTTAGATAAAGCTCCTTTAATCATAGAAAAAAATTGGCAAAAAGCAAGAGTCAATGATAAAAATTATTTAGTATGGGAAAAAGGAAATAAAATAAGATGGTTTGCTCAACAAATTATTATTCCCGAAACTTTAAACTATGGTTATACTTTAGAAGATTTAACAGTTAGAATCGCTTTAATATGGTGGGCAGAATCAGCTCAAATTTTCATCAATGATAAGTTAGTTTGTGAAGGTGATTTATTTGATTCTTCTAGTCGTATTTTATTAACAGAAAAAGCACAAAAAAATCAAAAGTTTATTATTAGTTTACGTCTGATTAGTCCTCGTCATGATATTGGTGGTTTAATGTCTTCTCAATGTCTTTATGAAAATAATTATAATGATATTGATCCTAGCTTTGTTGCTAATGAATTGACTATTTTAGATCGATATATTAATAAATTTTATACAGAAAAACAAGCCTTTTTAGAAGAAGAAACAAAAAATATTAATTGGAATAATATTCATAACCAGTCATTATTTAACCAAGAATTAACTAATCTAAGAAATCGACTTTTACCTTTATCTAATTATATCAAAGAACGTAATTTTTATTTACTGGGTCATGCTCATTTAGATATGGCTTGGTTATGGACAATTAAAGAAACTTATCAAGTAGCTCAAAGAACTTTTAATTCGGTTTTAAACTTACAAAAAAAATATTCTTATTTAACTTTTGGACATACAACAGCATATCTATATAAGTGGATAGAAGATAATAATTTACCATTATTCAATCAAATTCAAGAAGCAGTTAGTAATAATAGATGGGAAATTTTAGGAGGAATGTGGGTTGAACCTGATGTCAATTTAATTAGTGGAGAGTCTTTAGTTAGGCAGTTATTATATGGGCAAAAATATTTCTTAGAAAAATTTGGTAAATATAATAAAGTTGCATGGTTGCCAGATACTTTTGGTTTTCCTTGGCAGTTACCACAAATTTTACAACAGGCTGAAATTAATTATTTTGTTACAGGAAAATTGCACTGGAATGATACCACGAAATTTCCTCATGGTTGTTTTTGGTGGCAATCTCCCGATGGTAGTCGTATTTTTTCAACGATGTCTCCTCCTAATGTAGCGGGGGTGATGGATACCAATCCAATTACCATGACTAACTATAGCCTTGATTGGGAAAATCAGACGGGATTAAAAGATATTTTTTGGCTTCCGGGGGTTGGTGATCATGGTGGAGGTCCTACTCGTGATATGTTAGAAGTAGGAAAACGTTATAATAATTCTCCTTTTTTTCCAAAGATAAATTTTACGACTGCAGAAGAATATTTAGATAAAATTAGCTCTATTTCTCCAACAAATTTACCTATTTGGAATAGTGAACTTTATTTAGAATTACATAGAGGTTGTTATACCACTCATGGAGATCAAAAATCATTTAATCGTTACTCAGAAAGATTACTTTATCAGGCTGAGTTATTTTCAACTATTGCGACAACTTTAGATTATCAATTTGAGTCTAATATTAAAGTTAAAGCTAATTATAGAGAAAAAATTAAGAATATTTGGCAAAAAGTATTATTAAATCAATTTCATGACATTTTACCCGGTACATCTATAAATCCTGTTTTTACTGAAGCGAATCAACTTTGGCAAGAAATTATTAACGATACTCAATCTATTTTAAATGATAGTTTGAATGCGATAACATCTTATATAAATTTCGATAAAATAGCCTTAAAAGATAGTAAAATTTTAGTGATTTTTAATGCCTTAAATTGGCAAAGATCTGAAATTATTGAGTTAGAAATAGAAGGCAATAAATATCAAATTTTTGATGAAGAAAAAAAACCATTAAAAACACAAATTTCTCACGAAGGCAAATTATTATTTTTAGCAGAAAATATTCCTAGCATTGGTTATAAATCATATTATTTAATCCCCAATTCATCAAATAATGTCATAGTTAATCCCTTAAATCAAGAAGAAAGTTCATCAAATATAAAAGATTATAAATTTACAAATACTGCAACTATTAGTAATGACATATTGCCTGATAATACAATAATCACAGGTTTAAATCTTGTAACCATAGCTGAATTTATTTTAGAAAACGATTATGTCAAAATTATTGTCGAAGAAAAAACGGGTAACTTAATTAGTGTTTATGACAAAATTAATGACCAAGAAATTATAGAAGGTTATGGTAATGAATTACAATTATTTCAAGATCAAGGACAATATTGGGATGCTTGGAATATAGATCCTAATTATGAAAATCATAGATTAGAAAATCCAAATTTAACATCAATTAAATGGTTAGAAAAAGGAGAATTAAGACAAATAATCAGAATAGAAAAGTTTTTTAACTTTTCTACCTTTACTCAAGATTATATTTTAAACTTTAATTCACAAATATTAACTATCAAAAATAAAGTTAATTGGCAGGAAAAATATACCTTATTAAAAGTAAACTTTTCTCTAAATATTGAAAGTGATTTTGTTACTTATGACATAGCTTGTGCTAATATTAAACGTACAACAAAGCCTAAAAGTGAAGCTGAAAAAGCACAATGGGAAGTTTGTGGACATCAATGGGCAGATTTAAGTAATAATAATTATGGAGTCAGTTTACTTAATAATTGTAAATATGGTTATGATAGTAAGCCGAATCAATTAAGATTAAGCTTGTTACGTAGTCCACAATGGCCCGATGAAAAATCAGATCAAGGTTATCATGAATTTACATATAGTTTATATCCTCATAAATCTGACTGGAAAAAGGCGAAAACTGTCAGAAAAGGCTATGAATTAAATACTCCTTTACAAGTTTTATTCTTATCTAAAAATCAATCAAAATTAGCAGTTTTACCTCCTAATGCAGAGTTAATTAACATTAAAGAAAATAACATAATTTTAATGGCGTTAAAAATAACCGAGAATAATCCTAATAATATTATTTTGCGTGGTTATGAATGTCATGGAGAATCGACTAATTTATCAATAACAAGTCTTTTAGATTTATCCTTAAAAACCAGAGTTAATTTACTAGAAGATAAAATTAATAGTCAAGATCAATCAATTAAACCTTATCAAATTTTTAGCTTTATTTTTGGTGATTAATTTAATTCACAGAAAGAAAAAAATGATAAATCATGCACCTATTTTAAATTTCTTATTACTAAACAGAAAATCTTCTCTTTACACCTAAAGGGAGGATAATGAAGCTAAACAGAAGATTCAGTAAAGGATTGAATATGCTAATCTGGAGAAAAACAGATATTTTCAGTATTTATAGGGGAAGAAATAAAAAGAAAAGGAATAAGTGAATATATAGTTCGTCCGCCAGAAAAAGGAAGAAAATATAAAAGACAGAGTAATTTTTCGATTAGTTTAAATGAAATAAAATGGTTAAGTGAAATTTGCTTTTTATAAGAAAAATTATCAGAGTTAACTTCTTTATTTCCTCAGAAATACTGCTATTATCCTCAAGGTATCAGAGCTATTTTTTTATTTAATCTGCATTGTAATTGATTTGTTGCCCTTTCAGCTAATTTACTTATTACTTATTGATTATTACTTACTAATTATTTAATTATGGCTCAACCCATCTACCGTCAGCTTTAATTAAATTGATTAATTCTGTAACGCCTTCAGTTTCTGGGACTTTTTTAATTTCTTCCTTGCCACGATAAAGGGAAATAAAACCGGGTTGTTTACCCACATAACCGTAATCAGCGTCAGCCATTTCACCAGGCCCATTAACAATACAACCCATTACAGCTATATCTAAACCAGTTAAATGTTTTGTTGCTTCTCTGACTTTATGTAATACTTCTTCGAGATTAAACAAAGTACGTCCACAAGAAGGACAAGCTACATACTCAACCATAGTTTTACGTAGTCCTAGTGCTTGTAGGATACTGTAGCAGACAGGAATTTCTTTTTCTGGGGCTTCGGTTAAAGAAACTCGAATAGTATCGCCGATGCCATCTGCAAGTAGTGTGCCAATTCCTGCGGTAGATTTTATTCTGCCATATTCTCCATCTCCTGCTTCAGTTACGCCTAAATGTAGAGGATAATCCATACCCAAATCATCCATACGTTTTACCATTAAGCGATAAGCAGATAACATAACAGGCACACGAGAGGCTTTCATGGAGATGATTAAGTTACGAAAATCTAAAGACTCACAAATCTTAATAAATTCGATGGCAGACTCTACCATTCCTTCAGGAGTATCACCATAAGTGAATAGCATTCTTTCCGCTAAAGAGCCATGATTAACACCGATACGCATAGCTTTTCCTTGATCTCTTAAGGAAATTACTAACGGTTCAAGAGTTTCTCTAATCTTATCACCAATATCTTCAAATTCTGTATCAGAATACTCTATACGATCGCTTTTTGGTTTTTCAAAAACGTATAAACCCGGATTAATACGTACTTTATCAACGTGTTTAGCTACTTCAAGAGCAATTTTCATGCCGTTATGATGTACATCAGCAACTAATGGCACTGCTTGATAAGTTTTGATTAATTTAGCCTTAATTTCTCCTACAGCTTTTGCATGGGCAAGACTTGGCACTGTCACCCTGACAATTTCGCAACCAATTTCATGTAAACGACGAATAGCGGCAACAGAAGCATCAAGGTCGAGGGTATCTTCATTAATCATTGACTGCACCACAACAGGATTATTACCGCCAATTGTAATATTTCCGATTTTTACAGGGCGAGTTTTACGTCTATGAATACTACCATCAAATAAATTTTTATCGGAATTAGTTATAGGTTTATCAATAGTTTGCATCGTTTTCCCTCAATGGTTACGATTATTTTCATTTTAATTTTACAGCAATTGGCTATCACGAGTAATCAGTAATGAAAAGAGAAAACAAAATTTCTAATTCCTCATTGTTTAACGATATTGGGGTGGACAATAAGCCGAATCTTCACAAGGTAAAGTATTGATTAGGTTAATCATTTGATAAAGACGACTAAATTTTCTCGGTTGTAGATAAAAACCAATACTAGGTAAATGGGGAATTTCTCTTTTATCTTTTTTTGGAGTTGGCATTTTTTCTATTTTCCCTGTCATTAATATATCTTTGAAATTTTCGTTTAATTGTTCAATTTGATTAGGAGTTAAATCATAATTTAATCTCATAACGAATAAATCTTTCACATAGCGACAAGAATGATAGACTCGATAAAACTCTTGAATAACTTTACAAGCATGATTTACATTATCTGTAATGGTATAAAGTGCTGTATCTTCGGGTTGAATATAACCGTCTTTTAAAAGATGATCACAAATATAATTATGCCAACTTTGCCAATAATTACCATCAGGTTTATCAATTAATACCAAAGGAATAGGAGGTTGTCTGCCTGTTTGACACAAAGTTATAGTTTCAAAAGCCTCATCTTGAGTGCCGAATCCTCCAGGGAAAAGTGCAATAGCATCGCTTTCTTTTAAGAAAAACAATTTGCGAGTAAAAAAATATTTAAAATTAATTAATTTAGAATCATCTTTAATAAAAGAATTAGCATATTGTTCAAAAGGTAATTTGATATTTAAACCAAAAGAATTTTTGGATGTTGCACCTTCATTTCCTGCTGCCATAATTCCGCCACCAGCACCAGTTAAAACCATAAAACCTAATTCGGTAACTTCTTTAGCAAAATCCTTTGCAAGGTTATATTCTAAAGTATCAACAGGAGTTCTTGCTGAACCAAAAATAGTAATTTTACGATAGTGACGATAATCAGAAAAAATTCTAAATCCTTTTTCTAAATCTTTTAAAGTAGCTGTTAGAATTTTCCACTCTAAAACATCTATTTGATTTTTTTTTACTATTTTTCCTAAAGTTTTTAAAGACTTTTTCAACCATTTGTTACCATCATAATTAGGTAATTCATTTAATAAAGGTTGAAGATTTTTTTGTTGATATAAATATTTTTTATCACCAGACATTGATAAAGACATTAGTTTCTTATCCATCAAAAAAATTCCCACGAGATAATAACGTGGGAGAAAGTAAGTTTTAGATAAACTTTTAAAGATGTTTTTCTAAAGTGTTAGAAAGAGTAGTTTTAGGCACTGCACCGACTACCATTTCTTGTTTTTGCCCATCTTTAAAAACCATCAGAGTCGGAATGCTACGAATTCCATACTGACTAGCAATTTGAGGATTTTCATCAGTGTTGAGTTTGACAACTTTGACTTTACCTTCATATTGTTGAGCAATTTCTTCAACGACAGGTGCAACCATACGACAAGGGCCACACCAAGGCGCCCAAAAATCAACCAATACAGGAAGTTCACTTTCTAAAACAACTTCTTTAAAATCTGCTTCTTTGACTTCTGTCACTTCTGACATTTTGCTTATTCCTTAACTAGATTATTTGCATTAAAAATACTATCAGATTTTACCATAGCAAATATTTGATCTGTTGCTCTCAATTATTTCTATAAGTTTACATTGGTTGACTCAAAAACCTTTTTATGATTAAACAAAGAAATCCGCCCCTACAATGTAAGAGCGGGTTATGGTGTGAGGAGTGAACGGAAACTTTGTCTCCGTCATCTCTATTGTAGCTTACTTATGGGATTCTACATCCTTAATTTTATTTGAGTTCCATTTAAAAATAGTAAAAGACATAGAAGAAGACGGAGATTTGTTTTGTTAAAACTTAGGGAATTTCGTCAATATTTAGGCTATTTCTTGTTTTCATCAAAAAAATAATCAATTTTATTATAATTTAGCAACACCTGCTTCTCGGGCGGCTTGTTGCACTGCGGCAGATACTGTAGTAGCAACTCGATTATCAAACACAGAAGGAATAATATGTTCTTTATCTAATACATTAGGAGAAACTAAAGAGGCGATGGCTTTTGCGGCTTGAAGATACATCTCCGTTGTTAAGGCAGTAGCACGACAATCTAAAGCACCTCGAAATAAACCCGGAAAAGCCAACACGTTATTAATTTGATTAGGATAATCACTTCTACCAGTAGCAACAACAGCCGCAATATCTTGGATTAATTCCGGTTGAATTTCAGGGATAGGGTTAGCCATAGCAAAAACAATCGGGTTTTTTGCCATCATTTTTACCATTTCTGGAGTTAGAATTTTGGGGGCACTAACTCCGATAAAGACATCCGCCTCCACTAAAGCATCTTTTAGTAAACCACCTTTTTCTACCGCAAAAAATTGCTTTTCTGAGGTTAAATTTTCCCGATCTTTACTTATAATACCTTTAGAGTCACAAATAATTATATGAGTACAATTAGCTTTATTCAATAAACGAGCGATGGCAATACCTGCCGCACCAGCACCATTAATAACCACCCGAATGGTTTCCATTTCTTTTTTGACAAGTTTCAAAGCATTGATTAATGCCGCTACGGTGACAATCGCAGTACCATGTTGATCATCATGAAAAATAGGAATTTTTAATTCTTCCTGTAATCTTTTTTCGATTTCAAAGCAACGAGGTGCGGCAATATCTTCGAGGTTAACCCCACCAAAAACAGGGGCAATATTTTTAACGGTTTTAATAATTTCTTCGACATCCTGAGTTGCTAAACAGACGGGAAAAGCATCTATGTCAGCAAATTCTTTAAATAACATAGATTTTCCTTCCATGACAGGTAATGCCGCTTCTGGGCCTAAATTTCCTAATCCCAATACGGCACTACCATCAGTAACAATTGCTACACTATTACTTTTAATTGTCAAAGAATATACATTTTCGGGATCTTCATGAATAGCTTTACAAATTCTACCAACACCGGGAGTATAAGCCATTGCTAAGTCAGAGGAAGAGGTTATCTGGATACGACTTTGAATATGAATTTTTCCTCCTCGGTGAATATCAAAAGTGCGATCGCTTACATGAAGAACATTAACTTCAGCAACAGATTTAATTGCAGCGACAATTTTTTCTGCGTGTTCTGTGCTGAAAGCATCAATAGTCAATTCTCGTTTGATAGTTTTCAAATTCCGCTCAATGAGGGAAACTTGTCCCAAATTACCACCAACTTCGGCGATAGCTTTGGTAACTTTTGCTAATGTACCTGCTCGGTTTAATAATTCTAAGCGGACTGTTAAACTAAAACTAGAATTAGGGGTTAAATCTGCCATTTTTGAGAATATAAATATAAATATTCTTTGAATTGTATCCTAAACCATGAATAGCTTTTGATTCTGTTTGTTACGAAATCACTATTTTTTTTGAAAGTTTGACAAAAGGGAATATTCTGGGTAAAGAATAAAATTATTAGGAAAAAAGCAATAAATAATCCGTAAAATTGAGAATAATTAATTTCAGTTCTTAAACCCTAAATTAATCTTAAATATTAGCGAAAATAATGCTGTTACGGGCAGGAATAGTCAGAAATAAATCTATAGTAGAATCCTTTTTTTGATAATTATAAATTCCTTCACCGAATATAATTTTTATAGATATAAATGATAGAGAAAAATTTTTAATAATGATATTTGATTCACTTATACCGCTATTGATAGCAATTATTATTGTTTCTTGCTCAAGAGTGCGACTAAAAATATAAACATCTTTTTCTGCGAATAAAACTTGATAATTTCCCGTACGTAAAGCTGAATATTGATGACGTAATTTAATTAATTTTTTGTGATATTCTAATAATTCTAAATTCCAATCATCTTTAGCAGGAAAACTACGGCGACAATCAGGATCAAATCCACCTGCTAACCCTACTTCATCTCCATAATAAATACTAGGAGCTCCCGGAAATGTTAATAAAAGTAAAGTCGATAATTTGACTGTATTTATATCCTCTCCAGCGATAGTTAACAGTCTAGCGGTATCATGACTGGCTAATAAATTTAATTGAGTTAGGGTAATTTCCCACGGATATAATTGTAAAAGATGTTCTATTTTTTGCTGATATTCTGACGCAGATAAAAGGGGATAAGGTTTATAAGGTGGTTGCTCAACATATTCTTTAATAATACGATCACCGCCAATAAAAGCCATGGTTGACTCGGTAAAAAGATAATTCATCACCCCATCAAATTGAGTGCCATCCAACCATTGACGGGCATCTAGCCAAATTTCTCCCACAATATAAGCATCAGGATTAATCCCTTTAACACGATGACGAAACTCTTGCCAAAAACTTGCTGTGGTGATTTCATTCGGCACATCTAAACGCCAACCATCAATACCTTCTTGAATCCAGTATTCTGCCACTTGCATGATATATTCTTTGACTTGAGGATTATCATGATTAAATTGAGGCAAAGCACGATTATTAATCCAACTGGCATAATTAGCAGGATAAGAACCATCATAAGCAGATAAGGGCCAGTCTTCAACTTTAAACCAATCTAACCAAGGAGAATGAGGACCATTTTCAAGAATATCATTAAAATAAAAAAAGCCTCTGCCGACATGGTTGAAAACACCATCTAAGACAACTTTAATATTGCGTTTGTGAGCTTGTTGAAGAAATTCCTTGAAAGCAATATTACCACCTAAAAGAGGATCAACTTGATAATAATCATGAGTATGATAGCGATGATTACATGTAGATTGAAAAATAGGGGTAAAATAGATGGCGTTGATTCCTAACTCTTGTAAATAGTCGAGTTTATTAATGATGCCCCAAAAATTACCACCTTTATATTTTTGAGGAGTGGGTTTTGCTTCCCAAGATTCTAAATTCGATGATTGCCAATACCCAGAATAATTTATTTTAGGATGGCTATAGGCAAAACGATCAGGAAATATTTGATAAAAAACTGCATCTTTTACCCATTGAGGAGTTTGAATATTAATCATTAGGCTTCTTTTACATATTTAAGATAATATTGTGATTAGGAAAACATAAAAGCCATTTATTTATTGAAAGCAAACCCAGAGAAATCATCCCGAAAACCAGTGTATCAATTATCTAACTTTCATTTTGATCTCGATATTATCAATGATAATTTAAGTGTCGCCAGTGCTGAAGAAATCATAGCATGGGCAAGTAATGAATTTGGCAGACATTTAGTTATGAGTACCAGTTTTGGGATTCAGTCGGCAGTAATGTTGCATTTAGTCACTCAAGTTGTTCCTAATATTCCTATTATTTGGGTGGATACGGGTTATTTACCGAAAGAAACGTATATTTTTGCTCAAGAACTAACTGATAGACTTAATCTCAATTTAAAAGTATATCAATCTCATCTTTCTCCTGCTCGAATGGAAGCTATTCACGGAAAATTATGGAAACAAAAAGATTTAGATTCCCTGAATTTATATGATCGTATCAGAAAAGTTGAACCTATGCAAAGGGCTTTAAAAGACTTAGAAGCCAAAGCGTGGTTAGCAGGTTTAAGACAGAATCAAACAACATTTCGCCAAAAACTCAGTTATGTTAATCAACAAGGTGAGCAATATAAGATTTTGCCTATACTAACTTGGACTTCCAAAGACATTTATCAATACCTTATTAAATATGATTTACCTTATCATCCTTATTTCGATCAAGGTTATGTTTCTGTAGGTGATTGGCATTCAAGTCGTCCTCTTACCGCCAATGATAACAGTGAAAGAGATACTCGTTTTCATGGTGTTAAACAAGAGTGTGGCTTACATTTACCTGTAAGCGTTGAAGAAGCACAAAGTTTAGATTCTAGTCAACTATAAATAAGTTTCAGACGCATCTAAGTGGAGTTGTGAGAGTAGGCAAGAGGCAATAAATCAGAATTTCATCAATTTTTATGAATATTAAATTATGCTAGTTAAATATGTTTTAGCTTAATAAATAATTAGGAATTAGAAAATTATCTATTGTCTGTAATTGTTAATTATTTACGGTTTTTATAATGGCTTCACATTCTTTTACAGATTTTCTTTTTTTCATAGCTTCTACTAAGGCTAAATAAGACTCTTTATTAGTTTCAATAATCGAAGTTGCCTGTATAATTGCTAATCTTTGTTTAATCTGAAAATTAGAATAAGTTAAAGTTAAATTACTATAAATTTCTTGAAACTTTTGTCGATCTTCTTGCCCACCTTCGCTGTTATTATAGATAAACTTTTCGGCGGCAATTCCAGCCATTAACACAACTCCAAAACGCTCAATTATTAGATTAAATTCTTTTAAATCTTGAGCCTTTTTTTGAGTGATAAAATTATTATCAAATATTACCCCTGCAGAGCCTGAAATTTTCTTTTTGATTGCTTCCCAAGGGTTTAAAGTATAATCAATAATAGGAATTTGGTATAAATAAGCTGTTAAAAAATGTCCAGCTTCATGATAAATAATTCTTTCTTTTTCTTGTTGAGAAGCAAATATATTTAATAATAGATTTACCCCCTGATTTTTCCAAGATAAAGTATCAATGGTAATTAATCCTAAAATTATGAAAGTTGCTCCTGCAGGGATAAAAGGGGATAAGTTAAAAAGTGGTCCTAATAATACTGACAATGTTATCGAAAAAATAGCGATCGCTAAAATATTTAAACCAGTATCTTGCATAACAATTAACAATTAATAATTTTTAATTATAATAAATGATTCTTTAATGAAGACTTTACCATTAAAATTACATCTATAAAATACTTATTAATTATTAATTATTAATGATTTTCTAAGCTAATCCTTCGATAGCAGGATGGAAATAAAAGGCTAAGGCAATCACTACATAAGTAGCCAATAATAAAACACCTTCTAACCAGTTAGAATTACCATCGGAACTGATAGAATTAGCAATTAATACCGATACTGCCACCGCTACTAATTCAAAAGGATTAAAATTCAAATCCATGGGTTGCCCAATTATCCAACCTGCAATAACTAAGACTGGTGCAACAAATAAAGCTATCTGTAAACTTGAGCCTAATGCGACAGATACCGATAAATCCATTTTATCTTTCATTGCCACAGTTACAGCCGTAGCATGTTCGGCGGCGTTACCAATAATCGGCAAGAAAATTACCCCTGTAAATAAAGCAGGTAAACCTAAATCTTTAGTTGCTATTTCAAGGGATTCTACCAATAATTCTGATTCTACGGCTACTCCCAAGGTGACGATTAACAAAATTCCCACCCATAACCAAATATTTGGCTGATGAGAGGGTTTTTCCCCGTCTTCTTCTTCATTTTCCGCCACCCCTACATCATATAAATAGGAGTGAGTTTTCATGGAGAAAAACAAAGTTAATACATAAACACTAATTAAAACAAGAGCAACGGCAACGGATAAAGTTTGTATCGTTTCGGGTGCGATACCTGTGGAGGTATATTCTACTGCCGTAGGTAATAATAAGGCTATTACTGCTAAATTCATCGATGAAGCATTCAAACGAGCGGTGGTAGGCTGAAAATTTTGCTCTTTATAGCGTAATCCGCCCAAAAACATAGCAAATCCCATTACTAACAGTAAATTACCTATAATTGAGCCTGTTAATGTGGCTTTTACTACTTGCACTAATCCACTTTTTAAGGCGATGAAGGCTAAAATTAATTCTGTAGCATTTCCAAATGTAGCATTCATTAAACCACCCAAATTTGGTCCGACAACTACAGCAATTTCTTCTGTGGCAAGTCCCATAAATGCGGCTAAAGGTATAATAGCCATGGCAGAAGTTAAAAATATTACGGATTCACTCCAATGCAAAAAATGTCCTGTGATGGAAATAGGGATAAAGACTAATAAAATAGAAAAAATGAGATTTTTATTCATACTTATAAATCAATGATTGTTAACTTGAGTGTCAGCCACATTTATTTTAATTGATCTTAAAATATACAATCTAATTAACCCATAATGGTAAAACAGCTATTATCGTTACAGACGTTTTTATTTTATTAGTATATTAAAACCCCAAGATCATCAAAAGCTAAAAACTGCTTTGATTAATTGTTAGATTTTAAAATTTAGTTAATTATCTCTAAACTATACTCTTAAAAATTAACTTAATATGATCAAAAAAAAGAAAAAAATAACTACAATTTTATTAATTAGTAATGGTCATGGTGAAGACTTAAATGGTAGTTTAATTGGAGAAGCTTTAAAATCAGTTGATAATAATTTAACTATTGATGCTTTCCCTATTGTCGGCGAAGGAAAATCTTATTTTAGTAAAAACATTAACATTGTTGCTCCTCTTGAATCTATGCCTTCTGGTGGTATTTTTTATCTGGATCCTCTCAACTTAATTAAAGATTTATCTTCAGGTTTATTATCCTTAACTATTAAACAAATTATTACTATTAATAAACTTAAAAATAATTATGATTTAGTCATTTCAATTGGTGATATTGTATCGTTATTTTTTGCTTATTTAACTGATAACAATTTTGTAAGTTTTCTAGTGGCTAATTCTAGTTATTATGAAGGAAAATTAAAACTTCCTTTCTTAACTAAGATATTCTTAAAATCTTCTCGTTGTCAATTAATTTTTGCTAAAGATAAATTAACTGCCGATGATTTACAAACTCAAGGATTTAAAAAAACTATTTGTGAAGGTTATCCTATTATGGATGCTTTAAAACCCATTGGAAAAAATCTCGAATTATACCCCGAAATACCGATGATTGCCCTATTACCCGGTAGTCGTTTACCTGAAGCCTTACATAACTTGAGCTTACACTTAGAAGTCTGTAAAATTTTGGTAAAAATATCTAATCAAAATTGGCAATTTCGAGGTGCATTAGTACCAAATATTACCAATAATGACTTAAAAGCTATTGCTGATAATCTTGGTTGGGATTATAATTCAGGGGTTTTTAGTACAGAAATTGACGGTAAAAATGTCTTAGTGAAGGTTTATAACGATGCTTTTGCAGATATTTTACTACAATGTAACTTAGTTTTAGGCATGGCAGGAACTGCTGTAGAACAGGCTGTTGGCTTAGGTAAGCCTGTAATACAAAATTCAGGAAAAGGACCTCAATTTACGTATCGATTTGCTGAAGCACAAATGAGACTATTAGGGAGTAGTACAATTACTATAGAGGATGATGATAATAAAACCATAATTTATGAGAAAACGGCACTTAAGATAATAGAAATATTAAAAGATAAAGAATTTTTAGCTAAGTGTATTGATAACGGTAAAAAGAGAATTGGTGACAGTGGTGCATCATTAAAAATGGCAAAAAAAATCTTATTAATGTAACGACTTTCTTGCATACATCGAAAAAGATAATTTGATGGTGCTTTTTCAATTTTTGTTATTTATTACTATCAATATAAAAAGTCATTTCTTGTTATTTGTCAATATTATTATCATAGTATGGACTTAGAAAGATTAGAAAACAACCATCAAGAATGGTTAACCGATGAATTTGTGGGGGTAGCTAATGGGTTATTATCTCTCTGTCTTCCTGACATTAAGGGTAATAGCAAAGTTAAAGAAAAAATTAACATTCGTCTAGTGCGAAGTTACACCAGTCAAAGGTTGATGGATGAGCTTATTCGTCAAAATCGTTATGTTTTTTATCGTCATATTTATTTTTTAGGCGTTGGTGAATGAGGGTATGATAGAAAGAGGAAAAAAGTGAAGTAAAAAAACATGAAATGTCCAGAATGTGGCTCCAAGAATATCAATAAAAATGGCATAAAAAAAGGAAAACAAAATCATATTTGTGTTCATTGTCGCGGACAATTTATAGCTCCAGAACAACTCAGTGGTAAAGGTTATAGTGATGATCTCAGAAAAGAATGCTTAAAAATGTACGTCAATGGTATGGGTTTTCGAGCTATTGGGAGGATTAAACAGGTGCATCATACAACGATCATCTCTTGGGTTAAAGCAGTGGGTCAAATTTTGCCACAGAGCTATCATCCAGAAACGCGACCAGAAGTTGGAGAATTAGATGAATTGCAAACCTTTGTCGGCTCAAAAAAAACCAATCTGGCGATGGACAGCGGTAGATCATTTTCACGAGGGTATATTGGAATGGGTCATAGGGGATAGAAGTGCAAAAACATTTAGACCGTTGTGGGAGCAAGTAAAAAAATGGCATTGTTATTTTTATGTAACAGACGGGTGGAAAGTCTATGGAAACTTTATTCCTGAGGGCGACCAAATCATCTGTAAAACATACATGACCAGAGTGGAGGGAGAAAATACGAGATTAAGACATTATCTTGCTAGACTACATCGAAAAACTTTATGTTATTCAAAATCCATGGAGATTTTAAAGTATTCTGTTTCACTATTGATTCACTATCTCAAATTTAAAGATATACCAATTCCTTTTCGTCCTTTAGGGAGACCTACTTTTAGTCTTCTTCATACCTAAAATCACCAATGCCATTTTTTACTGAGGGGGCGACAGAACATTCAGAATGCAGATTGGATAAGGGAAATAGCCCTCATACCTTGACGATAATAGGACTGTTTCTGAGGAAATAAAGAGGTTAACTTATCTAATTGTTCTTGAAAAAAGCAGATTTCACTTAGCCATTTTATCCCATTTAAACCAATAGAAAAATCACTATATCTTTTATATCTTCTTCTTTTTTCTGTGGGTCTAACTAGATATTCACTTATTCCTTTTCTTTTAATTTCTTCTCCTATAAATGTTGAATAACTATAGGATAATGTTATCAGTATAATTAAAGAAATTAGTCGTTCATTTTCAAGTTTTGTACTTTCTAAGTTATAACCTCCTAATTTAAAATCTCTAAACATTTCTTCAATACCCATTCTTTTGGAATAAGCAGAGATTGTTTCCGACATACTTTCTAAATTTGTGAGAATAAACCATGGCTGTTTACTCGATTTATGTCTATAGTTTTTCTTCCATTTTGCTGCTAAATTAATTCCTGAGAATCCCTTGGTTTTTGTAACTTTTATTCCTCGATAATATACGGAGAATCCTGGAGATAAACCTAATTCACTCAATCGAAACCATATATCAGTTTCTAACTCCACATATTCACTCTTTTTTAAACGTAGAGATAAATAAACCTGTTTCTCTACTGATAACCATTTTGCTAAATCCACAGAGCAAAATTCTCTATCTCCTAAAACGATTATTTTATATTCAATTAATAAATTAATACTTGCTTCTAATACTTGTTTTTGTTCTGATAAATTACTACTTCCTTTTTTATTTAATCAGATAAAATATACAGGGATAGCTCCTTGATGATGAACTAAACTTACCATCAATATATTAATGTTTTGCCACTGTGTTCTATCCATGACTAAATAAATTACTTTGTTTGATTCCCATTGGTTCATAATCCATGATTTTAAAATCGGAAACCATATGGTTTCAACTTTCCAATTTTTCAGACTTAAAAATCTTTGTAACTTTTTAATTCTACTTCTTAATTTAATCGGATAAGGAAAAAGTTTTGCCATTTCTTCTAACCTAACAGTTTTAAGATTTTGAAGTAAATTAACTAAAAGACAAAGAGTTAAATATTGAGGTAAATTAAACTGTTTTTTTAAATACTCCTGATAAAATTGGGGAAGTTGAAACATCTTTTTCTATAGTAATTAATATAAAAACTAAAAACATCTTATTTTTATCCAGATTACCAGCTTCAATCTCTTATGCCATCGTCTGTTTACCTTCATTGTCGCCCCCTCAGCATTTTTTACAGTTATAGTTAGTTATTCCAAATATAAACTGAACACTAAGAAATACAATAATTAAAAATAATTTTATCTATAGAAGTTTCAACTGATACATACATTCTTGTTCTTTTTAAAGCACTAAAATCATATTCAATATCATTCAAATCTGGAGAGTAAGGAGGTAAGAATATGACTTTGTGTTATGTGTTTTCTATCAATTGTTTGATTATATTTTTGCGATGAATAGGTGCATTATCCATAATTAAAATTGATGGCATAGTTAATGAAGGTAATAAATAAATTTCTGGCCATTTTTCAAAACTTTTGGCGTTAAGACTTCCTCGAAAAATCATTGGTGCGATAAAATCTTTTTTGTATTTTCTTCTCCCAGCAATTAAATTGTCTCTAACTTCATTTTTTTCTCCCTTGCTCACCATAATTTTTTCTTGAAGTGTAAAAAAATATTTACTGATGACAACATACAAATATGTATCATTTTTTAATTATCGGACTCCAGAAAAAAGTGAGATCGACTTTTGTAAGGAGGGGTTCGATCACCTGTATAACTAAGACAAAAAAAGTAGTTTTTTTTACATAAACATACAATTAATTTTGCTTACTTAGTCATCGTTTAGACATAAAAAAATTAACAAACAATTAAAAAAGAAAAGGAAAAAGATATAGTGATTTTTCGATTGGTTTAAATGGAATAAAATGGTTAAATGAAATCTGCTTTTTGTAATAACAATTACAAGAGTTAACGTCTTTATTTCCTCAGAAACAATCTTATTATTATTAAGGTATGAGAGCTATTTTCTTTATTCAATCTGCGTTATAAATACTTCCTTTATCTCTTTCTAGTACACAATGGGTTTAAACCGATTTCTATAATAAGTTTGAGACAAATAAAACGCATAATTAATTTTACCCTTTTACTTAATTGTTAATTATTAAAACCACTTTCCCCTTTATTTCTTTATCTAACCAATAGGTATTTGAGGATAAAGATTTTAATTGAGACGAGGTTACTTGCCATGATTGTTGAGGTGAAAATAAAACTAATTCCGCAGATTGCCCAATTTGTAAGTTAATCGGTTTTTGATTTAAACACTTTAAGGGATTAACACTCAAACTACGCCATAATTCCAACGGTGATAAAACTCCTGTCGCAACTAAATTTTCCCATAACAAGGGTAATATTAATTCTAATCCTATTGCTCCTGTTGGTGTTTGAGCAAAGGCAACGGTTTTTTCTTCATAGGTATAAGGTGTATGATCAACGGCGATCGCATCTATTATATTATCTTTGAGGCTCTGTATTAAAGCAAGTCTATCTATTTCTGTACCTAAAGGAGGCTCAAATCGTAAATTAGGATTATAACTAGCTATAGTTTCTGTATTTAAGAGCAAATGATGCCAATTGACACTAGCTGTAACGGGCAAATTATTTTCTTTAGCTTGTTTAATTAATTCCACTCCTCTGGCGGTAGAAATGCGCATTAAATGAACGGGAGTTTTTGTTAAAAAGACAATTTCTAAAATAGAAGCAATACCAACTGCTTCCGCAACTTCAGGATTACCAACTAAACCAAGACGAATAGAAGTACTACTTTCCCGAATAACTCCATTTCCCCTTAATTGTATATTCGTTGGTACTAATGCCACTGGCAAATTCAAAGGTTGAGCATATTCTAATAACTTTCTTACCAATTGCAAATTATGATGAGGACGATTATCTGTAAAACCAATTACCCCTGCTTGTGCCAATTGTGCTAATTCGGCAATGGTTACACCTTCCAAATCTTTTGTTAATCCACCCCAAAGATAAAATTTAGTGTTACTGTGTGAAGTTTTTTCTTTTATCCATGTCACCATACTTGGATTATCAATAACAGGGTTAGTATTTGGTAAAATTCCTAAACGGCTAAAACCCCCGTCTTGTGAAGCTTCCATTAAACTTTTTAAAGTTTCTCTTTCTTCGTATCCGGGCTCACCACTTCTGCTATATAAATCTACTAATGCTGGTGCTAAGATTAAATTTGTACCGTCAATCACTTCAATTTGACCATCATCGGATATATTATGATCTCCTATTTCTGTAATAACACCTTGATCTAAGAATAAGTTAGTAACTTCATCAATACCTGATAATGGATCTAAAATTCTAATTTGTTGAAAAAACTTTCTATTATTCACCGTGATTTTTTGTTAACGTTTAATGTCGGCAATCAGAGTATTATGGTAAATTCCTCCATGCCTGAGTTACTATTTTACTTAACCATTGTCTTTGTACTTGATCTAATATTGGATCATCTTGTAAAACTTCTGCCACTAAATCATCTAAAGATTGTCCTTGATAACGTGCTGATTCTACCACACAGGCGATCGCTTCAGCTACTACTTCTTCAGAAACGGGATTATCAGGATTGGGAGGGGGAAAGTCAAAATGGAAACAGGGAATCATCATGATGAAAAATAAGAATAATGTTAAGATTTGTCAACCTTTTTTAAGATTAAGGTTCTCAAGAGTCTAACGCAAAAATAATAATAATAGTAAAAACTACTTTTTTTTTAATATTTTGTAAACTATTATTCAGTCTCTACTAATTTTGGTTGTTATTTTTGTCTTATAGATTTGAAAAAAATTACAATAATCTTGTAATCATTTTTAATAATTGTTCAAAAATCATAATCTCATGATTAATTTTCTCATAAATGTTAATTTTTATAAAGAAAACTGATTTTAGTAACAAATTATACAGAATCTTGTTTAATATATAAATATGTGGAAAACATTTTAGGAGAAAAGAAATATGGATACTCAAAAACAAGCCCGTGCCTTAATGATGCGTCATCATAAAATGATTAAAAATCGTCAACAGTCTATGTTGGGTCGTGCTGCTTCTGAAATAGGGATGGATATTAACCCTTCTGAATATTGGAATCCCACCCAAGGCAAACCTAACGCTAGTTTCCGTGTCACCTATGACCGTAGTAATGCTTCTTTAAGTTAAATTGACAATAAAAAATCAATAATGAAGCTTTTAATTGTTAATTGTTAGTTGATTATTAATTATTAATTCTTAATTGTTTCTTCATACATTTTTAGGTATTCAATGGCGGATTTATACCAACTGAAATCTTGATTCATACCTCGAATTTGCAGTTTTTGCCATTCTTTTTTAAAGCGGAAACCTTCATAGGCTCTGATCATACAGGTGTATAGATCTAATGGTTCATAACGATCAAAACTATAGCCAGTACCAGATTCGGCAGTAGGATCAAAGAAAGAAACAGTATCAACTAAACCGCCTGTTTTGCGTACAATGGGAATGGCACCATAACGCATTGCCAATAGTTGACTTATACCACAAGGTTCAAATCGAGAAGGCATTAAAAAAGCATCAATCCCGCTATAAACTCGACGAGAAATAGCTTCATTATGCAATAATTGTACGGAAATTCGTCCCCGATGACGAGAAGAAAGTTCCCATAATTGAGTTTCGTAAAAGCGATCGCCTGTACCCAAAAGAATTAATTGTGCATCAGTGTAAGCTAAAAATCGATCAATAGTTTGTAAGACTAAATCAATACCTTTTTGCTCTACTAATCTTGTCACCATTCCGACAAGAAAAGCATTACGGTTAACTTCTAAGCCCGATTCTTCTTGAAGTTTAACTTTATTTAGCCGTCGTTTATCAATAGTTTCAGTGCTAAAATTTTGATGAATTAATTTATCTGTAGCAGGATCATATTTTTCTGTATCAATGCCATTAACAATACCCCGTAATTTGCCACTAATCCAAGACAATAAACCGTGTAGGTTTTCCCCATATTCAGGGGTTTTTATTTGAGCAGCATAGGTAGGAGAAACGGTGTTAACTATATTTGCAAACTGTAAAGCGGCTGACATTACATTATCTCCCATCATATACCAAGGACACCATGTCATTGTTTCTAATATTTCTCGACTCGGTCCTTGATAGGCTAGATTATGAATAGTAAAGATAGTGCTAATATCAGGAGATTGGTGCATCCATACAGGAATCATACCTGTATGCCAATCATGACAATGAATAATATCTGGTTTCCAGTAATTCCAAGCAAATTCTGCTGCACCATTGGAAAAAAAGGTAAAACGCCAGTATTCATCATCGCCACCATAAACATTTCTGCCACCAAAACAAGGATGACCAAAAAGATATAGTGGTACATCTGTTTCTGGCAAAAGAGTTTCATAGACTGCAAATTTCTGAAACATAGCATCACCCCACCAAATTGGTTCACTAGGAACATCTAATTTATCGGGTAAAAAGCCATAATACGGCATGAAAATTCGCACATCATGACCTAATTTGCGTAAAATCTGAGGTAACGCACCCACAACATCTCCCATTCCCCCAATTTTAGCTACTGGTGCAGCCTCTGCCGCCACAAATAAAATTTGCATAGTGATTTAGTTTAAGTGTGATTTCTAAAGACTAGGGTGATTGTGCCATAATCTCAGTACTTATGCAAAATTTTTTTCTTTAACTCTGTTTTGGTAAACTCTGAATTGAAAGAGGAATAAAGGACTCATAATACAGGTTAAATGACAAAAACAGCGCTTATACTTTAACAATAATATGAGTATTTTTGAGGGAATAAGCTAAGACGTATTTAACCTTCTTTTTTTTACTCAAATCCTTTGCAATCAGAGATTTGGGATTGCAAAATAAATGCGTTTTAGTTCAAATAGGTTAATTATTTTAATTGTTCTTGAAAAAAGCAGATTTCACTTTTATTATTTTTAAAACAATCAAATAATCAAAATATCTTTTATGTCTTCTTCCTTTTTTTGTCGGACGAAATAAGTGTTTACTTGTACAAGTGTTGGATAACTATAGGCTAATGTTATTGGTATAGAACTAATTTGGTATTTATTATAATCTTATGAGAAAATGCTTGTAACTTTTGTTGTATTTAATTCCATACAAAAAGTAAACATATACTTTATCCCTTTTTTGTCACCTTCCATTTTTTCTATTACTAATATTTTTCACAACCGTTCAAAATCAAAGGACTAAACAGACTATAAATTATTTTTGTCAAATTTAAAATATTTTTTATTTTATAAAATCAAATAAGTGGATGGGCGGCGTCGCTGTCTCTTCAGCATTGCCTTCTATTAAAGGCTTATAAAATTATTGATAAATTGCAAGTATTTTGGAGTTTGACAAAATAGGATTAGTTTAAAGTTTTGATTTTTTTAATTTTTGCCAACAATTAAGGAATAACACATCGAATACCGTGTTTTTTTCCTTGATTATCTCCTCGATAGCGGGGAATTATGTGAATATTCGTATGATTAATTTTTTGTCCTCCTGCTTGGTGTATATTTAAACCAATATTAAAACCATCTATTTGATATTTTTTGGTGATGATATTTTGCACTTCATTTACCATTTGCCAACAGTGATTTTGAATAGAAAAAGGTAAATTAAAGTAATTTTCTTCGTGAATTTTCGGAATAATTAAACTATGTCCTTTACTAAGGGGATAACCGTCTAAAATAGCATAGGCTAAACTTGATTCAGTTAACAAAGTTAATTTAGAATAAGGATTACAGAAAATACATCGATTAGTATTATTTTTTTGTTGATTATAATGTCTATATTCATAAATTTCGCAAAATTCATCTAAGTATATAGATTTAAAAGGTAATGTTACTAAACATTGATAAGTTAATTTTTTGTGAATATAATGTTTTCTAAATCCTTCAGTTTTTAAATCTCTTCTTACAGCAAAATAAGCTTTTCCTTTTGGCTTTAATAGTTGGGAAATTGCTATAATTACTGATTCTTGTATTTCCTTTAAAAGTACATTTAAGACATAAATACAGCAAATTGTATCAAATTTTTTTTGAGGATATTGAGGAAAATAATAACTATCATATCCCTCGATATTCAAACCTTCTTTTCTTAAAACTTCAACATCTTTACCATAGCCACAACCAAAATCGAGAATATTTCCTTTCAATAATTTATTTTTCAGTAGATATTGTGTGGGAAGAGATATTTTTTCTCTTTCTATTGCAGTTAAATGAGTATATTTATTTTCTGACAAATCGTCTCTCATTTTTAAATCTTATTTTCCTTTCTATCATTCCTATTTATTATTTATTTTCTGGTAAATCTTAAAGTTTCTATAGATTGGGAAGTTAAAAATAAACCCAAAATTATATAGGTCAAAAATACGATTAAATTACTTGTTTCAAAAACTCCTCTAACAAAATTTTCATAATTTTTTAGTAAAGAAAAATGAGCAATTATTTCCCCAATTTGTCCACCAAAAAGATTTCCTATTCCATCTAAAATTGAAATAATAATCACGAGGGTAAATGTCATAATTGCAGAAAAAATTGTGCTATCTGTTAAAGAAGAAATAAACATTCCTAGAGATAATATTGATGCCGCCATTAAAATTAAGCCCACATGAGCTAAGATAATCACTTCAGGATTTACAGGAGGTGTTGCCCCTTGAAAAGCGATCGCTTCATATAATAAGATAGGCATGATCATAGTTATAAAAAATAGCAAAACTCCTAATAATTTACCTACTGCTACTACCCAATTGAAAATAGGAGAAGTTGCAAGTAACTCTATTGTACCTTGTTTTCTTTCTTCAGCATATAAACCCATGGATAAAATCGGTAAAATAAAGATAGTTAATGAACCAATTACACCGAAAAATATCTGCATAAACTCATAAACAACATCAATAGAAATCTGATTTCCCATTTGTTCTTGTACAGTAACATTTTGAATTACTCCTTGATCACTTAAAAGAATAAATATAAAGAATAAACCAGAAATTAACCAAAAAATTCCTGCAATACTAAAAGCTAAAGGAGATCTAAAATAACTTTGTAACTCTTTTTGTAAAATAGCGATTATATTGTTAATTATTCTCATATTTATTATTTTTAATAAAAATTACTTAAAGACTTGTAAAATTAATTTGTAAATTTGTCTAAGACAACAAAATATTGTAAATTAAGGACTTTCTTGAATTTGTTAGAGGATTTCTTTAATGTTATCAATTAGGTGTAAATTAAATTATTTTCAAAGGCATTATAGCTTATTTTTCTATTACACTTCACTTTTTATTTTGACAACTCAATCCTTAAACAGATAAAGGTTTTAATTTTTATTGGCAACCGTTAATTAGTTAAGCAGGATAATACTCTTTCTGTTGCTGAAAAAAAAGGATGGAATTGAGTAATTTTTTGTTAAAAAAAATCAATATGATAAAATTTTAGATCTTCAGGTGTGTCTATATCTCTTAACACTGGTAATTGATAAACACTCCATTTCAGTTTATTGGCGATCTCCATAGTTTGATTAAAAACTTGATTTGTACCCCAATTAATATTAGTAAATAAAGATTTTTTTAATTGATTTAAACCTAAGAGATAATAACCTCCATCCATAGCTTTACCGATGACTAAATCATAATTATTTAGAGCGATAAATGCTTCTTTTAAAATCTCAGAATCTAATGTTGGGCAGTCAATACCAATAATAATAACTTGTTGATTATCTTGATTAAAAATATCTTGAAAAGCAGAATACATTTTTAACCCTAAATCTCCTTCTATTTGTTGATAATAATGATATTTTTTCCCTAACCATGCTATCATTAAATCTAAATTACCACCGGTAAAATAAATATTAATTTCTACGGCTAAAAACTTCTTTAGTTTCTCTACTTTTAGAAGAGTTTTTTCTGTCATTATTTGTTGTAAATTTGCAGCTTTTTTTTTACCAATAGCAGGAATTAATCTAGTTTTTGTTTTTCCAATTTCTGGATAGCGAGTAAAAATAATTACAGACTTTTTCGGTAATAACATTATAATTTAAAATGTGGATTCTGCATTTCTATATTTGACCTTTTTATATATTTTGAAATTGTAAAGCAGTTTTTTGTACAAATTTCGTTAAGAAATTATTATCTTTATTTTTCTGAAAAATTAACTGTAATTTCTCTTTAATTTTAGTTAAATTTATCCCTTCATTATTGTTAAAATCGATTACTTCATAATATTCTATTAAACTTAAACCACAAATACGGGTTAAATAAGCCGCACTAATACCTTGAATAGCGCCCCCAGCTACGTAAGTAATGAGATTGCTTTTTAAAATAGCAGTTATGGCTTGACTGGATATTTCAACGATACCTAATTTAACCATTAATTTTCCTAAAGCGATGGAAATTTCTTGAGCTTGATTTAAAGATAATGACTGTTGATAAATACCACTTAAATCTATGATCATTTGAGTATTTATCGCCGCTGTTGCTAATAAATCTAAACTTGATACAGGATTAGCAAAAGTAGCTGTAGCCGCAATAATTTGATATTTTTCAATTAAAGGTAAAGCTTTCTGTTTTCTAATTAGATTAAATTTTTCTTGAATATCTTTTTGTAAATTAAGAATATTTCTATAGGCTGTGAATAAGATTAATTTTTCTTTCTCATCATCCACAATATCTTTAAAAATATTTGTTAATAATTTATAATCTCCTTGAGTGGTTTCTTCCCATTCTCTATAATTAATTTCATCATCATATTTTTTGACTTTAATTATCTGAGTTTTTGTTGATATTTTTATTAAATATTTTGATTGAATAATGTCTTTAACTTTAGTTTTAATATTTTCAAAAATTATAGCTTTTTCTTCAGCTAAATTATAATCTATATCATTGAATAAGACTAATATTTGCTGATTATTATTTGTAATTTTCTGAATAATATTTTTTTCCGATTCAGTTATATCACCATGAATCATAAACAAAATTAAATCTGATTGTAAAGATAATATTTCGAGATTAATATCTACATTTTCTAAGATATTAAAAGTTTCTATTTTGATATTAAATTTAAGGTCACTAAAATTAATTTTTAAAATATCCTTTAAACTTGATGGACTGACTTTATTACTACTAAGAATAACTATATCTAAATAATCTTTTTTACTATTATTCTCAATTATTGTTAATCTTTCCTCAAAATTATTATAGTTAATATTAAATTCTTTTTTATAATCAGATTCTTCTGCCTCTGTAATTAAATTACTGATCATTATTTTTATGGTACTAATTTTTTTTTGAAAATCTTGAGAAGTGATAAATAATTTCTGAGGCAAATTAATTAAATTTTGACTTTTTTTTCGTTTTATCAGTAACCAAAAACCAGCCATAATAGTTATGATCAAAACATTAAGATCACCTATTTCACCCACAGAATTTTTAAAAATTTGCAGAATCCAAAGTAAAAAAGAAATACTTATTCCTGCAAATAAAATAGGTTTTTTTATAGATATATTCATGATAATTAAGTTTAACAAAAAGAATTATTCAATATATAGCAAAAGGCAAGAGATAAACAAGAAATATGGACTTATAATTACTTCTTCGATTTTTAGAATGTCTTAATCAACTCGTTTTCTGCTATCATGATAAATCAATAATTAGACAAAATTATATTTACTTAAATTTTCTTTAACTAAGTTTCAAAAAAAAGTTATCGTGTTGCTTAATCTAGCTTAAGAATTATACACCACCACTAAATGTAGATTGGGTAATCCCCGCTCCACACTACTGTCAATATTCAAATCTGATCACAGTATTTTTTCTGTGTACCTTATGTAAGATGAAAAATATCCAATTAATTAATAATCATATTTCTAATCATCAATCCCAAGATTAATTATAAAAATTGGTTTCTTGAATAGGACTATTATCATTTATAGAAGGATTTAATTCATTTTTCCAACTTCTAATTTCTTGTCTGGCTTGATTATAAGCTGAACTACTAGACGGGATCATTTCCGCAATGCGAATAGCTTGTTCAATTGATGATGGTGCGTAATCTCCTGCTACTCTTCGAGCTATAATTAATAATTGTTCTGACCAACGATTGACAGCTTGACGACTTTGAGATTCTACAGTGGAAGAAGATGGTATTCTACGAGCGATACTAATAGCACTTGATAAGGATTGAGGATCATTATTTTGTGCTGTTTGATATGCTCTTTGTAAATCTTCTTGCGCATTGATTTCTCTACGCCATCGACGGATTTGGTTTTGTGCATCAGAATATAATGCCCTTCCTCTGCCAATACGACTAGCAATATTAACGGCTTCTTGGTAATTATTATTATTTCCTAGGGCGATAGCTTGATCTAATACGGGTTGATCTTCAACTCTTTCAATATTACGGCGCCATTCACGCATTAAATTACTAGCTTCAGTATATAATGCCCGATCCGATTTAATTTGACTAGCCTGATTAATAGCATTCTGCCATCCTTGAAGATTATTTACCCTTGCTAATTCTTCTGCTTTAGTTAATAAAGGTTTATCTTCTTGAATTTGAATGTCTCTTTTCCATTGTCGTATTTCTTGTCGTGCTTCCCGATAAAGAGGATTTTCGTTATTAACTAATTCAGCCTTCGCAATCGCAGCATTCAAATCACCTACTTGACCAGATCTCGCTAAATCTCTAGCATTAGCTAAATAGGTTAAATCTTCTTTTTGAGTCATCCATCCTTGAACTAATTCTCGACTTTGATTATAAAATTTACTATCACTAGGAATCTGTTCTACTTCAGCGATAGCTAATTCCATACCAGATACTGTACCTAAATTAGCATTTTTCCCGGCACTCGCAATAATGTTCCAATCTCTGGCTTGATTTTTAAGATTGCTATTATCAGGAATTTT
The DNA here is from genome assembly GCF_001548095.1 of Geminocystis sp. NIES-3708. NCBI lineage: Bacteria > Bacillati > Cyanobacteriota > Cyanophyceae > Chroococcales > Geminocystaceae > Geminocystis > Geminocystis sp. NIES-3708. The sequence goes on along the minus strand of NZ_AP014815.1, from coordinate 2,450,967 downwards.
CATTGTTAACTCTGATAAATTATTCCAATCCTGATTTTCGACAAATTTTTCAACAATAGCCGTAATTTTTTCTTCTGCTTCTTTAATTAATTTACTAGCTTCATTATAAGAATAACTAGAAGGGGGAATTACCGATGCGGTTTCAATGGTTTTAAGCAAACTATCAATATCACCAGCCCTCAAAGTAACATAAGCTCCATCTAGTTGTTTACTTTCCTCTCTGGCTAAATTAATGGTTTTAACTGTTTCTTGATATTTTATATTTTGCCAATAATCATTATCAATATTTAAAAATTTCACGGCTACTAAGAAAGCCTTATTCCATTGAGAATTTCTTAATTCGGCTTCTACTTCTTCTTGAATTACTTCAGCTTGATCCCAAATTTCAGTCCATTGGGCAATTTTGTCTTCGATAGCAGTATAATTTTTTACCTCTGAGGGGATTTTTCGAGCAATGGCAATGGCTTCTTCTAGTTTTCCTTTATTTAATTCTTTGTCTGCTAATAATAAAATATCATTAGACCATTCCTCCACATGACGATTAATTTCATTGCGTAAAGGATGATTAGGTGATAAAGCTTCCACCAAAGTAATCGCTTCTAATAAACTATCTACCGTGTTTTTTTCTGCCTGTAACTGTGCACAGTAAATTCTATTTGTAGCTGAACTGAAAAATAAAGAAATACGATTACAACTAGGATTATTTGGTAAACGTAATAAAGCAGTGGTAGCGATAAATCCCACCCCACCAAAAGAAACAGCTAAAATAACACTTAATAACTGCCATGAAATTTTCCAATTATTACTTTCAGTTTTTGTAATCATATGATCAGAGAATGAATTTAAAATTGCTTTTTAAGAGTAAATATAATTTAATTAAATGAAGGAGAATATTTCGAGGATTTAAAATAATGACAGAAGAAATTTTACTTAGCATATCTTAACATGACAATGAATTCTTGACACCCGAAACTTCACAATAACGATATGATCATTTTATGAGTAGTAAAAACCCCTTAGCTGAATCAATACAACAATTAGGATTATCGGTCATACAACGTCATGTTTTTTTGTGTTGTGATCAAGCTAAACCAAAATGTTGCTCAAAAGAAAATAGTTTAAAATCTTGGGAATATCTAAAAACTAGATTGAAAGAGTTAAACTTAGATCGTCCTACTTTAGATAATCCTCATTGTATTTTTAGGACTAAAGCTGATTGTTTAAGGGTTTGTATTGACGGACCAATTTTGTTAGTTTATCCTGATGGTACTTGGTATCGTCACGCTACACCTGAAGTAATTGAAAAAATTATTCAACAGCATTTAATTAACAATGAAATCGTGAAAGAATACTTATTTCATGAACATTCTTTGCCTTTATTGGAATCTAAAAACAATTCTTAAAAAGCTAATTTTTCAGTAACCATATCATAATAAATATATTACTTATTCAGTTATTAAAATCATGAAAGATTCATCTAAACAAAAATTATTACTTATTGATGATGATCCTAATTTAATTTTATTAGTAAAAGATTATTTAGAATTTAGTGGTTATCAAGTTTTAACGGCTAGTCAAGGCAGAGAAGCCATTAAAATTCTTGAACAAGATACTCCAGATTTGATTATTTGTGATGTGATGATGCCAGAAATGGATGGTTATACTTTCGTACAACAAATCAGGCAAAATCCTCGCTTAGAATGGTTGCCAGTGATTTTCTTATCTGCTAAAGGCCATAGTAAAGATCGTATTAAAGGTTTAACTCAAGGTGCTGATATTTATATGGTAAAACCCTTTGAGCCTGATGAGTTAGTGGCACAGGTGCAATCCACTCTTAATCAAAGTTTACGAATGATGGGGGGAAGTCATCGCAAAGTAGATAATATACCTCGAATTCAAGTGCCAAAAAGTGTAGAATTAACACCTACAGAAAAAAGAGTAGTAGATTTAGTGGCACAGGGAAAATCTAACAAGGAAATATCCCAAGAATTAGGAGTTAGTCAACGTACAATTGAAAGTCATGTTTCTAATATGTTAAATAAAACTGGTTTGCATAATCGCACAGAATTATCTCGTTGGGCGATTCAAAATGAAATTGTATAACTTCTAACTATATCTCAATTTAAAAATATAAATAAATATGCACAAAATACCCGTTACCGTCATTACAGGCTTTCTTGGAGCAGGAAAAACCACTTTATTACGCAATCTTTTACAAAATAATCAAGGCAAAAAAATCGCCGTTGTTGTTAATGAATTTGGCGAAATTGGGATCGATGGGGAATTATTGCGTAGCTGTCAAGTTTGTGATGATGATGGCGAAATTAATAGTAATATTATCGAATTAACTAACGGTTGTCTTTGTTGCACAGTTCAAGAAGAATTTTATCCCACTATGCAAGAATTGTTAACCAGAAAAGATCAAATTGATGCTATTGTCATCGAAACTTCTGGGTTAGCCTTACCAAAACCTTTAATACAAGCCTTTAAGTGGCAAGAAATTCGTAATCATACTACCGTTGATGGAGTTATTACTATTGTAGATGCCTATGCTTTGGCTAATGGTGCTATAGTCGGTGACTTAGATGCTTTAGAGAAACAAAGATCAGATGATCTAAATTTAGATCATGAAACCCCTATTGAAGAGTTGTTTGAAGATCAATTAGCTTGTGCTGACTTGGTATTATTAACTAAAACTGATTTATTAAAACAAGGTGAATTAAGTCAAGTCAAAGATTGGTTAGAAAAAAAATTGCCCCTCGGAATGAAAATTATACCCTGTCATCAAGGAGAAATTAATTCTGAGGTTTTATTAGGTTTTAATGCCGCCGTTGAAGATGATATTATTAATCGTCCTTCTCATCATGATACTGAGGAAGAACATGATCATGATGATGAAATTAATTCTTTAGAATTATCTATGGAAGAAACCATTAACCCTCAAGTTTTAGTGTCTCGCCTAAAAAATCTTGTCAAAAATTTAGAAATCTATCGTATAAAAGGCTTTGTTAATGTTACCGATAAACCTATGCGTATGGTGTTACAAGGAGTAGGCGATCGCTTTGAAACATTCTATGATCGATTATGGCAACCAGAAGAAAAAAGAACCACTAAATTAGTCGTCATTGGACGTAATTTAAAAGCCTCAGACTTTGAATAGTTAAATAAAGTAGTATTAAGTAAAGTCAGGCACATTTAATTAGAATAATAGGGTAAGCAGTCTTGCAATGGGTAAAAGTTTTTTGATTTTTTACCAATTTTAAGAAATGCAAGTTAAATATGTTTTTGCTTATCAGTGAAAAAAAGTGGAGAATATTTTTCTTTTACCAATTGCCGATTTTATTCTACTATTAACCTCAGTTTTGGATAAGAAAACAGGCAAATAGTAAGCTGAATATAGCAAACTATCAAACTAACTACTGCCTTATGTTTAATTTAGACTATTTATTTTGTCATGTCGATGATTTCTGCCAACAATTTGAGACTCAATGGCAACAAAAGCTCTTATCTCATGGAGCTATTACTCGTCTTAGAGCCAAAAGTCTTTGTCTAAGTGAAATTATGACCATCCTTATCGCTTTCCATCAGAACCATTACCGTAATTTCAAACATTTTTATCTCAATCACGTTCAACAATATTGGTTCGATGCTTTTCCAAAACTACCTAGTTATCAACGTTTTATTCAATGGGTACCATCAACTGTCATTCCTTTGTGTGTTTATCTCAAACATTGCTTTGGCAATTGTACAGGGATTAGTTTTATTGATTCTACGAAGATTCAAGTGTGTCATAATCGACGTATTTCACGACATAAGGTATTTCAGGATTTAGGGGCGAGAGGAAAAACCTCTGTGGATTGGTTTTTTGGTTTTAAACTTCATCTAGTAGTCAATGAACTGGGAGAAATTCTCCATATGAGTCTGACTGGGGGAAATGTGGATGACCGAAAACCAGTAATTGATCTTCTCCAAAAACTTTGGGGTAAAGTGTTTGCTGATGGAGGTTATGTATCTCAAAAATTAACGACCAAACTTTTGAAAGATTACGGAATCGAGTTTTTTGCCAAGAGGAAACGTAACATGAAAAACAAATTAATGCGTCTTCACGACAAATTACTATCTCGTAAGCGATCGATTGTCGAAACCATTAATGATCAATTAAAGAATATCTCACAAATAGAACATTCACGCCATCGTTCACCAATAAATTTTTGTGTCAAATTATTATGTGGATTAATCGCATATTCTCACCAAGCAAAAAAGCCGAGTCTCCTTTTAGAATGGCTTTTACCTCAATCTGCTTAACCAAAACTCAGGTTACTATTATATATTTTCAAATTTCTCGAAAAAGAAAACCGATTTAACGATGCAACTACATTTATATGATTCAGTATTATTTTAATTAATTTACAGTAGTTTTAGAACTTACCTGAAATTCTTCATAATAAGATTTTTCTGTATTAACTTTCCATAAGTCGTGTTTTTCCCCTAATATATTTTTAGCAGCTAATAATCCTGTTAACATAGAATGGTCTTGATTATTGTAACGGTGCATTCCATTTCTACCAATAGTTTGTAAGTTTTCAAAAGTGCCTAAATAATCTTTAATTATTGTTAAATATTCATAATAATTTTTGTCATAGACAGGATAGGCTTTTTTCTGACGTAACACTGTACCTCCTTCAACTAATTTATATCTAGCTAATCCTAATTCTTTTAATTCTTTAGTTGCTAATTCAATTAATTCTGGATTGGATAAATTCCATAAGTCATCACCTTCTGAGCAAAAATATTCCATTCCTAAACAAGTTTTAGTTATATCAGGTACCATTTTTGGACTCCAATTTTTAAAATTTTGAATCCTACCTACCCTAAAATTTTGGTCATGAATATATATCCAATTATCAGGAAATAAATTTTCTGCATCAATAATTAAAGCAACAATTAAAAAGTCTCTATAGTTTAATTTATTCGCTGTTTTTAAAACGTTTTCTGGTGGCTTTGGTTCAATTATATTTAACAATTTTGTTAACGGCATGCTAGAAATAAAATGCTTTCCTTCTATTATTTTTATTTCTCCTTTTTCTTCTACTTCTATCGATAATATTTTTGTGCTTTTTCGATTAATTTTAATTATTTTACTATTTAATTGTACTTTCCCTCTTTTATTTTCGATCACATCTGCAAAGGCTTCCCACATCATTCCAGGGCCTAGAATGGGATAGTCAAATTCATTGATTAAACTTTTAGCGTTACTTTTACCAAAAAAAATATTAATTATTGCCTCTTTCAAAGATAATCCTTTTATTCTTTGTTTTGCCCATTCAGCCTGAATTTGATTACAAGGAATTCCCCATACTTTTTCTGTATAAGTTTTAAAAAAAGTGTAATATAGTCTTTCTCCAAAACAATGAATTATCCAATCTTCAAAAGTTTCCGATTTTTTTTTGTTTATAATAAATCTTAATTTTGCTTTCAAATAACTTAAAATAATTAAGGAACTTTCTATTAAACCTAAGTTAAATAATGTACTTTTTAAAGATAAAGGATAATCAAAAAATTTGCCCTGATAATAAATACGAGATAAACGAGGTACTCGAATAAAATTATCTCCTAAAACTTCTCGCCATAATTGTTCTACTTGTGTTACTTTAGTATAGAAACGATGACCACCAATATCAAAACGATAACCTTCATAAACTTCAGTTCGAGATATTCCACCTACTAAATTTGCTTGTTCTAAAACTAAAGGTTGATGATTATTTTTTACTAATTCATAAGCACAAGTTAAACCAGCAGGACCAGCACCAATTATAATGATATTTTGGTAATTTATTTTCATTAATTTAAAATAAATATAATCTTCCTTTATATCATAAATTATCCTATTTGTTTAACAAAAATCCTATAGTATTAGCTATTTGAGAAACAATAAAGAGTATGATTATTTTAATATTTTTGATTTCTAATTTACCTTTAATGGGAAATATTAAGAGATTGAAATAAAAATTAAGGGGTTCTATTTTTATATTTGTGGAATTATTTTTTGCTTTAATTTTATGAAAATATCTTGCCCCTTTTCCATAATTTATATGTTGTCGCCAAAAAGTTTTGAGAGTTAAATAATGAGAATGTTTTACTTGAGCTTGGGGTGAATAAATCATTTTATAACCTTGAGAATAAATCCTTTCACACAATTCTCTATCTTCTGCTGCCGCTAAAGAAAAAGTAGTATTGAAACCGCCTATTTTTTCAAAAATTACTTTAGGAATAACAAAATTATTAGATGTAAAAAACTTAGCTTGATCGAGAATAACATTATAATAACTATAAAGATAATCAACTAATTTTTGACTAGCTTCTGAATAAATATTTTCCGTAAGTTTATTGATAGTATATCCTCCTAATATTGCATTAGGACTTCGTTGAAAACCGTCAGCAAAAATTGACAACCATGAAGGAGTTACTTCACAATCATCATCGATAAAAGCAATATATTTCCCTTGAGCTTGAGAAACCCCATTATTTCTTGCTGTAGCAGGACCAGAATTTTTTTGTTGAATAAATTTCAGCTTAATTAAAGGTTGAAAATAATTGATAATTGACTCTAAAGATTGAGAACTACCATCATCGACAATAATAACTTCAAATTGATCGAGAGGATAATCTAATTGAGTTATAGATTTAAGACAATTTTTTAGTTTTTTAGGACGATTATAGGTAGGAATAATTATAGAAAAAAAAGGTAATTTATTATTTGTATTTAACATTTGTATTATTAATGGTATAGTTATCATGCCCATTAATTGCCATAAATAAGATTTTAATACTTTAATGCCGAATTTATCCTCTTTTAAATTTGTGTTCATTAGTTCTTGTCCTGATTCTTGGGGAGGTAGCGAAGAACTTTGGTTTCAAACAGCTATTTATCTACATCAAGAACATCATCAAGTTAAGGTTTTTAAAACTTATGTTGATCAAAAACATAGAAAAATTCAAAAATTACAAGAGTTAGGAATTGACATTTTTGATATTTATAAATTAGGTTTCAAACTACTTCCCAAACCTCTTAAAAACTTACATTATCATATATCTTTCCCGAATTTTTTTTCTCATAAATTGATAGTTGAAGTAGTTGATAAAACTAAATTATACATGAATAAAATATATAAATCGTTGCGAATACAAGATTATCTTTCATTATTTTTTCTTAAATACTCTTTAGCATCGATTAAACCTGATTTAGTTTTGATTTCTCAAGGAGAAAATTTTGACGGTTTTATATATATGTATCTATGTCAATCTCTTGGACTCAATTATGCTATTCTTTCTCAAAAAGCCTCAGATCATATTTGGCCTTCTGATGAAATTCGCCCTTTACTAATAGAGGGTTATCAAAAATCTCTTTATAGTTTTTTTGTATCAAATCATAATTTAAAGTTAACACAATTTCAATTAGGGATTAAATTACTATTATCTGAAGTGGTTAAAAATCCTTATCAGGGAATGATTTCAGAACCTTTATCTTACCCTCAAGATGAGGAATATTTAAAATTAGCTTGTGTTGCTCGTTTATGGATATTAGATAAAGGACAAGATATTTTACTAAATGTTTTAGCACAAGATAAATGGCGAAAAAGAAATATAAAAGTATCTTTTTTTGGTCAGGGCGGTAACTATAATGGTTTAGTAGATATGGCAAAAATATTAGAACTAAAAAACGTTGATTTTTTGGGATTTAAGCAAAATATTATCGAAATTTGGCAAGATCATCACGGTTTAATATTACCTTCTAGGGCGGAAGGATTACCTCTCGCTTTAGTGGAAGCGATGATGTGTGGTAGAGTTTCGATCGCCACTTCCGTAGGTGGGATTCCAGAACTTTTAGAAGATGAAATTACTGGTTTTATTGCTCAAGGAGCTTGTGTTGAAGCCGTTGACTCAGCCTTGGAAAAAGCATGGCAATGTCGTTATGAGTGGGAAGAAATGGGCAAAATGGCTTCCATTGCTGCTAGAAAATTTATTTCACCACATCCTGAAAAAGATTTAGGAGAGCGTTTAATTCAATTGTGTAAAAACACTTAACAAAAAAAAATGTCATTCCAAGTGACAGGGTATTTTTTCCGAGTAAGGGTTTTAATCCTGATTCTTTTTTTCTTTAGTTATTTTCCTCATGAAGATATTAGTTACATTTGATCGCATAAAAATTACTTCATTAATCAATATTTTATGATTAATTCACAGATAAAAACTAATAAATTAACTTTTATCAAAGAAAAATTGGTATCTGTTTTTAATTTATTTCGTGGTAGTGATTGGTGGTTATCCCAAACTCCAAAATTACTTGCTGTTGGGTATGCTGAAATTTTACTGGAAGGAATATCCCCACAAAAATCAATTATGACAGTTATTCCCCTTATAACTTCTATGTTCTTTGTAGCTTCTTATGGTCATGTAATTAATGATACTTTTGACATTGACGCTGATTTAAAAGCAAATAAGCCAAATAGAATAGCTTACCTCTCTAAATTAAAACGTATTTTACTCATTATAGGATTGGCGATCGCGGGCCTAATTCCTTGGTTATGGATTGGATTTATGCCATTTTCAGCGATTTTACTGGCTACACTATATATTTCTCTAACCATTTATGCAGCACCGCCTTTAAGACTTAAAGAAAGAGATGCTTGGGGTGTCATTAGCGACGCTTTTTCAGTACATCTAATACCCACTCTACTAGTAGCTACTATATTTTCACACCTAAACTATCCGACTAGACCAGAAAGTTCATTCCTAGGTTTTGTATCAACTGCTTGTTTCTTTTTGATGGGGATTCGGGGAATTATATCTCATCAAATTTCAGATCGAGAGAACGATTTAAAATCTGGCGTTAAAACATTAATAACAAATCTAGAATTAGTGGGCATTAATCAAATTAAATTCTGGATAACTCGTATTGTCTTACCTACTGAAATCATTTTTCTGGTGGCAATGTTAACTATTATTTCTCAATCTCAACTTTTGCTGATAGCTTTCTTTGTTTTTTATGCTATTTTGAGTATTATCAATTTTAAACGGTGGTTCTTTAATACAATCGATTTAACTTATCTTGAAGGTTATTATATATTTCCTCACGATTTATATGAAGTATGGTTGCCCTTATCTTTACTGTGTTTTTTGTCATTACAAAAACCTTCTTTTGCTATATTGCTAATACTACATATACTTTTATTTTACCCCGGAATAATAGGTAGATGGAGTTCCTTAAGTCCAATTTTTGTGTCCACCATAAGTTATATTCAAGGAAACAAAAATTTCTGGAGATGAAATTATCCCCTAACTACAAATGTAAGCAATGAATTACAAACCAGATATACAGAATTATTTATGCGATCGCCTTCCACTGAATTAGAAATTAGTATATCCAAAGCGATAGATTATTTAGAGAAAAATCAACTAGATGATGGCGAGTTTCCAACCGCTTTACCAAAAGAAATGTTGAGTCTAACTTATCAAAATTTTGGTATTAATGAGGAGTTAACCGAAAATCTAGTTTTTGATAGTTCCCCCTTTGTTACTTCATTAATTTTGTATTCATTAAGTTTTTTAAGGCATAAAGATAAAGTAAAGAACTTAATAGATAAAGGGCTGAGTTTTGTTTTAAATGAAATGGAGAAGGGTGGTTTGTGGAGGTATTGGTCATCTAAGAATAAATTACACAGGACTATCCCCCCCGATTTAGATGACATCTCGTGTATATCCTACGTTCTCAAAATGAACAATGTTCCATTTCCAGATAACACTAAAATCATTTTTGAGAATAGAAACGATCGAGGTTTATTCTATACATGGGTACTAAACAATTCTCCCAGAAGACTAATTTTATCACTTTTAACCAAAGGTAAATCTTTTGCTCATGTCGATAAAATCTGGAACTTAACAAATAAGGAAGATATTTGTTGTACTGTTAATGCCAATGTCGCTTTATATCTAGGCGAAATCCCACAAACCCAAAAGTTAATTAATTATCTGATTGATGTTGTTCTTAAAGATACCGAAGATAAAGATATATCATTTTATAATCATAAAGTGAGTTTTTACTATATGCTTTCAAGAGCATATTTTAATGGTGTGACATCTTTAAGATTTGTAAAAGTCTCGTTGGTTAATAAAGTTTTGAATTTACAAAAATCCGATGGCTCTTTTGGCGATGAATTACTGACTGCTTTGGCAATATCTACATTGCTAAATTTTAATTACCAATCTCCAAATTTAGATAAAGCAATTGATTATTTATTAAAAACTCAGCAGACTGATGGTTCATGGCAGTTTATCCCTTTCTATGGGGGATACTATAAAGCAATCTTTGGCTCGGCAGTGTTAACCACTGGTTTTGCCATAGAAGCTTTAACTAGATATCGTACCTCACATAAATAAGACGAATCAAAACATTTATCCTAATATGATATATTGAGACTGACAGATTTAAAATTTTCTACTCCCTTGTAGTTGTTTGTTTTAGAAAAAATTTCCATTATGAAACCTTTATTCAGGGATATTACGCTTCAAGAAAAGTTCGATCAAGACGGTTTTTTAGTATTACCTATGCTTAGTCCTCAAGAAATTCAGGTATTATCGAAATTATATGAAGAAGTCAATCCTGGCGAATTGAAACGAATTTATTCCAATGTTTACAATAGGAGGGATCAAAAACAGAACCGTCATGTTGGTAAAGTTATTACGGATTTGTTTAAACCTCATATAGACCAAATTTGCATGAATCATAGAATTGCAGGAGGCAGTTTTCTGGTGAAAGGTGTTGGAAGTGAAAGTGCATCTCAACTGCATCAGGATTTTAACAACATTGACGAACGTGAGGGAATTTCCCTGAGTTTTTGGGTTCCTCTCGAAAATGTTAATGAGCATAACGGTTGCCTTCAAGTAATTCCAAGTAGCCATAAATTCTTCACAACAGTACGTTGCCTGACTAAGCCCAGCCTTTTTCTTGAGTTTGATGATGAGTTAGAACCTTGTTTGCAACCAGTGCCGATGAAAACAGGCGAAGTCTGCATTTATGCTCACAATCTCTTTCATGGGTCAAAGCCTAATAACTCTGACCATAACAGGGTTGCTGTAGTTTGCAGCGTATTCCCTGAAGATAGTAGAAATATTCATTATTATCAGGAATCAGGCGATGGCAAGCCGATCGAAATTTATGAGACTGACGACAACTTTTATTATGACAATTTTCCGGAGCTGATAGAAGGGAAAAGACCACAATGGTACAGAAATCTAGGACCAATAGACTTTGAGCCCGAATCACTAGATCGAAAGGCATTTTTTAGAAAATACCGACAGGAAAAAGGGATTCCCGAAAACACATCAGTTGTAATTGAAACATTATCAGAACCTAAAAAAATGGAACTTTTTCGCTGGGTTACTAAGAATATTCAAGCATTAATAAGACTTACGCAATAGCCTCTAGATTTAGGTTGAGAACGAGGATCACCTGAGTTTGATGTAAGAAAATAAGCTGTAATTTTTTGTCTGTATAAATTGGAAAAAGATGCGATGCCAAAGGCACAGCTACGCTGCACGCTACTCTCCTTAACAATTTTTAATATTTATTACTTATGTAATGAGGAAAAGTAATCAAATTTTATCAATAAATGTTAATTTTTTGACCTGAGGGGGCGACAATGAAGGTAAACAGACGATGGTATAAGAGATTGAAGCTGGTAATCTGGATAAAAATAAGATGTTTTTAGTTTTTATATTAATTACTATAGAAAAAGATGTTTCAACTTCCCCAATTTTATCAGGAGTATTTAAAAAAACAGTTTAATTTACCTCAATATTTAACTCTTTGTCTTTTAGTTAATTTACTTCAAAATCTTAAAACTGTTAGGTTAGAAGAAATGGCAAAACTTTTTCCTTATCCGATTAAATTAAGAAGTAGAATTAAAAAGTTACAAAGATTTTTAAGTCTGAAAAATTGGAAAGTTGAAACCATATGGTTTCCGATTTTAAAATCATGGATTATGAACCAATGGGAATCAAACAAAGTAATTTATTTAGTCATGGATAGAACACAGTGGCAAAACATTAATATATTGATGGTAAGTTTAGTTCATCATCAAGGAGCTATCCCTGTATATTTTATCTGATTAAATAAAAAAGGAAGTAGTAATTTATCAGAACAAAAACAAGTATTAGAAGCAAGTATTAATTTATTAATTGAATATAAAATAATCGTTTTAGGAGATAGAGAATTTTGCTCTGTGGATTTAGCAAAATGGTTATCAGTAGAGAAACAGGTTTATTTATCTCTACGTTTAAAAAAGAGTGAATATGTGGAGTTAGAAACTGATATATGGTTTCGATTGAGTGAATTAGGTTTATCTCCAGGATTCTCCGTATATTATCGAGGAATAAAAGTTACAAAAACCAAGGGATTCTCAGGAATTAATTTAGCAGCAAAATGGAAGAAAAACTATAGACATAAATCGAGTAAACAGCCATGGTTTATTCTCACAAATTTAGAAAGTATGTCGGAAACAATCTCTGCTTATTCCAAAAGAATGGGTATTGAAGAAATGTTTAGAGATTTTAAATTAGGAGGTTATAACTTAGAAAGTACAAAACTTGAAAATGAACGACTAATTTCTTTAATTATACTGATAACATTATCCTATAGTTATTCAACATTTATAGGAGAAGAAATTAAAAGAAAAGGAATAAGTGAATATCTAGTTAGACCCACAGAAAAAAGAAGAAGATATAAAAGATATAGTGATTTTTCTATTGGTTTAAATGGGATAAAATGGCTAAGTGAAATCTGCTTTTTTCAAGAACAATTAGATAAGTTAACCTCTTTATTTCCTCAGAAACAGTCCTATTATCGTCAAGGTATGAGGGCTATTTCCCTTATCCAATCTGCATTCTGAATGTTCTGTCGCCCCCTCAGTTTTTTGACTGATAGATTGTTTTCTTAAAGTTTAAATTCATAATAATTCTGTCGTTTTTGCTAAGAATGAATTTTATGGAATTAGAACAACTTTTTTGTGATGTTAACGATTTTTATCTGATGTTTGAACCATCTTTTCAGGCTCAACTTTTGTTCTCTTCTGAAAGAAAAAGAATCAAACATTCTCAATTATGTTTGAGTGAAATTATGACTATTATTATTTACTTTCACCATTCAAATTATCGTAATTTTAAACATTATTATTAACATCATATTTGTATATATCATCGCCAATATTTTCCCAATTTCGTCGGTTATAATCGTTTTTTTTACTCATGTCTCACGCTCTTATTCCTTTGATTTATTATATGAATACTCGTAAGGGAAAATAAATATACAGAAATTTCATTTATTTATACTATGGGAATAGCCATTTGTCATAATAAAAGAGCAAAAAGAAACAAGGTTTTTGATAAGTGAGCATCGTTGGGGAAAAGCTCTTTTGACTATTATTTTTGCTTTAAACTTCATTTAATTATCAATGACTAGGGTGAAATTATTAGTTTTAAAATAACTTCTGGAAATATTGATGAACGAAAAATAGTTCTTTACTTAACCAAGGATTTATGGGGTGTATTATTTGGAGATAAAGGCTATATTTCGCAAGATTTATTTCAAAAATTATATAGAAAAAATATAAAATTAATTACCCCTTTCAAAAAAATATGAACAATCGACTATTAGAAGTCTGGGAAAAATTAATGCTGAGAAAAAGATCATTAATTGAAACTGTTAATGATCAATTGCAAAACATATCACAAATAATTCATTTACGTCATCGTAGTTCCATTAATTTTTTAGTAAATGTAATTGCGGGATTAATTGCTTATACATGGCAAGATAAAAAGCCAAAACTACAACTAGAAAAAGATGAGATGAATTGATTATCTACTTTAGTAATTTAGTTATTTAAGTAATATTAATTTATATTAAAATTAAGCTAAAATTCTTATTTTTAGCTCCAATTTGTTATGATCATTTATAACAGAAAATAAGTTAAAAGCCTAAAACCTTTACTATACATTGTTTTCATGTTTATTTTTAGATCGAACTCAGGTTACTATCGCACTAAAACATAGACTTTTTGTCACTTACTATAATCAAGAGATAATCTCTAGTGTTGTTTTTAGTATTCTATTAAAATATGCGGAATGTGGGTTATAATCCTTGTCTATCACTACACCATCTATTGTTTGGTCTATATGTCTTTTATCTAAAAGAATCGTTATCTATTTTACCAAAAGAGCAGTTTCTATTCCTCAAGAGTGAGATTTATTAAGCGATCCATCAGGTACAATGAAAAGCGTTTATCAATTTTTGGGTTTATCTTATCATCAACTTAGTTTTTACAGAAATAGTAATATTGGTTCTTACTCCCCTATCTCCGATGATTTACGCTCTAAGCTAAAAGCATTTTATCGTGCTTATAATCAGGAATTAGAAAAATATTTAGGTATGGAATTTGACTGGGAGTGAGACAATTTAATGAAATACATGAGTAATAATCAAAGAAATAGCTTTTTTCTGAATTTTTATAAGTACAGGCGGTATATGTTTTACAACGCTTGGTACGAATTGCGTCATCGCTATGCTGGTACTGGAATAGGCATACTTTGGAATGTGATTAGCCCACTATTTGAAATCATTATTTATACGATCGTTTTCTCACTTTTGATCCCTAATAAAATCGAGGGTAATTCTTATTCGTTATATCTTATGGCGGCTTTATTACCCTGGCGTGGTTTTACAGAAACTATTGTTCAAGGTAGTGATGCTTTTTTTAAAAATGCTATCTATTTAAGACGTTTAGCAATCCCTTCAGAAATTTTTGTCGGTAAAGTTACATTAGCTTCCTTGTTCCTTGTTTATATTTATTTAGGCTTAATAATACTGATCACTCCTCTGTTTGGCAAAGATTTAGGCTGGAATATTTTGTTTTTACCAATTGTGGGGCTACTTTTTCAAGGATTAGCTTTTGGGATGAGTTTAGCTTTAGCAAATCTACAAATTCTCTTCCCTGACATTAAACAAATTTTACAATTTATTATTCCTCTGTGGTCTTGGACAATACCGATTTATTATCCAACCTCAATCATTCCCGATCGCTTCTTACCTTGGCTCTATGCTAATCCTCCCTATGCTTTCATTAAATCATTTCGTGATTTAGTTTTAGAAGATAGAATTCCAGATCTGAATATTTGGGTGATAATGATAGGCTGGATAGCTTCTTTTGTCTGGTTAGGGGCTAATATAAATGACAAACTCCAGAGTGAAGTTAGAGACAGGATATGAATGATGACATTATTTTGCGCGTAGAAAACCTAGGTAAATGTTTTAAGATTTATGATAATCCTTGGAATAGGGCTAGGGAATGGCTCAGTATAAGCAAGCGCAGCTATCATCAACCATATTGGTCAATTAAAGATATTTCCTTTGAAGTGCGTCGAGGTGATTTTATTGGTATTATTGGCGAAAATGGTGCCGGTAAAAGTACATTACTTAAAATCATTACAGGAGTACTACGATCAACAGAAGGAACCTATGAATTAAATGGTAAAGTTCTTTCACTATTGGAATTAGGGACTGATTTTAATCCGGAACTTAGTGGTAGGGCAAATGCTATTTATAGTGCCGAATTGTTAGGTTTTCCAGAAGGTTATGTTCAAGAAAGAATGGAAGAAATCGCTCAGTTTTCTGAGTTGGAAGAATTTTTTGATCGGCCGATGAAATTATATTCATCTGGAATGAAAATAAGACTAGCTTTCTCCCTCTTCGCTTTCTTGGAGAGTGATATCTTAATATTAGATGAGGTTTTAGCAGTTGGCGATATTTTTTTCAAACAAAAATGTTATCAGCTTCTCGAAGAACTTATTGCTAAAAAAACAACAATTATTTTAGTTACTCATGAGTTAGGTGCTGTGCAGCAATATTGTCAAGAAGTCTTATTATTACATCAAGGCAAAAAAATCTATCAAGGTCTTCCGAAGGAAGGTATTTGGCAGTTTCATCAGCTCAAGCATGGATTTATACAGAAGAAATCTCTGGGCATAAAAACAGATACTTCTAGCCAAAAATCATCTCTACCATCATTTAATAGTTCCGATAATTTTTCTTGGCCTAATGATGAATTTTTCATTCCTGTGGATTTTCCCGATGCTAGTTATGCTCAACTAACTCGCTATGCTATGTGTAATTCTAAAGGTGAGCCGACCTTAAATTTTTTACAAGGTGAAGAATCCTATATCTATTGTGAATTCCTGATTAAGCAAGATATAGGTGTGCCGATTGTTGGTGTGAGCATTACTAATAAGTATAATGTAATAATTCATAACAAAACTTCATTTCAGCACAAAATTAATGTTCCTAGCCAGGTTAATAAGGGCGATTGCATTCGCTTCAGTCGCCATATTACCTTGAGTATAGAGCCGAACGAATATGTTCTTAATATTGCATTCGGTACGATGTCTAAGGATGATTATGCCTCCTTAAACGTAGTTTTAAAAGATGAGTTTATTAGCCACTTACAAGTAGGCGATGTTTATGACGGAATTGTGGCGTTTAATCTTCTTCATCGTTACAGCTATGATGAACACTCGCATTTTGGAATTTGTAACTTACTCGGTGATTGCCAAATCCAAGTCAAGCCAAATAAGCAGAAAATATAACTAAATTTAAGATCTAACAATACTCCAGACAGTTTTAAAATATTGTATTATCAATTAGTATAAAGCGATATATTTTGTTCTTATCAAACCTGCTTATATCTAAATTTTCCTGTTTTTAAACCCTTACTAAGAATTATAGTCTATATGTCAGATTCTATTCTTCATTCTAATCCTTCTCCATTGTCTCCGGACTTGTTGAATCAATTTCTCAATCTTTATCAAAATATGATAACAGCAAGAGAAATTGATTATATAGAAGAGCAATACGTCACCCAAGGTGAAGCATTTTTTCATGTTTCTGGAGGTGGGCATGAGGCGGTTGCGATGCTAAACCCTCATCTCATTTCCGCAGATTACCTACATTTACACTATCGAGATAAAGCTCTGATGCTCGCTCGTGGTATCTCTCCTGAGATGTTTTTTCATAGCCTGTTTGCTAAAAATGATTCCCATTCACGCGGACGTCAAATGAGTGCTTTTATGAGTGATCGCAATACCAACATTGTAAATATGGTAGTACTTGTCGGGAATAATGCTTTACAGGCTGTCGGTATAGCAGCACAGATCAAAGAAAACCCTAATCATCCTTTAGTAGTCTGTGCTTTAGGTGATGGTACAACGCAACAAGGGGAAGTAATTGAAGCTATTGGCGAAGCTGTAAGGTTTTCATTACCAGTTTTGTTTTTAATTGAGGACAATCGTTTCTCTATCTCTACTGTCACCGACAAGAAGACTTTTTATAAATTGCCCGACCAAACTCCAGAGACTTTTTATGGATTGCCAATTCATCGTGTCAAAGGATGGGATTGCATTGCTTGTTATGAGACTTTTGAAAAAATTATCTCTAGCATTCGTCACACAAGGAAACCAGCCCTAATAGTTATGACTCTTGAACGATTGAATAGTCACACTAATGCTGATGATCAAACCCTTTATCGTCAGGTTTCGGAAATCGATCGGATACGAGCAGAAGCCGACCCGATTAAAAACTTGAGAAATTATCTACAGCAATTGGGGGTAACAACTAAGGAACTAGAAAAAATTGATGCTGATATTCAAAAATCAGTCAAAAATGCAGCCAAGAAATCTCAATCTAGCTGTGATCCCCAAGCAATTTTCCATGCTAAAAAAACTTTGTCTCATGGACTGTCTGATCCTTCTAGTGAATATACAGGGTATAACAGTGCAAATCGACTAACCATGCGTGAAGCTATCTGCAAGGTATTTTGGCATCGGATGAAAAGAGAACCACAGATTACTTTATATGGGGAAGACATCGAAGATCCAAAAGGAGATGTATTTGGTTTAACGAAAGGATTGAGTACAGAGTTTCCAGGACGGATCATCAACTCTCCATTGAGTGAATCAACTATTATTGGCACTTGTATCGGTAGAGCACTTGCTGGTGGTCGTCCAGTAGCTTTTTTGCAGTTTGCTGATTTTATGCCTTTGGCTTTCAACCAAATTATTTCTGAGTTAGGGAGTATCTATTGGCGTACCGATGGGGAGTGGGAATGTCCAGTCATCGTTATGATTAGTTGTGGTGGGTATCGTCCAGGACTAGGCCCATTTCATTCTCAGTCTTTAGAATCTATAGCAGTTCATACACCTGGTATTGATGTAGTTATGTGTTCAACGGCAGGAGATGCGGCCGGAACTCTAAACGCCGCTTTTGATTCCCATCGTCCTACCCTATTCTTCTATCCGAAAAGTTGCTTAAATTTGGTTGATTTAACCGCCACCACTTCGTCAGATGTTCATAAACAATTTGTTCCTATCGGTAAGGCTCGTATTGTCCGCACTGGATCTGACATTACGTTTGTTGCTTATGGTAACTTAGTACAGAAATGTAGCCAAGCGGCAGAAGCACTAGCGATTGTGGGTATCCAATCAGAGGTAATCGATCTGCGTTGGCTATCACCTTGGGATTCCGAGACGGTAATTGCTTCAGTTCGTAAGACTGGTAAATTAATTGTTACCCATGAGGATAATCACAGTTGTGGCATGGGAGGTGAAATTATGGCTACTGTTGCCGAGGCACTTAACTCCTCTGTCCGTATGAAACGAGTCACAAGACCTGACACCTATATTCCATTTAATTTTTCTAATCAATTGGAAGTTTTACCATCATATAAGCGGATACTTGAATCTGCTGTCGATCTTTTAGATCTTGAGATAGATTGGATTTTTACACCCGAAAAATCTCAAGAAGGTAGTTTTATGATTGAGGCTGTTGGAGTGGCACCTTCGGATGAAGTTTTAAAGGTTTTAGAGTTATGTGTTCAGGTAGGAGAAGAAATTTCTGAGGGGCAAACGGTAGCATTGTTAGAAACTTCAAAAGCAGTCCTTGATTTTGATAGTCCTGTCAATGGCATTATAGAAAAAATTTTTGTAGGTGAAAATCAAAAAATCTTAGTTGGCTCTCCATTGCTAGAAGTCAGCCTTTCTCGCAACCATTTAGTTGCACCTAAACCAGTCACACGTGAAGAAATAGGGACACCAGTATTTAAACAGAAGGAGCGAAAAAAGGTTTCATCGGAAGCCTCCGAAAAAAAAATCTATCCGATGAGCTTTAGCCACAAAGTTATTCTGCCCACTTTAACACCACCATCAAAAATTGAGAGAGTAGTAAGTTTGTCTTCTCAAGACAAAAACAATTTAGACTCTATAGCTATTGTGCCTCTGAAGTCAACCGGTCATAAAATACCATTTTTCTATGTACATGGGGTAACTGGTGATCATCCAAATGTCACCTTAGATTTTATCAAGTACATCGATCCAGAACGACCAATTTATGGAATGCAAGCGTTAGGAATTAATGGGGAAAATTCCCCTTATACAAAGATAGAGGATATCGCAAATTACTATATTCAGGAAATTCAGAAAGTGGTTTCTAAAGGACCTTATCTAATTGGGGGTGTTTGTATGGGCGGAAGTATTGCTTTTGAAATTGCACAAAAAATGACTAAACACGGTCAAGAAGTATTACCTATTATGATGGTAGATAGTCCCAAGCCATTTCTTTTGGAGAAGGATATTGGGTTCTTAGCAGATACAATTTCTCAACAAGGAAAATTTCCACCACCTTGGACTTATGATACAGAAGAATATCTATTGTCTGTTGAAAATCTTACTAGATTTAGAATGTGGAAGGCAAATATTAAAGCTCTAGGTAACTACAAGCCTCAATTATATGATGGCAAAATCATATATTTTTCAGCTACTGAAAAGATGATTGAGGGCAATTACTTTAATCCTACACAACCAAATAGTTGGAAGAGTCTTGTTTGCGGTGGATTTGAAATGCATCAAATTGAAGGTAATCATCTCTCTATTTTGTTCGATCCTAATGCGGAGAAGCTCGCTGAAAAAATTAATATTTGTTTAGAGCATTTTGATTAACTTGATCCTCTCCCACGAATTCACCTATAATCATGTGTGCAACTAAATTATGGGCATTGATGCAACGCCGAATTTTTTGAAGTAAAAAATATCATGCGACAAATATTTCAAGACAATGATTTACAGAAAAGCTTTTTGAAAAAAGGCTATGTACAAGTTCCAATGTTATCTTCAACGCAAGTTATGTATCTCTTAGAAGAAATAGCTAAGTTGCGTCCATATGACAATTTTGCACCAAAAAACTCTTACCATTGTTCATTCCTAGACCCAAATCTTGAATATAAACGCCAAACTTACAATCTAATTAGAGGGATATTTACGCCTTTTGTAAATGAATACCTTGTAGGATACGAAATTCTCAACTGCAATTTTTATGTCAAACCTCCCCATACAGGGGAATTTCAAATTCATCAAAACTGGCCAGCGATCGCTGATATTAACGACACTACAGTGACTATTTGGTGTCCGCTAGTGGATGTTATTGAATCAAACGGTGCTATTCAGGTTGTTGCGGGTAGTCATAAAATCCTGCCCCATATCGAAGCACCAAATAGTCCCCCCTATTTTGTAAACTTCCAAGAGGCATTGATTGAGAAATACCTCAAACCGTTCCCAATGAAGGCAGGAGAAGCGATCATTTTTGATGATGGACTCATTCATTGGTCTCGAAAGAATGACTCTGATCAGTCTCGCATTGCGATTCAAATACTCTGTATTCCCAGTGATGCTACCCCAACATTCTTTTTTAAAGAATGTGAGGAGAGATTTGAATTGATTCATGCGGACAGTGAATTCTTCCTCACAAGTCATGTCAGCGACTTGTATGGCGATCGCAAACCTGACTGGAAGAGTGTAGGTTTTGTCAAAAATCAAAATCGTTTGATTACAGAGGAAGAGTTTGCGAAACTTCTCAAAAATGGTGAAGAAATTAGAAGCCAAATCTATTCTTGAAAATAATTCAGAGTTATGCAAAACTGCTTTGAATGTCTGATTTTACCGTAAGGGTAATTCGTGAATTTCGTCACATTTTTGACACTTGCGTAAGTTTTATCTTCAAAATTTTAAAATTATTCACTCAATAGAGGTAAAATCCGTGATATTTGATGAAGAGAAGATCATTTTAGATATAAAAAGAGATGGGTATACTATAGTTGAATTTTTAGACTATCAGGAAATAATTGATATACAACATTTCTATGATTCTCTATCCCACAATTTTAATAGTGGTTTTGCACCTACTATGATAAGTAATGATATTCATTATCGTCAATTAATTAATAGTAGGCTCAAGAAAATTCTGGCACAAAAAATGAGCCATTTTTTCAAATCATATCGTCTTTGTCATTGGAGTTTTCTTGTCAAGCAAGCCCAAAGATTAGATAGCACACTAGGGCTACACTATGATTGGTCATTTGTGGATAAAGAAAAATTTAATTCCTTGAATATTTTTTGTCCGCTTATTGATGTTGATAATTCAAATGGTTGTCTTAAAGTAGTTAAAGGTAGTCACAACTTGAATAATAAACCATGGGGAGTATTTATGGATTTTCCTTATAAACATCTTTTATCAATAATTGAAGATAAGTATTTAACGGAGTTGCCGATTAAAGCGGGGGAAGCTGTAATTTTTGATACTAGGGTTTTTCATTGTTCACCACCAAATCAAACTAAGACCGAACGAGTGGTTTTATCAGGCATAATGATCCCTATCAATAGTACCATGCGTTATTATCATTGTGACACTGAAAAAAATGACTCGAAGATAGAAGTTTTTGAGGTTGATGATGAGTTTTATACCTCGCACATCTGGGGAGTTAGACCAGAAGGTTTAACTAGCTTGGGTTTTGTCGATCGTGAATTTGAGCCAATAACTATAGAAGATTTTGTTAATAAAATGGACAAAGACGGTCATCAAAATGGGAAACCGTTGAGGTGGGCAAAAGATTTCATTTCAAAATTATCTGACTATATAAACTGGGATAAATAAGAAGTTTGTTCGGTTGTCTTGTCGACCTATCTACTATTAGGCTTGACTATAATTGTGAGATACTGTAAAGTTTGGTAGCATTTTTAGTGTGAAGTAGGAATCATCTATATCGCGCTTGACTACGAAAGGGCTATATCTAAAATTAAAGCAATAAATTTAAATTTATTTAAGTTGTTTGGAGCTAATTTCATGCAGACAGTGAATTCTTTCTTACAAGCAATGTCAGCGAATTATATGACGATCGCAAACCTGAATGGAAGAGTGAAGGATTTGTCAAAAATCAAAATCGGCTAATTTCAGAAGAAGAGTTTGTGGAACTACTCAAAAATGGCGACGAAATCAGAAGCCAAATCTATTCTTGAGAAAAATTAAGATCTACGCAGAATAGCTTTGAATCTCTGTTTTTACCGTAAAGGCAATTCATGAATTCCCTCGCACGTTTGCATAGATCTTTTCCTCAGAACTTTAAAATTATTAACTCACTGGGAGGTAAAAATTCGTGATAGTTGATGAGAAAAAGATCATTTTAGATCTAAAAAAAGACGGCTATGCTGTCGTTAAATTTTTAGCTGATCAGGAAGTAGTTAGCATACAAGATATCTATAATTCTCTAACCCACAATTTTAGTAGTGGTTTTGTCCCTACTATGATGAGTAATGATATTCATTATCGTCAATTTATTAATAGTAGTATCAAGAAAATTCTTGCTCAAAAAATGGCTCATTTTTTGAGATCATATCGTCTATGTCATTGGAGTTTTCTTGTCAAACACGCCCAAAGATTAGATAGCACAATAGGATTACACTATGATTGGTCATTTGTAGATATAAATAGATTTAATTCTGTGGGGGTTTGGTGTCCTCTGATTGATGTTAATAATTATAATGGTTGTCTTAAAGTAGTTAAAGGTAGTCACAACTTGAATAACAAACCATCAGGAGGGTACAGTGATTTTCCTTATAAACATCTTCTGCCAACAATTGAAGAAAAGTATTTAACGGAATTGTCGATTAAAGCAGGAGAAGCCGTGATTTATGATACAAATATTTTCCATGGTTCGCCACCGAATCAAACTACCAACGAGCGAGTGGTTCTAGCTGGGTTAATGATTTCAATCGATAGTACCTTGCGTTATTATTATTGTGACACTGAAAAGGATGCCTCGAAGTTAGAAGTTTTTGAGGTTGATGATGAGTTTTATACCTCGAACATCTGGGGAGTTAGACCAGAAGGTTTAACTAGCTTGGGTTTTGTCGATCGTGAATTTGAGCCAATAACTATAGAAGATTTTGTTAATAAAATGGACAAAGACCGTCATCAAAATGGGAAACCGTTGAGGTGGGCAAAAGATTTTATTTCAAAATTATTTGGTTAGTTAGATTGGTACTAATGACTAGATAGAAATTTAGTTAACACATATTTTAAGAGACAATAATAACCATTATGTGTGGTATCACTGGCATTCTTCAATTCCAAGAAAAAGCTAATCGTCAAGACATTCAATTAATGACAAATTCCCTTAGTCATCGTGGTCCAGATGGCGACGGGATCTGGATCAATGGACAAGTGGCGATTGGTCATCGGAGATTAGCTATTATCGATTTAGATACAGGAGGGCAACCACTTTGCAATGAAGATGAAACTATATGGATAACATTTAATGGAGAAATTTATAACTATCAAGAACTAAGACAACAGTTAGTTAGTAAAGGTCATAGATTTAAAACCAATTCTGATACAGAAGTAATTGTACATAGTTATGAAGAATGGGGCGATTCTTGTGTCCAAAGATTTCGCGGAATGTTTGCCTTTGGCATTGTTGATTTGAATCGTCAAAAAGTTTTTATTGCTCGTGATCCATTAGGAATTAAGCCTTTATATTATATTTTTACCGATACTTTTTTTGCCTTCGCTTCAGAAATTCAGGCTTTACGTCAACTTTCAATTAACTTAGATATAGATTTACAAGCAATTGATCAATATCTTTGGTTAAAATATATTCCAGCTCCAAAAACCATATTTCAACAGATCAAAAAATTACTTCCAGCTCATTATATTAATATCACCTTTGGCGGTGCTATTTCCGAAAGCAAACAATATTGGCATTTAGACTTCAAGCCCAATAACACTAAAAATGAAGCAGATTGGTTAGAAGAATTTGACTTTGTTTTCAAGGAATCAGTCAAAGCACATTTGGAATCTGATGTTCCCTTCGGAGCGTTTCTCTCAGGAGGTGTTGATTCAAGTGCAATAGTTGCCTACATGAGTCAATTATTAGAACAACCTGTGAAAACTTTCAGTATTGGTTTTGATGAAGCTGATTTTAATGAACTTCAATATGCAGAAATTGTAGCTCAGAGATGGAAAACAGACCACCATACAGAAATTGTTAAACTGGAAGCACTAGAAGAGCTTTTACCTAAATTAGTTAAACATTATGGTGAACCCTTTGGAGACAGTTCAGCAATTCCAACCTATTACGTCAGTAAAATGGCACGTCAACAAGTAACAATGGTTTTGTCAGGGGATGGAGGCGATGAATTGTTTGCTGGCTATAATAATTATCTTGATTGGATGTATTGGCTACATAAATATCAAGAAGAAAAGCCCCGATGGGAAAAAATAACCCATCCTTTTTTTTATCGCTTTTGGAAACGAGATCACTATCCCTATCGTATTCCTGACTTGCAAACTTGGTTTCGGCATATAACTCAAATGTCCTCTGACGATCGCCTTGAATTATGGAGGAGGGAACATAATTCTATCGTTAATCAACCGATAAATATTTTTGAAGAAGAATACAAGAAAGTTAGTAATTATAATTGGAATCAAAAAGCTCAATATTTAGACATCAAAACTTATATGCCTTCTTGTATTTTGACAAAAGTAGATATAGCGAGTATGATGAACGGACTAGAAGTAAGAACACCCATTGTTGATACCAAGGTATTTGAGTTTGCAGGAAGTATTCCTGAGTCTTTTAATATTGGCAGAAACGATCAAGGGATTTGGGAAGGAAAGCTACTTCTTAAAAAATTACTAAGTCGTTATTATTCTGATGATTTTTTACATCGTCGAAAGATGGGATTTAGTCCTCCTATTGAAAAATTTTTGTCTGCTGATGGTAATTATAGAAAAATATTAGAGGCGCGTTTCCTAGATTCTGGGTGTAAAATATATGAATATTTCCGTCCAGAAACAATTAAGAAAATGATTGAACAGGAACAAACTAATTCCCTTTGGTTACTTCTTGTTCTGGATGAATGGCTTAATCAAAATATCTAATATTTATGGATTTAGTTATGGAAGATAATAAATCAATTTTAACAATTGTTTTAGTCACAACTGAGTATGTTACTGAAGACTTTTTTGATGGTGGACTATCTAACTATGTTCATAGAGCTGCCTTAGGGTTAAAAAAACTTGGACATAAACCGATTGTTTTCGTTCTCTCTCACGAAAATGAGGATGTATTTATTCATAAAGGTATTGAAGTACATAGATTTAGAGTTTACACTGGGATATTTTTTGAAATATTTAACTCTAGAAAGTACAATGATTCTCTATTTAGATTTTGGAATTGGATAACTTTTGGAAAACTGTATCACTCTACTATCCAAGTTTTAATGAGTTGGCAATTAAGAGAGAAACTCAAACAAATTGAACATCCCATATCTCTTGTTCAATATCCAAATTGTGCTGCCCTTGGACTATTCCACCTAAAAAATGTCCCTAAAGTAACTCGTATTTCTGGATATTTGCCTCAATGGAATGATGCCTATGGATTAAAAAGAACACTCGATATTTGGTTAATGGAAAAGCAAGAAGATTTGGCTAATAAACTATCGGATGCTTTATTTTGTCCTAGCAAACTCAATGCAATAACAATAGAAAAGATTGTTAGAAAAAATGTTGAGGTTATCGAAACACCGTTTATCATTGAGACTGAATCACTAAATTATAGTATTTACAAAGAGTATTTGGAAGGTAAACAATATTTACTATTCTTTGGAACAATTGGAATAATGAAGGGATGCGGATTAATTGCAGAAATAATTTATTCTTTGTTGGCTTTTAAGGAAAATTTGTTCTTTGTTTTTGTGGGAAAGGATAAAGACTATATGGGATTTCAGGGAAAAAGTACGATGGATAAAATCAGAGAAAATGCAGGGGAAAATAAGGACAGAGTAATTCATTTTGACAGGTTAACTCACGATTATCTTTATCCAATTGTTGCTAATGCTAATGCTGTGGTTTTACCATCTAGAATAGATAATTTTCCTAATACCTGTATTGAGGCTATGGGACATAAACGAATTGTTATTGGTACAAATGGCACAAGTTTTGAACAATTAATCGAAGATGGAGTAAGTGGTTTTTTGTGCGAAAATGATAACTCTCAAGATCTGTTAAGAGTTATAAAGGAAGTGTTAAACTTAACCGAAAAAAAAAGATTGGAAATAGGGGAAAAAGCATATCAGAGAATACAGGATTTACAACCAGAAAAGGTTATTAATCAGCTTGTTGATTTTTACAGACAAACGATCGATGATTTTCATTCAAAATATTGAAAACAATAGATGTCGTAATGTGAATAGATGGTATAAGAAAACTTTGTGACCCAACACTTGTTCACCGAGAAGAGATTATCAGATCCAATAATATTGATACCGAGAATCCAAAGATTCTGTTATGAAACCACCAATCGTTATTCTGTTAGTATCCCCCTGAACCGCATTAATCTTATGCCATATCCTATTTGCAGCAAAGATAATCATCTCGCCTTCGGATAGGCTTATATGCATTTGATCAAGGTTGTCTAAAAAGTTATTACGTTGTTCAGCCATAAACACTTCTGGACGGATATATTCTTTGGGTGTATTGTGCCATTGCAAATCGTACAATGTAAGAGCACCGCCACTACTGGGCTTTTGCAACATTAGATAGTAACTTAACTCGGTTTCTAAACGACTGATGGCAGCAATCTTTTGATACAAAGGAAAATACAGCCCAAATTCACGGTGAATATGGGCGTTCAGAGCTTTATGTTCTGGTTTACAAATTCTAACTGAAGCAGGACTAGTAGACTTATCAGTGTCTGGGAATCGAGCTTGAAACACTCTCTGTCCTCCAGTTAGTTTGGAAAGTACCCCTGTAACGAGAGAACAAAAATTACCTTGAAAAACCGACTCAAAAAAATTTAATGAACGACAAGCTCTATCTAAATAGGCTTTTAGATTATTTTCCATTAGTGAAGAACCAATTACAGAGCCAAAGTCTGTTTCTGCATACAGGTCACTCCCCTTGATCTGTTCTGAAAATTTTTGAAACTGAGACTGAAATGCCTTTAATTCGTTTGCATCAAATATCCCTGAAATGACCACTCCATCAAGCTTATCTTCCTGCATATCTTTCAAAAGGTTTCCAGATGGAGGAAGCTGCTCAAAAGAAAATTCTAAAAAATTGTATAAGCCTTTATTAATAAATTCAGCCATATTTTTCTTTTATACTATAAAGTTGGTGGAATTTGGATTTACGCTAGGCGGAAAGATTATAGCACAACCGTTTCGCAATAAATTGTGGGACAAATATGGTAAGTTTTTTAGTGTTTCAAAAATGGAGCATCAAGGAGTAAGAAACCATAAGAAAAAACTTCTCAAATGTGATACCCCTTGATTAATAAATTCAGATATAGTATCTTTTTTCTATCCAAACAATTTTTAGTATAATGACTGTTGCAAGTTATCATAAGCCCTCCCTAATTGCATTTGCCCACTACAGCAAAAAAAACGACATTGGTGGAGTTACAACTTGGTTACAAAAATTTTTATTGCATTTGCATAGTAATGAGATACCAATTATAGTTTACCTTATACATGGTGGTTTAGATGTCGAGGAATCCTCTCTATTGCATATTTTAAGAGAAGCTGGAATATCCTTTGAAATTGCTATGCAATCATCTTATATAGAAGAAGATATATCTAGTATGTTAGCTTTTATTAATCGCCATCAACCTCGAGTATTCCTGCCTCAATGTCTTGAATCAACATATCATACAGCAGGTATTGCAGGTTCCTATGGATTGCCTTGGGCAATGGCCATTCATTCTGATGATCCAGTTTACTGGGCTTTTGCTGAAACAGTTGCACCAGAAACGAATAATGGTTTGATGATAGGCGTATCAGATTACATAAGTAAAAAAGCTATACAGAAAGAGTTAGCTCATCAACCTATAACCATTCCCTACGGAGTATCCATGTTTGAAAATGCCGCTTTATTTTCTGATTCTCCATTTCGAGTTGTCTTTTGTGGGAGAGTGGTTGAAGAACAAAAAAGAATTTCCTTGGTTTTGGCAGCGATGTCTCAAGCCTGTTGTCTTGATCCACGGATTGAATGTTGGATAATTGGTGATGGCGATGAAATTAATAGATCTCGTGATTGGGTAAATGAGCGTGGATTAGGCGATCGCATTATTTTCTTAGGTCGCTTAGAATCATCGACAGTTCAATCTAGACTTGCTTTATGTCAGGTCATATTATTAATGTCTGATTATGAAGGTTTACCAGTTGCGTTACTTGAAGCGATGGCGATAGGAGTCGTTCCTATAGTTCGGTCAATTCCTAGTGGTATTCCTGAACTGGTTAAAAATAATGAATCTGGACTATTAGTGGATGATACTCCTGAACAGGCTGCCAATGCTATTGTTCGCTTACTCAATCATCCCCAACTTTGGTTGAAATGTTCTACAACATCTCAATCATTAATAGCTGAAAACTATAGTGAAGAAATCAGCTACCAGCGTTGGCTGAATGTAATTTTCGAACTTAGCGATCGCTCTACAATTACTTATCCTATAAAAATCCCCAAAAGAATTTGTTTACCACCAGTACACCCAGACTTAGTAGGACGCACTCAGGGACGAAAACCGCATATATTTAGATTATTTATGATAAATCTAAGACTAAGTATAGTCAGTACTTGTTTTGAGATTGGTAGGAAAGTTTTACCAAAATCATTTTGGCATCAACTATTTATAAAATATAGTAATTTTTTTTCTATTTAATTATAATTTTTTTCTTATTATTAAATTAATTCAAGGAGATTATCGAAATAGATTTCTTTTTAACGAAAAACAATGGAATGTAATTTCTTCAATGTGGGGGCTTATACATTTGTAAATTCTTTATCTGAAATAGAGTAATAATTATTTCTAGTGTTAAAGCCAACAACCCCAAAAATACAGGAAAAGCAATTAAACTAGTGAATTTTATTGCCTGTAAAAATGTTTGCTGGAAAAGAGCTATATCTGTTTATATTTCTGGAAATATAGAAAAGCTACTTGATTGATTACTCCTATTAATATAATTGAGTCATTACTTCTAAAATTCGATAAGTGATCGTATAATATCCTAAAGCGATTTCACTTAAAAAATAACCAATAAGTTAATTATCTGATTTTCTATAAAAAAACATTAAAAATTGACTAAAAAAAACGTAAATACTAAAATTTAGTAAATCTTGAAAATGTGGATAAGAAAATCTTAATTTTGATCGCCAATTAATCGCTCTCCACATTACAATAACTATCACAGATTCATCAGTAAATTGTTGAATTACTAAACTCCAAACTCCGAAGCCTAAAAATGTAAAAATCCACTAATAATAATTACTATTAATGATCGAACTGCTAAAATTTTGAAGCGTAACTCTTTTTTTTTAATTGCTTGAAATACATGACCAAAAGAATTAATAATAAACAGAAAAAAGAAACATTGAATAATAAAAGTTAATCGAGGTTGATGAAAAAGTATGACAATATTTTCCGCTAGAAAAAAACTAATAATAGTTAATAATATTCCGGCTATCGTCATGAATGCAAAAAGTTTTGAGAAATCCACCGATATTGATTATTTAATTACTAATGAAACTGGGAAAAAAGAAAAAAGTCTATGCAAATTGGATAGTAGAAGCTTATACACAAAGAAATTGGGCAGCATTTCGTACGGCAGTGTCTTTTCGTTTTTTTCAATGGTTAAAGGACAACGTCGAAGTATTTAGCTTATATAAAGCCAGTTTAGGGTTTATTCGATGCTCAATTTTTGTCTAAATACCGATAAGTAATTAACCGAGCTTGATATTCATGAATAATTCTGAAAACAACAAAACAAATGTCTCTCCTTCTATTGTTTATAATGCCAGTAGTCAATTAGTTCCCTTCAAGTCTTTTTTGCAAACTGTTAGAAATGATGTTATTCAAGTACTTCCTTTTGCTAAACGATTATTTATCCAAAATGTAGTTAAACGCTATCGTTACTCTTCTTTAGGGCTATTTTGGGCTTTTATTCCCTCAGCTTTAATTGCTATTTTATTAACTTTAGGTCAAAAGGCAGGTATTTCGGCTTTAACAACACAAAACGTTCCTCCCCAAGTTTATGGTATTTTTGGAATCGTGATGATGCAAATATTCTTAGAAAGTTTGTAAGCGTTTATGATTTAATCAATTTCTTTTTGTTTTAAAATTCTTCAAACATTCTTCTTCTGTCTTTGTCAACTAGATCTACAAAATCATCTACACTATGAAAAGCCCCTTTGTATCTGATTTGAGTTAATCTTTGAGATTTTTGAGTGTTAAAAATTTTATTTACATAAAAAATAGATCGAGCCATTGTTCTTTGATCTCCATCTTGAATGTTGGTTGGTCTTTTGTGTAAGGTAATTTCTTGATCCATAAACACAATTTGTCCATCTTGCCAATTCTGGGTATAAATGTATTTTTCGTTATAAGTTGTTTTTTTGATTTCATCCATGATGCGATCGCTCTCTGCCCTCGACATCCCTACAAATCCATCAAAACTGTGACTAGGGATTTTCATTCCGGGTAAACCAGAAGCTGTTTCACTATAAAGTCTAGTTTCCATCCCATCAATTGGAACCATACCATAACGGAGAGTGACATTTTGGAGAGAATTGAGTCCGGGAGCCATAAAATTGTCAACCCACTTGTGTTTCACAATAAGTTCTTTAATCATACTTTGCATCTGGGAACTCAAAGACTCATAGGCATCATGAGTACACAAAAACTGTGTTTGACTGTTTTCACTTCCACTTAAACTTTGAAGTCCGATAATTCTTTGACCATCATCAAAGGCACATTGATCGCTGTGCCAATTTAACTCACCATTCTGGAAAAAACCTAATGGTCTATTTTTCTTACTTTTCTTATAACTTATAATACTTGCATATTTAGGGATATTTTCATCGATTTCTTTATTCGGATAACCGACGTTAAGAAATATCTCTCTCCAGTGTCTGCCATGAACTTGTTTAGAAATAATTGCTTCATGAATAAGAGCGATACTGGGATCTCCCCAACGGATCATAACTTCATTGATTTTTTTGACAGGAATATTTTGATTAACAAAAACAATACATTGTGAAGCACACAATTTACCCAGTTCGATAATTTCTTCTTGACAATCCCAATCAATATTATATACTTCAAGTCCAACACTTGCTCCATAATTTGATAATGGTTTTGTTTTCATTTTTTCTTATCTCAGGATTTATTAATTATTTAATTTCAGATTATACTGTTTACAGCAATCAGTTGTTTAACCATTATTTGCTAGGCTCAAATCAGAATAATGACAATAAAAAAGGATATTATTGCAAATATTCTCAGAAAAATTAAACAAAAACTCAATTTGGTCAAGAGATTCTGCGAAGACTTCTTATGGGTATTATGTCGTCGCCTACGGTTTAAAATAGCTAGTCTGGTGGCAATTCTACCATTAGACTATTCTGTACAAAATAGCATTGCTTATCAACTTGGGCGTATATTGAGTCCTTTTCGTAGGGTACATCCTGTTTTGTTGTCATCTTTTCAGACTGCTCTCGGAGTCAATTTGTCTGAAGCAAAAACTATCTTAAATCAATGGGAAGCCAGTAAAGGGCTTAGTACTTTGAATATATTTAGATATTTCCAGATTGATAAAGAATGGATAAATCGATATGTAGAGATTGAAAACATTTCTGTTTTAGAAAAAATAGCAAAAGTGGGGGGATTAGTACTTACTTATCATACATTTCACCAAAATATGTTACCTATAATTTTTAGTTCTTTTGGAATACGTTTGATAGCAGTGGGAGCGAATCCATTTAAACATTTGCATTATCGTCATGTCACTCGATATAAACATCTTAGAAACAAGGCTATAGATAAGAAATTAAAATTATCTGGGGGGAATATTATTTACACTGATGATAAATATAATTTGATAAAAAGTGCGAAAACAGCTTTTGCCAACGGAGATGTGGTTTTGTTGGCTTGTGATACCCATCACATAGACAGCAAATTCCCCCCTCTAAATTTATTAGGACTTCCTATTAGGATAAATGCAGGAGGAATGTTACGGTTAGCCAAAAAAGCGAAAGTTCCCGTCTATTTTGCCATTCTTTATCCTAATTTTACAGGAGGATATAATCTTCATCTAAAGGCTATGCCACCATTAATGAATATTGAACAAGATATGCAAGGATATTTCGATTTTTTGGAAACACATTTACAGAATGTATCATGGGCTTGGGAGGGATGGTGGTGGTATCCTAGTATGTTAGATTGGGCATTGTATCCAGTACATCCTGTGATAAACATCTAAAAAGTTAAGTGTATCGATATAAACTTTTATAGTAAGCCGTATATTTTTAATGCTAAGTTCGTATTTTTATTTATTTCTTAATTTTTTGCAAAACTGCTTTAAATACTTAAAAAAACTTCTTCTTGACCCCAAATATTTTTTTAGAGTCTTATCTAGGATTAAATTGGAAGGAAGTAAAAGTATTTTCCTTTTCATGTTTCAGCCGAGAGAAATAACACCATTAATGTATCAAATTTGGCTTCAGAAATATAATATAAAATCAAAAGACTATCCAGTATTCAAAAATATAAGCAGTTCATGGCATAAACCTCCCCTTATTTCCATTATTATGCCTGTCTATAATCCAGACCGAAAGCATCTCATAGAGGCGATCAAGAGTGTTCAAAAACAGGTTTATCCTCATTGGCAATTATGTATCGCTGACGATGCTTCCTCGGAAACTTCTGGTATAAAGGATATTCTTCGTGCCTACGAACAAAAAGATTATCGCATTAAAGTAACCTTTCGTAGCTGTAATGGTCATATTTCTGCAGCGAGTAACTCGGCATTGAGCTTGGCAACGGGCGAATTTGTGGCATTACTGGATCATGATGATGTCTTGCATCCATTAGCTCTTTGGTTCGTAGCCGAATCAATTGTCAAAAATCCTAATGTCGGTCTAATTTACAGCGACCATGATAAATTATCCTTCGATGGGAAGCGTTATGATCCATACTTTAAGTGCGATTTCAATCTTGAATTGATGTTTACACATAATTTAGTCGCTCACTTCTCCTGTTATCGTCTTAATTTAGTCAATGAAATAGGAGGTTTGAGGGAAGGATTTGAGGGAGCACAAGACTATGATCTTGCGTTGAGATGTATTGAGCTTCTGGCGGCAGATCAAATTATTCATATTCCTTACGTTTTATATCACTGGCGAATGTCTAATACAAGTACATCGTTTACTCTCAAAGCCAAGCCTTATGCTGCTACTGCGGCGATAAAAAGTGTGTCAGATTATCTGAAAAGGAACAACTTACCGGGGAGAGTAGTCCCACATCCTGAACTTGAAGGGATGAATCGTATCGAACCAGAGTTTTCTTCTAGTAGTCTCCCGTTAGTTTCAATTATTATACCGACTCGAAACAGACTTGATCTGCTCAAACCTTGTCTTGATTCAATTTACTCTATGACCACTTACCCTTCTTATGAAATAATTATTGTAGATAATGCTAGTACAGATCCCGAAACCAAAGAGTTTTTAACACATTTAGAACAAAAAGGAGTAAATATTATTCGAGATGAAGGAATATTTAACTATTCCCGCTTAAATAATCTTGCGGCAAAAGAAGCAAACGGAGATCTTCTTTGTCTTTTAAATAATGATACCCAAATTATTACTCCTCATTGGCTTGAAGAAATGGTATTTTTCGCCATAAAATCTGATGTAGGTGTCGTCGGTGCTAAATTATTTTATCTGGATAATCGGATAGAACATTGTGGTGTTATACTTGGTCTGAGTATACATGGAATAGCAGGACATTCGTTTGATAGTTTATTGCCTGAAGAACCTGGATATATGGGTAGGGCAAAACTACAACAAGAAATAAGTGCTGTTACGGGTGCTTGTCAATTAGTGCGTAAGTCGGTATTCTGGGGAGTTAATGGTTTGGATGAGTCCCTAGCTGTTAACTACAATGATATAGATTTCTGTCTGAGAGTACGTCGTGCCGGTTATCGTAATATTTTGACTCCCTTTGCACAATTATATCATGTGAGATCCGCATCTCGTGGCCAAGATAGTACTCCCGAAAAGTTCTCCAGATTTGAGCAAGAGATAGAGTTCATGCAACAACGCTGGGGTTATTTGTTACTAAAAGATCCGTTCTATTCTTCAAATCTCAGTTTAGAAAATGACTATACTCTTGCATTTCCTCCTAGAAATTCGTAAATAAAAATCAAGATAAAATGAATAAAAATCAATTTTCAATAGTTTTAAATCAATAGACATCTCCAAAAATTTATAATGCTTTTATTTACAACCCACATTCCGCACGTCAACTTGTAATATTAAAGAAATGTCCAAATTGATTTTCAGCTATTTTCCGAATTATTAGAGCTTAACCATTGGTGAGGAATAGTTACTAATCCGGGTAAAATATGCTCTTGGTCAACAATAATTATACCAATATGTTCGGCGGCATCATAGACATGAATACCACGTTCACACATCAGAAAAACAGAAAGAGAATATTTCCCTTTTAATAAGGGTAACTTAGAATAAGTTAAGGTAACACTTCCTTTCCCCTCTGAATCCCTCTCAAGCACAATACCATCTACCCAACTACCATTACTTGTTATTTTTCTCCCATCAGCGGCATCAATCGTTACACCAACTGTCGGAGGAGGCAATTCTGGATCTGATTGGTAAGATAAAAATATTTCTAAGTTGCTAAAACCATTTCTTGCTCTTAGATGACTTCCTGTAACACCATCACAGCAAACTTTGATGTTAGATAGTTTAGCTTGTCCTTTTATAGAACTGTCTCCCCCGTATATTTGTGAATATGTATCGGTTTGAGATTGTTGATTCATCCAAGTTTCATATTCGGTAACGACTGATGAGGCTGATCCTTGTACCTGTAATTTTCCTTGGTGAAGCCACAGTGCTTCTTCGCATAATGCCTCTATTTGAAATAAAGAATGGGAGCAGAAAATCAATGTTACTCCTTGTTCTTTTAGCTCAAAAATGCGATCGAAGGATTTACGAGCAAATTGACCATCACCGACTGCAATCGCTTCATCAATTACTAAAATATCAGGTCGAATGCTAGTTGCGATCGCAAAAGCTAGGCGTACATACATACCGCTAGAATAGGTGCGTACAGGTTGATCAATAAAAGAACCGATATCTGCAAAGGCGATAATATCTTGAAGACTAGCCATAGTTTCTTCCTTAGAAAGACCTAATAAAGCGGCATTTAGAAAAATATTTTCTCGCCCAGTAAATCTCGGACTAAAACCTGCACCCAGTTCTAAAAGAGGTGCTACTCGCCCATTTACTTTGATCATTCCGGTTGTTGGGGTGAGTATGCCACAAA
The DNA here is from genome assembly GCF_001548095.1 of Geminocystis sp. NIES-3708. NCBI lineage: Bacteria > Bacillati > Cyanobacteriota > Cyanophyceae > Chroococcales > Geminocystaceae > Geminocystis > Geminocystis sp. NIES-3708. Next base: position 2,415,145 of record NZ_AP014815.1, on the reverse strand, counting down.
TAAGTTGTAAAAGAGTGGATTTTCCCGCACCATTTTTGCCGATAATACCTATAGATTGACCAGCATATATGTCTAGATCTAATTGGGAAAGTGCATGAAAAGATCGTGTTCCACGAGGTCTAAAGCATAGCATACTGATAATACGATTGAGAGGCGTTCGATAAATATCATAAGCTTTGCTCACTCTCCGCGCTAAAATAACTTTTCGTTTAGACAACATCTGCAAAACCTCTGCGTAAACGATTATGCAATATAGCTCCAAGAATCGCAATGACTAGACAAGCACTTATTTCATTTATCCACATTTCCCAACTAGGGTATAAACCAGAAAAGATCGCTGATCGACTTTGTTCTATGATTAAGGTGAGAGGATTTAGATATATAATCCTTTGGAATCGTTCAGGAAGAACCGAAACAGTGTAGAATATGGGGCTTAAAAACTGTAATAATGGCACAAAAAGAGCAATAATATGTCGTAAATCTCGAAAATACACCCCTATGGCAGAGCAACCCCAAGTTATCCCTAACACCAAAGGTACTAAAGGAAACCAAATCAAAGGAAGAGTGAACCAAGCTGGAGTTATACTTGTTGCACCTAGTATCAAACAACTAAGAAGCAAGAATCCTATCAAAATGAGTGTAGAGAAACCTGTTGATATTAATAATGCCCAAGCTAATATTTCCGTTGGGAAACGAACTTTTTTGACTAAGTTGGGCTGTTCTAAAATTAACATTGGGGCTTGAATTACGCATTCTGCAAAAAATGAGAAAACTGCTAACCCAGTTAACATGAACAAAGCAAAATTAAACGTGTTTCCATCATTTTCAGTCCACTTCAACTTCAGAGCATACTGAAAAACGAAGGTATAAACCCCTAACTGAAATAATGGGGTTAACAAACTCCAAGCCAATCCCAAGACAGAACCACGATATTTAATTTGTATTTGTCTGGAAACGAAAAGTTGGAGCAGCCATCTGTCACTCCAAGGAATAAAATAAGGAAGATAACGATTCTTTATAAAATTTATCCAGAGTTTGATCAAACGATCTAATGACTTAAATATCATATTAAAGGAATATTATAGACAACTAAGAAATAATAAACCGAATCGGATCAGAATAAAATGGAAAGTATCTCATTGGGATGGAATTGTTATCCTGCAATTAAAGGTGTTCAGATGGGAATAAGAAAACGAAAGGAAAACGGATACAAAACGTGTCCTTTTGATGAATGTATAAGTAATTATAATGGCATCATTTTATGTTTGGAAGAAAATTTTGAATTTTTTTGTGACCCCAGATATTTAGAAATAATTGAAGCTCCTTTTTCGGTGGGCGGAATTATAAGGGGTGAAAAACTTTTATATAATAATAGATATAGATTTATTTTTAATCATGAAAGCCCTGGCCACGCTAATTTATACATAACGCAAAAATGGACTGGAGGAATCAACCATTATATCAAGAATAACTACTTTTTGTTTAAAAAACGTTACAGGGATAGAATAAACAATTTTAGAAGTTATCTCAGCAATGAGAACATGATATTATTTTTAATCTCAAGGTATCAAAAAAATATGGATATTCTCAATTATACAATCAACAAAAAATATCCTAAATTACGATACAATATTAAATGTTTTACACCTGAATTTAACAAAAAAATTATGGAAAAACACTATGAAATTATGAAATTGTCTAGGGATGAAATTAGAGATGAGTTAAATTAGTTAGTTGTTTATATAAAGACATTTGTTAACTCGAATCCAAGATGCACCCTGTTTTACCATATCTTGAATCAACAAACCGTCAGCTTCATAAATTGAGTGGTTATAGCCTACAGGACGAGCTTCTTTTACACAAACAAGTACATTTCCTCTATCAGTACCACCAATTATCGGATGTGCAACAATAACATTACTATCTGGACGATGTTTAAAATCACATAGAACAACATCAAAGCCTTCTCTTGCTCGTTTCATCATTTCTAACAAGTAATTATCCTCGTAATAACTATCTGCGTTGAAAAAGCAAATAAAGTCAGACGTTGCTTCTTCAATAGCTTGTTTACATTTACCATGTCCCCAATCATTTAAGTTCGGACATTGAACAATTTTCCATTCAGGGGGGGCATCTCCAAAATATTCGTTACTATAGTACAAAACAATATTGTCAGGTTTTTTTGTTTGACGTTCTATAATTCTTTTAATACCCTCTATATTTTGTTCATGGCAAATAATAGCCACAGTAACCGTTAGGTGCGATCTTACAAGATAGCAAATCTTTCTGTATAAAAAAACAAGACACTTTTTGGATAGATTAGCTATTTTTCGCCACAATCTGAAGATTTTTGCCATTGTTTTATAATCCTATTTTTTATATCTGTTGTACTAATCCCCTTATATCGAGGAACATATTTGACAACTCTATGAAATAAATCAAGATCAATATTGCTTACACCCATCTGAATCGGATAATTCTCAGAGTTCCAATCATCACCTATAACTATACTAAACATATTGCCATATCCGTGAGCAACAGCATGATTTTTAATGGTATAAAAACATTTTTCACACTCAACATTGGGAATAACCTGATTCACAAAACTATTCGTTATAATAATCGCTTCTCGCTCTTCATAAGACAGAATAGGTGGTTGCCCTTTATATGTTTCAATAAAATTATCTGTATTTAGCACAACTATCAAGAAATTTCCTATTTGGTTACACTTGCGAAATAACTCAACGTGTCCTTTATGCAACAGGTCAAATGTCCCAGCCGTATATACTATATGTCTTGATAATTGTTCCATTCCAACATTTCGATTAATTTACGGAATTCTTTTTAAGACTCCCAATCAACAAAGTGTAGTTTACACCATGTGTAATAAATATCCAACCAACTTTCAAAAGATTCAAGAGATTTTAATGCAGGTCTAATGCCATCCATTAGTTTAGTATATACTGATACATAGTGTCTACACTCTCGGCAGTCTGTGTTAGCAATACAACATTCGTTATCATCATAGGAAAAGTCTGTATGATGTTGTCGATGATATGGCTTGTTCAAAATTATGCAATCTTTAGCGATGTCTGTAGCTTTGTCGAAATTCCATAACGTTTTACCACTATTGACATATTCGTTATAGTATTTGGAATAAATTACGGTTTGAGGATCTTGATCTATTCTTTCCTCTAAGATGTCACGAATTCTTTTTAAATCATCTTGGGTTAGCATTAGATTATCGTCCTTTGTGGATAGACGAAATGTGCTATATTCTTGGGTTTTCTCATTCAATTCAATTTTGTTTTCATATTGACGAGAAGGACTATAGTGATTAAAGGAAATTTTAACCCCATGATCCTTACAAATTTTTACTACCTCGTTTATGTTATCAATGTTTTTTTTATTGATGGTGTACATAAATATTGACTTGTTGTCTCCTTGTGCATTTTGTAATGCTTTTTTGAAAACTGCTGCCCCTCTCAGATATTCATCGGTTTCAAAATTTCCCCAAACAGAAATATGTTTCATAAAAGTGATGGCAGGATCAAATTTGAATGTGCCATTGGTGTAAATTAATCCTCTATCCCAAAACTGGTTTGCAACTAATAACCTATCTTGTACTAATCCGGGTTCCGCACCAGCAAAGTGAGGATAAGTAATTCCACGTTTCACCTCATTAGCAAAAAAAACTTTATATTCTTCAATATTCTTGATTTCTTCGTATTTAGTTGATAATTCACCCTCAAAGAAAAAACATCCTTCACAACGAAGATTACACCGCTTTGTAATATCATATCCTGAGATTACTATATTACTGGCTTTATCCCTTACCTTAGTATATTTATATTTTAGATCTGGACGTGAATCAAGATAGGATTGTAATTTACTTTTTTTTGCTGTTTGATGTTGTGACATTAATATCCTTTTTGATTATTGATTTGATCATAGAATTGGGCTAAATTATTGATGTCTCAAACGAGTTTTATCTCGAACTAAGGTTAATCAGAGAATCAGAACTTACGCAATTTTACCAAAAATCATGATTATTTTTTAGGAATTATTCTTGTTGTTGCCTATTATATAAATTTTGTTTAGAGAATATTGCCTTAATTTGTAAAATACTTATTGTATAAGTTAATGAAGCGACTATTGTACAGATAATCAATAAAATTATTGTGTTGAAATACATCGCCAAAAAGTATTTAACCGATAAAATAGCCAATATCATGATAAGTGAACTAATTAAAGGAGTAATAAATTGCTGTAAATATTCTTTTAGAGAAATAGAGATTAACTTAATTAACATCCATAAAGCAAAAGGAAAAATTAAGTAACTACTAAAGACAAAAGCGAAAGCAACGGCAATAATTCCCCATTTGATAAGGAAACAAGCAAGAGTAACACTGAGGATAATAGTTATTAAAGTCAGGAAAAATTGTAAATAGGATTTTCCTAAAGTTAAAAATATTGCTCCCATACAGGAAAAAAAAGAAGATAAAATTCCTGAAAAAATTAATATTTGTAGTACTAAAATTGATGGAGTCCATTGTTTACCAAATAAGGTAATTATTATTTCTGGTGTTAAAGTTAATAAACCAAAAAATACAGGAAAAGCGATTAAACTGGTGAATCTTATTGCCTGTAAAAATGTTTGGGGTAAAAGATTTATATCCGTTTGTATTTTTGAAAAAGCTGGAAAGGCGACTTGATTAATTACTCCGATTAATAATTGAGTCATTACTTCTAAAATTCGATAGGCGATCGTATACTATCCTAAAGCGATTTCACCTAAAAAATAACCAATAAGTAGGTTATCTGATTTGCTGTAAAAAAAAATTAAAAATTGACTAAAGAAAATATAAATACTAAAGCTAAATAACTCGTGAAAATGCTGATTAGAAAACTTTAATTTTGGTCGTCAATCAATGGCAGTCCACATAAATATAACAATCACGGATTCATAAGCAAATTGTTGAATGACTAAACTCCAAACTCCAAAGCCTAAAAAGGCAAAAGTAATCGCTAAAAATCCACTAATAATAATTGCTATTAACGATCGAACTGCTAAAATTTTAAAGTTTAAATCTCTTTTTAGAATGGCTTGAAATACAAGACCAAAAGAATCAATAATAAACAGAAAAGAAAAACATTTAATAATAACAGTTAATCGAGGTTGATGAAAAAGTGTAGCGATATTTTCAGCTAAAAAAAAACTAATAAAAGTTAATGATATTCCCGCTATTAATTGAGTGCAAAAAGCTGTGTTTAAATGTTCGGATTCTAATTTTTCCCTTTGAATTAAAGCGGAAGTAAATCCTTGCTCAAGAAAAATATTCATGAAAGCTAAAAAAATATTAGCTAAACTTAATAAGCCAAAATCTTGAGGAGTTAGTAAACGGGCTAAAATTAAAAAGACAATAAATGAACCTGTTTGACTACCCCAATTTTGAATAACTGACCATAAAAATCCTTGAAACATCTGTTTATTAATGGTCATTAGATAATTATTTTTTTAACTTTGTAAAATCTATCAATTTAGGGTTTATTCGATGCTCAATTTTTGTCTAAGTACCGATAAGTAATTAACCGAGCTTGATATTCATGAATAATTCTGAAAACAACAAAACAAATGTCTCTCCTTCTATTGTCTATAATGCCAGTAGTCAATTACTTCCCTTCAAGTCTTTTTTGAAAACTGCTCAAAAAGATGTTATTCAAGTACTTCCTTTTGCTAAACGATTATTTATCCAAAATGTAGTTAAACGTTATCGTTATTCTTCTTTAGGGCTATTTTGGGCTTTTGTTCCCTCAGCTTTAATTGCTATTTTATTAACTTTAGGTCAAAGAGCAGGTATCTTAGCATTAACAAGCCAAAATGTACCCCCTCAAGTCTATGGTATTTTTGGCATTGTTATGATGCAAATATTTTTGGAAAGTTTTAATAGCCAAAGAATGTTTTTAACTTATAATCTTCACTTGTTCATACGTCAAAAAATTCCCCTTGAAGCTTTTATCCTAGCAGGTTTTGGCGAAAATATGTTTAACTTATTTATGCGCTTACCCGTTCTTCTAGCCGTCTTAATATTTTTTGATATTACACCAAAGGTAACTATTATTCTTCTGCCTCTTGGTTTTTTATTGTTGATTCTTCTTGGTTCTGGTATGGGATTATTATTAGCTCCTTGGAATGCTCTTAGTAACGATCTCGATAGTATAATGCAAGTTTTACCTTGGTTTTTGTTTGGTATCACTCCAGTATTTGTCATGCCGTCTGATGGAACTTTATTACATCGCATTTTTTTGTATAATCCTCTCACCCATATATTTGAGGCAATTCGCTGGTTAACTTATGGAGGAGAGATAAATCATCCCTTAATTTTTTGTATTGTAACTTTGATGACCATATTCTTGTTTTTCGTTGGTTGGTTATATTGCAAAATGTGTTTACCTTATGTAGTTGAACGAACCTTAAATTAAGATGGGAGATTTGCTTTTAGAAACTCAAAATTTATCTAAACGATTTTGTCGAGAGCCAAAACTAGCTTTCAGATATACTCTAACAGACATTTTTGGGGAATTTCGTTGTTTACCAGAAGCAAGTAAAAAGTTAAGAAAAGGCGAATTTTGGTGTTTGAAAAATATTAACTTTAAACTAAATAGAGGCGAAGCCCTTGGGTTAATTGGTCATAATGGTTCAGGGAAAAGTACTTTAATTAATTTATTAATGGGGATTATACGCCCCACAGAAGGTGAAATCCGTTGGTATACTGATAATATTGTTACGATCGATCAACAATCTGGATTAAACCCATTACAAACGGGACGAGAAAATATTTATAATAAATTATCCCTGCACGGTTTATCAACTCGAAAAATTGTCAAAGAAATTGACGGAATTATTCAATATTCAGGTATTTCTGACTTTATTGATGCTCCGTTGGGTACATATAGTGCAGGAATGAGATTACGTCTTGTATTTTCAATTTATACTCGTTTGCGTCCAGATGTATTTATTATTGATGAAGCTCTTGGAGTCGGTGATATGAGATTTCAGGAAAAATTTGCTTCTTTTCTAAGAAATTATCTTGATTCGGGGGGAAGCATTATCTTAGTTTCTCATCATCTGTATCAAATTCAATCTCTTTGTCATCGTTGTTTAATCTTAGATCAAGGACAAATTATTAGTCAAGAATCGACAGAAAAAGCTATGTCTGATTATTATGAATTAATGCAGATAAAAACACAAAGGGAATCAATGTTAGAACCTCTTTTTTGCGAGGAAACAAAGCAACTATTGACCGAAACAAAAGAAGAATATGGTTTAGTCAAAATCTTGGATTTGAAGATTACACCTTTAAATACAGAACAGATACAGTCAGGCGGAAAAGTTCTATTTGAGTTAATTTGTGATTCTCCCATTAAAAAACCATCGGTAGCCCCTTTTATTCTCATCAGTTTCGGTAACTCAAATCATTTAGCAGTTATGCAGAGCGGTGAAGGCGATCGTCTTTACTCACTGGAGATAGGAATTAATAAATTTTCTTGTGTCGTTGAAGAACTACCCTTAATGCCGGGGAAGTATGAGATTATCACAGCGATTAAAGATATTGATTCCAAAGCAACATTAACGGTTAAAGGATTAGAAGATTTACCATTCATCATGGAAGTCAAAAATTATCAAAACTCAGTTTTACAATTATCTCAAGCCTTAAAAACAAGCATATATATATCAGCAAAATGGAGTTAAAAACTCAAATATGAAAAACGTATCAAACCCATTCTATTTTTTGCATATACCTAAAACGGCGGGGACATCTTTATCAACTTTTCTGGAAACCCACTATCGTAAGGGAAAATGGTTAAAAGCTGATGAAATTAAAGACTTATTAACATTTAGTCAAGAAGAAATTAATTCTTATCAATGTTTTCATGGACATTTTGGTACTTTACTCTTTAGTTTGCTTAATAAACCTATTACCACAATTACCATGTTACGAGATCCTTTGGATCAGTTAATTTCACATATTTATTTTAGTAAAAAATTATTATATGAACATAAGGTATTTTATGAACACCTCTCGGATGAAGAGCTTAATTTAAAAAATCTACTTGAAAATAGTTCCCTAGAAGAAATTGTGGAAAATCCAATATTGAATATGCATTTATCAAACCTTCAATCTCGTTATCTAGGATGTGAATTAAATTTGGATAATGTCCGTAATGCTCCTTTAAAATTCCCGGATGTGTTGACTCAACAAGAAAAAGATATGGACATGATTGTAGCAAAGGCAAAAGAAAGATTAGATCAAATGGCTATAGTAGGTATAACAGAAAGATTTAATGATTCCTGTGATTTAATTTGTGATTTTCTCAACATTAAACCTCCTAAAATTTATCCTCAACTTAATGTCACTCCAAAACAATATAAAGTGAAAACGTCTAATAATATTTCTCCTGAATTAGCTAATAAAATTAGGGAAATAAATAAATATGATATGGGAGTTTATGAATATGGAAAAAAGATCTTTGAGAATCAGATGGAAATTTTTGAAGAAAAAAAAGCAAATAATTCTAGTTCCTTAATCCCTTGGATTTCTAAACTATTTCAACGTTGAAAATTACGATTAACCTTTTGACTAATAGATTAATTAAATTTTAAAAAAGTCTTGTTCTTATCCGAGTTAATGACTGATGGATTTATAAGTTAGCATCAATTTTAGGCACTGCTTATGCTACTGCAACGATTTTAGAAACATCTCTGATTTCGATAGCGAGTTTGGTGGTGGCTTCGTGATTTTTTCTTTTTACTAAGATGGGATATTCCAAATAAAATCTTAAAAAATATACATTAACTTATATATTTAATGAAATTTAGGCTACAATCGTGAAAATTCTAATCATTTACTGAAAACAATATAAAAATTGAGGAAATTTTGGAAACCTATGACGAAATCCTTCCGAAAATTTACTTTCCCAACACAAATCCTAACTCATGAGTCATCACCATGCGAAACATACTTCATAATAAAACTCAAAATAGCTTATTGATAAAAAGAGGCTATATTCAACAACAAATTTTATCAGAATCCGAAATTCAATATTTGTAGGATCAGGTTCGTAAAGTCTTTCCTGAAAGTGACTTTTTGCCCACTGGAGATGTTTCTTCATACCCCAACATCTTTTCCAGTTATCATTCGGTAAATACTCAAAATCTACGCATATTTGGTTCCAGGATTGTACAGGAAGTTCTATTCCCTCACGTTGAGCAACTTTTTGACAACTACCGTATCATTAGTTGTGGATTATTTATTAAAGCTCCAAAAGGCGGATGGATTGACATTTATTATCATCACCAGATAAACATTGATGAAGAGAAATATTGGATGATGGATATTTGGTGTCCTTTAACGGATACAAGTGTTTCTAATGGCACATTTCATGCTGTTCTAGGAAGCCACAAACTCTTTCCAAAAATCGTTCATCCTACCCATAGCTACGCTTCCTTTTTTCAGGATTATACCCAAGTTATTCGAGAGAAATACTCGATTCCGTTACCTTCTAAGGCCGGAGAGGCGGTAATTTTTGAAGATACTATGCTTCATTGGTCGCCCAATAACATGACTGACTACCCACGATATGCTATTCACTGTATTTGTATCCCAAAAGAAGTAACTCCCATTCATGTGCATTTTGATCCCAAGTCTCCCCAGCAATTTGAACTGTATGAGGCAACCGATAAATTTTTAACCGAAACCCTCTTTGATAAAGCATTACCGAGACCAAGTGATCTAAAATTGCTGGAAATTATCCCTAATAATAATCACGACTACACTTTGGAGGAGTTCGAGGAACGAATGCAGAATTCTGAGCAAATTCGCCGTGAACTTTATCCCGATACCCCTGATATTTCTGAGGCAGAGTTTCAGAAACTCATTGAGAAAGAGAAAGAAATCCGCCAAAACACGTCTTTTCCCAACACAACCCCTAACACTTCGGAAACCAGTCCCGAAACTAGGGTAAGTTGGTCTAATAATCTGGAGGAGGAACACATTGGTTCAAATACAGCTAAAATGCCACCACTTCTGATCCACATTATTTCGGCTTGCATTCGTCTTTTGGGTGTAAAGTCTCGATCAACGGCGAAAACCCCGTCTATTCCTCAGACATCAGGTGATGAGTAGATATAATCAGTTTCAACTGGGTTCTTTATGACAAAAATAGCTATTCTGAAACCAAGCTATAGTAGGCTTTTTTACTAAATGTCATGTTTTTTTGATATAAATGTCAGATTTCGCTCGTATCTAGTCTTCCCCCAATCCAGAAAAACATATAGCTTGTTGGTATCTTACCAGTGCTTCAATACAGATTCCAGTCGTTAACTCTGCGGATCCATACCAAGAAATACGTTTTGGACTATCAAAGTAAAAAGGACTAATAGCCCAACTTCCATCATTTCCTTGATTTGCTAACAAAAAGCCAATAGCTTTTTCTAAAGTGGGTGTTATCTGCCCGAAATTAAGAAATGTACAAGCGACTAATGCTGTATCAAGAGAATTGTCAAAGCCTTCTTGCTCAAACTTTTGTTCTGAATTTGAGATGATCGTTTCTTCCAAAACTTCTAGTCGTTTAACACCATTAAAATAAGCACGAGAAAGAAAATAGTAATGAGTAAAAATACTTAAATACCGTTTATCAGATTCTATCTCCTTTCCTTTAAGAGTTACATCAATTAAATAATCTATAACTTTGTTAGTTTCCTCAATTTCTCCTAAATAAAGAACAAGATTAGCACTTGCTCCAAGATCCACTTCATTCGATACAGGTGGAAATTTTTTCCACCATTGGGAATAAGGTGGAGTTGTTAATCGATACTTCAACCAATATCCAGTATGAGTAAACAACATAGAAAAACGAGGTGCGATCAAAGTAGAAATCAAACCATCTTGATTCCGATTGGCTAAAAGCAATTTCTTATTATTGACGACAATACCATACTTTTTTAAAACGAATGATATACAGGAAGTAGTATCTATGTCGGGGGGTAAAAAAAGAGTATGTAAAAACGGATTTACGGATGAATAATAGTACCATATTCCGGGGCGTAGCATATTGCTCAATAGAAAGTTTAGTCCTTCTAATCTCATCTTTTCGATTTTAGGAGTTTCTCGAAGAAAAGAAAGCGCATAAATAATTAATGCAGTCGAGAAGTTACAACTGTCAAAATTGCAAGTTATTCCTCTAACTTTTCTTTCTGTAACATAGGTTGCAAATTCACCATGGGGAAGTTGGTTAGAGTAAAGAAAATCAATAGCTCGATCGATGGTAGTTTCGAGTAGGGAATTATCAAATCTTAATTCTGGCTGTTGTTTCATTATTAGAAAAGTTTAAAAACAAGTAAAAGATAGCAGGTCAATTTTCTACTTTATGAAAATATTTTGGAATATCCCATACTAACAGAGAATAAATATCTCTGAGCCACCACCATAGACGATTTGAATAAAATATGGTAAAAAGTCCTAAAAAAATTAAATTGATTGGGTCTTGAGATATGGCTAAATATATAAATCCTAATGGGTAAAATATCTCATAATATTCAAATAAAGCAAAACGGTTATCAGAAGAAGGCACAACAATAATGATCTCCATCTTCCAAAAATAATGTCTGAGATATTCTGTTATTAAATAAATCAATAGTAAAATCCAAACTAAGGTATTATGAAAAAGAAACAACATTCCCATTAGGGCTGTAATCTCCACTGGAAAGACAATCCATTTTCCTAGTCTTTGTAAAGTTTGAGTAGATCTGTTTACAGCAAAAGTGTTAATTCCAGCACGAAGATCATTCTGAAGATCATCCATTTGATGCCACAAAATACTTCTTAATCCAGTTGCAAAAGACCAAACACTAACAAGAATGAGCCACATGACTGGTAAACCCTTGTGTACATTATTCACTATCAATAATGCGGTAAACAAGTGTGGGAGGAAACTTTCGCCCAATGCTATTGCCAAGATTCCCCAAAAACCACGTTGTTTAAGGCGGATTGGTGGTATTGAGTAAGTGACAAAAACTAGCCAGTTGCTCACATAAACCCCTAAAATTAAAGGTGTTGGTATCATTAATATTGACACCACTATCCCTAGTAAAATAGTAGCTGTTAAAATTAAGGCAATAAAAAGTGAAGATCTGCCAACCATGTAATTAACTTTTCCACTCAGTTGATCTTCCTCTCGATCGCAAATATTGTTAATTATGCTGGCGAAACTTGCATCCAAAATTACGGCAATTAGAAGGAATATCAAAGAAGACCAAAGGGAGAACAAAGAGACATTTAAAATGGTGGCAGTGGCATAAGCGGTTCCAAATATTGGTGCTATTTTGCATACCCACCAATCCTTTGCTCTAATGAGAGTAACTAAGTTCTGTACTTGAATAATAAACTTATTGATCATTAAGTTTGGGAAATATTTGAGGAACATATAGCCTGTTGGTATCTTATCAATGCTTCAACACAGACCCCTGTGGTTAACTCCAATGATCCAAAGCTTTTTGTGCGTGTTGGACCTATAAAGTAAAAAGGGCTACTAACCCAACTTCCATCATTTTTTTGGTTTGCTAACAAAAAGGCAATGGTTTCTTGTAAAGTAGGTGTTATCAGCCCAAAGTTGAGAAAAGTACAGGCGGCTAATGCTGTATCAAGAGGATTATTATAGCCTTCTTGCTCAAACTTTTGTTCTAAATTTGAGACGATCGTTTCTTTTAAAACGCCTAATCTTTTAACCCCATTAAAATAAGCACGAGAAAGAAAATAGTAATGAGGAAAACTGCTTAAATACCATTTATCAAATTCTGTCTCCTTTCCTTTAAGAGTTACATCAATTAAATAATCTATAACTTTTTTGGTTTCCTCAATCTCTCCTAAATAAAGAACAACATTAGCATTAATTCCACAATCAAGATCATTCGGACGACATTCAGAAAATCGCCAAAACGTTGAGTAAGATGGAATTGATAACAAAGAATTCAACCAGAATTGGGGATGAGTAAATAACATCGAAAAGCGAGGTATAATCCAAGTATAAAATAAACCATTTTGATTGCGATTCGCCAAAATTAGGTCTTTATTATTCAGAGTTATTTTGTATTTTTTAAAAATAAAAGCAACACAGCACGTATCATCTACATCAGGGGGACAAGTGTGACGAAACTTTGTTTTTGTAGAGAAGTAGCGCCAGAGTCCGGGTTGATCCATATTGGTATTGAGAAAGTTTAAGGCTTTTTCTCTTATCCCTTCAATTTTAAAATTTTCTCGAAAAGAAAGATTATAAAGAATAAGTGCAGTGCCGAAGGTACAGCTATCAAAAAAAGAGGTTTTCTCTGAATCGCTTTCTTGTGTTATGTGTACCTTAAATTCTCCATCGGGAAGTTGGTTAGACCAAAAAAAATCAATAGCTCGATTTATAGCACTTTCGATGGCGGAATACTCCAACTGTAATTCTGTTTTTTTTATCATTTCAGTATTTAACTTGAGTTCGGGATAATGTTGATGAAGGTAAGCCAGTCGTTGATCTTGTCAAAGAACTTTAAAGAAAAATATTTTGCGATCTCTCTAAAGATGTGACAAACATTTTATAGTTTATTTATATCAAATTGCTGTAACTATTCGTTATAGATGCTTTTTAAGTTCTTCAACATAGAGCTTTTGAGTTTTATCGGCTACTTCTTGAATAGTTAAACGTTCTGATATTCCAGTAGATAACTTTTCCCATAGTCCTTCTTCGTTTACCGCTCTGGTGATACAATTAGCTAAATCAATGGGATCACCAACCTTAAAATGTAACCCTGACTTTTCATGTTGTACTTTTTGATTCATGTTGTCAATATTACTACAAATTACTGGACGTTTGTGCATAAAAGCATCTTCTATAACTAAAGGAGCAACTTCCCACCAAATCGATGGAACAATTACCCAATCTACGTTAGATATTAATTGAGCTAATTCTGCTGATTGACCATATACTATGTAGCGGACACAGTCTTTAGTTTTATTGAGGAGTTCCGAAAACCTGTTCTGGAAAGACTTTGGCTGTAATTCTAAATTAGCTCCATAAATATCTAAAGAGATATTTTTTCGTGTTTCTTTAGTCAACTTTTCTATGGATTCTAATAATATAAAAATTCCCTTAAAAATATTGAGTTGTCCAAAGTAAGCAAAGTGGTTTCTCTGCTGATCTAATAGCTTTCTTGGTGGAACTGGAGTAACTGTAAGTTGTCCATGCTCGATATATATTATTTTTTCTCTTGCTATTCCCCAATTTAAATATCTTTCCAACAAAAACTGACTGGGTGCAATGAACACATCTACTAAGTTAAAAAATGATTTGATATACATTTTTCTAAGTTGAAAATCTTCAGGAGTTTTATGAGGAAAGCATTTATGACAGTCAATAGGATTAGGATCTGAACATAACTTGTAGTCAGATGTTTTCACCATTTTCCCATTATGATTACAGATTGCCCAATAGTCATTAAGTGTCACAATAATCGGGATATTTTTTGCATATTTATGTACTTCTCTAATCGCTTCAAGTCCAAGATGTATATAGTGATAAAAGTGGACAACATTAGGTGCAAAAGATTCCAAAAAACTGCGAAACTCATAACAAGTCAATCGAGTATTTAACTGAGATAGGATAAAATAATCAAAATTTCCTCCAGTTATTAGCACTTCTGAGCCATCAGATTTAAGAGTTTCAAAAGGGGTAGAAGAGTAAATAGGTTCACCTTGTCTATAAGCTAAAAAAACAACATCACAATTATCACGACTACGCAGTTCTTTAAAAAGATTATAAGCGGCAATTTCTCCATCTCCTTTGATTAGTTCGGGATGTCCGTGAGAGATAATTAAAATTTTTAGTCTATCTGGCATATTATTCATTACTCAAATTTGTCGTTAAAGATTTTTCTCATTAATATATTTCCCCCACTCTTGATTAAAAAGCCAACAATTATATTTTGTCCGATTGATTTGCCATAGTTCTTCGTTTTTATGGTAGAGTGACACAGATTGTCTTTCTAAATGAAATAGTTCTATCTCAGGTATGTAATAATTATCAAATCCTTGAGTATGAAGTTTTAAGCAAAAATCAGAATCTTCATAATCATTAATAATATATTCTTCATTTAGACCACCAACTTGATCATATAATTGCCTAGAAACCATCAAACAAGCACCTGTTACCGCCGTTAACTTTTGTTGTTTAGAGTCATACTCAGGAAAATTAGGTTGGTTTTTATGTGGGTGGTCATTAATCAATAAATCACCCCAAGGGGCACACTTCATAAATTTCATCCCAGCATGTTGAATACTGCCATTTCCATAAAGTAATTTAGGTCCGATCGTTCCTACATTATTAAGACTCTTATATATATTGACTAATGATGAAACCCAACCCGATTCTATTGGCATCACATCTGAATTTATAAGAAGGATTAGCTGTCCACTAGAAACAGATACTCCTAGATTGTTTGCCCCTGAGAAGCCTAAATTTGCCCCTGAATAGACTGTTTTAAATGGTACTTGGAAGGTGG
This sequence comes from Geminocystis sp. NIES-3708, assembly GCF_001548095.1. Taxonomy (NCBI): domain Bacteria; kingdom Bacillati; phylum Cyanobacteriota; class Cyanophyceae; order Chroococcales; family Geminocystaceae; genus Geminocystis; species Geminocystis sp. NIES-3708. The sequence continues at coordinate 2,399,547 of NZ_AP014815.1, read as the reverse complement.
CGGCTTGTGCCTCAGAATAATCAACAAAATCCTTATATAGTCGAGGATCGTCTAAAACATAGATCAACTCATTGTCTTGAAAGTCGGGATCATCAGCAAATAGAGCTAATTGATACTTCATAAAGTCTAGTCTGGCGTAGAGAGGAACAACTATAGAAACTTTAGGGTTACTTATCTTGCTTCCATATTCTTTGACAACTTTGATAATTTCTGGCTTTCTACGATTCTTCAGTATATTTCTAATAGTAGTTCCCAAATAACCATTTAGAGTCGAACTCATTGGATAGCCAGGAATAGGGAAAATCCTTAATAAAAATTTGATTATTTGTGGAGGATTATCAACTTTTTGAACGCTTATTTTCTCTTTTAAAATTTCTTGCGATCGCCTCACAAAATAAAAGAAAAAATTACTCAAAAGTTTTAATAGCTCTACGAAAATTTCAATTTTTAGCAAACTGTATTTAATCATTACTATTCTAACGGGACTTAAACTTAAACATAAAAATGAAAATACAAAGGTTATAATTTTTATTAAAATCGACTTTCCTGAGATATGAATATATCTTGATATTTCTTTACATTCTCAAAATTTATTCAACGATAAAATGTTGTTATCGAGGATTTGATCACCAAGGGTGGCGCTGCGTGATCGTACTCAATTCAATATTTACTGAGAATCTTCTTAACAAATATTTATATTAGCGTATGTCACTATAAATATCTAAAAATAGTGATACGAGTAATCGAGTTTTTTGCATACAACCCTTGCTGATTAACACTATAAATAGCTTTCTTCAATCGAACTTGATAATAATATAGCCCTACGCATCCCTCGTTTTATTTACTTTAAAACACCATGGAAATTAAGCAAATTTTGGAGACTTATGACGATGCCTATGCCCAAATAATCAAACTTTTCTTACGGATATTGAATCTTAAGTAAAAACTAAATGTGAACTGGAAATACTCAGCAAAATATTAAATCATAGAAAAAAAATGTTAGATGGTTAGATGTTGCCTGTGGAACTGGTTATGTTCTCAGTTGTTCTCCTGATATTGAAAGAACGGGATTAGATTTATCACCCTCAATGTTGCAAATTGCCAGAAAAAAAATCTGATATTAAATTAATTCAAGGGGATTACCGAAATAGAACTCTTTTTAAAGAAAAAGAATGGGATGTCATTTCCTCAATGTGATGGGCTTATACATTTGTAAATTCTTTATCTGAAATGAAACAATTTATTAGTAATGTATCTTATTGGTTATCTGATGATGGCATTTTTTTTATTCCCATTGCTGAATTTAAAAATTTAGTTAATGGAACACAATATAATGACATAGAATTTCCTTTTATTATTACAGACAATGCTCCTGTATATGGTGGTCAAATATTAGCAACTGCGTTTATGTGGTCTTGGGTAGAACCTAGTGGAAAAAGACATGATAACATGCTTGTTTCTCAAGTTGAAATAATGATCGAGATGTTTAACAAATATTTTCAAAGTGTGGAACTAATTGAATATGCAAATGGATATTATAAAGGAATTGTAGCTACAAATAATAAGCAAGACTTATCTGAATTAATATCTAATTTTTCTTTCAATAATAATGAAATGAGTAGTATATTACCAGAAAAATTATCATTAATAAATAAAGTTAAAAATAATTTTAAAAAAGTTTTAAATTTATTTAAGAAAAATTAAGTAAGTTTTATTACTCAATAATTATTTAAGTACTTATGCAAAATTAATTGTATAGAGTTAATCGATTTAAAACCCTTGTTAACATAGCTTTGAGAAAAATAAAAGGCATCGATTAATGTTACTCACTTACTTATTAGTTTTGTTTAAACGATATTGCCTTAATTTGTAAAATACTTATCATGTAAATTAATGAAGCGACTATTTATTGTACAGGTAATCAATAAAATTATTGTGTTGAAATACATAGCAAAAAAGTATTTAACCGATAAAATAGTAAACATCATAATAACAAAACAAAACTTATTAAAGGAGTAATAAATTGTTGTAAATATTGCTTTAGAGAAATAGACATTAACTTAGTTAACATCCATAAACTAAAGGGAAAAATTAAGTAACTACTGAAAACAAAAGCGAAAGCAACGGCAGTAATTCCCCATTTGATGAGAAAACAAGCAAAACTAACACTAAGGATAATAGTTATTAAAGTCAAATAAAATTGTAAATAAGGTTTTTCTAAAGCTAAAAATACTGCAAACATACAAGAAGAAAAAGAAGATAATATTTCTAAAAAAATTAATACTTGTAATACAGAGATTGATGGTATTCATTATTCCCCAAATAAAGTAATAATTATCTCTGGTGTTAAGGGTAATAAACCCAAAAATACGGGAAATGCAATTAAACTGGTAAATCGTATTGCTTGTAAAAATGTTTGCCGAAAAACAGTTATATCTGTTTGTATTTTTGAAAAAGCAGGAAAAGCTACTTGATTGATTACCCCTATTAATAATTGAGTCATTATTTCTAAAATTCTATAGGCGATCGTATAATATCCTAAAGCAATCTCACCTAAAAAATAACCGATAAGTAAATTATCTGACTTTCTGTAAAAAAACATTAAAAATTGATTTAAAAAAACATAAATACTAAAATTTAATAGATCTTGAAAATGTGTATAAGAAAATCTTAATTTTGGTCTCCAATTAATCGCTCTCCACATTATAATAACCAGCACAGATTCATAAATGAATTGTTGAATTACTAAACTCCAAACTCCGAAACCTAAAAATGCAAAAATAATCGCTAAAAATCCACTAATAATAATTGCTATTAACGATCGAACTGCTAAAATTTTGAAGTGTAACTCTTTTTTTAAAACTGCTTGAAATACATGACCAAAAGAATTAATAATAAACAAAAAAGAGAAACATTGAATAATAAAAGTTAATCGAGGTTGATGAAAAAGTGTGGCAATATTTTCAGCTATTAAAAAACTAATAAAAGTTAATAATATTCCGACTATTAATTGAGTGCAAAAAGCAGTATCTAAGTGTTCGGATTCTAATTTTTCTCTTTGAATTAAAGCTGAAGTAAATCCTTGTTTAAGAAAAATATTCATAAAAGCTAAAAAGATATTAGCTAAACTTAATAATCCAAAATCTTGAGGAGTTAGTAAACGGGCTAAAATTAAAAAAACAATAAATGAACCTGCTTGACTGCCCCAATGTTGAATGATTGACCACAAAAACCCTTCAATGGTTTTTTGTTTTATACTCATTGTTTCTTAGGCTAAAATGCCATTTAAGCAAATTTTGTGAAGATTTTTGACTTAATCTAAATTACTGATTTATTTAATCATTATAGTTATAACCGTGTAAAAATGAATAATGATTAATTCTATTTTGAACTTCCTCAATTAATTCTGATGTCCAAACAATACTGTAACGACTTTTATTTGGAAATTTATAGACAATGTTGGCACAATCTTCCAGATAGCTTTTTGTAGTACTAACCCCTAAAAAATTACAAATTTCTTCAAGATAGACTTTAGGATTTTCAATAAATAACTCATATTTTAATTCATATATTTCATCGGATTTAAGAGTTTTTTTAAACTCATTAACAATATTACATAGAAAAAAATAGTATTCAATACTTTTTGACAAATGAAAATCTAATTTTAAATTTTTTTTTGACATTGTGGTAATATTATCATAAGGATTTCTAATAATATGAATAAACTTTATTTTGACATTAATAATCTTCCTTAAACGCTGTAAAAAAAGAGGGCTATCTTCAATTTTTAAAGTTGTCCCTTCTCCTTTTTTGTCACCAATTACCAGTATCTGTGTAAATTTTCCTTGCCATTGATTAGGAACATCATAATTATATCCACCTGATTTGTCATTTGGGTTTACTCCTAATTTGGCTTTGTCGAGTAAAAGATGATAAAGTTGCCAACGTCTAAATCCCAAATAAGTATATTTTAAATCATTCAATTCATGGGCAATAACAATATTTGGATGAGCGTTTAATAATGCTCCAATTAAACTATGTCCACTTCTGGAATAACCAATAAATAAACAGTAGGTATTAATATTTTGCCAAAGTTGCCTATTTTCCCAACCTCCATAAGCCGAAGGAAAATATAATAGCAGAGCATCCCAAAGTTTAGTTAAATTCTTTAATAATGAATCATTTTTTATAGTTTTTTTCATATTTTTCCTGTACTTTAAGTTTTAAAGAAAATTTTTTTATTAAACACACCATTCCTGAAAATCTTTGTCTGTAAATTTTCGTAATTTATGAACATCCGTTTTAAAATATTGAATTAATTGATTTTTCAAATCTTTTTCTAGTATAGGTTTGCTAATTCCTTGAGAAAAAGGAAAATAAACTATTTTCTTAATATAATGTCTTAAAGGAGGAGATAGAGTATCAATATTATTTATTAAAGGGAGTTTACTAATGGTATTTCCCAAATCTGTTCTTCTTCGTTTATAAATAGAGCGATGAAGTTTTCTCTTATAGTTTATCATTTGAAAATTCTCGGATACTTCTAAAAATTTAAAAATAGTTTGGAGAGTTTTTTGAGGAAATTGGGATAATTCTTCTGTGGTAATAATCAGAATATTAGAAGGGGAAAAATATTTTAAATATTGTTCTAATTGAAAATAATAACGACTACAAGACAGATAATAACGATAACCATTTTCTTGACAATTGGCTAAAGCATCCGTGAGGGAGTGATTTTCTATTCTATCCGCATAGTGATGAATATAATGAGAAATTAATCTTTCAATAGGATCTCTAACTAAATAAATAAGTTTAGCATGGGGCACAGTTTGATACATCAATTTTGCTGTTTCTGACCATTTGGGAAAATAAGTGTAATTAGGGGATGCTTCTCCATAAATTTTACCATTACCCTGAAATTGAGATTGATACCACTGAATTCCCTTATTCCAATTTCTTTCATAAATGAAAAAGTTTAATTCTTTTTCCCTTGACATAGAAATTTCGGGATGACAATTAAGATAATAATGCAAACTGGTAGTTCCACATTTCATAGCACCAATAATAATAAAATTGGGAAGATTTCCTGATTGTTTTTTAGGTATGAATAAATTATTAATTAATTTCATCATTTGTACTTAGTGTTTATGTATATTAATCTTTAAAAGTCAATTTTTGATATATACGATAACTAAAATGGGGCGGTTTAATAACTATCCAGTTAGTAATTAATTCTCCTCCTATTTGATTTTTAAAATCTTTAACTTGATTCAAAGAAGCCCCTGTTAAATTATTACTTTCATAGCCAAGTTCGGCTAATCTTTCAAAGGATTTCCAACGTAAAAAAGGAATACTACCAAGATTTAGGTAATTAACATCACTACCAGTACAAACTGTATGACTAACGGGATGAGAACTTGTTAAAATTAAAAATGCACCGATCGATTTACCATTATCTAAACGTACTTGGTGAAGTTTGCAAAGATTTTTTTCTCGCAAAAGTTCAAAATATTGTCGATATTTATCTTCAGGAAGATACAACGAAAAATTTTTTCTTTGAGATGCTTCTAAATGCCATTTATAAAAACTATCAAAATCATCATCTTCAGTAAAAACGAAACCATTTTTAATTCCTCTGTTAACTAAACGACGAAAATTTTGCTCCATTTTTTGCCAAATTTGTTGAGTATCTTTTAGAGATACCATATAACCATAAACGGGCGAAACTTCCCAACCTACTTCCAGAAAAAGCCTCATATCGTTAATTAAATAAAAAATAGTTAGGTTTAAATATACATAAGGAAGGGTTGATAATTTATCAATTAAAGCTCGTAAAATAGCGGTATATTTACTTCTTATATGACTGGGATAATTACTTTCATAAGCTCGTAAAACTGGACTATGGTAAGATAAAAGTAGTCGAGGACAAGCTACGGCAACCAATGAAAAGAATTTCCACGTTTCATAAAGGGCAATACCCCCCACTAATTCATTACCTTGAAATACTGCTAAAATCCTGAAACGATCTCCTGTTACTGTACATAAAATTTCTAAATATTCAGGTAAACTATAAACACTTCCTGTGGGAGATTCACAAACAAATTTTGTCCATTTTTCATATTCATTTTCTGATAAAAACCTTGTGGTTAATTGTTGAGTCATAAATGTCAAAATTAGTATTGTTATTGATTAATTTGAAAAAGATGATCGGCTAAACGTAAAGCTAAAGCAACGATCGTAAAAGTAGGATTTGCCGCCCCTCCTGTTGGAAAAATAGAACTTCCTGCAATGTATAAGTTATCGACATCATGTACTTTACCGTTGGCATCAACTACTCCATAACGAGGATTGGGGTGCATTCTAGTAGTACCCATGGGATGATAACCAACTTTATCATAGAAAGTTAGATGTTGTAGGCGATCGCAATCATATTCTAACTGACCAAAACCCCTTTCTGATAAAATTTTACTGAGACAAGACATAGATCGATCGACACTTTCCCACATTTTTTGACTAAAATTCAAAGTAAGATTAACTAAAGGTTGTCCTAAAAAATCGCATTTTGACGATAAAGTAATACGATTGTGAAAATCTGGCTCTTGTTCTACTAAACCAACAAAGCGAATATGATCAAAATGAGCGGAGGGATTGAGTCTATTGTAAAAATGCCACCACAGATAACGAGGTATGACAGTCAAGTCACCTTGCCATAGTAATTGCCACTGCTGAATCATTTGGGAAAAATCACCTTGAGAAAATTGTTTTGCTAACTTTTTAGCCGTGATAACAGTTTGAGTGTCTTCTAAAAGATTGTAACGACAAATACGCCAGTGAATATTTAAAAGTTGTTCTCTATCTCGCAAATCATCACTTAAACCGAAAACATCTTGAGCATAGGTATTCCCAAAAGGGTAACGATGAGTAAAAGATGTGATAAATTCTGATTTTTGATTAATCGGCAAAATCCCCGCAACTTTGAAATAATGTTCCATGAAAAAGCGCCCTACTAAATCATTATGATTGCCTAAACCTTGAGGAAAATAACTATTCGAGGCTAATAAAAGTCGTGCATTTTCCATCCCCCCTGTAGATAAGATAACTGTACGAGCTTTAACGATAAAACCATTACCGTCACTTCCTTGCACCTTTAAAGATTCTATTAATCTCCCTTCCTGATGGGGAATTAACTCAATAACATTGCTATGAATAATCAGACTAATATTTTTGGACTCAATTATTTCCTGCTTATATTTTTTGCCTAAATCAAGGGGATTACTATATTTTAATATTTTCGTTTTTAAGGGAGATTGATGAAAAGGTGATTTATCGCTGAGATTCAAAGTTTTTTGTGGCAATCCGAAAATTTCTTCAGCTTTTTGATAATAAGGTAAAAGTTCGGACTTAGAAAAAGGCCAACCGCTATAAGTCAACCATGATTTGTGTTCAAAATCTCCCTCATCTAAAGGAATACATATACCACTCCAACGGGTAGTTGAACCTCCGAAACAACGAAAGCGAGATTCTTTAAAAGGGTAGATTTCGCCATCACTTGTACCATCTGCCAAAGATTGAGTCATGAGATCATTTTTTAAACCACCACTCTCTAAAAGTAAAACTGAAACTGAAGTATTATTAAATTGTCGAGCTAAAGTCAATCCTGCCGCCCCGGCACCAACAATACAAATATCGGCTTTTAAGATTTCTTCTTGTGGAATATTTTGTCCGTTAATAATCATTTTTCAGTTAGATTGTTTTTTCCCAGTAAAAACCCAGTCAGTTAGCTAGTTGAGCGATGAAAAGAATTAACCAATATTTTAAGGAGAATTGCAGTGAAAAACTCAAGGTAAAAGGAATAAGTTATCAGCTTTTGATAAAATTGTGGTTCAATTTTTAAACCGTGCAAACCTCGTTCAACTCTACTTTGATAAAATCTAAATGCTCCTCTACCATAATTAAAATGTTGTCGCCAAAAACTATCTAGTGTTAAGTAATGGTCATGGTAAACTAAGGTAGATGGTACATATTTTAAATCAAATCCTTTTTGCAACCAGCGATCGCAAAATTCCTGATCTTCCGAAGTGTAAAAACTCTCATTAAATCCTCCTAAATCTAAAAAATCAAAACGAGAAAGAGCAAAATTATTGGAAGCAAAAAAACGTAGTGTTTTCCCAAGTTGATGATAGTAACTATAAACTACATCAATAATAGCTTAAGATGTTACAGAATAAGGATTATCAAATAAAGCATTTTCTGTTTTACCTCCTACTAAACAATGAGGATATAATCTCAAAACTTCTACTAGAGATGTAAGCCAAGTTGCTGTGGGTAAACAATCATCATCGGTAAAAGCAAGATATTCACCTTGAGCGACTTTTGCTCCCGTATTACGAGCGGATGCCGCCCCCTGATTTTTCTGTGTAATTAATTTGATGTTTAGTTGAAACTCAAAATTTACAATAATATGTTCGATCGAGTTTACACTACCATCATCAATAATAATTACCTCAAAAGAAGGGTGTAGTATTTGACTTAAGGCTTTTAAACAATTAAATAATTGTTGTGGTCGATTATAGGTAGGATTGACACTCCATCGGGCTAAAGCCACGAGGATTCTTTAGAAGAGATAACTAACACAATGCTAGTCATTGCTCGAACAACTACATTTGTTCAAAGTGCCAAAACACTAATCCAAAAAGCAGTTCAAAAGGCGGTGTCAATTGCCTGTACACTGTTGGCTAATGCCTTCAGTTTACTTTTAGGTTTATGCTTTTCACTCCCTTAATATCTTTGCTTGTGGGGGCTGAGTCTGTAGTGTATTGCACCGAGTACCATTTCGGTAACTCATCTTTTCAACAGGTGTCCCACGACTGGGAGTTGCACTGTACAATTAAGGTCTTAGTGGCTACCTTGATTTTAACCTAAAACCACTAAATATAAAGCCGTCCTAGAAAGACGGGGTTTCAGATCCAAGAATTTTGATGATAACAGAAATCTCTAAATTTTCCATAAATTGCGATTATGATATTCATTTATTCCCATTTCTGATCAAGACTGAATTGAAAATTCTGACTCTCTTATTATCATTAACGTGGGTTAAAACTCAAATCCAATTTGTATATTTATGCCTTCTTTAATAGTTCCAAAAATGTCGGTTATTTTACCAACTCCAGATAAGTATCATACTATAGCGAAAACCCTTGATTATTTACGTCAACAAACTGTCAAAAAGAATTTAGAAATTATCATTGTTGCACCTTCGGCTTCTGAAATAACACCGCATATAAAAGAAATTGATGATTTTTTTGCGATCGAAGCTATTGGCATAGGTAAAATAAAATCTATTGCTTTTGCATACACAGAGGGTATTCGCCATTCCCAAGCCCCTATTGTTGCCTTAGCGGAAGATCATTGTTTTCCTGATGCTGATTGGGCAGAATATCTCATTGAAGCCCATAAACAACCTTGGGCAGTAGTCGGCCCCGTATTACGAAATGCTAATCCCAATAATGTCGTAAGTTGGGCAGATATGTTAATTGCTTATGCACCCTGGTTAGATTTTACACCTTCGGGAATAGTCAATTTTCTTCCAGGTCATAATAGTAGCTATAAAAAAGATATTCTGCTTTCTTATGAAGAAAAATTAGCAGAAATGATGGAGACCGAAACTATATTACATTGGGATATACAAAGTAAAGGTTATCAACTTTATTTAGAGTCAAGGGCAAAAACTTCTCATACTAATTTTGGTGATTTATTTACTTGGATTCAAGTGCAGTTTTATTGTGGTAAATTATTTGCTGGCGATCGTGTTAACAATCAAAATTGGAATATGGGTAAAAAGTTAATTTATACAATGGCTTCTCCTTTAATTCCTTTTGTTCGTTTATGGCGAATTTATCGACAATTAGAAGAGCGTAAATTACAAAAGTTATGGTCTTTAAAACTATTTTTAACTCTTTTTTTGGGCTTGATTATTGATAGTATTGGGCAAGGTATTGGTTACATTTTTGGAGTGGGAAAAGCCATGGCAAAAATATCAAAATTTGAATTTCATCGAGATCAATATTCTTAACACAATTAAAACTTTATCAGTAAATTATTGTTATCATTTTTTTTGAGCTATTAATAAATAAACTCCCGCTAAAATCCAAATAATAAACTGTATCTTATACTCATAAAAAGGAAATAAATTAACAGCTTTTGCAGGAATCCATAACGTTATTCCGACTATTAATAACACTATAAAATTTAATTTATCGGGATTTTTAAAAGTTAATTCTAATAATGCTAACAACAAAAAAACTATCATAACATTATCATAAATTAGATGATAAAAACAGACTCTCCCCATGATAGAGGCGATCGCAAATAGAGTTAATAAAGAATAATTGCGGTATAAATAAAAAACAGTTAAACAAATTATTATCCCCAACACTCCTAAAATAATCGTGGCATTATTAGGGGATATTCCTAAGGGTAAAAATAAATTAACTAAAGAGTTACCTTGTGCTGTGAAAAAATTAGATTGTTTATAAATATCCGTTAATATTAACAATAAATTTGTATTGGTAATTTTCACAATAGAAAAAGTGGCAACAATAATATAAAGTGAAAAAACTATGATCGTTTTCAATCTTTTTTGAGTAACAGGAATTAAAAAATAAAAAGCAGAAATATTTGGTTTTAACATAGCTATTCCTAAAAATAATCCTGCTAAACTATTTTGATTTTTCTGCAATGAAATATAAAAAATAATCAAAAGAGCATTAATAATTACACCATATTGACCTACCCCTAATGTTGAAGAATTAGCACTGATAGCTAAAACAGAAGCTACAGCAAATAAACTATAAGATCGGTAATAATTTTTCCCTAAATTATAGGCAAATAAACCTAAAATACTTAAAGAAATAAGATTCAAAAAAACATGATATACACGAGTTAAAGGATAAGAAATAGGGGGAAAAAATAAAAATCCACTAAAAAATGACCAAGGAAGATAACCTCCAGATTGGATTGCACCAATTTCTTTGATAACAAAATCCATACCTTCTCTGGCAAAATAAGGATAATATCCATGATAAATATATTGTTGTTCTTGCCAACGAAAATATAAATCACCTGCACCTTGATCATGAGATAATAAAAAACTAAAACCCTTAACAATATAAGCGATAATTAGTAATAATAAAAAAACAGATAAAATATTTAATTTTTGTGTAAAGCTGATCTTTTTAAAGAAATTAATTAACATTTTTGAACCTAAATAAAATTAAACCTAACATAAAACCAAAACCACCATATAAATAGTAAAACCAATGCCATAAAATAGCATTTAAACTAAAAATTAAGCCTTTTTTTTTATAAAAGAAATAATAAACTTTTCGATTAATTATTAATAGGGTAATGATGATAATAATAAATAAATAAACAAAGTTAAACCAAAAGGATAATACTGTCAATATTATAAGACTATAAATCAGTAAAATACTTACTCTATTCGTCCAACTTAAATTAAGATCATTAACCATATTACCGTATTTTAATAATAAAATAGTCCAAGGAATAGCTCGTTGAAAAATATCAGCTTTTAACAGAGAAATTATAGTCCATTTTTTCAAATGTTTAACCTGAATATCTTTAACTAAATTAATTTTATAACCTGCTTCGGTAAGTCGATAACCTAACTCAACATCTTCTACTGAAGGCAACTTATAACTATTATTAAAACCTCCTATTTTTTCAAAAATATCTCGCTTAATAACACCACAAGCACCCCAAAAAGTTAATGCGTTTTCTTGTCCTTGTTGATGGGTATAATGATGAAATAAATTTTTATATTGAGACAAAAAATTAATCGCACCGGGTTGATCATCATAAGAACCAATTAAGGCAGTTATTTCTGTGTTTTCTGCAAAAAATAGCTTAATTTTAGGAATAGTTTGTTCCTTAATAGAAACATCGGCATCTAAGAAAAAAAGTAACTCTCCTGTGGCAATTTTAGCACCTAAATTTCTTGCATTTGCAGGACCTAAAGCTTGATCATTTATAATTATTTTAGATGTAAATTTTTGAGCTAATTTTCTTGAATCATCAGTATCTCCATCAGCTACAACAATAATTTCTATTTCTGGAGGAGCAAATTTTTTGATACTTAATAAACAGTGATAAAATGCTTCACCTCCGTTATAGACAGGAATTACTATAGATAATTTTTGTTTTGTTTTTAAGTTTAAAGATAGTTTCTTTTCTTCAGGCATAACATTTTTTAATGATAAAATAATTTCTTTGATTATCTATTTTTAAATCAAATGGAATTTTATAAAATAAGAGAATGTTTAAAAATTTGTATATCTAGGATTAAGACTCAAATTAATTTTCTTCGTATCATAGGAATTATTCCTTTTCAACATATAATTGAGATGTTCATTTTGCTGTAATTATTAATGAGTCGTGCGACTAAATTAACTTATGATCGTGGTACACTAATTTTACATCCACCGCCAAGAGGTAAGGCATGGATTGAATTTGCAACATGGGATGACAGAATCGAAAAATTTCGCATTCCAGCTATTTATTATCGTGCATTAATCGAGGCTTTTGAGCAAGAAAACATTAATTTCGTTGACTCCGCCAAGGCATTTTTTCCCTTAGAAATTCAATCTAATTTAACCAAAACTCCTTATCCTCATCAAATAGAAGCCTTAGAAGCGTGGAAATTGGCTCAAAGAAAAGGGGTTGTTGTCTTACCAACAGCGGCAGGTAAAACTTATTTGGCACAATTAGCGATCGCCTGTACCCCAAGAACAACTTTAATAGTAGTACCAACTTTAGACTTATTACATCAGTGGTATGCACAAATTGAGTTAGCTTTTCCCAAGATAAAAGTTGGATTGTTAGGAGGAGGCTCACATGATCGCACTCCAATTTTAATAGCAACTTATCATAGTGCGGCGATTCATGCTAAGACATTAGGGAATCATTACGGTTTGTTGATTTTCGATGAATGTCATCATTTACCTACAGATTTTTTTCAAGTGATAGCAGAAGAATCCATTGCACCTTATCGTCTTGGGTTGACGGCTACCCCCGAAAGAGGTGATGGTAGTCATAGTTATTTAGACAATTTAATTGGTAAAATTATTTATCGTAAAACACCTCAAGAATTATCAAATAATACTCTTTCAGAATATCAAGTTATTCCCATAAAAGTATCTTTAGAAATAGAAGAAAAAAAAAGATATAATGAAGTCATAAATATTAGAAATACTTTTTTAAAACAGTCGAATATTTCTCTTTCTAGTCTCGATGGTTGGCAATTATTTGTTAAAGCCAGTGCCAGAACAAATGAAGGAAGAAGAGCAATGTTAGCCCATCGAGAATCAAAGGAAATCGCTTCAGGTACCACTGCAAAATTAAAGGTATTAAGTGAATTAATAGAAAAACATTATCCTGATAAAATCCTGATTTTTACTAATGATAATGCCACAGTTTACCGCATTTCTCAACAATATTTAATTCCAGCAATAACTTATCAAACACCTGTAAAAGAGCGTCATCAAATTTTAACAAAATATCATAGGGGAGAATATAAAATTTTAGCGGCTTCTCATGTACTTAATGAAGGCGTTGACGTGCCTGATGCTAAAATAGCAATTATATTGTCTGGCACAGGCTCAACTAGAGAATATATTCAAAGATTAGGGCGAATTTTACGCAAGGCTAATAACACTGAAAAATTAGCGATTTTATATGAAGTAATAGCGGAAGAAACTAGCGATGAAAAAACTGCCGCTAGAAGAAAAGGAGAGAGTTATCAAGACAATAAAAATAAGGAAAATTATCAAGGGGAAATTATACTTTATCGCCAAAATAGTCAACAAAATTCATCTTTAAAAGCTGCTGAATCTAAGCCTAATTGGAAAAAAAATGACGAAGGATAAAGAATTAACTATCAAGATAACCTTTATATTTTGCTTTTTCAAAAGTTTTTGAGAAGATTTTTTGTTTCTTCTGTGGGGTTTTCTGCCGCCATAATTGCCCTAACCACTGCCACTTTTGTTGCCCCTGCTTTTATGACATCTCGAATATTATTACTATCAATACCACCGATGGCAAACCAGGGAATTGTAGCATTAGATTGAGCATAACGAATATATTCTAATCCTGTCGCTTTTTTACCTGCTTTAGTAGGAGTTTCATAAACAGGTCCAACTCCGATATAATCAGCACCATCACTGATAGCTTTTGCCATTTCTTGAGGGTTGGTGGTGGATTTACCGATGATTTTTCCTGTGCCGAGAATTTGCCGTGCTAACCCTACTGGGCAGTCTGTTTGTCCTAAGTGTACTCCATCTGCATTCACCGCCAAAGCAATATCAATGCGATCGTTAACGATAAATAAAGCGTTATAGTTATTACATAATTGTTTTAATTTATAGGCTTCTTTAAGTTTTATTAAATCATCTTGATCTTTGTGACGATATTGGACTAACTTTAAACCTCCTTTTAAAGCAGATTCCACAACGTTGAAAAAATTATCCACAGGAGAAGTGACTAAGTATAGTGAAGATTTGACTAATAATTGTAAACGAGATTGACCAAATAATTGACTTTCAAGAGTATAAACTTGATATCGCATTTGTTTCATCGCCGCCGCAAATTCGACATCATATAATTTTGCATATTCTTCTAACACCCTCAAGGCTTCTTGCACTCTACATAAATTGGCTTGTAATAAATCAGGTAAATTCTCTCTTTCCGTTTCTTGAGGATGGGTTACATCTGTACCAACATCATTAGGTGTATCCCTGGCTGTGCGTAATTCTGAGGAATGCCAACTAGCTAATTCCTGACGCATTTCTTTACAGGTAGTTGCCATTTCTTTCTCATTCAAACCAAATCGACACCATTCCTCAATGATTCTTAATCCTTCTCTGGCTCGATCTAAGTTAGCATCTAGTATGCGATATATGGCGGTTTGTTGATTAATCATTAACTCAAAAAAAATCTAGGCACTTGCGTAATCGATTATATATTAGATTCATGAACAATAAACTATTTACTTTACTGAATATTTTTCTTGAAAAAATAAATTCATTATTTCTCTTCACCCTTATCTCCTGACTTCTAACTCCTATCCTCATACTTTTTCGTCACACCCTAATCATAAAAAAAAACAGACGTTATTACTTATCTTATTTGTGTCAAAATTTAACAAGTTTGCTGAAAATATAATGTTATTTGTAATAAAACATGAGGAAAATAGTTAAAATATTAAAATATATTGCCCTTTCTTTTGCCTGTTTAGGGTTAATTGTGGCGTGTAATGCTAATAATAGATTACAAAATACTCCTAATTCTACCACAAATAATAACGGTAGAATTACTATTGGAACTACATTGAAAGCTAGAACATTAGATCCAGCAGATAGCTATGAATTAGCAGGTTTAAACTTGATTTATAACATTGGTGAGAGCCTTTATACCTACAAACTAGGCACAACGGAATTAATCCCTTTATTAGCCACGGCGATGCCAACGATTAGTGATGATGGCTTAACTTATAAAATACCTTTAAGAGAGGGAGTCAAGTTTCATGATGACACAGTTTTTAATGCTGAAGCCATGAAGTTTTCTTTAGATAGGTTTATGAAAAATGGTGGTAAGCCTTCTTTTCTATTGAGTGATGCGGTAAAAGAAATTCAGGCAACGGGAGAATATGAATTAACTATTACTCTCAATAAACCTTTTGCGGCATTTCCTGCTTTATTAGCATTTCCTGGAGTTTGTGCAGTTTCTCCTCAAGGTTATACCATAGGTCAAGGACAATTTAAACCGAATGAATTAGTCGCTACAGGCCCTTACAAATTGACTGCTTTTAATAGTGATTCCGTTACTTTAGATGTTTTTGACAATTATTGGGGTGACAAACCAACAAATAAAGGTATTGATTTACAAATTTATGCGGGTAACTCTGCTAATCTTTATAATAGTTTCTTAACTGGTGCCGTCTCCGTCGCTTATCAAACTTTTGCTCCTGAGCAAATTACTACTCTAGTACAAGATGCTACTGCTGGTAGATTTCAAATGACGGAAGGATCTGGTACTGTTGTTAGTTATATGGTTTTAAATCGTAATCAAAAACCATTAGATCAACTTGAAGTACGACAAGCGATAGCAGCTTTAATTGATCGTAAATTAATCGTGGATAGGGTATTATTAGGACAATCTGAGCCTTTATATAGCTTAATTCCTAATGTTTTTGATGTTTTTCAACCAGCTTTTCAAACTAAATATCAAGACAATAATATTGCTTTAGCTAAAGAGTTATTAACTAAAGCGGGTTTTTCTCCTACAAATCCTGCTGTTGTAGAAGTTTGGTATCCTTCCGCCTCTAAAACTCGTAGTGCGGCAGCAAGTACATTGAAAGCCATCGCAGATCAACAATTAGAAGGTATCATTCAATTTATCCCTAATGCGGTAGAAAGTGCCACAGCTTTTAGTAACTTAGGTAAAGGAATTTATTCCTCATTTTTAGGTGATTGGTATCCTGATTTTCTCGATGCAGATAATTATATTCAACCTTTCCTACAATGCGTTAAAGGTAACGAAAAAGATGGGTGTTTGGAGGGTGGTGCACAAACTCAAGGCTCTTTTTTTTATAATACAAAAGTGAATCAATTAATCGATAAACAACGCCAAGAATCAGACATTGAAGTGCGAAAAACTGCCTTTGGTGATATTCAATCTATCATGGCTGAAGAAGTACCTTATATTCCTCTATGGCAAAATAAAGATTATGCTTTTGCCCAAAATGGTATCACGGGGGTTACTATCAATCCTAGTCAAAATTTTCCTTTTTGGACGATAAAGTAAAGGCTTATTCAATTCAGCTATCTACTTAAAGAATAGGAGATTATTCCCCAATAAAGGATTTTCAAGAATAGTTAATAATTTTCATTATTAATTGTTCAATGTCCTTTATGATTGAATACGGCAAAGATTAATAAATATTTAAACTTGATATTCTAACTATGAAAATTTTAATTACTGGAGGCGGTGGTTATATTGGCTCAGTATTGACACCTGTCTTATTAAGTAAAGGTTATGAAGTAACCGTAGTTGATAACTTCATGTTTCGTCAAAATAGTCTCGCTGAATGTTGTCAATACGATACTTTTAAGGTAATAAGAGGCGATTGTCGTGAAGAAAGTTTGATGAAAGACTTAGTTAAAGATGCCGATGTAATTATTCCTTTGGCGGCATTAGTCGGTGCACCTTTATGTGGTAGAGATAAAATTGCCACAGAAACCACAAATCGAGATGCGATTCAAATGTTATGTCGTTTGGCTAGTAAAGAGCAAAGATTTTTAGTGCCAATTACTAACAGTGGTTATGGCATCGGCGAAAAAGGTAAAATGTGTACCGAAGAAAGTCCATTACGCCCTATTTCCGCTTATGGTGTCACTAAAGTAGAAGCTGAAAAAGCTATTTTAGAAAGAGAAAATAGTATTAGTTTTCGTTTGGCTACAGTTTTTGGAATGTCTCCTCGTATGAGAGTGGATTTACTTGTCAATGATTTTGTTTATCGTGCCGTAACGGATCGCACTGTGGTAGTATTTGAAGGACACTTTAAACGTAATTATATCCATATCCGTGACGTGGTAAAAGTATTTTTACACGGTTTAGATAACTTTGAAACCATGAAAGGGAAACCTTATAATGTTGGTTTAGAAGATGCTAACTTGTCAAAATTAGAACTATGTGCGGAAATTCAGAAACAAATACCCAATTTCTATTATATTGAAGCACCTATCGGCGAAGATCCTGATAAAAGAGATTATATTGTTTCCAATGCCAGAATTTTAAGTACTGGTTTTACCCCTGATTGGACATTAGCCAGAGGGATTCAAGAGTTAATCAAAGGCTACACTATTCTTCGTAATACTATTTATTCCAACGTTTAGGATTTTGCCCCTTATTTGGTAGAATTTTATCGTCTTTTTTCTCAATTATGAGAAATTATTTTGTCTAATTTTTGCCCTTTTAATTCAATTATCCTAGAAAATCAATAAAGTTAAAGTCCCCAAAATTGGGGATTAAGGGTTTTTTTTATCTAAAAACTATGACACAACGGAATCTCTATTTTCTCTTTCCAGAAATGAACATCAATAGCGGTGGACATATTGCTCAACTGAAATTTATGGCTATTGCACAATCACTTTTTAAAGCTCAACCCGTTACTTATAAAAAAAAAGAAAAGAATATTTTGTTTCTAAATGATGTAATTAAAGATATTAATGCGACTAATAATATTTATATTATTCATTGGGGTCCTCACATTCAAGAACTTTTAACAAAACTTAAAAATTTTAATGTAGTTTATTTTGCTCACAGTACAGGATATAAATTTAAAATATCATCAAAAGTGCCAATAATAACCGTTAGTAAACATTCTCAAGCCTATTGGGGAAGATATGCCCCAAATAACTTAATTTTTTATCTTCCTAACGAGATTTCCGATAAATATCATAACCAACAACAGCAAAGAAAAATTGATGTATTGGTACAGAAACGCAAATCTTCAAAATATTTGATAGAAGAACTAGTACCAGCCTTAAATCCCCATTGTAATTTGACTTTAATTGATTATTGGGTAGAAGATTTAGCCACTATTTTTAATCAAACTAAAGTCTATCTTTATGACTCAACGGAATATTGGGTACAAGCAAAAGCTAGTGAAGGTTTCGGATTGCCTCCTTTGGAAGCAATGGCTTGTGGATGTACAATTTTTTCTAGTATAAATGATGCTTTATCAGACTATTTAGATCCTAGTTTTAATTGTCATAAATTGCGAGTTTATTCTAAAGAATATGATGTTCAAAGAATTTTAAAGGCTGTAGAAAATTGGCAAAACAATTCAGTCAATATAAACATAGTTAATAATTATCGTTTATCTTTAATTAAAGAGCGTATCGTAAGAATATTTGAGGAAATTAATAACTTTTTTGATCATCAACAATCTTTCTCTGAAAATATACCAAATATTATTAAATACAAGCCTTTTTCTTTAGATAAAGTTATAAAAAAAATAAGCTCATTTTTCTAAACTTGTTCGTAGTTTGGGCTTTAGCCCTAATAAAAAAATAACGAAAAAATCACTAAAGTCATTACTACAGACTATTAATTATATAATTATCCTATGATAAATTCTGAAATGCAAAATATAATCGCAGTTATTTTGGCAGGAGGTTTTGGTACTAGAGTTAAGCATTTATTACCTAACATTCCTAAGCCTATGGCAAAGGTAGCAAATAAACCTTTTCTTGAATGGATTATTAACTATTTACATCAACAAAATATAAATAACTGTATTGTTTCTACTGGTTATTTAGGTGATATTATTGAATCTTATTTTAATAACCAATATGTAGAAAATATTAATGTTAAATGTTATCAAGAAAGTGAACCTTTAGGCACGGCAGGAGGTTTTATTAATGTAGTCAATTTATCAAATCAACAACCCTCTTCATGGTTAATAACTAACGGCGATTCTCTTATTTTTACTGACTTAAAACCTTTATTTAATTATTTAGAAAATGATGAGATTGAAGGGGCTATTTTAGGGTTATCTTTACCTGATGCTTCTCGTTATGGTTCGTTAAAATATGATGACGATTATAATTTAATTAGTTTTGCGGAAAAACAACAAGGAAAAGGTGTTATTAATGCGGGGGTTTATTTATTTAAACACTCAGTTATGAACAAATTTCCCAACAAAAAACCTCTTAGTTTTGAATATGATGTTTTTCCTGAATTGCTCAATCAAGGTTGTAAAATAAAAGTACATATAACCGAAGCATCTTTTTTAGATATTGGCACACCGGAAACTCTAATTCAAGCTGAAAATTTTATCTTAAATAATTTTAAGATTAATAATTGATAATAATTAGAAAAATTTAGAAAAAATATGATTAATATAGATACTATTAAAAATTCTGTAGCTTTAATTGATAGAAGTAATTGGGGTTTATTAAAAGTAACAGGAGATGATAGACTTCGTTTTTTACATAATCAAACAACTAATAATATTCAAGGTTTAAAAGTAGGGGAAGGATGCGATACTATTTTTGTTAATTCCACTGGTAGAAATATTGATTTAGTTAGTGCTTATATTCAAGAAAATGAAGTTTTATTATTAGTATCTCCCGAACAAAATAAAAAGTTATATGATTGGATGGATCGTTATATTTTTCCTTTTGATAAAGTAGGGATCAAAGATATAACTAATGATTATAAAATTTTTACATTGATAGGAGAAAAAAGTGTTGAGTTGTTGTCAAGTTTGGTAGATAATGAGTTTTTAAAATCCCCTGAGTTTAGCCATAAAATTATTAAAATTGATGATATTGAATTAATCATTAGTGTTGGGTGCAATTTAAAATTAACAGGATTTAACTTAATTATTTCTCAAGAAAAAGCTTCTTATATTTGGAATAAAATAACTACAAAAAATCCCTTAATTATCAATAATCGAGATTACGAAAATTTACGCATTTTACAAGGGAAGCCAACGCCAAATAAAGAATTAACCGAAGAATATAATCCTCTGGAAAGTGGTTTATGGGATGCTATTTCTTTTAATAAAGGTTGTTATATCGGACAAGAAACCATCGCTCGTTTAAATACTTATAAAGGCGTTAAACAAAAACTTTGGGGTATAAAATTAAATAACTCAATTAATCCTGAAATAGATAATATTATCACTGTTGAAGGAGAAAAAGTTGGTAAAATAACCAGTTATTTAGAAACGAAATCGGAAAAATTTGCTCTTGGTTATATTCGCACAAAAGCAGGAGATATTGGCTTAAAAGTTAACATTGCAGAAGTGGAAGGAGAAGTAGTTAATTTACCTTTTATTCGCCATGAATACTATCAACCATAATCAATTTTAGCATTATTAATATTAATAAAAGTGTGAAATCAAAAATTTAAAATGATAGCTAAAAGTTTTTTTGCGTCTTTGTTTCATTACCTCATTACCTCTTTCTACCTTTGCGCCTTTGCCTGAAAAAATTCATTTTCTTATTACTTATTTCCTTCTTGACTTATGAAACTCTCTTTAGTAAAAGAAACCCTGCGTAAAACTTTTGATTTATTTAGGGTTGATGAAACAGAAATTGCTAATGTTTTAGAGTCCGTGCGATCGCAATTACCTACTACAGAAGCATTGCTCATCGGTAAACCCCAAGCAGGAAAAAGCTCAATTGTAAGGGGTTTAACAGGGGTTGGTAAAGAAATTATTGGACAAGGTTTTCGCCCTCATACCCAATATACTGAGCGTTATGCTTACCCTTCTGAAGATTTACCTTTACTGATTTTTACTGATACTGTTGGTTTGGGTGATGTTGATAAAAATACCGAAGAAATTATTACGGAATTAACGACTCAATTAGACATCGAAACTAAACGAGCAAGAATTTTAATTCTAACGGTAAAAATTAATGATTTTGCAACGGATAGTTTAAAAAATATTGCGGCAAATCTTAGAAAAAAATACCCTCAAATTCCTTGTTTATTGGTAGTAACTTCTTTACATGAACTTTATCCGAATCTCGACACTAATCATCCTGAGTATCCCCCTACTTTTACCGAAATTGATCGAGCATTTACTGAAATAAATAATACTTTTAGTGGTTTATTTGATCAAGCAATATTAATTGATTTTACTTTAGAAGAAGACGGATTTATTCCTGTTTTTTACGGTTTAGAAAATCTCCGAGATTCTTTGACAGAATTATTACCTTCAGCGGAAGCAAAAACCATTCATCAACTATTAGATGAAACCGTTAATTCTCAATTAGAAAATCTTTATAAAGACGTTGCCAGACGCTATATCTTAGCTTTTTCGATAATGGCTGTAACCCTTGCCGCCGTGCCTCTTCCCTTTGCAACTATGCCCGTTTTAACCGCTCTAGAAGTGACAATGGTAGGGGTTTTAGGAAGACTTTATGGACAAACCATTAACCCTTCTCAAGCCGGAGGAATTATAAGTGCCATCGCTGGAGGATTTTTAGCTCAAGTAATCGGTAGAGAGTTAATTAAGTTTATACCTGGTTTTGGCTCATTTGTCGCCGCTAGTTGGGCAGGAGCATACACATGGGCTTTAGGAGAAGGTGCTTGTGCTTATTTCGGAGATATTGTCGGTGGCAAAAAACCCGATGTGGAAAGAATCAAAAAGGTGATAAAAAATGCTTTCAATACAGCAAAAGAAAAATCAACTATGTAATCAAAAGAATTATGAAACTGTAAAAAATCTTAATGTAAAGTGACATTGATTCGGTTTAAGGTAAAAAATTAGCAATAAAAAAAGTTTTGTAAATTTTTATAACCAAAATCTTAGAAATCAAGGATAGTAAGAAGCATGAGCGTTAATTTAGCCACAATGTTAAAAGAAGGCACAAAAAAATCCCATTCTATGGCAGAAAACATGGGTTTTATTAAGTGTTTTTTGAAAGGAGTTGTTGAGAAAAATTCCTATCGTAAATTGGCAGCAAATCTTTATTTTGTCTATGGTGCGATGGAAGCAGAAATGGAGCGTTTAAAAGATCATCCTCTTGTTGGTAAAATTTATTTTCCTGAATTAAATCGTGAATCCAGTTTAGCAAAAGATCTTCAATTTTATTATGGTGCTAACTGGAGAAATGAAATTCAGATTACTCCCAATGGACAATTATACGTCGATCGCATTCATGAAATTGCGAACAATGCTCCTGAATTATTTGCTGCACACTCCTATACTCGTTACTTAGGTGATCTTTCCGGCGGACAAATCTTAAAAAATATTGCTCAAAAAGCGATGAATTTAGACGGTGAAGGCACTGCTTTTTATGAGTTTGAAACTATCAGCGATGAAAAAGCCTTTAAAACTATGTATCGCCAAGCATTAAATGATTTACCTGTAGATGAAGCAACCGCAGAAAGAATCGTACAAGAGGCTAATGACGCTTTCGGAATGAATATGAAAATGTTTCAAGAGTTAGAAGGTAATTTAGTAATGGCTATCGGCAAAATGCTATTTAATACTTTAACTTCTCGCCGTCGTCGTGGTAGTAATGAATCTAATCCTGAATTAGCAACCGCAGAATAATTGATATTTGGTTAAATAAGTAATAAGTAATAAGTAAATAGAGTTTACTGAAAAAATATGAGTGATGAGGGTAGATTTCAAGTTTCAAGCATCAGGTATTAAGTTAAATAATCGAAAATCAAGGTTTTTAGACTTTTAATGCTACACAAAAATACAAAGATAGTTTTAAAAATAAGGTCAAAAGTGTTCGCTTTTTGAATAAAAATCCTCAAAACTTAGCACTTTTCTGTTAATGTATTGTATCTAAACCTTTGATTTTAATCGCTTTGTAATTTGTTCAGCAAACCCTAATTGTTTAAAAATTGTTGGGCATGGAAACGGGCATATCTGCCTTCTTGGGCTAATAATTCTTCATGACTACCAGACTCTACAATTGTACCATGTTCTAAGACTAATATTTTAGTAGCTTTTCTGACAGTGGCTAAACGGTGGGCGATAATAAAAACTGTACGTTGCTCCATTATGCGCTCTAATGCTTCCTGCACTAATGCTTCCGATTCTGAGTCTAAGGAAGAAGTCGCCTCATCTAAGATTAATATTTTCGGGCTTAAAAAGATAGCCCTAGCGATGGCAATTCTTTGACGTTGCCCACCAGAAAGGCTAATTCCTCTTTCTCCCACATAGGTATAATAACCTTGAGAAAAAGTGCTAATAAATTGATGTGCATTGGCAATTTTACTTGCTTTTTCTACTTCTTCTATATCAAAATTAGTGCAACCAAAAGCAATGTTTTCAGCGATAGTGCCTGAGAATAAATTAGTGTCTTGGGGTACAATACCAATTTGTTTTCTAAGACTTTTAATAGTGACATCTTTTATATTTATATTATCGATTAAAATTTCTCCTGATACCACGTCATAAAAACGAGGTAGTAAATTAATTATGGTACTTTTTCCTGCTCCAGAAGCACCAACTAAAGCAATTACTTCTCCTTGTTTGGCAGTTAAATTAATATTTTTTAATACAGGTTGATCAATATTATATGCAAAAGTGACGTTACGATACTCGACTAAACCATTTATATTTGATAAAGAAATTGCATCTTTTTTGTCTATAATTAAAGGCTGAATATCCAGTAATTCTACTATGCGTTCAACAGATGCTTGTCCTTGTTTAAATTCATTATAATTATTAGTTGTAATCGAAATAGGATCAATTAATAAAGCAACCGCAGCAATATAACTAACAAAATCTGTGCCTGTCATATTTTGAGCAGAGATTTGCCATGCACCCAAAAAGAAAAGAAAAATAACGCTCATGGCTTCTAAAAAACCGACGACAACAAACTGTAAAGCCTTAATTTTTTCAGCCGCAAATTTACTTCTGCGATTATTTTCTGATTCCTGATTAAAACGATTAATTTCATATTCTTCAGCCGTATAAGCCTGAACTAATCTAATACCTGAAAAAACCTCAGTAATCAATGCGGATAAATTTGATACTTTACTTTGACTTTTTCTAGTCAATTCTAATAGTTGAGAACCAAATAAAGTAATTAAAAGTGCCATAACAGGGGCAACAATAAAAGTAGCAATAGTTAACCGCCAATTGACGTAAAACATATATCCTAAAACCACAATTAATTGTAAAACACTAGGAATAAATTGCTGAAAAATTTTATTAATAACTTCTCCAATTCTATCTATATCTTCTGTTAAACGATAAGCTAAATCACCTGTTTTTGCCACTTCAAAATAATTTAAACTTAAGGTTTGTAAATGAGCATATACCAATTTACGCAAATCGAAGGCAATCTTTAAGGCGGCTTTTGCCATAAAAGTATCTTGTCCGTATTGCACCGCACCTCTTACTAAAAAAACGATGGCGGCAAATCCTGCAAAATAAATAATTGAGTTTATATCGCCTTTTCCTACATATTCAGCCATACGCCCTGCTAACCATGCTAAGAGGGGCCAGAAAATAGTAAAACCAATAGTACAAACAAATGCTATACCAATAGTCTTGGCTTCTCGCCGAAGATAAGGGAATAAATAGCTAATTTTAGATGGTAATTTCAAAATAATTATGGTAACTCAACGTTTATGCAGTTTACCTGAAAATGTCCTTAAAAGTAAATGTAAAAACTTGAAACTCAAAACAATGATAAATTATTAAATTAGATTCTAATAATTTAATTTACACATATAGAAAAATGGTTAATACATTACAAAAAGGTCAAGATGATAAAGCTATTGTTAAAGATTACTTTAATGCTACTGGCTTTGATCGTTGGCGCAATATTTACGGTGACGGTGAAGTCAATAAAGTACAGTTAGATATAAGAGTTGGACATCAGCAAACTATTGATACTGTGGTTGGTTGGTTAAAAGATGATGGTAATTTATCCCAATTATCTATTTGTGACGCAGGTTGTGGTGTCGGTAGTTTAACAATACCTTTAGCCGAAGAAGGAGCGACAGTTTTCGCTAGTGATATATCCACTAAAATGGTAGGGGAAGCGGCACAGAGGATAAAACAAGTTATTAAAAATCCTCGCAATATTAGGTTAGCAGTACAAGATTTAGAATCTATTAGGGGAGAGTATAATACGGTTATTTGTTTAGATGTATTAATTCATTATCCTACCAATGAAGCCGCTGATATGATCAAACATTTATCATCTTTAGCAAAATCTCGAATAATCCTCAGTTTCGCTCCTAAAACTTTCTTTTTAACTATTTTAAAGCGTATTGGTGAACTTTTTCCAGGTCCTAGTAAAACTACTCGTGCTTACCAACATAAAGAAGAAGATATTATTAATATTCTTAAAAATAATGGTTTTGAAATTAAACGCACAGGAATGACTAGCACCAGTTTTTATTATTCTCGTATTTTAGAAGCGGTTAGAATCAATTAATAATTAACAATTAATAACTTTTAATAACTTTTTTTAAAATTGAAAATAATTCATTAGATGATAAGCAAAATCAGGAGTTAAATTTAATCTTTTTTGTAAATCGGCTATATTACGATAATTACCACTATTTTCTCTTTCAGTAATCATTTTTTTTGCTATATCCAAATCTAAATTAGGTATAGTGATTAATTGATTTAAACTGGCATTATTCAAATTAATTTTAGCGGGAAAATAAAAACTATCTGAGGCGTAATAGGCAAAATAAACAATGGGTTGCCAAGACTGAATTTTTAACACCGAAACACCTAAGGCTGACGCTAAATCTTCTAAGCATAAAAAATGTATCCCTGAATTGGTTATTTCTACTAAATTCCTAGCTTGATTAATAGATATTCCGGGTAATCTTAGCCAATCATCCACCGAAGCTAAATTAGCATCAATTTTTATACCTAATTCAGCAGC
The DNA here is from genome assembly GCF_001548095.1 of Geminocystis sp. NIES-3708. NCBI lineage: Bacteria > Bacillati > Cyanobacteriota > Cyanophyceae > Chroococcales > Geminocystaceae > Geminocystis > Geminocystis sp. NIES-3708. The sequence goes on along the minus strand of NZ_AP014815.1, from coordinate 2,373,076 downwards.
AATATTAATTTCTATATCCGATTGGAAGCGATAATAAGGATTACCTTGAATTTTTTTGACTATAGCTTGACGAGAAATATTTATTTTTTGAGAGATTTTTTTTGCCGATGATAGCCATTTTGGTAGAGTCATAAAGTGTCACCTCGAAAAAATTTACTACTCTTTTTCTTGATTTTCTGTTGCAAATTATTACGAAATCATGCAAAAGTTACCATCTTAAGGCAAATTAAATATTAATTTAAACCTAATTGTATCAATTTATCTTCATTAGAGGAGTATTTTAGATTATGTCTATTTCTGAAACTCAAGTTTTCGTTGCTTTAATAATTGCTCTTATTCCGGGTATTCTAGCTTTTCGTTTAGCTACCGAACTTTATAAGTAAACTAACTTGATGATATAACTATCAGGAGTAGGATAATGTTGTTAATTATAATTAATTCATGTCTTACTCCTTCGTAAAAACACTGCCCATAAGTTTTACTCAAATAAAATATCTTCAAAACATTTTTCTCCCACTTCTCGTAACTGTCGCCCTACTTTAGAGTTACTATCGGCTTGACGACTTATTTCTCTGAATTTTTCTGTGGCGTAACGTTTTCTAAATTCTTTTATACTGCAATCACAGACACTTTTTGCGGCTTCTGGGGGTAATCCTTCTTTTTGCGATCGCACTAAACACTCTTGTTTAAAATTGCACCATACAGAGGCTTGTTCAGTTTTTAAGCCTTCTTTGACAAAACCTTGAATACATTGTTGCTGATTAAAGATTGGTTTAGAAGATTGTGCGAAAGATTTAGAAGCAAAAACAGACAAAGAAAATGTGAATAATGATAAATTAACCACAGTTAAAATAATCTTAGAATTGAGCATGATTTATTCTCAACAAATTTATATTTAAGAGTTATTATTATTGAAGACGAGAATAATGTTAAAGAAGTTCCTAAAGAATTTTATAACAAAATATTTGATTATTTATAATAGAACAAAAAATTAAAATAAAGTTAATTAATTATTCAATAAAAATAGCTCCTTCTTTAATTAAGTCTTGTTTTTTGTCTTCATCTAAACCTAAATTTTTGCTAAAAATCGTCCCCTTGACATTAGTTTTGCCTAAGCTAGTATTTTGTAAATTAGTATTAGTTAAATTAGCATTGTTTAAATTCGCCCCAATCACGTTTGCTAATGCTAAACTGGCATTTTGTAAACTGGCATTTTGTAAATTTGTTCCGTCTAAATAAGCACCACTTAAATCAGCACCATTAAGTTTAATATATTGTAAATTAGCTTCACTTAAATCAGTATCAGTTAAATCAGCACCTCTAAGATTTGCAGAAGTAAAATTGCTTCCGCTCAAATTTAATCCGCTCAAATTGGCCGCAGTTAAATCTCCTCCCGCAAAATCTGTTAGGGGATTTAAACTTGCTATTTCTGCTAATTCAGTAAAACTATTTTTATTATTTTGATAAATAATTTGGATTATTTTTTTCAAAACAATACTTTGTTCTTTTCTAAGATTAGCTTGTTGTTCGTGAAACAAATTAGGAGTAAAATCTAAATTTTCAGAACCAAAAATTGCTTGAGAAATATAAGGCTTTAATTGAGTATTTTCTATAAATTCTGCTAATTTTCTCTCTAAAATTGCGTGTTTATTAGGACTAATATCATGAAACCATAAACCTTCAATATCAGTTAAAAAAACATCAGCTTTTTTTGCTAAAAGTTGAGCAGTTAATTGATAAGGATAACTTTGAATTTCTAAAATTCCTAACTGAATATTAATCAATTTATCTTCTAAGAATTTCTTCTGGGAATGATGACGAATTTCCCATGTTGGTTGTTTAGAAAAAGCATTATTAGTTACACTAATTAACGGAGAATTTAAAGATATATTTTCGATAAACTTAAGATTATTTAAACTCAATGATAACTTACTAGATCTAAGACTAAATTTAACTTTTCCTTCTAAAACTTCTTCTTGTTGTTGATTATATTGAAGATTAAGATATAACTCAAATTGATTATCAGTATTAGCTTTAGGAAGAATTTGTAATTCCATTAATACGCAATCTGGACATTGATTATGAGATTCTAATAACTGCATCGTAAGCTCGTTTGAAATAAAGTATAAATAAGTTTGATGATTAATTATCTTTAAACAGAATATCATCTCAGGTTATGATACTGAAGACAAGATTAGCATTGTTTAGTTAACTCAACAAAAAAAGCACTTATCCTTAATCAATTTAAACAGAAATGACTGCTATACCATGGACAAGAAAACATATTATTTCCTTAGAAGATTTCACTGTAGATGAATATAATGCTGTTTTAACTACCGCTTCAAGTTTTAAAGATGTTTTACAAAGTCGCACAAAAAAAGTTCCCGCCTTACAAGGGCAAGTAGTCGCTAATATGTTTTTTGAGCCTTCTACCCGCACTCGTAGTAGTTTTGAACTTGCAGCCAAAAGACTTTCTGCTGATATTCTTAATTTTGCTCCTAGTAGCTCTTCTTTAACTAAGGGTGAGACAATTTTAGATACAGCTAAAACTTATTTAGCGATGGGTGCAAATATTATGGTAATTCGCCATAGTCAATCAGGAGTGCCATTAAATATTGCCTTAGAAATGGATAAATTAAAATCAGGGGTAAGTATTTTTAATGCTGGTGACGGTTTACATCAACATCCCTCTCAAGGTTTATTAGATTTATTCACCATTTGTTCATTATTAGATGAAAAAAATCCGCACATTTCGTTACTAAAAGGCAAAAAAATTGCTATCGTTGGGGATATTTTACATTCTCGTGTAGCTCGTTCTAATATTAACAGTTTATTAGCGGGAGGGGCAGAATTACATTTAGCCGCACCTCCAACACTTTTACCCTCTCTATTCGCTGAAACTATCAACAATACCTATAGAGAACGTTTATTTTTACACTGGCAGTTACCACCAGCCTTAGAAAAAGCCGATTTTGTCATGACTTTAAGATTACAAAAAGAGCGTATGACAGATTATCTTTTACCTAGTTTAAGGGAATATCATCAATTATTTGGTATCAATTACGAGCGTTTACAGTATTGTCAACCTAACGTAAAAGTATTACATCCAGGACCTGTAAACAGGGGAGTTGAAATTAGTTCTGATTTGATGGATGATCCTCAGTTTAGCTTAATTTCTGATCAAGTTACCAACGGAGTGGCAGTACGTATGGCTTTGTTATATTTAATCGGCAATTCAAAATAATTGATGTTCATTTTTCATTGTTCATTGCTCTTCCTCTTTTCTGATAAAATCTTAATGAAATTTAAAAATATGTAAATAAACTTAATAATTAATGAAAATATTAGTAGTTGGCGCAACAGGCACTTTAGGAAGACAAATAGTGCGTCATGCCATAGATAAAGACTATCAAGTACGTTGTTTAGTTAGAAATAATGCTAAAGCCAGTTTTTTGAAAGAATGGGGTGCAGAATTAGTAAAAGGTGATATTTGTAAGCCTCAAACTTTAATTTCTGCTTTAGAAGGGGTAGATATAATCATTGATGCGGCAACGGCAAGGGCTACAGATTCTCTCAGAATTAAAGATGTTGATTGGCAAGGAAAAGTTAATTTAATTCAAGCGGCAAAGAAAGCTAATATTAAACGCTATATCTTTTTCTCTATACTCAATGCAGAAGATTTTGAAAGTGTTCCTTTAATGGAAATTAAGCATTGTACAGAGCTATTTTTACAAGAATCTGGCGTAAATTATACTATTCTGAAGTTAGCTGGATTTATGCAAGGTTTAATCGCTCAATATGGTATTCCTATTCTTGATAATCAACCTGTTTGGGTAAGTGGTGAAAATACCCCTATTGCTTATATGAATAGTCAAGATATTGCTAAATTTGCCATTAAAGCTATTGAAATTCCTGAAACGGTAAACAGTAGTTATCCTGTAGTTGGTACACGTCCATGGACTGGAGAACAAATAATTCAACTTTGTGAGCGATTATCAGGTAAACAAGCTAAAATTTCCCGTATTCCCATTAGTTTACTTCGTTTTTTACGAGGTTTTACCCGTTGGTTCAAGTGGACTTTGAATACATCTGATCGTCTTGCTTTTGCTGAAGTTTTAGCCAGTGGTAAACCTTTAGATGCTTCGATGGAAGAAGTATATAAAACTTTTAATTTAGATCCCCAAGATACTACCACTTTAGAAGACTATTTACAAGAATACTTTGATCGAATTATGAAAAAAATTAAAGAAATTGATTATGAGAAAAATAAAACTAAAAAACGCAAAAAAAACAGTTTTTTTAAATAACAATTAATTATAATTGACTATAACAGTCTTATTATAATCACACTAAAAATAATGAGCCTTAATGATTCATTATCAATTATCAATTATTTATCATGATTTTTACTCAAATTAAAACCATCGCTGATGAAGTTAGAAAAGATTTTCCGATTCTTCACCAAAAAATTCACGATAAACCTTTAATCTATTTTGATAATGCAGCTACGTCTCAAAAACCTAAGATGGTGATTGATGCTTTATGTCATTATTATGAACATGATAATGCCAATGTACATAGGGGTGCCCATACCCTTAGTAGCAGAGCAACTGATGCTTACGAAGGTGCAAGAGATAAAGTAGCTAAATTTATTAATGCCAAAAGTCGTAATGAGATTATTTATGCTCGAAATGCTAGTGAAGCTATAAACATTGTTGCTTACACATGGGGATTAAATACTCTTAAAGCTGGTGATGAGATTATTCTCACAGTTATGGAACATCATAGTAATATTGTCCCATGGCAAATTATCGCTGAAAAAACAGGGGCTGTAATTAAGTATGTAGAGTTAACTCCGACTCAGGAATTTGATTTTAATCACTATCAATCTTTATTGTCAGACAAAACTAAACTGGTATCAGTCGTCCATATTTCCAATACCTTAGGTTGTATCAATCCTGTAGAAAGTATCATTAATTTAGCTCATCAATATGATATAAAAATTCTCATTGATGCCTGTCAGAGTTTACCTCATTTACCCATTGATGTTCAAAAAATGGACTGTGATTGGCTTGTAGGTTCAGGTCACAAAATGTGTGCTACTACTGGTATTGGTTTTTTATATGGTAAAGAAGATTTATTAACAGCGATGCCTCCTTTTATGGGTGGTGGCGAAATGATTGCGGATGTCTATTTAGATCATTTTACCTGTGGTGAATTACCTCATAAATTTGAAGCTGGTACTCCCGCTATTGGTGAGGCGATCGCACTTGGGGCTGCAGTAGATTATCTTACTAAAATAGGGATGGATAATATTCATCATTATGAAGAAGAATTAACAGCATATTTATTTAAACAATTAAATGAAATACCAGACTTAACCATTTATGGAAATCAACCAACTTCCAATGGCAAAGGTAGAGCTGCTTTAGCCGCATTTAATGTTACAGGTATTCATGGTAGTGATTTAGCAACACTTTTAGATCAAGAAGGTATTGCTATTCGCTCTGGTCATCATTGTACCCAACCTTTGCACCGTTATTTAAACATTTCTGGTAGTGCAAGAGCTAGTTTATATTTTTACAATACTTTTGCTGAAATAGATACTTTTATTATTGCTCTTAAAGAAACTATTGCATTTTTCAAATAAGATAAAATCTAATTCTAATTAACAATTAATAATTAACTATTGAAAAATTTGATAGAACTTGCTTAATTGATGTCAAAATCCGCTAAATTAGAAAAAAGTGCATAATTAGAGCGAAAAATCATGGCATCTTCTTCCATCGCAGTTAGAGAATTACCTTTATTTCCCCTTCCTGAAGTAGTTTTATTTCCAGGACGCCCTTTACCTTTGCATATTTTTGAATTTCGTTATCGCATGATGATGAATACTATCTTAGAATATGATCGGCGGTTTGGAGTATTAATGATCGATCCTAACACGGGGGAAATTGCCAAGATAGGTTGTTGTGCAGAAATAATTCATTTTGAACGTTTACCAGATGATCGCATGAAGGTGTTAACTTTAGGGCAACAAAGATTTAGAGTCTTAGAATATGTCAGAGAAAAGCCCTATAGAGTTGCTTTAGTAGAATGGTTTGAAGATAATTCTACCCAACATAATTTGCGAGATAAAGCCAAGGAAGTAACTACTTTATTACATGATGTTGTTCAATTATCTGCTAAGTTAACAGATCAAAAAATAGAATTACCAGAGAACTTACCTACTTTACCAAGAGAATTATCTTACTGGATAGCTAGTAATCTTTATGGAGTAGCAGTTGAACAACAAGCATTACTGGAAATGCAAGACACTGCTGAGAGATTACAGAGAGAGATTGATATTTTGGCAACAACAAGAAGTAATCTAGCCGCTCGAACTGCATTAAAAGATGCTTTTAATTAAATGACGAGTTATGAGATTATTAATTTCTCATTTCTCATTTTTCATTATCCATGTATTTATTCCCTCGGCAATAGTCAAAGCTAATTTTTGTTGTGCTTCGGTATTTGTAATCCACTCAAATTCGTAAGGATTAATCATAAAACCTAATTCTAATAATACACTAGGGGCGATATTCGGGCGAGTGAGGGCAAGATTATTCCAAAATACCCCAGCAGAAGAACGATTTAACTTTTCTGTGAGATAATTGTGCATGAATACTGCTAAATCATGGGCTTGGGGATGATACCAAAATGTACTTACTCCCTTAGTTTTCTCCGCATCTCCGCCATCGGGTAAGGCGTTATAGTGTATGGAAAAAGCTAAAGTCGGTTTTAGTTGATTAATAATTTTTTGGCGATCGCCTAATGCAACAAACCTATCATCTTCTCGGGTTAAGTAAACCTGTGCACCTAGATTTCGTAAATTTTGAGCTAGTAATAGAGATACTACTAAATTAACATCTTTTTCAGGATAACCTGTTGAACCTAAAGAGCCTAATTCATTACCACCATGACCAGGATCTAATAAAATAGTCACACCTTCAAGATTATTATTGCTCAATTTCGGAGGATGATTGAATGTCAAAATCAAATTACTGCCTTCGTAACGCACATCATAACCCCATTGCTGAGGGGATTTAAAATTAAAAATATAGTCAACTTTTCTCGGCTGAGTTTGATACCAGTCTAAACGCTTAATCCAAGGGTTATCATCAAAACGAATCGTATCAGTTTCTGCGGTCGTGTTATATAAAGATAAAGTAAAAGTTTGATCACTTTGTTGAATGGCTATGGGTACAGGATTTTGTAATGGGAAAATAACTTCTGTCCTATTGCCGACCTGACGAGAAGTTACACTCCGAATAATGGTATAAGGAGGTACATTTGTCGGTAAAATTCGGGTTTCTTCTGCTTTTATCCAACCGCCATAATCTAACCGTAACCAATCTCCTTCTGTCGCTGTAACTGTTGCTCTTGTGCCTTTTGGTAGAGGAGTTAATCTTGAATGATTCGTACTAGCCCCAGTTCGTGCTACTCCTTGTTCTGCAATAACTTCAATTACCATTAAATTTTGAGGATCTAAAGTACTAATCTTACCTTGACTTGCTTGACTAATAGTTTTTCCTTCATAATTCATTACAAAAATAGGTTGAATATTCTTGCCTGTTTCTTCAAATTTAGTACATCCTTTTACCTTTTCCCAGTATTTTTTTATAATATTTTTACTCTGATTCTGATCAATTAAGATGGCAGAATTAGGAGGTAAATCAGCGATCAATAATGGTGAGGTCAAATTTAAGGTTTTTGTGCCTAAATTCACTGCTATTTGACCATTTAATGGAGCTATTGCTTCAAAACAAACTAATTCATTAGGCAATTTACTAATATTAATTTGAGGTGATAATAAGCTAGGAGATAAACTCAAAATATCTTCAATTTTAGGTTGATTATTAACTTTGGTGATAACTCTTTTTATTTCTTCTTTTCCATAACGAATTATTAACTCATTTTTCCCTATTTTTAACGGAAAACTAGGGGCGAAATTACCTTGAGGCGATCGCATAATGGGTTTATTATTAATAATAACATTACCTTGAGCATTAGCTGAACCAATAATAAAAATCGAATCAGCTGTTGTTTCATGATTAGCCGGAGGATAAACTACTTTCAAACTTTGAGCTGAAACTGACTCTATCATCAAGTTTAAGAAGAAAGTATAAATTATCCCTTGCCAAAAAAAAATTTGTTTCATTAGTTTTTTATTAAAAAAGTTGACTATAACTATTTTTATATTTTTTGTAGATTATCGCCCAAAATATAAATTCTTTTTTCAGTTAAGTATGCTTTAAAAACAGCATTATTTTAACATTAGATGGTTCAGAATTCATTATAAAAAATTTTTTTAGTTTTTTTTGGTTCTTTTTTGTTACAAAACTTTATAAACAGAAAGAAAACATGAAAATAAATTAAAATCAGTGCTTTTTATAACGTAAAAGTGCTAATCTATAAAGTATAGAGAAAGTTTTAAGGAGGAAAGATCAACTAAATAACATAAAACGCCCCTAAAAAAAGTTTTGTTATTTAGGTGAAAATAAATTGTTTAAAAAACTTAAATTCTCAAAGTACTTAACTTAATTTTATTAAGGATAACATTGGACATTTATAGCTAAATATACTATAACTGACTGATTTTTGAGGATTAGATGGAAAGACTTTCGTTAATTTTAAATAGAAAAGGTTAGTAATTGCCTAAGAAATGGAGTATTAATTATGAAATTTTTAATTCAAGGAAACAATATTGAAGTCACTGAATCTATCCATGATTATGTAGAGGAAAAATTAGAAAAAGCTGTCAAACATTTTCAAAATTTAGCCACAAAAGTCGATGTTCATTTATCTGTTGCTCGAAATGCTCGTATCAGCAACAAACATAAAGCGGAAGTTACCGTTTATGCTAATGGTACAGTCATTAGAGCTCAAGAACATAGTGAAAATTTATACGCCAGTATTGACCTTGTTTCTGATAAAATTGCTCGTCAATTACGTAAATATAAAGAAAGACAATTAGGTAAAAAAACTCATTCTCAAGTTAAAACTGCTGACTCTATTGAAGAAAAACCCGTTGAAACTAGCCTCATCGGCGATCGCCAACCAGAATTACCAACGGAAGTAGTTAGAATGAAATATTTTGCTATGACTCCTATGACCATAGATGAAGCATGGGAGCAACTTCAACTGGTTGATCACGATTTTTATATGTTTAGCAACAAGGAAACAGGAGACATAAACGTGATTTATCAGAGAAATCATGGTGGTTTTGGTGTTATTCAACCTCGTCAAGCTAATCATCAAGACTAAGTTATTTCTCAGTGAATAAATTGATAACCCTGTTACATAATTTTTTGATACCTAAAAAATAAAAATATATGTAATTTATCCTCCACTAACAGGAGGAATCAAGGCAATTTCATCACCGTTTTTAACTTCAAAATTAGGGGAAACAAATTCTAAATTCACTGCTAATTTAGTAATGTTTTCCCAATTTTTTAATGATGGTTGCTTCTGAATAATAATATCTAAAATATCTTTTACTTTACTTTGATCAGGTATATTTAAAGTAAGTTCTTTCTCTTTACATATTTCAGAATAAATAGCAAATAATTTGACTTTTACCGTAATTAGATTTTTAGTCATATCCTAATTAAATTTAATTTAAAAGTATCCTTCTAAAGTTGACTGATAATTAAAAAAGTTATAAATTTTTTATTCCTCCCCCCTGCAATAGAATTTTGAGGAGGAATAGGCTTTATAAATTTATTTATTGAATATTAGTAAATTTGATTTTTAAATAATCTTCTTCCATTTTTGCACCAGAAGGAGTTAAAGCCGCTAATGCTTGAGGCAAAACTAAATTGCGACGATGATTACCAATTCTAACATTCAATTCGTCTCCAGTTTTATTCAACTTTATTTGTTGTTTCGGAATACCAGGAAGATATAATTCTAAGCTATAACTATTATCTACTTTTACTACTCTAATTGTATTTTCTTTATAATATACTTTACTGGGATCTTCATCTTTTTCATAAAGTATATCTTTTAATCTTTCTAGGGCTTTTAAACCACACATTTCCTCAGAAAATAAAGGAGCTTCTTTAATAGGTAATGGATGAAAATTATCGTATATCTCTTGTTTATAAATAACCTGATTTTCTTTCCATTTTTTAAAAAAGGGATCTTCTACTTCTTCAGGAATAATACGATTAGCAATAATTAAATCTGTAGAAACGTTATATAGACTTAAATAAGCATGAGCCCTCAAAGATTCTTTAATAACCATTTTTTCAGGATTAGTGACCAATCTAACCGAAGTTTGAGCATTATCAGTTAAAACTTTTTCCAAAGCTTCTATTTGTTGATAAAATTCATAGGGTGCATCCATCACTTCATTAGTAGGTAAAGAAAATCCAGCAATAGGTTTAAAAATAGGCTCAAATAAAGGACGTAAAGCCGCTGACATACTCTGAAAAGGCTTATAAAATCGTCTCATATACCAACCACTCACTTCAGGAAGACTTAACAATCTTAATGCTGTACCTGTCGGAGCAGAATCAATAATTAGTACATCAAAATCTCCTTCATCATAATGTCTTTTCATCCGTACCAACCCAAAAATCTCATCCATACCCGGAAGAATAGCTAATTCCTCGGCTTGTACTCCATCTAATCCCCTAGCCTGTAAAACTTCAGTAATATAACGCTTAACCGCTCCCCAATTACCTTCTAATTCCATTAAAGCATCTAATTCCGCCCCCCAAAGGTTATTAACTACGGGTTGAGGATCATGACCTAATTCCAGATCAAAACTGTCAGCTAAAGAGTGAGCAGGATCTGTACTTAAAACTAATGTTTTGTATCCTAATTCAGCACATTTTAGACCAGTAGCAGCTGCTACTGATGTTTTACCGACTCCTCCCTTTCCTGTCATTAAAATTACGCGCATTATTTCTTCCTAACTAAGTTAAAATTTTTTGATATTAATAATTGCTATTCTCTTTAAAATATAACGTTTTGTTACGATTCTTTCTATCACAGTTTTAATTTTGTCTTTTAAAATCAAGTTTGATATGAGGTGTTATGTTATATCGATTCTTCAAGTTTATACTCTATAACGATCAAGTTTTATTCACTAATTATTCTTTAAAATTTTTCAGAAGTCATACTTTTAAATTCTTATCCCTTCAAAAGAAATCTGTCATTCCAAACCTCAAAGATAAATCAGACGAAAATGGATTTACAATTCTGGAAACATTAGTAACTATATTGGTTAGTGCAACATTCCTATTAGGATCATTACAAGCTACAGTTTTAGCTACCTTATTAAGAGTACAAGCTCAAAATAAACAAGAAATTTCTAACTGGATACAAGAGGATTTAGAGTTAATCAAGCATAGTGCTTTTATTTTGGCATCTAATTCAAATCAGTGTGGAAATTACGGTGATACTTTGAAAAACAATATAGACGGCACTACTTCGGGAAAATTTGTTTCCCAAGAAACTATTTCTATCCCTAATCATAATCCCAAACCCTATGATATAACCAGAGAATATTATGCTTCGGGAAACACTCTTAAAATTACCTATGTTGTCACCTATAGTGTTAACCATCCCCACTACACTAATTCGGGAACTAATAATCAAATAGCCACTTTCTTAACGGAGGTAATCCCCAATGCGGCACTTAATTGTAGTTTTTAACTCTATCCATAACAAAAAAAGTGGTTTTAACTTATTTGAATTAATCATAGCTTTAACAATTATCAGTATTTTAACCATCATCGCTTTACCAAATCTACTAGAATCTCATAGACAACAAAAAGTTAACGAAGCATTTACTCGCATTAGACAGGGGATAATTGAAGCTCAACTAAATGCCAATCGTCAAAGTCTTACCTGTACAATTAACATTACGAGTACAAAAATTACAGCTTCTCCTTCTGGTTGTATATTAGAAAACATTATTATTGATAATAAAATAGTAGAAATAATATCTAATCGTAATAGTCTCCCTTTAAGCATCCCTTTTTCATTTAAAGGAACAACAAGTCAATCTCAAACATTGCAAATAAGAAGGAAAGATTTTTCAGGTAAACCAATACCAGAAACAGGAAAATGTATTGTTATTTCTAGTATTGGCATGATTAGAACAGGTATTTATGATCAAACTATTCAGAGTACTAATTGTAACAATGTGGAAAATCAACGTTATGACAATTCCATTTCTTCCTCAATTTTGATTGATATTGATTCTAAAAAAATAAAAATCTCAAGAAATAAAAATACATAAATTTTATATCTAACATAGGTTATAGACTTGTATCGACTTCAAATTTGAAAAAATATTTAAAAAAGAGTTGCAGATTTTAGAATTATTAGTTATATTAGTAAATGTGCGATTGAGCCAATTGACTCAGTCTAACACACCACGAACCTCGACAATTTAATAGTTTGAAAGCCATTTTCAAATATAACATACACCCTTGTTAAAGAACTTTAAATTAACAAAACAAGTATTAAATTACTAACAAAAAGAGCAATCAAAAAGCTCGTTGAGAGAACTAAGTAACTTAGGTGAAAAGGAATCTACAATGGAGAGTTTGATCCTGGCTCAGGATGAACGCTGGCGGTATGCTTAACACATGCAAGTCGAACGGTCACTTAGGTGATAGTGGCGGACGGGTGAGGAACACGTGAGAATCTGCCTTGAGGTCGGGGACAACAGTTGGAAACGACTGCTAATACCGGATGAGCTGAGAAGTAAAAGATTTATCGCCTGAAGAGGAGCTCGCGTCTGATTAGCTAGATGGTAGTGTAATGGACTACCATGGCGACGATCAGTAGCTGGTCTGAGAGGATGAGCAGCCACACTGGGACTGAGACACGGCCCAGACTCCTACGGGAGGCAGCAGTGGGGAATTTTCCGCAATGGGCGAAAGCCTGACGGAGCAATACCGCGTGAGGGAGGAAGGCTCTTGGGTTGTAAACCTCAAAACTTAGGGAAGAAGAAAGTGACGGTACCTAATATAAGCATCGGCTAACTCCGTGCCAGCAGCCGCGGTAATACGGAGGATGCAAGCGTTATCCGGAATCATTGGGCGTAAAGCGTCCGTAGGTGGCATTTCAAGTCTGCTGTCAAAGACCGAAGCTCAACTTCGGGTAGGCGGTGGAAACTGAAAAGCTAGAGTATAGTAGGGGTAGAGGGAATTCCTAGTGTAGCGGTGAAATGCGTAGAGATTAGGAAGAACACCAGTGGCGAAGGCGCTCTACTGGGCATATACTGACACTGAGGGACGAAAGCTAGGGTAGCGAAAGGGATTAGATACCCCTGTAGTCCTAGCGGTAAACGATGGATACTAGGTGTTGTCTGTATCGACCCAGACAGTGCCGAAGCAAACGCGTTAAGTATCCCGCCTGGGGAGTACGCACGCAAGTGTGAAACTCAAAGGAATTGACGGGGACCCGCACAAGCGGTGGAGTATGTGGTTTAATTCGATGCAACGCGAAGAACCTTACCAAGGCTTGACATCCTGCGAATCTTTTGGAAACGAAAGAGTGCCTTAGGGAACGCAGAGACAGGTGGTGCATGGCTGTCGTCAGCTCGTGTCGTGAGATGTTGGGTTAAGTCCCGCAACGAGCGCAACCCTCGTCCTTAGTTGCCAGCATTAAGTTGGGGACTCTAGGGAGACCGCCGGGGAGAACTCGGAGGAAGGTGGGGATGACGTCAAGTCAGCATGCCCCTTACGTCTTGGGCTACACACGTACTACAATGGTTGAGACAAAGGGAAGCGAAGCTGCGAAGTGGAGCGAATCCCAGCAAACTCAGCCCCAGTTCAGATTGCAGGCTGAAACTCGCCTGCATGAAGGAGGAATCGCTAGTAATCGCAGGTCAGCATACTGCGGTGAATCCGTTCCCGGGTCTTGTACACACCGCCCGTCACACCATGGAAGTTGGTCACGCCCGAAGTCGTTACTCCAACCTGTAAAGGAGGAGGATGCCGAAGGTGGGACTAGTGACTGGGGTGAAGTCGTAACAAGGTAGCCGTACCGGAAGGTGTGGCTGGATCACCTCCTTAAAGGGAGACTTCGAATAGAAGTCAGCAAGAGTGAGAAAAAGGCATTCAAACTATTAAGAATAGGTTCACGGGCTATTAGCTCAGGTGGTTAGAGCGCACCCCTGATAAGGGTGAGGTCCCTGGTTCAAGTCCAGGATGGCCCACTTCTTTTGGGAGAAGAAGTAAATTTTTCCAAGAGAGAAAAAAGATTGGGGGTATAGCTCAGTTGGTAGAGCGCCTGCTTTGCAAGCAGGATGTCAGCGGTTCGAGTCCGCTTATCTCCAGGGAACAAATTAGCACCAAAAAATGGATGCTGAACCGTTGTTCAGTAAGAACCTTGAAAACTGCATAGAAAAAGTAAGTAGAAAAAGCTGTAAAATGACAGACAGGTCAAGCAATCAAGGGCTGATGGTGGATACCTAGGCACACGAAGGCGAAGAAGGACGTAGCAACCTACGAAAAGTCTCGGGGAGTCGGAAGCAGACTATGAGCCGAGAGTGTCCGAATGGGGCAACCCTAAAAACACACTACTATTAGTAGTGATGAGCGAACCTGGTGAACTGAAACATCTTAGTAGCCAGAGGAAGAGAAAACAAAAGTGATTCCCCTAGTAGCGGCGAGCGAAGCGGGAACAGCCTAAACCAGTGTTTACGAAGACTGGGGTAGTGGGACATCGAGATGGAAAGAAGAGGTTAAACGAACTAGCTGAAAACTAGACCAGAGAAGGTAAAAGTCCTGTAATTGAAAACCAAATTAATCCTAGGTGAATCCCGAGTAGCACGAGATAAGTGGAATCTAGTGTGAATCAGCCACGACCACGTGGTAAGGCTAAATACAAAGTGTGACCGATAGAGAAAAGTACCGCGAGGGAAAGGTGAAAAGAACCCCGGGAGGGGAGTGAAATAGAACATGAAACCATCAGCTTACAAGCAATGGGAGTCCGATTAAACGGATGACCGTGTGCCTGTTGAAGAATGAGCCGGCGACTTACAGGCAGTGGCAGGTTAAATCGAAAAGATGAAGCCAAAGGGAAACCGAGTCCGAAAAGGGCGTTAGTCACTGTTTGTAGACCCGAACCCGGGTGATCTAACCATGGCCAGGATGAAGCTTCGGTAACACGAAGTGGAGGTCCGAACCGACCAATGTTGAAAAATTGGCGGAGGAGCTGTGGTTAGGGGTGAAATGCCAATCGAACCCGGAGCTAGCTGGTTCTCCCCGAAATGTGTTGAGGCGCAGCGGTGTATCAGGAAATGGGGGGTAAAGCACTGTTTCGTTGCGGGCTGCGAGAGCGGTACCAAGATGAGACAAACTCAGAATACCCATAACTATAGCACTAGTGAGACGGTGGGGGATAAGCTTCATCGTCAAGAGGGAAACAGCCCAGACCATCAGCTAAGGTCCCAAAGTATTAACTAAGTGAGAAAGGAGGTGGGAGTGCTTAGACAACCAGGAGGTTTGCCTAGAAGCAGCAATCCTTGAAAGAGTGCGTAATAGCTCACTGGTCAAGCGCTCCTGCGCCGAAAATGAACGGGGCTAAGTTAATCACCGAAGCTATGGACTCAATGGAAACATTAAGTGGTAGGGGAGCGTTCTATATAGGGTGAAGCATTAGCGGCAAGCAGATGTGGACAGTATAGAAGTGAGAATGTCGGCTTAAGTAGCGAAAATTAAGGTGAGAATCCTTAACCCCGAAAGCCCAAGGGTTTCTCCAGAAGGCTCGTCCGTGGAGAGTTAGCCCGGACCTAAGGCGAAGCGAAAAGCGTAGTCGATGGCAAGCAGGTGAATATTCCTGCGTGGCTTTATGGGAGTCATCATCGGGACCCGTGAAAACTAAACACACCCTGAGTGGATTGGGAGCAGTTTACTGCGCGTGTAGAAAGATAGCGGCAAGAAAAGCGATGATGATGTTGAAAATAAAGTCCCGGTACCCGAAACCGACACAGGTGGGCAAGTAGAGAATACTAAGGGGAGCGAGAGAACTCTCTCTAAGGAACTCGGCAAAATGACTCCGTAACTTCGGGAGAAGGAGTGCCAACGGAAACGTTGGTTGCAGTGAAAAGGCCCAGGCGACTGTTTAGCAAAAACATAGGTCTCTGCAAACTCGAAAGAGGAAGTATAGGGGCTGACGCCTGCCCAGTGCCGGAAGGTTAAAGAAGTTGGTCAGGAGTAATCTGAAGCTAGCGACTGAAGCCCCGGTGAACGGCGGCCGTAACTATAACGGTCCTAAGGTAGCGAAATTCCTTGTCGGGTAAGTTCCGACCCGCACGAAAGGCGTAACGATCTGGGCACTGTCTCGGAGAGAGACTCGGCGAAATAGGATTGTCTGTGAAGATACGGACTACCTGCACTTGGACAGAAAGACCCTATGAAGCTTTACTATAGCTTGGAATTGTGTTCGGGCTTGCTGTGCGCAGTATAGGTGGGAGGCGTTGAAGGTATCCTTGTGGGGATACTAGAGCCAACAGTGAGATACCACTCTCAGAAAGCTAGAATTCTAACGGTAAAACCGGAAAGTTTCAGGTGGGTAGTTTGACTGGGGCGGTCGCCTCCAAAAAAGTAACGGAGGCGTACAAAGGTTACCTCAGACTGGTTGGAAATCAGTCGAAGAGTGCAAAAGCAGAAGGTAGCTTGACTGCGAGACTGACAAGTCAAGCAGGGTGGAAACACGGTTTTAGTGATCCGACGGTGCTGTGTGGAAGGGCCGTCGCTCAACGGATAAAAGTTACTCTAGGGATAACAGGCTGATCTCCCCCAAGAGTTCACATCGACGGGGAGGTTTGGCACCTCGATGTCGGCTCATCGCAACCTGGGGCGGAAGTACGTCCCAAGGGTTGGGCTGTTCGCCCATTAAAGCGGTACGTGAGCTGGGTTCAGAACGTCGTGAGACAGTTCGGTCCATATCCGGTGCAGGCGTGAGAATATTGAGAGGAGCCTTCCTTAGTACGAGAGGACCGGGAAGGACGTACCGCTGGTGTACCAGTTATCGTGCCAACGGTAAACGCTGGGTAGCCAAGTACGGAGAGGATAACCGCTGAAAGCATCTAAGTGGGAAGCCCACCTCAAGATGAGTATTCTGGTGTAAGGTCACGGGAAGAACACCCGTTAATAGGCACGAGGTGGAAGTGCAGTAATGTATGGAGCCAAAGTGTACTAACAGACCGTCCGCTTGACCTAATCTTAAAATCTATTTACTATTTCATGCAGTCTTGAGGGTTATTTAACTTTCATAGTCTTAGCTGGTGTGTTTAGCATTGTGGAACCACTACGATCCATCTCGAACTCGTGGGTGAAACGCAATCGCGGCGACGATACTCTGGGGGTAGCCCCACGGGACAATAGTTCCATGCCAGCTTTAATTTTCTCACACTCTAAATAAGATACATATCAGAACTTAAAAGCACTCTATCAATACTTAGGGTGCTTTTTTCCATAAAAATTTTCGAAATTTTATTGTTGTATTTTTTATAATTGCAAAATAAATATTAAAACTTAGGAAAATTTTGACCAAAAAAAATCATTCTAGGTTAACAATTAAGGTAGAAAAATTTTTTATTGAACAATTAATTCAAATTTATGAAGTTAGAAAATAAGGTTGCGATTGTTACGGGCGGTTCAAAAGGAATTGGAAAAGGGGTTGCGTTGGTGTTTTGCCAAGAAGGAGCAAAAGTTGTGATTGCGGCGAATGGAGTTAGAGAAGGACAAGAAGCTGTGGCAGAAATTAAGGAAAAAGGAGGAGAAGCTATTTTTGTTAAATGTGATATTGCGAATGAAAACGAAGTTCAAGATTTAGTGAATAAAACGATTGATACTTATGGTCGTCTTGATATTTTAGTAAATAATGCTGGTATTGGCACTTATAAATCTGTTTTGGAATGTACTAGCGAAGAGTGGGATCGTTGTTTAGCCGTTAATCTGAAAGGGTTTTTTCTTTGCTCGAAATACTCAATTCCTCATATGCAGTCTATTGGCAAAGGAGTGATTATTAATATGTCTTCTGTTCACTCTCATGCTTCTGCTAAAGGTACTGCTCCTTATTGCGCATCAAAAGGGGCAATTACTTCTTTAACTCGTAATATGGCTCTTGATTATGGTCCTGTAATTAGAGTTAATTCTATTGCTCCGGGCTGGGTGTTAACTCCTTTGATTGAAGATTTATTTAATAGTTATGATGATCCTGCGGCTGCTCGTAAAAAAATTGAGGATCGTCAAGTTATGAAAAGGATTGGCACTCCCGAAGATGTTGGTTATGCTTGTGCTTTTTTGGCCAGTGACGAGGCTTCTTTTATTACTGGTACTCAGCTATTTGTTGATGGTGGATTAACTGCTGTTTTAGAAGATTGGGAATAATCCTAGTATTTCATATTTTCATTTTAAATCTGAATTCGAGATAAAAATAATAAATAAAAGACGTGAAAGACGGACGGACAAAAAATATTTCTTACTGATAAATTAAAATTTGAGAAAATATTGATCACGATGAGATTTTATTTTTTCCCTTAATACTTCAACTTGTCCATCTGTCTTGTCTTTAACAATTTTCTTATATCGAATTGAGATAATTAAAACTCAAAAAGAAAAATACAATTTTACATTTTGAAAATTAAAATTTAATTATGTACACTCACGGCAGAAAACAAGGCTGTAGAATAAGTTTAGATTACACCTATAAAGGAATGCAGGTAGCTTTTCTTGAGAATGATTTGATCAGAATTGGTGTTTTAATCGATAAAGGTGGAGATATTTTTGAGTTTACTTACAAACCAAAAGATCTCGATTTTATGTGGCAATCTCCTATTCCGATGCGTCGTCCTTTTGTAGCTACAAGTGTTTTAGCTGAGGGTGCTTATCATGATTATTATTATGGTGGCTGGCAAGAAATTTTACCTTCTGCTGGTTGGTCATCTGAACCTTATCAAGGTACGTATCAAGGATTACACGGTGAAGTTTCTTTATTGCCTGTAGAAGCGAAAATTTTAGTGGATACGCCAGAATTAGTTACCTTAAAAACTGAAGTCACTTTTTATCGTTCACCATTAAAGTTAGAAAAGCAATTATCTTTGAAAAAAGGAATACCAGCACTATTTATTACAGAAAAATTGACGAATAATTCTCATCAAGACTTTGCTATTATGTGGGGACATCATCCAGTAGTTGGTGAACCATTTCTTGATGATAGTTGCGTTGTTCAAGCACCCGCAAAAAAAGTGGAAGTGATGGCTTATCATCCTAATGGTTTATGGGAAACTAACACGGAATTTGATTTTCCTATGGTTAAAAATCGCCGTACGGAAAAAATGCAAGATATAACCAAAATCTTAGGAAAAGATGCTAAATCTGTAGATGTCGTGTTTTTTAAAGAACTTTCTGAGGGTTGGTATGGTATTAATAACCATAATTTAAACTTGGGATTTGGTATGGCATGGGATCATAATCTGTTTAAATATATTTGGATGTGGCAAGTTTATCAAGGACACAATGATTATCCTTGGTATGGACGCACCTATAATATAGGAGTTGAACCCTTTACAAGTTATCCTCCATCTGGAATTAATAATGCTATCAAAAATGGTTCAGCATTAATTATGAAACCACAAGAAGTGATTGAAACGGAATTAGTCACCGTTGCCTATGAAGCCACTAAGATAAAAAAAATTACTTTAGACGGCACAGTTCATCTTTAAATAATGTTAATTAACTTAAACCAAAATATAAAGAAAAAAAATGAAAATCGCAATCATTGGTGCGTCAAGAGGTATTGGTTATCAATTACTAAAAACTTCTCTTGAGGAAGGACATGAAGTTTCTGCATTACTACGAAATACGACTGATTTTGATATTACTAATCCAAAATTAAATATCGTTAAAGGAGATATTCGTAATTTAGAATCAGTGAAAGCAGTAGTTAAAGATCAAGACGCCATTTGTATTTGTATCGGTATTTCACCCACCAATAAGCCTGTGGATATATTCTCCGTTGGTGCAAATAATGTACTTTCGGCAATGGGGGAAAATTCTTCACAAAAACTAATTTCAGTAACAGGAATTGGTGCAGGAGAAACAAAAGGACATGGAGGTTTTTTGTACGATCGGATTTTAAATCCTCTTCTTTTAAAGACAATTTATGCTGATAAAGATAGACAAGAAGCGATAATCAAAGCCAGTAAAGTTGATTGGTTAATTGTACGTCCGGGATTTTTAACCGATGGTGAAAGAACAGGAAAATATCGTGTTATTGATAATTTGTCTGGTATTACGGCGGGTAAAATTTCACGATTAGATGTCGCTGATTTTATTCTCAAGCAATTGGCAAATCCAACCCATTTCGGTAAAACGCCATTATTAATGTACTAAGATTAACTTCTTAGAAAATTTTTCTGAATTTAGAGGTTGATAATCCTTTTTTTGCATAAGTTTTAGGTATTAAGAGAATGATAATTTTAACAAATATTACTTGATTTCTAATTAGTAATTTAAGACTTTTATCTTCTCAAATAATTATTTGATAAAAATTGATATTTTTTGGTTTATAAAACTTAATATTTTATAATTTTTGATATTTTATAATGTTTTAAGTTTTAAAAGATTTTTTTGTCAAGAATTTAGAATATCATTGAAAATATCCTGTTTTTTATGATTAATAGTATTGATTTTTGGCAAAACAGGAATAATCTCAACTCATAAACTGAGCAATGGAGAATTAGGCTTTATGAATCCAGAATATTACATTTTTTTGAGTGGTCCAACGGATAATACCGTAAAAGTAGCAGATCCAGAAGGAAACTTTTTGGGTAATCTTGTTCAGTCTGATCCTAGTCTCAATGGCGGATTAGTTGGCACAGATGGTTTAGAAATTACTGTAAACGGAGATTTATTGGTTGGTGCTGTTCTTAGTGAAAATATTTTACGTTACAATGGAAGGACAGGAGAATTTTTAGGAGAATTTATCCCTCGTGATAGTGGAGGTTTTTTTGATCCTGAAAGACAAACAGGATTAGATACCGTCACACAAATTAAATTTGGACCAGACGGCAATCTTTATGTTAGTAATTTTATTGCTTTTGATGGATTTGACCCCGTTACTAGAGAACCTGTTTTGAGTACAGATCCTACTCAAAGTGTTGATAATGTTTTAGTATTTGATCCTAGTGGAAACTTTTTAACCCAGTATGATTTTCCTTCTGGCGGTCCAGAAATACCTCTAGGGATAGAATTTGTCGGTAATAAACTTTTAGTAGTAAGTCGTCTTGATAATGCGATTTATAAATTTGATGACATCACATCAGCAGATCTTACTCAACCGAATCTATTAACTCCATTTATAGATGGTAATGATCCTGATATTCCTTTAAATGGTCCTGCTGGTTTATTAGTTGCCTCAGATGGAAATCTTTATGTAAGTAGTTTAGACTCTCAACAAATTCAACGTTATAACCCTAACGATGGTAGTTTTATTGATATTTTTGTAGATAAAACTAACGAAAAGGGAATTACTGGACCTAGTGCTTTGTTAGAAACCCCTGATAGTAAAGAATTAATTGTCACAGGTTTTTCCAGTCTTAATGCCGCTAGAATCGATTTTGAGGGAGCAGATGCTGGTACTGTGATTGATGTTTTTATTCCTGTACGTGGAAATACTACTTGGGGATTTGGTAAAAATGAAGGTGCAAAAATTGTTACCCCAGAAGACATTGGTGGACCACTTCTTTTTAATAAGTCTTTATATGTCAGTAACGTTAATAATACTTTCGGAGTAGGTCCTGTTGTCAATATCAATTTAGACCTTGATGGTAATATCGAATCTGTAACTCCTAATTTTGAACCCGGAGTATATTACTCTAGTATCTTAGAATATAATGCTTTTACGGGAGACTTTTTGAAAGAGTTTGTACCGAAAGGTTCAGCTTCTCAAGATGGTATTTTCTTTTCTTCGGGTATTACTTTTAAAGACAACATTCTTTATGCTAATGATCAAGGATTTCAAGTTAATAGTGGAGTCGAAAATCCAGCAGATAGTCTTTATGGAAGAATTCTTAAGTTTGATGCTCGTACAGGGGAGTTATTAGGAGAGTTTATCTCTGGGGATAATTTAACAGCAAATGGATTAAACTTTCCTGAAGATTTGCTATTTGGACCTGATGGAGATATTTACATTAGTGGCTTAGGTGGCGGCGGTGTACAAAAATTTGATGGTGTTACGGGTGCTTATGAAGAGACTATCATCAAAACTAATCCTTTTACGGGTAAAGATTTGATTGCAGCGGGATTAAATTTTGGACCTGATGGTAATTTGTATATCAGTAGTGTATTGAATGATAACAGTATTATTCAGTATAATCCAACGACAAAAGCTGTTGAGCAATTTATTGCCCCAGAATTTGCACCACAAATTCCTTCAGGCTCTACGTTTACCCCAGATGGTAGTTTATTTTTAGATGGTACTTTTGTCAGCCTTGATGGTAGTCCTGTAACTATTCAACAATATGATGGAGAAACAGGAGAAAGTAAAGGCTTTTTTGTATCAGCCTCTAATAATGGAGGATTAACATCAGCTTCTAGGATGAGATTTGACGAAGGTGGAAATTTATATGTAAGTGATTTTAACGGTAGTCAAATAGTTCGTTTTGATGGGAATGGTAATCCCATTGATGGTGGTATTTTTATCCCTAGTGGTAGTGGTGGATTAAATAATCCCGGAGGTATTGCTTTTTATGCTTCTTCTTCTGAAAATAAACAGATTGATATAGCGCCCTTATATCGTTTCAAAAACATAAGTTATACTACAGGAGCTTATTTATTTGTTGGGGAAGAGGAAAAAAATTCTATTTTAGCGAACCCTGACTACAATAAAACTTTTAAACTCGAAGGCGGTGGAAATCCTGCTTTTCAAGTTAGCTTGGAACCCGGAGATAACTTAACAGGTTTTTATCGTCTCCGAAGTACTGAACTTGCTGGTACATACTTATTTGTAGGTAAAGAAGAATATAATTCTATCTTCTCCGAAAATTCTGATCAAAAAAATAAGTGGGTTAAAGAAGGTTTCGATAGTAACGGTAACGACATAGCAGATTTTTATGCTTATGGTGCAGATGCGGGCAAAGGTGAACCTTTTAATCGTTTTCAAAATAAGGAAAATGGTGGTTTCTTATTTGCTGGACCGGCAGAAACTAATAGTATTTTAAATAATTCTTCTTTAGCAAATGCTTTCATTAATCAGGGTGAAGCGTTTGAAGCTCTTGTCTAAGTGAGGGTTACTGAAAAGTCTTTTGGTGAGGGTAGGCTCATTGGCAACAGGCAGGAGTTTTAATGGTTTGGCAAGGGGCTTAAGCCCCTTGTTGGAATGAGAGTATTGGATTCTATAACATTTACCTATTTTCTGATTAAAATTTTCTAAAACTGTACATTTTTTAAGCAGTATTCTGTTCAAACTATTGGTTTTTATAATTTTTAAACCCGCAACCACAGCTCCTAAGTATTAGAATCTTTTAATTTTTTTTTAATAACTGCTTGTCCGTCAATATTTTTAAGGGACAAGCATTTTTTTGTCCAACCCAAACCTTATTGAGAACGTTGATTAATATGAAGAATACTATTAGTAATCATATAGGCTTCATCTGATGCTAACCAAGAAGTAAAATCGCCAATTTCTTTCGGAGTAATCCAGTTAGGTTGACTATAAGCCTCCATAACTTTAGTTTTCACCATACCTTGAATAATTACTTCATTAATTCTAACTCCACTATCTTTCATTTCTTCCATAACGATTTTTGCCATCATTAATTGTCCTGCGGCGGTAATTCCTACAGGGCTGACATTTGCCAAAGGAACTTCTGCCGCTGTACCTCCCAAGAGAGTATAACTACTACCTTTAGTTTTTGCTAACACGGGTAAAAAGGTTTTTGCACAGAGAAAATGAGAGGTGAGATTACCGTTTAAATAACTTTCCCAAGTTTCCAAATCTACTTCAGTGAGAGGCTTATTTCCAGTCCACCAACCACCAAGAGAAACTAATACACCATCTAACCGCCCAAATTTGGCGATAATTTCATCTCGTAATTTTTCTGCTCCTTCTAAAGTACCAATATTTCCGACTATTGGTACATAATTATCTGTCGCTAAATCTCCTAAAGATTGTCCGAGCTTATCTAAAGAATCTTGCCGACGAGAGGGAACAATTACTTTTGCACCTTGTTTTAGAAAAACAGGTACGATTCCCTCCCCTACATTACCAGAACCACCAGCAATGAATATGATTTTTCCATCAAGTTTTGCCATAATTAATCCTTATTATTTTTAGAAACTTTGTAGCTTTAATTTTCTTTTATATAATAGGCTTTTTTTTTGTTTTGAACATTTAAAAAAATATTAAGATTATGTAACTTTAATTTAATTTAATTTTGAGTTATATTATTACAAAATAAAATGATTTACGATTATGAATAATACTGTTGCGAAAGATCTTATTAGAATTCATATTGTCATTACTCGTGCTATTGTTATAGGTATTGAAAAATGTCAAATATTTAAAAATAATGGTAAAATCGATGATGTTTTAAAAGAAGGTTTTATTAATTATCTCAATAGTCTTCTGAGTTTATTTCATTCTCATCATTTAGTAGAAGATGACCTAATTTTTCCTTACTTTAAAAATAAACAATTTGATGCACCTTATGAAATAATGGCAACTCAGCATGGAGATTTATTACCCTTACTTGATGAGTTAGAAATTTGTATTAATAATTTGAACTCGAACTCTTCTAATCAAGAATTTATCGATAATTTATTAGAAAATTTAGAACAAATACAACAAGCATGGATTCCTCATTATCAGTTAGAAGAAGAATATCTTAATGATCAAAATATTAGTAATTTAATTAGTGATGAAGAACAACAAAAACAATGTCTTGAATTTGGAGAATATGCAGGAAAACATCTTGAGCCAGATTATTTAGTTATTCCTTTTATTTTATATAATCTTCCTCTTAAGGAAAGAGAGTTGATGGCTGAAGTCTTTCCTCCTGAAATTATTCAAGACTTAATTCCTCATGAATGGAAAGAAAAATGGCAATCAATGTCTCCTTTTTTCCTCATTTAATTAAGTTTTTTATTCTTTTTATTTATAAATAAAACAATGCCAGAAATAATTAATCAAAATAATCAAATTATTAATGAATTTTTGATTCAGAAACAAGTTGCTAAATTTGCTGATGCTGTTAATCGTCGTGATCAAAAAGAGTTTACTTCTTTATGGCTATCCGATGGTATTTGGGAACTAAAACCTCCTATGAATATTAATGTGCAAGGAAAAGAAAATATTGAGCAAACTTTTATTCAATTACTCAATAATTGGGAATTTTTTGTACAAATGGCACACAGTGGAGTTATCGAAATTAACGGTAATCAAGCAACAGCCCGTTGGTGCATGAATGAAATAGGTAGAGATTATGACGGAAAAGGATTTCAAAATTTTGGAATGTATGAAGATCAATTGATTTTACAAGAAAATATTTGGTTATTCATAAAACGTACTTATCATTTTGCTTATATTGATGAACCAAAATTATCAGGTACAGCTTTTTCTCTAAGTCATATTGTTTAAACTTGGATCTTGAAATTAACTATATATTTTGTCGCAAGGGGTTTAAATGCCCCTTATCTGATTAAAATCATCAATATTTGATTAATTTAAGGGGTAAAAGCCTCAATCCCTTGAACTGTATCCATAAAATCACGCATTCCTTTAATTTTGCCATTTTCTACCGTCCAAACAGCAACTAAATCATTTTCATATTCTTTTCCCGTGGCGATAGCTACTGCTTTCATTCGTCCAATTACTACTACTTTATTTTTATCAACAATAAATTCTTGCAAATCAAAGCCTTTCATTTGAACGGTATCGTGCATCACACCAAAAAACTTTTTAACCTCTTCTTTTCCTTCCCATTTTCCGCCAAAAGGAACTATTTCTCTAGGATGAGGCATATCCCATTGAGCATCATCAGTTAACATCTCTAAAACTGTAGGTATATCCCCTTTACCTAAAGCCCCATAAAAATTTTTTACTATCTGTAGATTATCTGTGGAATTGGAACTTTCGTTTGGATTACTCATGACTTAAAATCCTGTGATTTTAGATAAAATAATTAATCATTTTTACGATAACATTCAACTTATTTAGTTTTCTCAAAGTTTTATTAAGAAAAACTTAAAATTTAAAGGAAGTTCTCACTAAACCCATCAAAATATCCTGATTATTTTTGTCTTGATTAGGAGAATTAATCCAAATTAAAGCAGGGGTGATGGAAATATTATCATTAACCTGAAATCTATAATATGTTTCTATATGAAGCCCTGTATCCTTTTTAAAATCCTCATAAGGAAGAGATGTTTTTAAATCTGTTAAAGTCGGTTCAACGCCGATAATAAAGCCACCTAAGTTATTTTCTTTAAATAAATCAGGAAATGTTAAAGCAAACCAATAAGACCAAATATCTGCGTCTCCCATGCCAATTAATCTTGCATCAGTTTTATTGATTGAACCACCTATTAAGAATTTAGGGGTAATGGCAAAATAACTTAAAAGCATATAAGAATTAACACTCACATTTGCATCTCGATCAAATAAAACGCCCGATTCATCGAAGCGATTTGCCAATGCAGTACCAATAAAACCCTTATTAAAATCTAAACCATTATCATAACTAAAGCTACCTTTTCCAAAATAACCATTGAGATAGACAAATTCTGTATAAAAATCTTGACGAGGATTATAACTTAAACGACCAGTAGCAATATAATTGCCATTAAATAAACCTTGTCCTTGAGATGGATTGTTTCCCGCACTAGCATAATAAGATAAATTGAACATCAAAGAATCTCTTATTTTATAGTTAAGATCCGCTCCAGCACCAGAAGCAAGACGATAAATAGCGGGCATTTGAGCAAAAGTAGATACAGGTCCATCTCCAACGTTATAATATGGCAAAAAGTTAGAAGATAACATTGAACGACTAAAAAATTCAAATCCTCTCAAGGTTAGTGATAAATTATCATTAACGGGAAAACTATATTTTAAGTTAGTTAAAAAAGTCTGACTGTTAGTATTTCCTGCCCCTGCTATTAATGCCGTGCCTTCACGAGTTGATCCAATTTCTCTCCCATCATTTTCTGGAGCTAATTCTGGTAGAGGAGAGGCTGTGGTAGAAAACCCTAAAAATAAAGAATCTTTCCCTGTGAAACTGGCGTTCAAAACTGTAAAATTAGAATATTGCAATACTGTTGAATTATCTCCTTGACCTGAAAAAAATGATAAACTATTAATGCGAATTAATCCAAACATTTTCACGGTGGGAGAAAATTGATTCTCTTTTAAAGCGGATAATGATGTCTCTAAGGAATTTATTTGAGAAGATAAATTGGTTAATTCAAGATCTAAGTTTTTTGCCAAACGGTTTAAAATACTTATATCTTCAGATTTCAAGTTTATTCCTAATTGTTTACTTTTATCAATATTTTCTAAACATAATTGTAAGTAAGAAGCCAATTCATCACGAGTCAATAGAGATTGATTCAAATTAATGTTTTTTGTAAGGGAATTAAGGCAGTTATAATCAGCATCTAAATTTTTTAAAGCTGTTATTTCCCAATCTTGTTGTTGAAAAGATCTTAATTGAGAAACGGAGGGAATAGACTTTAAAGCCTCTTGATTGTTTTCAAAGTTACTATTCGCAATATCAATATCTTCACTAGGAAAATAAAATTTTAGATTAGACTCATCATCATTTTTTGTTTGTGCAAAAGAAGAACTTAAACCGCAAAATAAAGATATTAAAATTGTAAAAATATATTTAAGGAACATGAATTCAAAAACATCAATAAATAAATTTCATTAAAGTCAATATTTAATCTGAAAATAATTATTACGAACTTTTATGACAAAATTGTAATGTTTCTTAACTTTGTCTAATTATCATGACAATTACTAATTAAAATATCAGGGAAGAAATGTTAATAATTTAATAGTTTCTTAACAATAAATCTGAGCAATTGTGGC
Organism: Geminocystis sp. NIES-3708; assembly: GCF_001548095.1. NCBI lineage: Bacteria > Bacillati > Cyanobacteriota > Cyanophyceae > Chroococcales > Geminocystaceae > Geminocystis > Geminocystis sp. NIES-3708. The sequence continues at coordinate 2,344,966 of NZ_AP014815.1, read as the reverse complement.
TATCATAAAAAGCAAAGTTGTACTAGACTTTTAGTAATCAAAATTAAACAATAAATGAGGTAAAAATGTCAGAAGAAAAATCCTTAAACAGACAGACTTGTGAAAAAATGTTTTCTTCCATGATCGCTCTCGATTGGGATTCTTTTCAAGAATGTTTAGCCGATGATGTCTTTTATCGTATTGGTTCGGGAGAAGAAATAATAGGAAAAGAAAACGTCACAAAAACTCTTCAGGGATTATATACTCAAGTATCAATGCAAGCCCCTGATGTTAGACAAGTTCTCGATTTGCCTGAACAAGATCAAGTAATTTTTGAATTTGAAGCTCACTATATATATTTAGCTGACGGTTCAACCTTAAATTTTGCCTGTACCGATGTTTTGAGAATGAAAGATTCAAAAGTAAATGAATGGCGGGTTTATGTTGATATGAAACCTTATTACGATAAACAAAAATAATTTTTATTTTGGGGATCAAAAATAGTTGATGGTTAAATTTATATGTGATTTATCCATCCTTTCTATTACTAATTATCTTGACTAATTGTCTATAGCAATTGATCCCTTTTTAAATGACACAAAACTTTAACCCAAAAACTGAACAGAAAAAGAAATATGACTTATAAAAATGCAGTTTTAGACGATAAAGAATTACAAGCAGGTTTAAACAGCATCAATCCCAAATTTGGTGATTTCTGTACCCGTGTAGCTGGAGAGGCATGGGGTTTACCGTTAATTGACCAAAAAACAAAAGCCTTAATTACGATCGCAATTGATGTTGTCAATCAAGATCAAGTAGGTGCAGGTAGTCCATTTGCCGCTCATGTTCATATGGCAATGAAACAAGGAGCAACAAAAGAAGAAATAGAAGAATTATTATTATTTACCTGTGTTTATGCTGGTTTTAATAAAGCGGCTGGTTGCTTTGGAACATTACAAGAAATATTTGCCGAAAAGTCTTAACTTAAAATAGTCATAATTGTTGGAAAAATGGAGTTTAAATAAAAAAAATGCCCCAAAATAAAAGAGTTAATTACTATCAAGATTTATCAGCAAATTATTCTCGACCTGGCTTAATTTCTCCTGAATTAGCAACGAAACTAATTGCTGAAGCAGAAAGAATACTCACCCTGAAAGAAGATAAAATACCCTCGATAGATGCTAACTACACTCTTGAACAAATTGAGCAAGAAAATAAAGATTGGTGGCCAACCCATTGTGAAGCCTTAAGACAAGGACGAGGAGATATTTTGACGGGGGAATATCGAGATGATCTGATTTATTTTTGTCAAGATGGTCCTTATAAAGGTTTAGAGCAACAAAAAGAACGAGAAAAACATTGGTGGGCTTTAATCGCTCAACCCGGTGTAACTATGTGTTGGCCTATTGTCATGTTTTCGGGAGAACATACTTATTTTGAGTGGAAGTGCGTTGATGATGAAACAAATGAAACTTTAGCTAAGGGGAATGTAACATGGGTTCGTCGTGGTCATAGAGGTGCGTGTTATCTAAAAACAGAGCAACTTACTTTTTATCGAGATGTGTTTGCCCCAGAATCATTAATTCAATTGATTACAACGGCTTAAATTGTGAAAAATATTCCCCGGAAGAAACATTAAACCCCAATGAAAAACTTTATTCAAGGATAAAAATTATGGTATCAATGGATTATTCAAGTCGAGATCAACAAGGTAAAGTAGCCTTTTATGTTTTGCTTTGGAAAAGACAAGGAATTTCTTTAGAATTATTTGATAATTACTGGAAAGACGTTCACGGTCCAGTTTGTGCTCGTTTACCCGGTCAACATCAATACTGGCAGTTTCATGTTGCTCACAATGAAGGTGGTTTCTGGTTAATGCCCGATGACTCCTTAAATGCCTCTGCCAAAGAAGAACAATTTGACGGTATTGCTGAATTAACTTTTACTTCCCCTGAAGAACGTAATATTTGGTTTAAGGCGGCGGGAATTTTAATGGATGATGAGCGAAATATTTTTAGTAAAGCGATCGGATACAACACAAATGTGGGAAATTCTATCACTTATGTGGATAAAATAGCCGATGGTTGTCCTAATGGTGAACAAAATCTGATTAAATATCATTGTCTGATTCGTAAAGCCGACGGTGTAGGAGTTTCTGAATTTCGTAAATATCTTAAAGATCGCTTAATTCCCGTATTTTCCAGTAGTTCTCATATCCTTAAATCTCGTCTCCATTTATTTGAGGAAATTGACAATTCTCGTCCAGAAGCAGGTCCTGTTGCCCATACAGAAACCCCTGGACAACAATATGATGCAGCATTAGAAGTCGCTTTTGCTAATCAGCTAGATGCGGCTTTATTTTTAGAATCTGATGCTTATCAAAATTTAGCTAAAGAATCTCGTCCATATATCAAGCATTTTAAACCTTTTCCTCAAAGAACAGCTCATACATTCGTACATAATGGAAACATTACTTTAGTAGGACAAAGAAGTTCTTTTGTTGCCAATCTAATTACAAGTATCGGTGCTTCAAATCAGGTTAGAGAAAATATCCTTAAGTTAATGATGGGTAGTAATGCTAGTTATACCAAGCCTAGTAGCACCACCGAAATTATACAAGGAAAAAGAACAGAATTAGTTCAAGCCTTATTTGCCAGAGGAGAAGCTTTTGATTCTCAAGGTTTTATCGAAATTTTCACTGATAAACCAGTATATCAATTTGGTAATTATGAACCCTGTTTAAATAAAGAAGCCATTTTTCAGTCTGTTAAATATTTCTTTAGTCAAGTATCTGCACTTTACCACGATATAAAAATGATGTGGGAAGTTGGTAGTACTGTTTTTGTAGAAATGGATGTTACTTATTGGCGTTTAGATGGTAGTGTAGTGACTTTGCCTTGTTTTGATATTTGTCGTTTTGAAGGGGAAAAGTTGGCAGAATTAAGAATCTTTATGGATGCTAACCCCGTAGGCGATGCAACTATTCCCGTTTCGGCGACTTCTTCTGTGATGACTTTACCTCATCAACAACGTTATCAACCTGCCGATGCTATGAAACGCTTTTTCATCGAAAATCCTTTAGGAAAACAGCGAGTCTTGCAAGGATTTACTCCCAAATGGGCGATCGCAGGTCCTCGTTGGTCTGTGGTTGATCAGAATACTCATTTTAACAGTGGCACAAATAATCCTCAATCTTCTTTATTAGAAACTTTACCCGGACGCAAAACGGAAATTGTCACTGCTTTATTTGCCAGAGGAGAAGCCTTCGATTCTCAAGGATTTACTGAATTTTTTGTAGATAATCCTGTATATCAATTTGGTAATTATGAACCCTGTTTAGATAAAGGAGCGATTTTTAATTCCGTTGAAGCCTTTTTCGGACAAGTTGCGGCACTATATCACGATATAAAAATGATGTGGGAAACAGGCAATATTGTTTTCGTAGAAATGGATGTTATGTATTGGCGTAAAGATGGTAGCAAAGTTACTTTACCTTGTGCTGATATTTTCCGTTTTGATGGCGAAAAAGTAGCAGAATTGAGAATATTTATGGATGCTAACCCCGTAGGTAATCCTAATATTCCTGTTACAGATACTTCTTCGGTAATGACTTTAAGTGAAGGTAGCAAATATGAACCTACGGATGTTATGAGAAAATTTTTCCTCGATCATCCCCAAGGACAAGCAAGAGTAGCACAAGGATATATCCCTAAATGGGCGATCGCTGGTCCTCGCTGGGCTGTAAATACTTCTATCATCAATATTGAAGCTAATGGCAACGGTAGTATCGCTAATAGTAATAACTTTAACTGGAGTCAATTGAGAAGTTATCTTAAAGGGTTAAAACTAGATGATTTAGTTCAACTTTTAGCCTCAGATATAGGGGAGAGAAGATAAAAGACAAAAATAGAGAATTGAACTGTTAATTATTCATTTAGCAAAAAATCCCAAAGAGGTAAATTATGATAGAAAGAATTTTCCATTTTAATATTAACTGTAGCAATTTACAGGAATCGGTGACATTCTATAAAAAGCTCGGATTTGAGGTAATTCTTGATTTTGGCGAAGGAATGGAAAGTAAAGAAATGGCAGAGGCTTTTGATATGGAAGTCGCAGACATCAAAGGAGTGCATTTACGAATTGGAGATAATACCAGTGCAACTCGTATTGACTTATTAGAATTTAAAAATCCACCGCCAACAGGTAAACCTTATCCTCACTTGTATCACACAGGTATTGCTAGAATGTGCTTAAAAACTACAGATATAGAAAAAGATTATCAAGACTTAAAAGCAAAAGGTATTGAATTTATTTCTGAACCAAAATTGTTGCCTGGCACTACTGTTAAAATTGTTTGTTTTAAAGATCCTGATGGCACTTTTCTCGAATTATTACAAGGAGATTTTTAACTAAAAAGTTATCCTTTTCATACTCTTAAAGAAAATAGTTAATAATTGTAAATTAATTGAGATAAAAAGCAATTAGTTAACTAGAATTTCAGTCAGAATGGTCTGGTAAATTTAAAAGTCATTATCCTAAAAAAATGTCAAAAGGTAAAATCGGTGTAATTATTGAAGAACATTTTGACGCAACAGAATTTAAGCGTTTTAATGAGTTCTTTCCTGAACATGGTTATGAGGTAGAATATATTTCCCATTTATGGGGTAATAAAGAACTTAAATTTGGTTCTAATCCTGAAAATGATATTATCGAATTTCATGCTACTGTCACTACAGAAATCAATGATGTTTCTCCGTCAGATTATAAAGGTATAATTTGCATTGGTGCTTACGCAATGGATAGGTTACGCTATCAAGTAAGTGTCAAAAAAGGACAAAAAAATCAAGCTCCAGCAGTGGAATTTTTACGAAAAGCAGTAACAGAAAATACAGTTAAATTAGGCACAATTTGTCATAGTTTATGGTTATTCTGTGCAGATCCTGATTTACTTAAAAACAAAAAAGTTACCTGTGCTCATAACATTATTTGTGATGTAGAAAATGCAGGAGGTGACGTAGTTTATGAAGGAGATGTAACGGCGGATTTAGTTATTGATGGTAACTTAATTACTGGCAAACATCCCGGTGTTGTCGAAGAATTTATGGTCGCTTTCATCGCAGAAATTGAAAAGTAGTTATTTAATTTTCATTCTGGATTAATAATAACTTTTAATAGCCTAGAAATCAAATAGTTTTGATGAACCAAAATAAGTTTATTGAGATAAATTACAGGTACAAAAATGAGTATTGCAATTGATTTTCCTTTTTCTGATCTAATCGCTGGTTATGTCACCAGTTATAATCAATCTCAAGATTTTTTCACAATTAAAACCTCTGACGAAAGAGAATTTAAAGTAAAAATAAGCCCGATGGCTTATGCAAAATTAATTCAAAATTTTGATGAAGGTTATCCCGATGCTACAGGTAGTATGCGATCGATGTTAGAAGTCGGTCGTTTTTTGTTTGTGTATGGAGTTTTCTATCCTGATAGTGATTTTTTTGACGCTAAACAAATTGTCTTTGCTGGACGTAAAAAGACAGATTTCGTTTTTGAAAAACAAAATTGGTGGATAAATCAGATTAATGCTTTAGGCAAATTTTATATTAAGGCACAATTTGGTGATGGGGAATTTGACTATCGCAAGTATCGCACTAATCTTTCTATCAGTGGCATTCAATCGGATACAAATTTTCGTCAGGAAACCGATACTATTTCTCGTTTAGTTTATGGTTTTGCTACAGCTTTTTTAATGACGGGCAATGATAGTTTTCTCAAAGCTGCCGAAAATGGGACAGAATATTTGCGCGAACACATGAAATTTGAGGATCTCGATGAAGGGATCGTTTATTGGTATCATGGTATTGATGTAAACGGCGATCGAGAAGAAAAAATATTCGCCTCAGAGTTTGGTGACGATTACGACGCTATTCCTGCTTACGAACAAATTTACGCTTTAGCAGGGCCGATTCAAACCTACCGTTGTACAGGCGATCCTCGTATTATGGCGGATACCGAAAAAACTATCAAACTTTTTAACGAGTTTTTCTTAGATAAAGGCGAACATGGTAGTTATTTCTCTCACCTTGATCCTATCATGTTAGACCCTCTCAGCGACACTTTAGGACGCAATCAAGGACGCAAAAACTGGAATTCCGTAGGAGATCACGCTCCAGCATATTTAATCAATCTCTGGTTAGCTACGGGTAAACAGGAGTATGCAGATATGTTGGAGGACACCTTCGACACCATCGCCAAACGTTTCCCTGATTTTGAGAATAGCCCTTTTGTGCAAGAAAAATTCTATCAAGATTGGACACCAGATCAAACTTGGGGATGGCAACAAAACCGAGGAGTTGTAGGTCATAACTACAAAATTGCTTGGAATTTGATGAGGATGCAAAGCCTCAAACCGAAAGAGGAGTATGTTGAATTAGCCAAAAAAATTGCTGATTTAATGAATGAACATGGAAGCGATCGCCAAAGAGGTGGTTGTTATGATGTAGTAGAAAGAATTGTACCTGAAGGAGAAAAATATCATCGTTATGTATGGCATGATCGCAAACCTTGGTGGCAACAAGAACAAATGATCCTAGCCTACTTCATTCTTTCAGGAGTATTAAATGATCAAGATTATCACCGTTTAGCTCGTGAATCCGCCGCTTTTTATAATGCGTGGTTTTTAGATTTAGAAGACGGCGGTATCTATTTCAACGTCTTAGCCAACGGTATTCCCTTCTTAGCTGGTGGTAACGAAAGAGGAAAAGGTAGTCACTCCATGAGCGGTTATCACTCTTTTGAATTATGCTATCTAGCGGCAGTTTATACGAATTTATTGGTAACAAAACAACCAATGGATTTTTACTTTAAACCTATTCCGGGAGGATTTGAAGATAATATTTTACGAGTTTCTCCTGATATTTTACCTCCTGGTAGTATCAAAATTGGCAAGGTAGAAATTGATGGCGAACCTTACAGTAACTTCGATGCGGAAGCCTTAACGGTAAAACTACCAAAAACTGACAGCAGAGTTAAAGTTAAAGTAACCATTGTACCAGTGTAATTAATTAATAAGTGATAAGTAATAAGTTTTGATTGTTTATATAGAGAGATATGGAAATAAATATAAATACCATTGATAATGTACAAATCGTAACTCTTAAAGGAGATATTGATTCTTCAGTGGCATCAGAAGTAACAGAAAGCATCATTCCTTTAGTAACAGAAAAAGTAAAAATTATCCTTGATATGACAGCCGTTAGCTATATGTCTAGTGCCGGTTTAAGGACTTTATTGTCAATACATCGTCAAGCATCTAATAACAATGTTCCATTGATTTTAGTTGGATTATCAGAGGAAATTCAAGACACAATGTCAGTTACGGGATTTTTAAACTTTTTTACCGTGAGTGATTCCCTTGAAAATGCAAAAGGGATGATTTAAGTAATAGATGTATTGCCTGTAATTGCTCATTCCTTGGGTGAAAATAATTCACTTTAAATAATTCCTCATTCTTCAAAAAATAATGCAAAGAATCGACATCCATCCAACCCATACCCATGGTAATTTTAAATTAAGACGGGGTAATCCTTCCCCTTTTGGAGCTACTTTTGTCCCCGGTGGTGTTAACTTCTCTATTTTTTCTAGTTATGCCACATCCTGCACTTTAGTTTTGTTCGAAAAACACGCTCCCAAACCTTTTGGAGAAATTCCTTTTCCCGATGAGTTTCGTATTGGTAATGTCTATTCTATGATAGTTTTTGATTTAGACTATGAAAATCTTGAATATGGTTATCGCATGGATGGACCTAATAATTTTCAAGAAGGACATTGGTTCGATCAAAATAAAATTTTACTTGATCCTTATGCAAAAATAATTGGTGGTAGGGATGCGTGGGGTGTAACTCCTGACTGGGATGATATTTATCATCATCGTGCTAGACTGGCTTTTGATGATTTTGATTGGGAAGACGATCGCCCCTTAGAAATTCCTCCAGAGGATCAAATTATCTATGAAATGCACGTTCGTAGTTTTACCAAACATCATTCATCAGGAATCAAAGAAAGTCATCGAGGCACATTTGCGGGGATTCGAGATAAAATTCCTTACCTGAAAGAATTAGGGGTAAATGCCATCGAATTGATGCCTATTTTTGAATTTGATGAGTTTGAAAATAGTCGTCCTAATCCCCAAACAGGAGAAACTCTTTATAATTACTGGGGTTATAGTACCGTTGGATTTTTTGCCCCTAAAGCTGGTTATGCCGCTACAGGTAGATTCGGGATGCAAGTAGATGAAATTAAAGCCTTAGTAAAAGAACTACATAAAAATGATATTGAAATTATTTTAGACGTAGTTTTTAATCATACGGCTGAGGGTAACGAAAGAGGACCAACTATTTCCTTTAGGGGAATCGATAATAAAACCTATTATATGCTTACCCCAGAGGGCTATTACTATAATTTCAGTGGTTGCGGTAATACCTTAAATTGTAACAATCCCATTGTGCGAGGTATCGTCCTTGATTGTCTTCGTTATTGGGCTTCAGAATATCACATTGACGGTTTTCGTTTTGATTTAGCCTCCATTTTAGGGCGAGATCCTTGGGGTGCTCCCTTAGCAAATCCGCCTCTATTGGAAACTTTAGCCTTTGATCCCATTTTGGCAAAATGTAAATTAATTGCCGAAGCATGGGACGCTGGAGGGCTTTATCAAGTGGGTTCGTTCCCCGCCTATGGGCGTTGGGGAGAATGGAATGGTAAATATAGAGATAGTATTCGCAAATTTATTAAAGGTGACGGTACGGTAGGGGATATGGCTCAAAGGTTACAAGGTTCACCTGATTTATATGCCCCTGCAGGAAGAGCTCCGGCAACATCCATTAATTTTATTACTGCTCATGATGGTTTTACTCTAATGGATACGGTTTCTTATGATGGTAAACATAACGAAGCTAACGGAGAAAATAATAACGATGGTAGTAATGATAATGATAGTTGGAATTGTGGTTGGGAAGGGGAAACCGATAATCCTCACATTAACGCCTTACGTCACCGTCAAATAAAAAATGCCATCGCTCTGCTACTTGTATCTCAAGGTGTTCCCATGATCTTAATGGGGGATGAAATGGGTCGTACAAAATATGGTAATAACAATACTTATTGCCACGATAACGATCTTAACTGGCTAAATTGGGATTTATTGAAGAAAAATAACGATCTATTTCAATTTACCAAAAATTGTATTGCCTTCCGTAAAGTTCATCCTGTATTGAGAAATACATGGCATTTTCAAAATCGTGATTACGTCGGTAGCGGTTATGCTGATATTACTTGGCATGGTACAAAGGCATGGGGTGCAGATTGGTCAACTATCAGTAAGACGTTAGCATTTATGCTGTGTGGCAAACACGCCAAAGGCGGTACTGTAGAAGATAACTACATTTATGTAGCCATGAATGTTTATTGGGAATCCCTTTGGTTTGAGTTACCTCAATTACCACCATCTTTGAAATGGCACGTTTTCGCTAATACAGGTGCACCTTTCCCTGAAGATAGTTGGACTGTTGGCAGTGAACCTGTTTTAGGAGATCAATCTGGGTTATTATTAGGCGATCGATCTATAGTTATTTTAGTAGGAAAGTAAATAATAAGTAATAAGTAATAATTGTCTTATTAAATCCATCAAAAAGGAGTAAAAAAATGTCTTTAGATATAAGTTTAGTGATAGAAAATGATGTTGCAAAAATTACTTTAGCGGGAGAATTAGATGGTAGTAATGCCTCTGATTTTAAGGCAAAAATTGAAGAAGCAGCGGCGGCTGATGCTAAAAAATTAGTTCTGTTTATGTCTGAATTAGAATTTATGGCTAGTGCTGGTTTACGAGTATTCGTATTTTCTAAACAAAAAATGGGTGCGGGGGTTGACGTTTATGTGATTGGAGCACAAGAAATGATTTTAGAAACTATTGAAAAAACTGGACTAAATCATAGTTTAATTATTCAAGATGAATATCACGATTAATTAGTAATTAAGTAATAAGTAATAAGTAATAAGTAATATACTTTTAAAAATTTTTTAATAGATATTTAATAAAGGCTTTAGCTCGAATTTAATCAATTAATTAAAGAGCATCAAATATTTAATTTGTATGAATAATTTAAGTTAGTAATAAATTCTAAACTCTAATTTTATGATGATAGAAAAATTAACAGTATCTGCCACATTAGACTCTCTAAAAAATATTGCTGAATATGTTGCTAAAGTCTCAAATTTAGCAAATTTAGACAAGAAAGCTATGTATAAATTACGTCTTGCTATTGATGAATTAGCTACAAATATTATTAGTTATGCTTATAGCGAAAATAATATAATTGGTGACATTTTTTTAGAGTCAGAAATTTCTGATCAAGTTTTAAGTATCAAGATTAAAGATTCTGGAATACCTTTTGATCCTACTACCAAATTAGACCTAGAATCTGAAACTATTGATATACCTATTGAAGAACGAAAAATTGGGGGATTAGGTATTTTTCTAGCTTTTGATGGGGTAGATGAATTTTCTTATGAAAGAATAAATAATGAAAATGTTAATACTTTAAAAATTTATCACAAATAAAACTAAGATAAGTAATTTTTACATATGAATAATATTATTGCTTTAATAACAATAAAAATACTAAGATCAAAAATAATTATACTGATTCATTATTATTTTAAATTATATGTTTTTCTTGAAGAATGATAAAAGACGGAACACAAAATCTATCAGAAAAAGACTTATTTACGGATATTTGATTGTTGTAAGTGTTGACTTAATTGGTACGGGTATTGGCTTAACCATTGGTAATTATTATCACAATAAAGCGGCACAAATTAGACAAAAGACCTTAGAACAAAGAGAATTTTTTAGTCAATTACAAATATTAGTTTTATATAATCGACCAGCAAAACAACTAACACCTTATGTAAAAAAACCAGCAGAATTTGAGAAAAATGCCAATCTATTAATTGGGAGACTAGAAGAAATCAACGTTTTTATTGATAATTATTTAGTTAAAAATAATCAAGGTAAACTTAAAAATGATAATCTCCAAGAGATAGAGGCTTTTTTTCATGAATATCAAATGGCAGTGACGAATTTTATTCAGATGTCGAAGAAAGAATTGCCAAGGATATATACTCTAACTAAATCACTAGATAACACCACAAAAGCTAGGAATTTATTAGTTCAATTTGTACAAAGCAAAATTTTTGACGAATTCATTGCATTACCTCAAAAACCACAATTTCAAAAATTTTATCGTGAAGCCATACGACAAGAAGAATTAGCAATAGTAGCAGAAGAAAAGGCTCGAAAGATAAGAGATCGAATCATTTTCATCAGCTATACTTTATCTCTTTTCATTGCCATTTCTCTCGCTCTTTATATCAGTCGCTCGATCGCCAATCCTATTCAACATCTAACTGCTATGGCTAAAAAAGTTGGTGAAGAATCTAATTTTAATTTACGAGCCACTGTCATGAGTAAAGATGAAGTGGGATATTTAGCGATGTCTTTTAATGGTTTAATGGAAAGAATGCAAGAACTTTTGGAAAAAGAAAAAAAATATACTGCGGAATTACAAATAGCAAAACAAGCCTCTGAAGAAGCCAATCAATCTAAAAGTGATTTTTTAGCAAATATGAGTCACGAATTGCGAACTCCTCTTAATGCGATTATCGGATATAGCGAACTTTTAAAAGAAGAAGCTGAAGAGATGGGAGAAGAAGAGTTTGTTAGTGATCTTAATAAAATTGAAGGAGCAGGTAAACATTTATTAGGATTAATTAACGATATTCTCGATATTTCTAAAATCGAAGCAGGAAGAATGGAGCTATATTTAGAAAATGTGGAAATAAAACCCCTCATTCAAGAAATAATGACTACTATTCAACCTTTAATAGAGAAAAATCATAATACTTTAACTATTAACTATCCTGAGAATGTTGGCTCAATGTATGGAGATGTGACAAAGTTTCGACAAATTTTGTTCAATCTCCTTAGTAATGCGAATAAATTTACGGAAAAAGGAACTGTTTATCTTGATATTCAACTATATAACGAGGAAAAAAAGGATTGGTTAGATATTCAAGTTCGAGATACTGGTATTGGTATGACACCAGAGCAATTAGGGAAACTTTTTCAGGCATTTAGTCAAGCTGACGCTTCCACCACTCGTAAATATGGTGGTACAGGTTTAGGATTAATGATCACAAAGAAGTTTTGTGAAATGATGGGGGGTGAAATTTCCGTTGAAAGTGAGCCAGGAGTAGGCTCGACTTTTAAAATCAAATTACCCATTAGAGTTGGAGAAGATCAACAAGAAGAGATTATCTCCCCAGAAAATAATTTATCTTCTACTTCAGATCCTACTTTGACAAATGCAGAAAACATCGTATTGTTAATTGATGATGATCCCACCACTCACGATATTATCACCAGATTTCTGACTCAAGAAGGATTTAAAATAGTTGCCACCGTTGATCCAGAAGAAGGGTTACAATTAGCTAAAGAAATACATCCTAGTGCCATTATTTTAGACGTAATTATGCCAAAAATTGATGGTTGGTCGATTTTGACTCGTCTCAAAGCAGATCCAAAATTAGCCTCAATTCCAGTGATTATGGCAACAATTCTCCAAGAACAAAATTTAGGTTACGCTTTAGGTGCAACAGACTATTTAACGAAACCCATTAATAGCGAACTGTTGAAAGGAATTATTCAAAAATATAAATTTGAATCCTCTCATAATTTAGCAATGGTTGTAGATGATGATCCTTTCAATCGTGATATGTTGCGTAATGTTCTAGAAAAAGAAGGATTAGAAGTAATAGAGGCGGAAAATGGCACTCAAGCTCTAAAAACAATTAAGGTGAGAAAACCACAATTAATATTACTAGATTTAATGATGCCTGAAATCGATGGGTTTGAAGTAGCTCAAATACTCAAACATAATCCTGAATGGCAGGAAATTCCCATAATTGTAATTACCTCTAAAGATCTGACTCTTGAAGATAGAAAGCGTTTGAATGGTTATGTTGAGGGGATTTTACAAAAAGGTGCTTACAGTCGTCAAATACTATTAGAACAAATTCATAATCTTTTGAAAAATGCCATTTCTTCTCAGAAGTAAGTGGGTAAAATTAATCAATGCCCTTTATTTTTGTCAAAGTTTTGGTAACAATGCAAGGGGTTTAAACCCCTTGTTAACCATTGCCTCTATACAATTAATTTTGTATGAGTACTTAATAAAAGGATAAGTAAATGAAAAACTAAAGTACTTATTTAACAATTAACTCTTTTATTATTTATTTTTATCAAGTATCCTAATAAGATAAATTAAATTTTTGTAATAATAATGAGACATCCAATTATCATGGTAGGGATTCAGCGATCAGGTTCTAATCTGCTGAGGTTAATGTTAAACCAGCTTTCATGTATCGCCGCCCCTCATCCGCCTCATATTATGGAAAGAATTTCACCTTTATTACCAACTTATGGAAATTTAGAAAATTCAGATACATTTGCATTACTTGTAGATGATGTTTGTCGATTAATTGAACTTAATCCTGTTCCTTGGGAAGGTGTTACTTTAGATCGTAGTCAAGTTCAAAAACGCTGTCGAGAAAATTCTTTAGTCGCTGTTTTTGTTGCTGTTTATGATATTTTAGCCGAGACTTGGGGTAGAAAAACTTGGTGTTGTAAAAGTCTAGCTAATATTTATTATTTGAAAGAAATTAATAGCTATCTCGACAATGCCAAATATATCTGGCTATATAGAGATGGAAGAGATGTCGCTTGTTCTTTTTCTCAAGCAGTGGTAGGAGAAAAACATTTTTATCATTTAGCCCATGAGTGGAAAAAAGCTCAATGTCTAGCTTTAAAAATGAGAAATCAACTTAGTAGAAATCGATTTTTCAGTCTAAGTTATGAATCTTTAATTTCAGATCCTGAATCAACCTTACAGTCATTATGTAAATTCTTACAAGTTGATTATACACCGAAGATGCTAGATTTTTATGAGTCAAAAGAGGCCGTCATGACAGCCTCATCGAGCTCTTTATGGAGTAATGTCAAAGCCCCCATTAAACAAGATAATACCAGAAAATTTCTTCATTATTCTTATCCCGAAGAAGTACGTATTTTTGAATTAATTGCAGGGGATATATTATCTATTCTTGATTATGATCGAGTTTATACAAAAGAAGGAGAAACACCCATTTTTTCATCAGCAGAAATTGCTAATTTCGAGCGTATCAATCAAGAAAGAAAAAAACAAATATCCCAAAATATGGATCTCGAAGATAGAGAAAAACGTCACAAACAAAGCTTTTTATTAGAGAACATAAAATTACGAAATCTCAAAAATTATGAATAATCAAGATGCTAATGTTTCAGTAAATCAAGAAATCATCACTCAACATCAACAAAAACCTCCTGTTTCTCTTGCCTATATTTTCTTTGCTTTTCTTAAAATTGGTGCAACTTCCTTTGGTGGTTTTATGGCATTAATTTCCGTTGTAGAAAATTTAATAGTTGAAAAAGAGAAATTACTCACTCATGAAGATATGTTAGATGGTGTCTCATTAGCAAGTATTTTACCAGGTCCAACGGCAGTAAATGTAGTGGTTTATGTAGGTTATCGTCTTCGAGGTATGTGGGGTGCATTAGTTAGCGGTATTAGTGTTTTATTACCTACTTTTATTTTTGTGCTAGGTTTTTCCATTGTTTATTTTCAATGGGGAGAAATTCCGCAAATTAATAAATTTTTTGAAGGGTTTATTCCCGCCATAGCCGCAATTATCTTTTCTGCCGCTTGGAATATGGGAAAAAAAACCATCAAAAATTGGCAAGGAATTTTACTGGCAGTGGCTTCAGGTATTATTCTCAAATTTGGAGGGGGATTTTATACGACTTTATTAATAATTTTAGTTTCGGGTATTCTTGGTTGTTTTTTCTATAAAGATGCTTTAAAATCAACCATTTCTACAACTTCTAATTCTTCGATTACCATCAATAATAGTCTTACTAAAAATAATTTAATAATAGGATTTAGTTTACTCATCTGTTTTCTTTTGTTGTATATTTCGCCTTTACCTTTTTTTATTGATGACAATAGTCTTGCCAATTTATTTATAATATTTTCAGGTATGAGCTTAATGTTGTTTGGGGGTGGTTATGTATTTATACCCCTAATTCAAGAAATAGTCGTTAATCAATACCAGTGGATAACTCAAACAGATTTTGTGAATGGTATTGCGATCGGACAAGTTACACCAGGTCCAATTATGATTACTTCTGCATTTATTGGTTATAAAGTACAAGGAATTTTAGGTGCATTAGTGGGAACGATTGGGATGTTTTTTCCTTCTGCATTATTGATGGTAATTTCTTCTAATTTCCTCGATAAAATTAAATCATCAATCATTATCCAAGCCGCCCTGAAAGGAATTCGTCCTGCTGTAGTAGGTATGATTTTTGTGGCAGGAATTGTATTTGCTCAAACAGCTCAAATTCATTGGGGAAGTTTAGTAATTTTTGCTATCTCAATATTTAGCATTTGGAAGCTAAAGTTAGAAGTGGTTTTTATCATCCCGATTGCTGGAATTTTAGGATTATTACTTTATAGATAAGCTGAAATATATCTAAGTTTCTCGGTTAAGGTAAGCCCATTGGCAAAAGTCAACCAATCAAGGTGTGATCAATTTTTACTGATATTTTAATATGTAAATTAAATGCGTCTTAACCTAACTAATACAAATCATTTATATGTTCTTAGATAAAAATTCCTGTTATAATTATTAGAACAAAAGTTCTGGGGAAAAAAGTTGAATTCTTTTGTAGAAAATATTATTTAAAAATGTAATTATAAACATCATCTTTACTGAAAGAAATTCACTTTTTAATTGCACAGGCTACGTTTTAAAATATTAAGATACACAAAATCAGCAAAAAATTATCAGGAGTTGAACATTATGTATAAAATTTTATTAGTAGAAGATAATGAAATGAATCGAGATATGCTTTCCCGTAGATTAAAACGTAAAGGTTACGAAATAATTATTGCCGTTGATGGTGGCGAAGGCATAGAAAAAGCCATATCCGAAAAGCCTGATTTAATCTTAATGGACATGAGTTTACCTGTGTTAGATGGTTGGGAAGCAACTAAACAATTAAAAAGTAAAGATGAAACAAAATCTACTCCTATTATAGCTTTAACAGCTCATGCTATGGCGGGAGATCATCAAAAAGCCATTAATGCCGGTTGCGATGATTATGATACAAAACCGATTGAATTACCTAGATTATTAGGTAAAATAGAATCTTTTTTACACTAAAAAACTATTTAATATTGATTATTAAAGAATAAAATAATGAATGATATTCAAACTAATAAAACAGAAAAATTAACTATCAATTCTTCCCTAATTTCTAATTTAAGACATGATTTGCGAACTCCCATAAATGCTATTTTAGGTTACAGTGAAATGTTATTAGAGGATCTTAGCGAGATTAATGATTTAGATAATAAGAATACTATCAAAAAATTAAATACTATTCAAATTAGTGGAAAAGAAATTTTATCCCTTATTAACCAACTTTTAAATCAAAATAATCAGGATGCTTATGAAGCAAATATTAAAGAAAGTTTATTGGTTTTAAAAAAAACTATTAACCCATTAATTCAGATCATTATAGATGATTGTCAATGGTTAAAAGCTAATCAAAAAAATAATGATTTTATTCTCGATATTGAGAGAATTTATAACTCAACGACTAATCTAAAAAATTTATTCATAGATATTGAAAAATTAAACTTTTTAACTACTTATAACAGTGAAGAAAATTTATCGCATATTCCTATAGATAATTTTGTCCATGTTAGATACCCAAAATCATCTTTAGAAAGTAGTGATAAAAAAATTACTGGACATATTTTAGTAGTAGATGATAACGAAAATAATCGAGATTTACTTTTTGCTCAATTAACAAGAGAAGGTTATACTGTTTCTACTGCTATTGATGGAAAAAATGCTTTAGAAATGATTGCCCAAAAAGAATATGACGTAATTTTATTAGATTTATTAATGCCAGAAATTGACGGTTATCAGGTATTAGAAAATATTAAAAATAACGATGCAAAAAAACATATTCCAGTCATTATGATTTCCGCCCTTGATGAGATGGAAAATGTAATTCGTTGTATCGAAATTGGGGCAGAAGATTACTTACCAAAACCATTTAATAAAGTTTTACTAAGGGCAAGAATTGGTGCATCTTTGGAGAAAAAAATTCTCAGAGATAGAGAAATGGAATATCTCAAAAAACTTAATCAAGAATTAGAAAAAGGGCGAGAAATGCAATTAAACTTTTTACCCCTTAAACCCTTACAAATTGCTAATTGGGAAATTGCTTCTTTTTTCAAACCCGCCCGTCAAGTAGCAGGAGATTTTTATGATACTTTTAAACTAGATACAAATAACGTTGTTTTAGTCTTAGCAGATGTATGTGATAAAGGTGTTGGTGCGGCTTTATTTATGGGATTATTTCGTAGTTTAATTCGTATTTTCTCTCAACAAGACACTATCGAAGGTGAAATTACAGATATATTATCAACTTATCAACCCTTAGAAACTGGCTGGATAAGTGCCGATATTGATACTAATATAATTCACTTAAATGCTCTTCAATCAGTGAGTTTAACTAATAATTATATTGGCAACAATCACGGCGAATTAGGGATGTTTGCAACTATGTTTGTAGGAATTTTAAATCCAGAAACAGGCTTGTTAAGTTATATTAATGGTGGCCACGAATCCCTAGTTATTACTGATTCTCAAGGTAATATTAAACATAAACTTAATTCTACAGGACCAGCAGTCGGTATGATGCCCAATATGGTTTTTAATTTTAAACAGATTTATTTAGAACCAGAAGACATACTTTTTGGGAATACTGATGGTGTTACAGAAGCTCGTTCTATCAATCGAGAATTTTTCCATCAAAAAAGATTAAGTGCGATTCTTCAACAACCGTTTAATTCTGCACAAATATTAGTAAATACTATTAAAGAGAATGTCTTAGAGCATATTGGAAATGCTGATCAATTCGATGATATAACAATGTTAGCAGTTAGAAGAAATTAATAATTAATAATTATAAAAAAATCAGTATAACAGTAGAAATAATAGTTCAGGTATGCTAGATAACTATTTTACCCTTTTTTTCTACATTTTTGGAGATGTTTAATAACTATTTGTATATCTGGATAATTGCTTATATTTTTGGTTTATTATTAACAGAATTTTTCTTTTTATCTCAAGGGCTTTTTTTCACTATTACTGTTTTAATTATTACCATTATTAGCAGTTTTTTACTACCAAAATGGCGAAAATTAAAGTTAAATATTCTGAGTTGTTTTGTTGCTGGTGTAATGATTATAGCTGGATTTTATTATCTACATTGGCGCACTCCAATCCCTGATAATTTTGATATTAGTCATCAAATAAATTCATCATCACAAAATTTTAATTTATCTACCACCATCACAGGAATAATTTTAAATACTCCTAGATTAAACCAAAATAATAACGCCAGATTTGTCTTTCAAACACAACAAATTAATAATAACGGGCAAATAGAAAAAGTAACGGGAAAAGTTTATGTTACCGCACCTTTATTGCAAGTTACTGGTTTATATCCTTCTCAAATATTAACTATAAAAGGAAGATTATATGTACCATCACCACCTTTAAATCCGGGAGGTTTTGATTTCGGTGGTTACTTAAAACGAGAAGGAATTTTTGCAGGATTCTCCGCTAATTCACTGGAAATAATAAAACAAGGTAACTGGTGGGCGAGAAATTTAGCTAATTTTCGTCAACGCATCATCCAAACCCATGCCCATTTTTTAAAAGTACCTTACGGAAACTTAGTTAGTTCGATGGTGATAGGCAGTCGGGCGGTAGATTTAGACTTAGATTTACAAAATGCTTTTCGTACCGCAGGATTAGCTCATGTCTTAGCGGCATCGGGGTTTCACATTTCTTTATTATTAGGTTGCATTTTATATTTAACTCGCTGTTATTCTCCCCGTGTACAGTTAATTGTTGGCTTGTCAAGTCTTTTAACTTATGCTACTTTAACGGGTTTTTTCCCTTCAATTTTACGAGCTTCTTTTATGGGAGTTGCGGTTTTAATCGCCATAATTAATGATCGGTCAGTTAAAACTTATGGTAGTCTATTATTAGCCGCACTGATATTGTTATTAATAAATCCTTTATGGATTTGGGATTTAGGTTTTCAACTCAGTTTTTTAGCGACTTGGGGTTTAATCGTTACTTTACCCGCCATTGTCAAGAAGTTAGATTTTTTGCCACCCACCATAGCCAATTTAATTGCTGTGCCTCTTGCCGCCACAATTTGGACTTTACCCCTTGTTTGTTATGCTTTTAATCGTATTCCTGTCTATGGAATTTTGACAAATGTTTTAGCAACTCCTTTGGTTATTATTATCACTTTAGGAGGAATTTTTACAGCAGTTATTGGTGTATTTATTCCTGTGCTTGGAAGTGCAATTAGTTATCTTTTATTTATCCCAGTTTGGTTATTAATTAATTTAGTAGAAATAAGTAATAAATTACCTTTTAGTTCATTAGCTGTGGGAGAAGTGAATATTTTTAGCGTAATTATTGCCTATAGTATTTTATTAACTATTACCTTTAATAAATGGAGTCAAAAAAGATGGAATTTAATAACAATATCAGCTTTAATTTTATTTATTATTCCCTTAATTTATCAAAAACTAAATTTAGTACAGATAACTGTAATGGCTAGTAGAAGTCAACCTGTTATAATTATTCAAAATCAAAATAATCATGCCGTCATTAATCTTAACGATAAAAATAATGTGAGATTTAATGTCGTTGCTTTTCTGAGAAATCAAGGGATAAATTCATTAGATTTAGTATTAATTCCTTATGATGGAGAAAATAAGACAGCTTTAAATTTGTTAAGAGAATATATTAGTATTAAAAATATTAGTTTATTGGAAAAAAAAGCAGTTAAAACTATTCAAATGATAGCTAAAAAACCTAATTATTTTCAGTTTAAATTTGCTGATAAAATTTGGTTATTAGTAATCAATAATAAAGAGCTTAATTTATCAGATATAGCCAATACTGATATTCTTATTTGGGATGGAAAAACCCTCAATATTCAACAATTAAAACAAATCAAGATGAAGAAGACGATCGCAAATATAGATAGAATGAATCAAGAAATATTAAGCTATTTAGAAATTAATAATATAGAAATATTCCCATTAGAAAAAGGTGCAATTCAATGGCAGGAAAAAACAGGTTTTAAAATATTTAATAATGAATAGAAAAAGGCAGAAAGCAGACAGCTAATGACTTTTTCGAGTTACTATAACAAGCATAATTTTTTTGATTTAGATGATGATTTTTTATACATAGGTAATTACAAATAGTTGATAGCTTTTCGATAGATAAAAATCGATTGTTAATTATCTTGTGATAAGGTATAGATTAAACAAATACAAACTAAAAATTAATTAATATCTATGACTGGGTTTTATCCTGTTTTAGCAGTGGCTACGGAAACGGAAACAGCAGATCCTTCCTTGATTTTAGCTGGTGTATTATTAAGTTTGGTGATGATCTATTTTGCCAGTAAATTAGGAGGGGAATTATGTTCTCGTATCGGCCTTCCCGCCGTTTTAGGGGAATTAGTCGGCGGTGTTATCATTGGTGTTTCTACTTTCAAATTCTTAGTCTTTCCTGAAGGCGGTTTAGGTGCGGAGGATTCCCTCATCATTCAGTTATTACAAAATACCGCTAACCTAACCCCCGGCACTGAAGAAGCAGTATTTCACAGCATGAGTGAAGTAATTTCCGTACTTTCAGAATTAGGGGTTATTATCTTACTGTTTGAAATTGGCTTAGAATCTGATTTAAAAGAGTTAATTAGAGTTGGCCCTTCTGCTGCTATCGTTGCTGTAGTCGGGGTTGCTGTACCTTTTATCTTAGGTACATTAGGGTTATTATACATTTTCCATCTTCCCTTAGTGCCATCGGTATTTGCGGGAGCGGCATTGACAGCTACAAGTATCGGTATCACAGCAAAAGTATTAGCTGAATTAGGAAAATTAAGCTCAGAAGAAGGACAAATTATCATTGGTGCTGCCGTTTTAGACGATATTTTAGGGATTATTGTTTTAGCCGTTGTGGCAAGTTTAGCGAAAACTGGAGAGGTAGAAGTAAGTCAAATCGTTTATCTAATTATTACCGCAGCCACATTTCTAATTGGTACAATTCTCATCGGTAGATTAATTAGCCCTTGGTTAGTCAGTATGGTTGAGGGGATGAAAACTAGAGGGAGTATCTTGATTACAGGGATTGTGTTCGCTTTTATCTTAGCTTACATTGCCAACGTGATTCAATTAGAAGCTATTTTAGGAGCATTTGCGGCTGGTTTAGTCTTAGCAGAAACGGAAAAACGCAAAGAATTAGAAAAACAAATTATTCCCGTTGCTGATATTTTTGTGCCTATTTTCTTCGTCTGTGTGGGTGCAAAAACTGATTTAAGCGTCTTAAATCCTGCTATTCCTAGTAATCGTGAAGGTTTAATTATTGCTTCTTTTTTGATCGTAGCCGCCATTATTGGTAAAGTGGTTACAGGTTATACACTTTGGGGACAACCAACCCTCAATAAACTCGCTATTGGAGTTGGTATGATTCCTAGGGGAGAAGTCGGTTTAGTTTTTGCTGGAGTCGGTTCTGCTAGTGGTGCATTAGATCTAGCTACAGATGCCGCTATCATTGTGATGGTAATCGCTACAACTTTTATTGCACCTCCGTTGCTTAAATTAGTTTTTAAAGACAAAACAGTGGAAGGAGAAACTGTTTCCAATTAAATAATTAACAATTAACAATTAACAATTAGTTAATTTATTTTCATCTATAATGTTTAAAAAAATCATTCAACTAGGGCTATCATTTTCTTTAATTAGCACTTTACAAATGCCTGTTTTTGCAGGGGAAATTTTCAATCAAATAAAGACAACAGGAGTAATTAAAGCGGGTTATCGTGAAGATACGCCACCTTTTGCCTTTGTTGATAGTCAAGGTAAACCAGTCGGTTACTCTTTAGATATATTAGAATTAATCCGTGCTCATACTCAAGAAGAATTAAGAAAACCGATAACATTAGAATTAATCAAAATTACTCCCAATAATCGCTTTGATAAAATTAAAAATGGTGACATTGCCATCGAATGTGGTTCAACTACTGTCACATGGGAAAGAGAGAAAATACTAGATTTTTCCGTGAGTTATTTTGCCAGTGGCACACAAATGATTGTCAAAAAGGGAAGTGGTTTTAGTAATAGCAATTCTTTAGCGGGAGCAAAAATTGCTGTAATTCCACAAACTACCAATGAAAAAGCGATGAAAATCTTTGCTAAAGGAGCGAATTTAATCCCTGTAAGCAGTGAAGAAGAAGGTTGGCAAAAACTTCAAAAAGGAGAAATTGATGGCTTTGCTGGGGATGGAATACTATTACAATCATTAAAAAAACAAGATGATAAATCTAATGATTATGAGATTGTGCCAGAATTTCCTTACATGATTGAAGCCTATGCTTGCACTGTTCCTGAAAATGAATCTCAATGGCGAGATATAGTAAATTATAGTATCGTCAAATTTATGCAAGGAGTTGTGACTGATACGCCGAGTTCCATTGATATTTACGATCGCTGGTTTGGAGAAAAAGGTAATACACCTTATCCAGTGGAAACTATGGCGGATTATTTTCAAGGTGTCGCTAACGGTTATGAGTGGATTTTAATTGACGAGCGATATTAAACAATTATTCATTAGATTTTTTTTAAGTTAGATAATCAGTGATACTACTTGAAATTAATAATTTGTTTTGTCGGATTGAGGTTACTAAGGGCTAAAGCCCTCATAAAAATAAAAATTATTAATTATTAGAGATATATGTCCATTAAAAACAAAAAAACATTAACTTAGTAACAGATAAAAAAACTATGACTTGGTTTTATCCTGTTTTTGCCATAACCACAGAAATACAAGAGGGGAATCCGTCCTTAATTTTAGCAGGTGTTTTGTTGAGTTTAGTTATGATTTACTTTGCCAGTAAAATTGGTGGTGAATTATGCTCCCGTATCGGACTTCCATCTGTTTTAGGGGAATTAGTCGGAGGTGTCATTATTGGTATGTCTGCACTAAAACTGATCATATTTCCTGAAAGTGGTTTAAGTGCAGAAGATTCTTTGATAATCCAACTATTGCAGACTACTGCAAATTTAACATCTGGTACGGAAGAAGTAGTATTTCACAGTATGAGTGAAGTTATTTCCGTACTTTCGGAATTAGGAGTTATCATTTTATTATTTGAAATTGGCTTAAAATCTGAGATTAAAGAGTTAATTCGAGTAGGTCCTTCTGCTATTATTGTAGCCATAGGAGGGGTCGCATTTCCTTTCTTATTAGGTACATTAGGGGTATTTTATCTATTTCATCTTCCCTTAATACCATCTGTATTTATAGGAGCAGTGTTGACAGCTACAAGCATTGGCATTACAGCAAAAGTATTAGCTGAGTTGGGAAAATTAAGCTCAGAAGAAGGACAAATTATTATTGGTGCGGCAATATTAGATGATATTCTCGGAATCATTATCTTAGCAGTAGTAGCAAATTTAGCAAAAACAGGAGAAGTGGAAATAAGTCAAATAGTTTACTTAATTATTACCGCCGCTACATTTTTAATAGGTATCATTCTCATCGGTAGATTAATTAGCCCTTGGTTAGTGACTATGATTAACGGAATGAAAACTAGAGGTAGTTTCCTTCTCACCAGCATTGTTTTCGCTTTTATTTTTTCCTACATTGCCAATATGATTGAGTTAGAAGGTATTTTAGGTGCATTTGCCGCAGGTTTAGTTTTAGCAGAAACCGAAAAACGCCGAGAATTGGAAAAACAAATTATCCCCATTGCTGATATTTTTGTGCCTATTTTTTTCGTGTGTGTGGGGGCAAAAACTGATTTAAGCGTTTTAAATCCTACTATTCCTAGTAATCGTGAATCCTTAATTTTGGCATCATTTTTAATTGTAGTAGCGATAATTGGGAAACTGGTTACAGGTTTTACCGTTTGGGGACAACCACACCTCAACAAACTAGCTATCGGTGTAGGGATGATACCCAGAGGAGAAGTCGGTTTAGTTTTTGCTGGTGTAGGTGCGGCTACTGGTGCATTCAATTCATCCATAGAAGCAGCTATTATTGTCATGGTTATTGCCACGACTTTTATTGCACCTCCATTACTTAAAATTGTATTTAAAGATAAGCCTTTTCAGGAAGAAACTGCTAATTAAGACATGATGAAAAAATGTTGAGGGGAAAAGATAGAAGATAGTAACAATAATTGACTTAAACTTATTTTATGTTGATTTTCTTTCCAATATTTATTAAGTGTTTTTATTTTAATACAAGATCTTAGTAAAAAAATTGCCAAAAATAAATTCTTTACTATAATATTTTCCTTTTGTCGAACTTAAAGTTATCTCTTCCCCCTCATGAGTATATTTTATCTTTTAGCTACATTAGTCATTCCATTTCCAGTTAGTTATTTCTTCTTTATCGATACCGTGAGTATGGGCATAGTTAAGATTTTCGATGATTTCGTCTTTCATACGCTCTTTTAAATACGCCGCACGAGATCCTAGTTTCGGTACACGATCGATTACATCTATAACGAGGTTAAAACGATCAACTTGGTTTTTGATGGCTAATTCTAAAGGTGTATTAATGTTACCTTCTTCCTTATAGCCTCTAACGTGGAGACGGTGAGAATTAGGATGACGGTAAGCTAATTTATGAATTAACCAAGGATAACCGTGAAAGTTGAAAATAATGGGTTTATCTTCGGTAAATAGCGTCACAAAATCTCTTTTAGATAAACCATGAGGATGCTCAGAATCATCTTGTAATTTGAAAATATCCACCACATTGATAAAACGCACTTTCAAATCAGGACATTCTTTGCGTAAAATTTCCGTTGCCGCTAAAGATTCCATCGTAGGCACATCACCACAACTAGCCATAATTACGTCTGGCTCATCAGGCAATACTCCTTGATGATCATTACTTGCCCATTCCCAAATACCAATGCCTTTTGTACAGTGGGTTACAGCTTCATCAATATTTAAGTATTGCAAATGGTTTTGTTTATCGGCAACGATTACGTTTACATAGTCTTTACTGCGTAAACAATGATCAATTACACTTAATAAACAGTTAGCATCAGGGGGAAAATAAACACGGGTTACATCCGCACTTTTATTGGTTACGAGATCCACAAAACCCGGATCTTGGTGGGAAAAACCGTTGTGGTCTTGTCTCCATACAGTAGATGACAATAAAATATTTAAAGAAGAAACAGGCGCACGCCAAGGCACATGATTTTTAGAAATATCTAACCATTTTGCGTGTTGGTTAAACATGGAGTCGATAACGTGGGCAAAGGCTTCATAGGTGTGGAATAAGCCATGTCTGCCTGTTAAAAGATAGGTTTCTAACCATCCTTCTAAGGTATGTTCGCTCAACATTTCCATGACACGACCATTAGGAGACAATTCGCCCCCGTCAGCATCTTCGGGTAAATAATCTGCCATCCACACTTTTTTTGAGACTTCGTAAATGGGGTTTAAACGGTTAGAAGCGGTTTCGTCAGGACCAAATACTCTAAAAGTATGAGGATTACGAGCCATAACATCCCTTAAAAAGATACCCATAATTTTGGTATTTTCTATCTCAATTTTACCCGGTTCGGTAACGGGTACGGCATAAATGGGATCTCGAAAATCTGGTAAATTCAAATCTTTACGCAATAAACCACCGTTAGTAATAGGATTGGCACTCATACGGCGATCGCCAACGGGGGCTAATTCTGCTAATTCAGGAATTAAACGACCATTTTCATCGAATAATTCTTCGGGTTTATAGCTTTTCATCCATTCTTGTAAAAGTTGCACGTGTTCGAGATTACTGTGCATTTCACCCATGGGAACTTGATGAGATCGCCAAAAACCTTCAACTTTCTTACCATCAACGCTTTTAGGACCAGTCCAACCTTTAGGAGATCTAAATACAATCATAGGCCATCGAGGACGTTTTGGCAAACCACTATTTCTAGCTTCTGTTTGAATTGCCTTAATTTTATTGACACATTCTTCAAGGGTTGCCGCCATTTTTTTGTGCATTATAGCAGGATCATCACCTTCTACAAAATAAGGCTCATAACCATAACCGATGAAAAGTGACTCTAACTCTTCATGGGAAATACGAGAGAGGATGGTAGGGTTAGCAATTTTGTAACCATTGAGGTGTAAAATCGGCAACACTGCCCCGTCACGGATAGGATTGATAAATTTGTTAGAATGCCAAGAAGTCGCCAGAGGACCTGTTTCTGATTCACCATCGCCCACCATCACCACAGAAATGAGATCAGGATTATCTAAAATTGAGCCATAAGCATGGGATAAACTGTAACCTAACTCACCACCTTCATGAATTGAGCCGGGGGTTTCGGGGGTAACGTGACTGCCAATGTGTCCGGGGAAAGAAAACTGTTTAAAAAACTTCTGCATTCCCTCTTCATCTTGGCTTTTATCGGGGTAAATTTCGGAATAGGTGTTTTCAAGATAAACTGGAGCTAAGATACCCGGTGCACCATGTCCTGGACCTGCTAAGTATATCATGTTGAGATCATACTTTTTAATCAAACGGTTAAGATGCACATAAACGAAACTTAACCCCGGACTTGATCCCCAGTGACCTAATAATCTATATTTGATATGTTCAGGTTTTAGAGTTTCTTTGAGTAAGGGATTACTGCGGAGATAAATCATCCCTACTGCTAAATAGTTACACGCACGCCAATAAGCATCAATTTTTGCTAATTCATCTTCAGCTAAAATGGTAGTGTTTGATGAAAGTTGAACCATGATTATAGTTAAAATGTTAATTTGGCTTCAGTCTATCACTGATATTTAAAATATTCAACTATTTTTTTATCGATTAATATTAAGAATAGATTAAGATTTTTTTAGATGTTTATCTTAAGTAATAATTAATAAATTTTCGATTATTTTTAGTATTTTAAATCTCCTTTTTTCTTATTTATTTTAGAAAGTATTTACAAGATTTCATAATAGTTATCATGATTGAAGTGAGAAAAATCGGGTGTAAAATAGATTCCCGTTGGTTATGGCGAGATCTTTCTTTTAATTTGAATAGTGGAACACGATTAGGATTAATTGGAGCTACAGGCACGGGTAAAAGTCTATTATTAAGGACAATTGCTGGGCTTGATCCTTTATTACAAGGTGAAATTAAATATCGAGATCAAAACTTATCCAGTTGGAATTTGCCTCTGTATCGTTCTCAAGTTATGTATTTACATCAACAAGCGATTATGTTTGAGGGAACGGTTGAAGCTAATTTGAAAGGAGTTTATCAACTAGCCGCCCATCACCATCGACATTACGATCGCAATTATACCTTTACTTTACTAGAAATGTTTGAACGTTCCCCAAATTTTCTTCAGCAATCTGCCACTAATTTATCAGGAGGAGAGCGTCAAATTATGGCACTAATTAGAGGTTTACAACTCAATCCTATCGTTTTATTATTGGATGAATGTACGGCATCTTTAGATCCTGATACCACAAAACAAGTAGAATTGGCGATCGCTACATGGTTACAACAAGATTCCCAAAGAGCCTGTATTTGGACGAGTCATGATGATAATCAAATTAAAAGAGTAACTAATGCACAGCTTTTACTTTCTGACTATATCGGATAATTATCTTTCTTTGAGTTATAGACAACTGGCTATTTCTTGCTTGTTAATTTTAATAAATGTCGCCTTATCCTTAAGGTTACGTTTAGGATTAGAACGAAATTTATTAGTAGCATCCGTGAGAATGGTAATACAGTTACTATTAATTGGTTATGTGCTTGAATGGTTATTTGCTCTTTCAGATCCTTTTTCCGTATTGGCGATCGCATTATTAATGGCTGGAATAGCAGGAATTTCGAGCGTTAATCGTACTTCTCGACGATTTTCGGGCATTTATTGGCAAAGTCTTTTATCGGTGTTAGTAGCTAGTTTTTTCGTTACTAATTTATCTGTAGCGGGAATTATTCAAGTAAAACCTTGGTACAATCCTCAATATTTAATACCAATGCTAGGAATGATATTAGGAAATACTCTCACGGGAATTTCTTTAGGTTTAGAGCGATTTATGGAAGGATTAGTAATTAACCGTCATGGCATTGAAACTTTATTAGCATTAGGTGCAACACGGTGGGAAGCTACCCATAGAGAAATTCAAATAGCAGTAAAAACAGGGATGATACCGACAATTAATTCTATGATGGTTATGGGTTTAGTCAGTTTACCCGGTATGATGACAGGTCAAATCTTAGCAGGAGCGAGTCCCATTGATGCAGTACGTTATCAAATTGTAATTGTATTTGCCATCGCCTCTGCAAGTGCATTGGGAACTATTGGTGTAGTTTTACTTGCTTGGCATACTCTTCTTAGTCCGAATCATCAACTTAGAAGTGATCGTTTACGGTAAACTAAGTTCTTAAATCTTCACATAAAAATACTTGATCGACATAGATAGATAGTAAAGAAAATCAATTCTTATCTCCTATCCCTTAATATTTTATGGTAGATGCAAGATATAAGGTAAACTCAGTTAAAATAGTAAGTTATACTTTATTTCAATTCTTATCTGTAATGTTATTAACAGAAAAATCTACAGCAGAAAAATTTATATTATCCTCTGAAACTAATACTTCTCCTAATCAACGATTATTACCTATAACTGCGACTATCAATGACAAAAATCATCTTGTTATCGGCGGTTGTGATGTTAGTGAATTAGTAACTCAATTTGGTTCACCTTTATATATTCTTGATGAAGAAACCTTGCGTACTTCTGCAAGTCAATATCGTGATGGGTTTAAAGAATTTTATGCTGGAGAATCTCAAGTCATCTACGCTTCTAAAGCATGGAGTTGTATGGCGATCGTCAGTATTCTCGCCAGTGAGGGAATCGGTTTTGACGTAGTTTCTGGCGGTGAACTTTATACCACCACAAAAGCCTTAGAAATGAGCGGTTTTACTACCGAACAAATTAGCAACAAAATCTATCTTCATGGTAATAATAAATCTGTAACTGAATTAGAATTAGCTATCGATAGTGAATGTAAAATAATCGTTGATAATTGGTTAGAATTAGAAACTTTAGCCCGATTAACCGCCGAGAAACAAAAATCTGTCAATATTTTAATTCGTTTAACTCCTGGTATTGAGTGTCATACTCATGATTATATTCGTACAGGAAGCATTGATAGTAAATTCGGTTTTGATGCCAATCAACTAGAAGGAGTATTTGCCTTTGTCAAAGAAAAATCATTTATTAACTGCATTGGTTTACACGCTCATATCGGCTCACAAATTTTTGAACTACAACCCCATAACGATTTAGCAGGTGTGTTGGCAGATTGGTTTAAAAAAGCTCTTGATTATGGTTTACCCCTCACAGAATTAAATGTTGGTGGTGGTTTAGGTATTCGCTACACCGAATCTGATGATCCTCCAAGTATTACAGATTGGGTTAAAACCGTAGCTCAAGCTGTAACTAAAGCCTGTGAAGAACGAAATTTAGCCTTACCTAAATTAATTGCCGAACCAGGGCGATCAATGGTTGCAACTGCGTGTGTTACTGCCTATACCGTTGGGGGCAGAAAAGTTATTCCTGATATGAGAACTTATGTTTCAGTAGATGGTGGAATGTCTGATAATCCTCGCCCGATTACCTATCAATCTCTTTATCAGGTAGTAATTGCCAATAAAATGCGTAGCGAAAATGCCGAAACAGTTACTATTGCGGGTAAACATTGTGAATCTGGGGATATTTTAATCAAAAACATCGAAATTCCTGATACTCAACCCGGAGATACTTTAGTGGTTTTAGCCACAGGTGCATATAACTATAGCATGGCATCCAATTATAATCGTATCGGAAGACCAGCAGCTGTTTTAGTTAATCAAGGAGAAGCTAATTTAATTATTCGTCGTGAAACTTACGATGATTTAGTCAGACAAGACTTATTACCCAGTCGATTAACAGTGAATAACTAATCAGCAATTTGTAAAGAGGAAAGGAAGAAAAGATTGAAGAATTATTCTTCATTCCTCATTTCTCAATGTGATATTATTTGTAAAGAACATGAGTAAGAGTGGATTGAAAATTGATGTTTTCGTCGGGTTTTCCTGACAATTTATATATTGTGTTGCGGCAAATTATTGATTTAGGGTTAGTTTTTAGCTCTTTTTACTTTCTTTCTATACTAATAAAAGAACGTCGTGCTCAATGGATGATTCGAGGATTATTAATTCTAATTATGATCCTTTTTTTAAGCGATAGAGTATTTAATTTAACTTTATTTAGTTTTTTTTTAGAAAGATTAATCCTTATTTGCTCATTATCAATGGCTGTGGTTTTTCAGTCAGATTTTCGTCGTTTTTTAGAACAATTAGGCAAAGGGCAATTGACTAATTTTTTTGAATCAAATCCTTATCTACCGAAAGAAGATAGCATCATTGATGAAATTGTTGATGCCGTTAAAGAATTATCTCAAAATCGTACTGGCGCATTAATGATCATCGAGACTTTTAATACCATTGAAGAAAGAATTTTTCTCAATCCAGGAGTCAAACTTAACGCCGAAATCACTAAAGAATTATTACAAACAATTTTTCAAACCAAAACTTTACTTCATGATGGTGCAGTTTTTATTCGAGGCTCAGAAATTGTCTCAGCTGGAGTTATTTTACCCTTATCTGATCGCAATGCTTCAAGACAGTTAGGCACTCGTCACCGTGCGGCTATGGGTATCACAGAAAGAGTTGAAAACTGTATTTGTGTCGTAGTATCCGAGGAAACAGGTTCAATTTCATTGGGTGAAAAAGGAGTTTTAAATCGTCCTTTAACCAGTACAAAATTAAAAGAATTATTAGAAGAAAAACTCTCGAAACCTAAAGAAGGAGAAGTGGTAACAGGAGTCACTCGCTTAAGTAAAAAATTAGGTTTTCAGGGTTTAAATATGTTGATGAGTTTTTTAAGATTAGATGATAGTAAATCTAATAATCAACGTTATATTGAGAAGGGTAAAGAGCCAAGGGTAAAGGGTAAAAAGAATTAATTAGGGGTTGCAGAAAAAGTTTTTTATTTTGATGGAGTAGCTATCAGCCTGAATGGGCAAAAATCAAAATTTTTAGTTAATTTTATTTTTTATATAATATAAGTTTTCACTTCAAAATTAAGTCGAAAATGTTTAGTTTTTTTGACAATTTTTGTTGAAAATATAAATTTTTTTGTTAATGTTTTATTTCTAAACCCCTTATTTTAAAAGCCTTCTGATTTATTCAGTAAACACTAATTATCCCCTGAAAAAGTTAGAAGAGGTTGAAAACCATGCTTAACTGAGGCTTTGCCAATTTGTTCCATTTTTTCTACAGAAATTTGATTTCTACCCCAAGAAAAATTAGTGTGCCATTTTTCAAAATCTAATAACATTGCTTCCGCAAAACAAGCAAACATTTGACGAGCGGGAATATCCATATTGACGATTTCCATGATTTTCCAATCAATATCTAAGGAATGTTCGACAATACCACCATTTAATACATAAATCTCTGGATGATTAAATTTTGTGCCTAAATTTTTCGGATAACCACCATCAATAAGTAAGCAAGGTTTTTTGAGGGTTTCATTATTAATTTCTACACCTCTTGGCATACTAGCCACCCAGACAACAATATCTGCTTGAGGTAAGGCTTCTTCTAAAGCCATTATTTTTCCTCTACCTAAATCAGATTGTAAATTTAATAAACGCTCACGATTACGGGCAATTAATAATAAATCGGCTACATCAGCTTTTTGATCTAACCAACGACAAACAGCACTACCAATATCCCCTGTAGCTCCACATACTGCTACAGTAGCTTTGCTCAAATCAATACCTAACTTTGCACTGGCTTGCTCCACCTGCCGACAAATGATATAAGCAGTATGAGTGTTACCAGTAGTAAAACGTTCAAATTCCAACTCCACATTACGCACTTGTTTATTATCTTTAAGGTTAAATTCTTCAAAGACAATGGAAGAAAAACCCCCTAAAGCGGTAATATCAATTTTAGTTTTTTGAGCCAAAGCCATCGCATTTAAAATTTTTCTGATGGCAGTTTTTATGCGGCGACTGTTGAGCATTTCAGGTAAAAAACAAGACTCTATATAACGTCCATGAATTTTTGCACCTGTAACACTGGTAACTTGAAACTCATCGACTAAAATAGGTGGGGCTGAACACCAAAATTCAAAGCCTTCGTTAGCGTATTCAGAATAGCCAAGTTTATGGGCTTCTGCTTGAGCGTGTTCTAAGTTGGTTAGATGACCGATGAGACCAAACATTTAGTAATTATTTTAGTTTATATAAAGTTGTTATTTTAAAACGAAAATCAATCAAAGCTAAGAATAAGTTAAGACTTTTTCTCATTTTACTAAAAAATGTAACAAAAAAACGATATTAGTCGTAATTTCTGATAACAATCTGATAACAAAAAGAATTGAATTATGAGCAATAAATCGTAAGCAATGAGTAATACATTAGTTAGGCATAAGAATCTTTAATGAATAAGTAATTGAAGCAATGAAAGTAAAGAATTAGTATTAACTTGAGTAAATATTTTGATTTGAAAAAATAATTGCAACACATTGTATAGTATGTGCTGTATTTCTCCTAGTCCTCTAGTCTGCTAGTCTCCTACCCCCATCAAAAGACTTTTTCATCACACCCTAATTAAAATAAAAAACCTCCCTGGAAAAAGGAAGGAATTGATCTTATTTTATGATTTACATTAGAAAGTTAATTTGATAAAGATGTTAATTTAATATAACTAAGTAACTTTTAGAAAAAAAATTTCTAGTGTTAAAAATCTTTTGGTCTTTTTTTAACCTCTTAAACCATAGGAAGACATTTTCATGATCTCACGAGTAGAAAAACCAATATTGGCTAAGGCTTCACCATAACTAATCATAAAGTCTTCGATTAATTCTTCTTTGGGCATACCTAATTCTTTCGCATCCGCTTCCACATCATTTAACATTTTCCAAATAATGGGTAAATTCTCACGGTTGGCTTCTTCTAATTCAGCTTTGGATTCTTTAAAATTAGCTTTTAACCATTCTTCTCCATAGTTGAGATGTAAATACTCATCTTTAACTACACCTTCAGTAATTTTACGTGCAAAAGGATCAGCTACGGGAATATAAATATTGTAAGCGGCAATGGCAAAAGCCTCAATTATTAAAGATTGAATTAATAAACAAGTAACTACTTTACCTTCTGCTTTTGCTTTTTGAAAGTTTCCGTGTAATTTGGAAAAATATTTAACAGCAAAATCCATGTCAGGAGTTACGCTTAAATTTTTTCCACAAGATTGAAAGCCTTTTTTATGACGCATTTCCATTTTTGCTAAACGGATTAATTCTTCTTTGTCATTGGGAAGCATTTCTGCTATGTCAAGATAATTACCATAGGCTTCTTGTTCACCTTCAATTACAATAGCATTAATGCGGCTATAAGCTGATTTATAAATATCGCTGTTGAAGTCAAGGGTAGGTAGTTCGGCAACTTGTTGCATAAATGTAAAAATCTCCTGTTTATTTGAGTAAATCGAAACTGACGACTTCAAAGGTCGTTTTCTATGAGAACAAGATAATGACTCATTTTAATATAGTTGTTACCTTATCTTATCGGTTTTTCCTGAAAATTGAAGATTTTATCTCATTACTTTTACTAATGGTTTTTATTATTTGCATTACTTTTTATCTATGATTAATAATTTTACATTTGTCCGACAATAGCTTGTAATTTTTGTTTTAGGGTTGGATTTTGTCTAACTTGTTGAGTAATTTGATTAAATTGAGTATTTGTTAATCCATATTTTTTGACAATTGTTTCGGATTTTTCACAATAACTAACAGCCATATTACGAGCATTATTTGGTAATTGATTAAAATTTTCTTCTTGATGACAATTTAGTTGATTAGGTGTTGATTTGCCGACAATACTTTCAATATTGTTAAGAGTACTTTTGCGCAAACTTTCAATTTCCACCGCCGCCTGAGCATATTTTCTTAAATCTTCATCAGAAACATTTTGAGCCATGGCTTCACTGGTGATATTCATGGTTTTGCTTTGCCAATTAATTTCAGGAATAATTCCGAGGGCAATGGCACTGGTGCTTAAAGAAAATAAAAGTAATATTTGATAGCCAGTTTTAATAAAATTTAGAGTACGATAATTGATTAACATAATTTAATTCAAAACAATAGTTGACAATAATTATAGATCTACCTATCTAGTATGAATAATTTTCATCTTCATTAGTTCCCTATTTATCGGAAAGTTCCTAAAATCTTGTCTTAATTTTGACTTATAATTAATCCTGAGAACTAAATTGGATTAAATTTCATGGATGCAGAGAAGTTTAAAAAGTTACAAGAAAAACTTTATAATGAAACTCCTTTAATTGGCGATCGCATAAGACAACAGGCTGCAAAAGAATTAATCCTAGAAAGAAACCCTCAAACTATAAAATTATTGACTAAAGCCTTAGTTTTTAGCAAAGACAAAAATTTGCAAAACCTAATTTTAAGCACATTACGCAACATCAAAATACAAGAAAAAGAATTAGTAGATGTTGTATGTCAAGTATGGGCACAAAATAGAGATTTAGAATTAAGTAAATTATTGAAATTAAAAGCGTGGGTAGCCTCAAAACCTTTAGAATTAAGATTAATCACGGCTTTAAATTTAGGTTGGCAAGGAATTATTGATGAACAAGGTAGTGTAATCATTGCATCTTTATTATCTTTTTTCCATGATGAAGATATTTTTATTCAACAAACGGCTAAAGAATGGGCATCAAATTTTAAAGCAGTAGAATTGCAAGAAGAAGTTTGTCGTCTTGCTAGTGAAGAAAATAATCAAGATGCCTTAGAAGTAGCAACTCGCTGTGGTTATACTCCTAGTGAGCCATCTCAAGGGGCTTTATTTTGTTACTTTACTCAACAATGGGATAAATATCAAGAACTTGATCCGCAATATCAGTTACTTGCACAAATTTATGATAACGCAACGGAAGAACTTAAAAAACGAATTGATGATCACGGCAAAGTTTATAAGCGTTTAGAGTGGCTATGGATGCGTTTAGGCGGAAAAGAAGGCACAAGAGTATCAATGATTAATTTATCTGAATGGGAAACTATTATTGATGTTTTAGTTAATGGTAAACATTGGGGAACTCTTTGGTTTTTAATTAAGTTTACTCCTGTTGTTTTTGCGAAAACTATTGTCAAACGATTAGAGAATATTCGTTGGAATAATTCTGAAGAAAAGACCAAATTTAATGAATATAGTAAAATTGTTAAAAATCTTAAAAGCAAAACACCTCCTCAAGGTAAATTAATCCGCTGTATTCACACTCTTTATGGCCATACTCAAAGTATCAAAGACATAATAGTAACTCCTGATAGTAAAACATTAATTAGTATTGGAGATGAGATTATTCGCCTTTGGGATATACGTGAAGGGAAATTAATTCATAACTTAAAAGGACATTTGAAAGGAGTTACAAGTATTTGTTTAAGTCAAGATGGTACAATTTTAACCAGTGGTAGTCGTGACAAAACGATTTCTATCTGGCGTTTACCTGATGGAAATTTACTAGGTAATTTATCGGCAAATGTAGCTTCAGTATGGTCACTAGCCATGACGAATGATGCTAAAATGATTGCTAGTGCTAGTCATCAAGAAGTTCGTTTATGGCAATATCCTCCCGGAAGATTATATAAAAATTTGCGAGGACATCAACGGGAAGTTGAAAAAGTAATTATTAGTGATGATGGTGGCTTATTAATTTCTGCTGGGGGTAAAAAAGACAATACTATCAGAGTTTATTCTTTACCCAGTGGAGATCATCAATATACTTTAACAGGTCATCAAGATGGTATTTGGGATTTAGCCATAAGTCCTGATAATCAAATTTTAGCAACGGCTAGTCAAGACCATACCATTAAATTATGGTCATTGTCTAATGGAACGGAAATTGCTACTTTAGATGATCATAAAGATAAAATTTGGTGTTTAGCTATAACTCCTGATGGAAAAACTTTAGTAACTGGTAGTGAAGATAATACAGTTAAATTATGGTTATTATCTACAGGTGAATTAAATAAAACCTTGATAGGTCATGAAGATGCCATATTTTGCTTAAATATTAGTCATGATGGACAATTATTAGCTACAGGTAGTAAAGATAATACTGTTAGGCTGTGGAATCTTAATACAGGAGAAAATGTTGGAGTTTTAACAGGACATCAAGATACTATAACAACAATCAAAATTACGGCTGATGGTGAAACTTTAATTACGGGTAGTGGCGATCGTACTTTAAAATTATGGCGTTGGGATTTATCTCGTTTATGTCATATTTCAGTTTCAATGATCACCCAAGAGGATCAAGAGTGGATTAAAAATGCTCTTATCAGTGATAATATAACTACTGGAGAGCGTAGTTGGCTACTTTTATTAGAAAAAGTCATTGAATTTGGACAACAATAGATCAGATCACTTTAAAATTCATCTTTTAATGTGAGTAATCTATCTTCTTTTTTTACGATTTTATCTCGAACTAAAGTGATTTTGTGGGCATTGCCCACCTTACTTATAGTTAAACGATTAATTCTAAATTTCTAATTATTAACAAGACATTTTTCTAACTTTTCTTTAATAGTTTTTTCATCAATATTTTGACCAATAAAAACTAATTTATTCTCTTTTTTTTGTCCTTTTTTCCAAATATCATCTTCAATAGTAAAACGCTTACCACTCAAATGAAATATATGTTTATCAGGACTTTCTTGAAACCATAAAATCCCTTTAGCACGAAAAACATTGGCTGATAATTCGTTATCTAAAAAACTCTGTAATTTACGAATATTAAAGGGTTTATCACTAACAAAAGAAACAGAAATAAAACCATCATTTTCTAAGTGATTTGAATGCTCATGATGATCATGTTGACAGTTGTGATCATGTTCATGATCTTCGGTACAATGATGATTATGCTCATGATGATGGTGGTCATGTTTATCATGGGAATCTATATTATCAAAATACTTGTCAGATTCAAACAATCCCACACTGAGAATTAATGGTAAAGGCACTTGAGATTTTGTGGTGCGTAAAATTCTTGCATCGGCTTTAATATCTCTTAATCTAACTTCTAATAAATCGACATCAGCTTCGTCAACTAAATCAATTTTATTCAGTAAAATAATATCACCGTAAGCGATTTGATTATAAGCCGCATCACTATTGAATAAATCAATACTAAAATTTTCACAATCAACTAAAGTAACGATAGAATCTAGTCTAGTTAAATCTCTTAATTCAGTACCTAAAAAAGTCAACGCAACGGGCAATGGATCAGCAATTCCCGTCGTCTCAACTACTAAATAATCTACTTTTTCTTCTCTTTCTAAAACATTATAGATAGCATCAACTAAATCGTTATTAATCGTACAACAAATACAACCATTGCTTAATTCTACCATGGTTTCATCCGCAGAAATAATCAAATCATTATCAATGCCAATTTCACCAAATTCATTAACTAAAACTGCCGTTTTTATACCATGCTGGTTTTGCAAAATATGATTAAGTAAAGTTGTTTTTCCACTGCCTAAAAATCCCGTGATAATAGTAACAGGTAAACCATGTTTAGGGGCATCAAGAAGACTACTAGAGGTATTGACTGATACTTGAGTCATAATAATAACAATAATTCTTAATTCTATATTCTGATAATCTATATCTAATATACACTGTTCCTATTGTGAGATCTAAAGTTTAACCATTACAAAATTTTAATTACGAAAAGATGTTAATATTTTGTAACAGTTCGTTATCTTATAGTTTTGTTTAAAATATGTATTATATTCCTGAACCGCCTTTAGGTTTATTATTTTTCGGTCTTTTTATTGGTGTTACTTGTGGTTTAGCTTTTGAATCATCGTTAAAACAACAAGTTAATAAATGGAGTAAACAAGGGAGAAAAGGTATAAAACCGAATATGGCTGAAATTTCCATCTTACAATTGCCATTTTTAGGTATTTGCTTCGGTATTTGTGTTTTTCTCGCCGCAGGATTAGAAATTTTTACTTATAACCGAGTATTATCCTATGCCGTTTCAGGTTTATTAACTATTTTTATCGGCTTGTTAATTTGGACACAGTTGAAAAAATTAATTGTCTTATTATTAGAAGGTGGCTCTCAAGCTCTTGATTTAGACTCTTTTTTTTAATAAATAATTAACAATTAGGGAATTAAAAACTAACAATATCTATATGTTTTAATTCTCTTATCCATTCCAAATTGAATAAGATACTATTTTATTTTTTTGCGACG
The DNA here is from genome assembly GCF_001548095.1 of Geminocystis sp. NIES-3708. NCBI lineage: Bacteria > Bacillati > Cyanobacteriota > Cyanophyceae > Chroococcales > Geminocystaceae > Geminocystis > Geminocystis sp. NIES-3708. Next base: position 2,306,284 of record NZ_AP014815.1, on the reverse strand, counting down.
ATAAATGAACTTAAAAAACATTATACATAAGAAAAAATTATTAAAAACATAAGAAAATTATATATTTTTTCTTTAAAATAATAGTTACAATTCAACCATAAACCTGTAAATAATCAAAGATCTGCTTATACTGAGGAATCCATTAAAAACAATTTAACAAAAGTTAATAAAATGCCTAAATATCACCTGATCACTAATGATAAATCGGCTTTATCTGATGATAGTCCTGAACAAGCCCTAAAATCAGGAGAAAGATTTAATTTTTTAGGAAAACATCATTCTCAAAAAAAAGAAAAACGTAATTTAGCGTGGAAAGTAGCACCAGATTTATTCGCTAGTTTTAAATATGCTTGGCAGGGTGTTAAATATGCTTTTGCTACTCAGCGTAATTTTAGAATTCATACGGTTATGGCTTCTGTCGCTGTCACCCTTGGTTTTTATCTTCGTGCCACCACTGTGGAAATGGCAATTATTTGTTTAACTTGTGCCACAGTAATGGTTTTAGAGTTACTTAATACTTCTATCGAATCTGTCGTAGATCTGACGGTTAAACAAACTTATCATGAATTAGCAAAAATTGCCAAAGATTGTGCTGCTGGTGCGGTTTTAATTTCATCTATTGCCGCTGTTTTAGTAGCAGGTTTTATTTTGTTACCTCATGCGATAGACTTAATAATCTCAATCTAAATCTATCAGAGGAGAAAGCAGATTGATTCTGGTTATTGATAATTACGACAGTTTCACATATAATCTTGTTCAATACTTAGGGGAATTAAGTACAGAATTTCCTGTTGCTGAACAAATCAAAGTATATCGCAATGATGAAATCACCGTAAAGGATATTATTAATCTTAATCCTAATGGTATCGTTATCTCACCCGGACCAGGAAATCCTGACTCAGCGGGAATTTGCTTGGAATTAGTTCAAAAATTAGGTCAAAATTACCCTATACTTGGAGTTTGTTTAGGACATCAGACAATAGGCCAAGCCTACGGAGGAAAAGTTGTTTCTGCACCTACTTTAATGCACGGCAAAACATCCCCCATTAATCATAGTAATATTGGGGTATTTAAAGATATAAAAAATCCTTTTGCAGCAACCCGTTATCATAGCTTAGTAATTGATAAAAATACTATTCCCTCAATTTTAGAAGTTACAGCTTGGACAGATGACGGCATTATTATGGGTGTTAAGCATAAAGAATATCCTTTTGTTGAGGGAGTTCAATTTCATCCTGAAAGTATCTTAACGGATTCTGGATTACAATTATTACATAATTTTCTTGAATATATAAGTAAAAATAGTGAATAGATAATAAACAATGATAAATAACTGTTACATCTATGAATGTATATGGGAGAAAAAATAATTATTCATCGTCAACTATTTACTATCAACTATCAATTTTTATTAAAATGATTAATCGTCGTGACTGGATTCGTTTAACAGGTTATGGAGTTTTAACGACTCTTTTAAGTGCTAAATATTTTCACCCTCAAAAAGCGATGGCACAAAATTCATCATCTCAGGGTGTCACCATTGAGTGGTTAGGGCATAGTGCTTTTGTCTTTATAAATAATCAAGCTCGGATTTTAGTCAATCCTTTTACTCCTCTGGGATGTACGGCTAAATATTCAGCTCCAAAACCAACAGTTGATTTAGTGATGATTAGTAGTCGTTTATTAGATGAAGGTTCGGCAACGGGCTTACCTAATAATCCTCAATTAATGGTAGATGCAGGAGTTTATAAAGTTAAAAATATTGAGTTTCAGGGAATAAAAACTTTTCATGATCGAGAAAATGGTAGAAGATTTGGAGATAATATTGTTTGGAAATGGACTCAGGGAGGTGTAAAAATACTACACTTAGGAGGTATCGCTTCACCAATTAATATAGAACAAAAAATATTAATGGGAACTCCTGATATAGTTTTTATTCCCGTGGGCGGTGGTCCTAAAGCCTATAATGCAGAAGAAGCAATTAACGCCCTCAAAATCCTTAATCCTAAAATGGTGATTCCTACTCAATACTTAACCAATGCCACCGAAGTGGGTAAATGTGATTTACAAGGTGTGCAAAAATTTGTCAATTTAGCCAAAGAAGCATCAATAGATGTAAGAATTATTTCAGGTAATCGTCTTACTGTTAAACCTCAAGATTTGCCTCCAAAAGGCACTTTAATTAGGGTTTTTGATGGTCAAAATTTAATTAAAAATTAAAAAGTGTGTAGGGATAAATGGCATTCACTCAAGTAGTTAATTTATGATGAATAATTCTCGGTTTTGGCAAAAAATACAGCCCTATTTATTTTTACTTCCAGCACTAATTATTTTATCAATTATCGTTTTTTTCCCTGCTATACAAGCCTTTTCTTTGAGTTTTACTCGTTTTGAATATGACTTAACTCAAACTCCTGAATGGGTAGGGTGGGAAAATTTTGAAAGATTATTTCAAGATAAACTATTTCGTCAAGTAGTGACAAATACCCTTATTTATTTATTAGGTGTTGTACCTCCACTGGTTATTTTGTCCTTATTATTAGCTATTTTGGTGAATCAAAAAATTAAAGCTATTAACTGGTTTCGCACATCTTATTATACACCTGTAGTGATTTCTATGGTGGTGGCAGGAATAGCATGGAAAGCGATTTATTGGTCTAATGGTATTTTAAATCAATTTTGGCTCAGTCTAGGTTTTAAGCAAGGAATTCCTTGGCTAACAAGTCCTGATTGGGCGATATGGAGTGTCATGATAGTTACGGTATGGAAAGGATTAGGATATTACATGGTTATTTACTTAGCAGGATTGCAAGGAATTTCTCCTGAATTATACGAAGCCGCTTCCATTGAAGGTTCAGATGGTTGGAAAAAACACTGGGATATTACAATCCCATTAATGAAACCTTATATATTTCTCGTGGCGGTTATTTCTGCCTTAAGCGCCACAAAAGTATTTGAAGAAATTTATCTTTTAACTCAAGGTGGCCCTCGCAACGCTACGAAAACCGTTGTTTTCTATCTCTATGAAAAGGCTTTTAAGGAATTAGATATTAGCTATGCCTCCACCATGGGTTTAGTCTTATTTGTCTTTATTCTCATACTTTCAATCATTAACTTATCATTATCTCGGAAAGTATAAAACCGTTCCTTAAGAGTATAATGAAGTTTAAAGATTGTTTAACAAAAGTATAAAAATATGTCTGTATTGGCGGCGATTGCAGTTTTAGGTATTTTAATTGTTGTTCACGAATTAGGACATTTTGGAGCGGCAAGATTACAAGGTATCCATGTCAATAAATTTTCTATTGGTTTTGGGCCTGTATTAGTAAAATATGATGGCAAGGAAACAGAATACGCACTGAGAGCTTTTCCTTTAGGGGGTTATGTGGGTTTTCCTGATGATGATCCTGAGAGTAATATACCCTTAAATGACCCTAATTTACTGCGTAATCGTCCCGTTTTGGATCGTGCGATCGTTATAAGTGCAGGAGTAATAGCCAATCTGATTTTTGCATACTTTTTATTAGTCGGTCAAGCGGTAACAGTAGGCATACAAGATATAAACTATCAAGAAGGCGTTTTAGTACCACAAATTCTCACAGAAGTAACCTCTCCTGCGGCGAATAGTGGGTTAAAAAATGGAGATGTTATTTTAGCTATTAATAATCAAGTATTTCCTGCTGGTGAAACGGCGATGGAATCTTTAAGAAAAACGATTCAAGATTCTCCAAACCAAAGTTTAAATTTTACTATCAAAAGAGAAAACAATACTTTTAATGTTAATATTACCCCCGAATTAGGAGAAAATGGTAAAGGTAAAATTGGTGTGATGTTAGCACCGAATGGGGAATTAATTAAGCGTCGTCCCCATGATATTATCGAAGCATTTAGGGTGGGTGCACAACAATTCGAACGATATACCAAACTTACAATACAAGGTTTTGGGCAATTAATCACTAATTTTCAAGAAAGTGCGAAACAAGTAGCTGGTCCTATTGCAATCGTAGCTGTAGGTGCAGAATTGGCAAAAAATGATATTGGAAATTTATTTCAATTTGGTGCATTAATTAGTATTAATTTAGCGGTTATCAATATTTTACCTTTACCAGCTCTTGACGGTGGACAATTAGCATTTTTAATAGTAGAAGGAATTTTTGGCAAACCGCTACCGAATAAATTACAAGAAGGGATTATGCAAACAGGCTTAGTGTTATTACTTGGTTTAGGTATTTTCTTAATTCTTCGAGATACGGCTAACTTAGCTTTTTTTCAACAACTTTTCCCTGAATAAATTGTCAAATATAAGAAAGAAAAATGGTTTAAGTTGCGTTGTATAAAGAAAGACAATCGGTCAAATAAAAATAGTGACTACAATGAAAAAGCAATCAATAATAACTGTTTCATCAGTAGCCATTTATGGATTTTCTTTCTGATACTTTAATTCTTTCTCGGATGCAGTTTGCCTTTACTGCTATTTTTCATATGTTGTGGCCTGTTTTAATTACAGGTATGGCAATATACTTAATCATCGTGGAAGGTTTATGGTTAAAAACTCAAAATCCTTATTATTACTACCATGCCAGATTTTGGGTAAAACTTTATGTCCTGAATTTTGGAGTTGGAGTAGCATCAGGATCACCAATGGCGTTTCAATTTGGCACAAACTGGGCACCTTTTTCCGAATCTGTAGGAGATTTTTTCGGAAGTATCCTCGGTTTTGAAGCTACCATGGCGTTTATGTTAGAGGCAGGATTTTTGGGTATTATGTTATTCGGTTGGGGAAGAGTGCCTCCTTCACTATCTCGCTACTATTTTAGTGGCAGTGGGTGCAAATCTTTCTACATTCTGGATTCTCATTGCAAATTCTTGGATGTAAACTCCCGCCGGAGGAGAATTTATTGAGGGTAAATTCATCGTTGGCAATTATTTTTCAGCTATGGCAAATCCTTTTATGATTAAGAGTGTTTCCCATATGTTTTTAGCAACCCTCGAAACCTCTCTTTTCGTTATTGGCGGTATTAGTGCATGGTATTTGATTAATAAACGCAATACGGAATTTTTCTCAAAATCTCTCAAAATTGTTTTAGTCATTGCCATCGCCATTACTCCTTTACAAATTTTTGTAGGACATTTAAGTGCAGAACAAGTGTATTACTATCAACCCACAAAATTAGCGGCAATGGAAGCACAATGGGAAACCATCCCTGCCGGAGAAACAGCTGATTGGAGTTTATTGGCATTTCCTAACGAAAAAGCAGAAACAAATAACTGGGAAATCAATATACCTAACGCTTTAGGTTACATTTTAGAATTTAAACCTCATTTAACTAACCCTGTTTTAGGTTTAAAAGAATTTGCACCTAGCGACCGCCCAAAAATGGTAGTATTGATATACTATTCTTTTCGTTTAATGAGTGGTATCGCTTTTATTTTAGTCGGTGTGGTTATGGCAACGGTAGTACAATGGTTACGAGGTAAACTATCTGTCGAAAATATCAATCAACAAAAATTATTATTAATCTCTTGGATAGGGGCTGCACCTTTAGGATATTTAGCAGTAGAATCAGGATGGATAGTGCGGTGTGTAGGGCGACAACCTTGGACTGTTTACGGGGAAATTCGTACGGTAGATGCTGTTTCCAACCTTCCTGCAGGGGATGTCTTAACTTCTCTCCTTATCTTTCTCTCTATCTACACTTTACTCTTCTTTTGTGCCTTATTCTTTGCTAGTCGCATCATCAAAAAAGGGCCAGATTTTGACTTACCTATCCCCGGAGAAAAAGCCGAAGTAACTCTCAATCCTTCTCAACACATCCCCGATAGTCGCCCCATTAATTAATTGTAGGTTGAGTTAAGGTAACAAAACCCAAAATTTAATAATTACAAAAAGAGAGCAATTTCTTTGTTGGGTTGTAATGCCCGTTTAACCTAGCCGACTCAACTATTCATTATTCATTTCATTATTAACTATTCATTATGGAATCACTAAATTCTTTCTTACCGTTGATTTGGTTTGGCATTTTAGCCTTGTTTCTATTTCTCTATGTCATGCTAGACGGTTTTGACTTGGGAGTTGGTATTCTTTCCTTAACTTCATCTTCTGAAGAAAGACACGGTATTCTCATGACGAGTTTAAGTAATGTTTGGGATGCCAATGCTACTTGGTTAAATTTAATGGGGGGTAGTCTATTTGGTGCTTTTCCTCTTGCCTATGCCACCATTTTAAGCTCCCTTTATATCCCCATTATGATTATGGTTATCGGTTTGGTTTTTCGCACGGTATCCTTTGAATTTCGGGAAAATTCTGAGAATAAAGTTTTTTGGAATTATGCTTTTGGTATCGGTAGTTTTGTGGCAACTTTAGGGCAGGGTTTTGCTTTGGCTGGAGTTATTGAGGGTATCAAAGTCGATGTTAGTGGGCATTTTATCGGCACAACATGGGATTGGTTGAATTGGCGCAGTGTAGTGATTGCCTTAACTTTAATTCAAGGTTATGTTTTAATTGGCTCTTGTTATTTAATCATGAAAACCTCTGGTAAGTTGCAGGAAACTCACTTTAAAACAGCTAAACTTGCCACTATTACTACTTTTATCGGTGCGATCGCAATTACAACAGTCTTATCGATATTTTTTCAATTTGCTAGAGAACGTTTGTTCCAAGCTCCTTTTATTTATGTGTTTAGTATTATCCCGATTTTAGGAATAATTTTAGTTGCTTTATTGTTAATTAGCTTAAATAAAAAACAGGAGAAACTACCTTTTATTTTAACAATTTTAATTTTCTTGTTAACATTTTTGGGGTTAGCTTTAGTTGTTTTTCCCTATATTATTCCTCCTTCTATTACCATTTATCAAGCGGCTGTTTCTCCAAGTTCACTTGTTTTTATGTTAGTATTTGTTGGCTTTTTAATTCCAATTATGTTATTTTATAACATTTATAATTATTTTGTATTTAGAGGAAAAGTAACAAATCATAGCTAAAAACACATTATATTGACAAATTTACAATAACTTTTTTAGATATTTTGCAAGATAAGATTTTTTAGATTTAGCAATTTTTTCAGGTGTGCCAACTGCAATTAATTCTCCACCTTTATCACCACCTTCTAAACCTAAATCGATAATCCAATCGGCAGATTTTATAACATCTAAATTATGCTCAATAACGATAATAGAATTACCTTTATCGGCTAATTTTTGCAAGACATTTAGTAAGTGGTGAATATCGTAAAAAGACAAACCTGTAGTTGGTTCGTCTATTAAGTATATAGTTTTGCCTGTAGCACGACGAGATAATTCCGTAGCGAGTTTTACTCTTTGTGCTTCTCCACCTGATAAAGTAGGTGCAGATTGCCCTAATTTGATATAAGTTAAGCCAACATCCACAAGGGTTTGGAGGCGATTTACTGCACGGGGGATATTTTCAAAAACTTGCAATGCTTCTTCCACTGTCATGTTTAGTACATCGGCGATGGAAAATCCCTTATACTTAACTTGGAGAGTTTCACGGTTATATCTTGCACCTTTGCAAATGTCACATTGCACATAAACATCAGGTAAAAAATTCATAGAAATGACATTAACACCTTGCCCCCCACAGGCTTCGCATCTTCCCCCTTTAACGTTAAAAGAGAATCGCCCTGCTTTATAACCTCTGGCTTTGGCTTCAATGGTTTCCGTGAATAATTCTCGGATGACATCAAAAACTCCTGTATAGGTAGCAGGATTTGATCTAGGAGTACGCCCGATGGGTGATTGATCAATTACAATAACTTTATCGACTGCTTCTATGCCTTCCAGTGCGTCTAATTCTCTAGGAAAAGGCACATTACGGCTAAGATAATGTTGCAGAGAAGGGTATAACAATTCATTAACTAGGGTAGATTTACCGCTACCAGATACTCCCGTTATACAAACAAACTTGCCGAGAGGAATTTCTACATCGATATTTTTCAAGTTATTGCGGTGACAGTTTTTGAGAGTTAAATATTTACCGTTGCCTTCTCGTCTGGTGGCAGGAATTTCTATTTTTATTCTGCCTGATAAATAAGCACCTGTTAAGGATTCTTGACATTTTAAGAGATTTTCATAATCTCCTTGATAGACGATTTCGCCTCCATGTACTCCTGCTTTTACCCCAATATCAATAATATGATCGGCAAACTTGATCGTATCCTCATCATGTTCTACAATAATCAAAGTATTATCGAGATCTCGTAATTTTTTTAAGGTTTCCAGTAGGCGATCATTATCTCGTTGGTGTAAGCCAATACTAGGCTCATCTAAAACATACAGCACACCCGTTAAACCTGAACCGATTTGAGTCGCTAATCTTATTCTTTGGGCCTCTCCTCCTGATAAAGTCATGGCAGTTCGATCTAAACTAAGATAATCTAAACCTACATTCAGAAGAAATTGTAATCGATCTTTGATTTCCCTTAAAGCTAATTCGCCGATTTGGGCTTGTTTGGGAGTTAACTGTATATGATTAATGCGGTTAAGACATTCACCGATAGAAACGCTAGTTAAATCATAAATGGAATATTGCCCTAACTTCACGGACAAGGCTTCAGGTTTAAGACGTTTCCCATGACAAACTTCACAGACTTGATACTCTAAATATTGCTCTAATTTTTGCTTAATAAGTTCAGAATTGCTTTCTTGATAGGTTTTATCTAACATAGGAATTACGCCACGATAATAACCATACTGGATATTTTGAATTTCCTTATCGCCGTAAAGGATAATATGCTGTTGTTCAGGGGTAAGACTATTCCAAGAGTCAGTTAGTTTAAAATTATATTCTTTGCTAACGTATTCTAATAGTGATAAATAGTAAGGGTTATCTTTTTCTGCCCAAGGGGCGATCGCATTTATGACTTTTGCAGAAGGATCTGGTATGATTAGATGAGGTGAAAACTGTCTTAAACTGCCCAAACCGTGACAACTTTCACAAGCCCCATAGGGAGAATTAAAAGAGAATAAACGGGGGGATAACTCTTCCATTACTGCTCCATGAATAGGACAAGCAAACTTCTCAGAGAATACCACTTGCTCATCAATAAAATTTACACTTTCTCTTGGCGATTTTGCATCATCTTTGGCAGATAAATTATCTAACACCTCAACAATGGCGATACCATCAGCAATTTTAAGACAAGTGGAGAGGGAGTCAGCTAATCTTTCTTGAAGATTCGATTTAACGATAAGGCGATCAACTAAAACGCTGATATGATGAGATTGTGAGGCTTTAAGTTCAATATTATCAGCTAATTCTCGAATTTCGTTATTAATCTTTACTCTGACAAAACCTTGCGATCGCAAACTAGATAATAATTGATGATGATTACCTTTTTTTCCTCGAATAACAGGTGCTAATAAATGTATCTTGGTTTTTTCAGGTAAAGATAACACCTTATCGCACATTTCATCGATGGTCTGAGGAGTGATAGAATGATTGCACAGTGGACAATAAGGCATTCCTGCTCTACCATAGAGTAATCGTAAATAATCGTAAATTTCAGTAACAGTTCCCACAGTTGAGCGAGGATTATGGGAAGTTGATTTTTGATCAATAGAAATAGCTGGAGATAAACCTTCTATACTATCAACATCGGGCTTGTCTAATTGTCCTAAAAATTGTCTCGCATAAGCACTTAATGATTCAACATAACGTCTTTGCCCCTCGGCAAAAATAGTATCAAAAGCTAAAGATGACTTACCACTACCAGATACTCCTGTAAAAACAATTAGCTGATTACGAGGCAAATCTAAATCGATATTTTTTAAATTATGTTGACGTGCGCCACGAATACGAATCATTTTTTTTGAAGAATTTAGGAATTAGAAATTAAGAATAAGTAAGACAATAATATATTCTTTGATTTGTTAAAGTATTTTACCTTAAATTAAGGATTTTTTCTATGTAAATCTAAAGTATAATAATAAAACGCAACTGGTTGATCAAAGGCTAGGAAATAATCAGGATCTTGTGGTGATAAATAAATAGCGGTAACTTGTTTTCCTTGAATATAATTAGGGTTAATTAATCGATATTTAGTGATAGTTTCTACTAAGTTTAAATAAACACTATTAGGGCGACGAAAAAATTGCCTAGTGATTTCGCTGGTAATAAATTTTTCTTCAGAAACTATTTCTTGTTGTCTGCCTATTACTCTAGAAATTAACTCATTTTCTCCTTTAAATTTAGTTATTTGTTCGGTAGAATTATTTTGATTAATTATCACTTCTTTTACATTTTTTTTGCCTAAGTATGCTTCTGCGATTGATAAGCCATTAAAAGCTCGATCAGGAATAATAACTGATTTTTTATTAAGAATAGTAGGGACAAAATTATCATTTTTAGGAATTAAAATAGTAGGAATAAATTGCACTGAAAAAGTAATATTTTTATCAATATATTCTTGATTGCTATCAAAAGCAGGGGTTTTAAATTTTGGAGATAGGGGAGCAATTTGTTCGAGTAAAATATTATTAACATCCCATTTTCCTTCAAACCATGATGGGAAAATTAACTCTTGATTCGGAGTCGGTAAAGAAAATTGATGTTCCCAGTGAGGATATTGTGCTATCCTATCAGCTAAAATTCCACTATAAGCAGGATAAATATTCAAGAAAAAAGTACTTAATACTGATATAATAAATATCAGCATTTTGTTTAAAAAATTACTATTCATTTGTGATGATAATTCAACTAAATATTAGTATAATTAATAAGAAAATAATTTGAGCTTGATGAAATTATTCTATAAATAATAGCTAATAGATAACTATTCTTTATAACATTAATTGATGTTTTAATTAAGTATAATTATATCTACTTTTAACAAGAAAACTATATACTATAAATTTTCAATTATTAACTATATGGCACTAACACTAGATAACTTAATTTTAATGGCAGAAGATGAATTAACACAGTATAGCACCGAAGCTAGAAAAATTGAAAAGTTAAGAAGAAAAATTGGTATTGCTTTAAATTTAAAAGAACAACAAAAATTAAAACAAGAGTTATTAACAAAAATTCCTCAAGGATTCTGGGCAAAAAAATTAGAAAAAGAGCGTCAAACTTTTGCTTTACCTTTTTGGGGTATTGCAGGTTTGGGTTTATTATTAGGTATTTCTTCTCAACAATATTTAGATTTTCTTGCCCCTGCCATTGCTTTACCTATTGCCATCAAAATTCAACAAATTGGCTGGAAACTTCAAGCAAAAAGATTATTATTAAATACTTTTGAAGAAATTGAAAAAAAGGTTAATAATTTATAGCAGTCATTACTCATCATCTATTACTTAATTATGAAAATGTTTTGGCGTAAATTTACTAAAGATAAAATGGCGATTGCTGGATTATTAACCTTAGCTTTAATTATTTTCAGTATTCTTTTCTTACCAACTATTTATCAAAACCCTATCGATAAAATTGACTTCACACAATCTACCTTAACTCCTAGTTGGCAACATCCTTTTGGTACTAATGATCTAGGACAAGATCAATTAGCAAGAGCTTTATTCGGCGGTAGAATTTCCTTAATCGTAGGTATTGCCGCTATGGTAGTTGCTATTTCTATCGGTACAATTATCGGGGCGATCGCTGGTTATTATGGTGGTATAATTGACAGTATATTAATGAGATTAACCGATATATTTTTGTCACTACCACAGTTACCAGTTTTATTATTAGTGGTTTACTTGTTTCGAGATGCTGTTAAATCAATTTTAGGAGCACAATTAGGCATTTTTTTCTTAGTCGTGTTAATTATTGGTTTACTGAATTGGATGTCAGTGGCAAGATTAGTAAGAAGCTCATTTTTACAACTCAAAGAAAGAGAATTTATCAGTGCAGCCAAAAGTTTAGGTGCAAATTCAGGACGTATTATCATCATTCACATTTTACCCAACGTATTAAGTGTCATCATCGTTGCCGCTACCTTATCCGTTGGTAATGCCATTATTGTCGAATCTACCCTCAGCTTTTTAGGGTTAGGTTTCCCCCCAGATATTCCCACATGGGGAAGAATGCTATATGATGCCCAAAATTATCTAACTTCTGCCCCTTATATGGCGATTTTTCCCGGATTAGCGATATTTTTAACGGTTTTGAGTATTAATTATATTGGTGATGGACTTAAAGATGCACTTAACACGAAATAAATAATTGATTTTATCTCTCACAAAGATGCAAAAAAGAGAATTTAGAAATTATTTTGGGAGTTTATTAGGAGATTATCAAAGGAAAAATATCAGTCGAATTACCAGTAATAATCTTAATATTATCTATCATAAATTACATTATTAAACTGATAAATACAAATCTTATTTACTTTATTGCTTCTCTGAGATTGCGACACAATTTTTCCACCTCTTTTAATCCTTCTTCATGATTAGTATGAGTTAATTTTTTAACAAAAGCACTACCAACAATTACACCATCTGCACCCCATTGTTTCATTTGAGTAGCTTGAGATGGTTCAGAAATGCCAAAACCGACTCCAATTGGTTTATCGGTAACAGTCTTTAACTTACTGATTAAATCCTCTACCCGACTTTCAACTTGCGATCGCATTCCCGTAACCCCAGTGACACTAACAAGATAAATAAAACCCTGAGATTTTTCGGCAATATGCTCAATCCTCTCCATAGGAGAAGTGGGTGCAACTAACAAAGTAACTTCTATGTTGAATTTTTCAGCAACTTTTAAGAAAGTTTCAGCTTCTTCTAAAGGTAAATCAGGTACAACTAAACCCTTTACCCCAACATCAGCAATGGTTTTCATAAAATTTTCCACACCCCGATAAAAAATAGGGTTGTAATAGGTAAAGAGAATAATCGGAATAGTGATTTCATTTTGAAGGTTTTTGACAATATCAAGAACATCATTTAAACAAACACCATTTTTTAAAGCACGGGTAGCCGCCGCTTGAATTACAGGTCCATCGGCAAGAGGATCGGAATAAGGTACACCTAATTCAATCATATCTGCTCCATTTTCGGCTAAAATTTTGATAGCTTTAATAGTAGTTTTTAAATTGGGATCTCCAGCTGTTATGAAAGGAATTAAGGCACATTTATTTTCTTTTTTTAGTTGTGTAAAACGTTCAGAAATTGAAGTCATTTTTTATATATAAATATGTTAAATTAATAATAAGAATAATACGAAGAAAAGTTGACAATTAAACAATTAATAATTATTTTTTATCTTTCATTGCAATCTTGAAATTATTTTTTAATAATTGATTGAAGATTAAAAAATAAATTTGTAAATTTTACTATACCGTCACAGTTGATCAATGATAGCTAAACTTTTGAAAATTTTGCAAAATTCATAAAATCGTTCTATTTTCAGAATTTAATTATTGCTTAAATTAATCTTTTTCTCCCATTAATTTTTCTATTTCTTCAGAAGACATTTTTTCTAATTGTTTGGCAAAAAAAGCATCTTCATATTCTTTAACTTGTTGATGATAAGTCATATCATTAGTAAAAACTCGAAATAAATAAGTTAATACCCAACCAATTAAACCTAATATTAGAATTCCTTGACTCCAAACACCTGCTTTAGCAGAATCAACTCCTAACAATTGAAAAATAACATAAGCTAAACCGCCCAAAGAAAAAACTCCTAAGGCGATTAAAATAGCATCTATTCTTCTCATAACTAAATCCTGATTATTTTTTTATTTGAGTCTTTTTCTGATTAGATTAATTCTCGACGACGAGGACGAAAATTTAAAAATGGACTTAATAAGATCATTCCGGGAAATGAAAAGAATACCATGAAATACATAAAGCCTCTTTCAACAGAACTTGCTACATACCATCTTTGGTTGAGGTAAAAATAAACTCCAGCAGGAAGTAGTAGTAAATACAAACCGCTGAGACTTAAATATAAAATAGCGGTAATAATAGTTTCTAAGTCGATATTTTCGATGTTGAATAAGTTTTCCATAATTGCTGATTTTAATCTTACTTTTATCTATTTCTTATTAGTTACTATATCGCAATTTCTCGCTCAATTATTTATTTGTTATTACTTCATTTAAAATTAATTGTTGTACCTTGGCGATCGCTGGATTTAATTCATAAGTGCGTTCAAAAGGATTAAGTAAAAAGGCTTCTTGTTCTTGTTTGATCATAGCGACATCTTGACGAACTAAACCATCTAATAACCCTTTAGCCGCATCAAAAAGACTATTCTTGACAAAACGACGAAACGCAACAGGTAATTTATGTAACCGCCAAAAAGCCTCTAAAGAAGTGAAATGGAGAAGATAAGCCTTTGTTGTAGTTTCATTAATCGGACAAAAAAGGCAGTAAATTTTAAAATCTTTCCCTAAACTTGAACTCCAATGAGGATATATATAACTTACTGTTAAAAGTTCGGGATGTAAGCGGCGTAAAGCAGGAAAAAATAACTGAGAAATTGACCAAATTTTATCAATACGATAATAACTTTGAGCATCATACAACACATCAACCCGATGGTCACCAACCATAATGTTATTCAGAGAAGCCGAAGCCCATGCTTGATAATTGTTGTGTAAATGCCCATGATACATATCCATCAAATTTTCAATCAGATAAGAAAAATGTCCCGGACAATCGATAGTTGTCATGCTACCAATATAGTTTAAATGTTCCCATTCAGGTAATCCCATCGGTTTAATGTTTTCGCTATCACCATCCCCCGGAAATAACCAAATAAAACCGTCAAATTCTTTCACGGGATAGCGCTTTAACTGGCAATTAGGTAATTTTTGCTTCTCAGTTAAATAGGGTACAAAGGAGCATTTTCCGTCTCCATCAAAACGCCAACCATGATAAGCACATTCAAGATCATCATTAACAATTTGACCATCACTTAATTTTACTAAACGATGGGGACAGCGATCATCTAAAGCCTGAATTTTACCTTTACTATCACGAAACAAAACAATATTTTGATACCATAAAGTCACAGCTACAGGTTTATTTTTAATTTCAGAGCTACTAGCAACTACATACCAGTGATTGAGGTTAATACCGCAAGTGCGTATATTTGGTTTAACGTCTAACTGTCCCATCAGTAATGATTTTCAATAAAATTAAAATAATTATGACCTATATTTTAAACTTGTTCCTGAAAAATGAACTTTGTTTAATAGTTTTTGTCTTTGAAAAATATTTAATCAACTATCCAAGGGGGAAAAGGAGACTCAAACTGCCAGTCCACACCAATTATATCTTCATCTTCGTTTTCAATTAAATCCTTAACTGAATCAAATGCTTCCTCAGCACTAATGGCTACCAAAGTATTCATAGATTCTTTGATCCGTTTGCCTTCCGAGGAATTATTGTACCAAAAAGCAAACCACTTTCCATTATATTTTTGAATACTTAAGATATATCTATTTCCTGTACGACTATTATCTAAAGTCATACAATAACTTATTGATTCTGGGGTTATCATTATGAATATAAATAATAATCGGACTTACGCATTAACAAGAATTCAAATAGCTAATTAATTATCCTGCTTCAAAAGCAACTCCTTCTAAACGGTAACTAGAAGAAAAATTAGCTAGGATATTATTTTTTTCGGTTTCTCCTACAAATAAATAAGTACCTTCATTAGTTAGACTTTGAAAACGATAAATATCTTTTCCTTTATTCGCATCAGCACCATAAACATAGAAAGCGATACCTTCATCAACAAAATTACGATTATTCCGCAAAATACTTTGTCTTTCTTGTGCTCCAGCGTATAAATAAGTACCCGTTTTGGCAATGTTCTGGAAACGATAAATAGCGATTAAATCATCTTTAGGAACATCCGACACATTAAAAGCTATTCCTTCTTCTTGAAAATTAGAAAAATTATTGCGAATATTTTGAGATTCTTGACTACCAGCATATAAATAAGTACCTGCTACATTTTTATTTTGAAAGCGAAATACAGGACTATTTAATAAAGAATCATCTTCAATCAAATTATCATTAACAAATTCTTGAACATCAGGAATATTAACCCCAGAATTATCATTGACAACTGGATCATTGATAGGAGGATCGATGGTAACATTATCATTTCCTTGATTATTATCTGTACCAGTATTTGTATCCACAGGGGTAGGAGAAATTACTTCCGTCGCACCAGATTCATAAGCTCCTATATCTATAGCGTTACCTACAATCCTTTGAAATCCTCTTTGATCAATGGCTGGATCATCAGGGAAAAATAGAGGAAAATCGACCATACTGCTATCTCCTGCGTCAATGGCAAGACTTCCAGATAGTAAAGCATGGGTGGGAGTCGAACCACCATTATCTTGTAAAGGACCAATTATATTTGTTAGAGGGCGATCAGTTGTTTCACCGCCAACGATATTATTTTTATTGGCATCTAAAATTGAACCATTAGCGTTAGTCACCAAATTATAAGCACTACGACCATCGAAAAAACCATCTAAATCAGGACTCCCAATATTATCCCCGACGATGGTATTGTATAAAATTGTATTAGCGGTGGTAGTTTCTGAATAAATACCTGAACCGATTTGAGCTCTGTTATTAACAATAGTAGAGTTGATAATTCTCGTTGTACCTCTGGATAAAATACCACCACCACCATCCCCAGGTCCTTCTCTATTTTCTCCTGTGGCACTTCTATTACCTGATACTGTGGTGTTAACCATAATTAAAGTTCCACCAGCTTCATTGAGAACACCACCCCCACCACCTTCGATAATCTCTATGGCGGCGGCTTCAGCAAAATTGTTGATAATCGCACTATTACGAATAACTAACGTTCCCGTGTTATAAACACCACCACCGTTATCTCCCGATTGATGACCTTGAACAATACTTTTTTCTAAAGTTAAAGTCCCCTGATTATAAATGCCTCCTGCTTGGGTAGAGCTACTACTATTTTCAATAATACTATTAATAAAACTGGCATTTCCTCCAACTTCAATATTGATTGCACCACCATTACTTATAGTTTCAATATTAACATTAAGAGTTTCTTCGGTTACGGTGACAACTGGCTCGACTGGATCTACTGGGACGGTAGGATCATTAGGTGGTTCTGGTGTCGGGGGAATTGTTGTAACGGTTAAAATATTAGTAATTGATTCTTTAATCATTCCGTTGCGGACAGTAACATTTTCTAATATTAAAGAACCACCAGTTTCAGAGCCAGTACGTTCAGCAGAAAGAACATCGAAAACTCGATCGCTAAAAGGTTCAGGGGTTAAAACTCCTCCTTCGGGTATTTCTATTAAAGAGACAGTTTGTTCTAATCCCTTAGCATCAATAATGGTATTACTTGAATCATCTCCAATGATAGTGACATTCCCTGTTATATCTAAATCCCCTGTGGCTATGCGACTGCGAAAAAGAGTATCCGCATCTACACTTTGATCAGTACTGGGTGATAAAACATTTTTAATTGTTAGGTTATAAGTACCTGCAGGTAATATAATTTCATATTGATTTTCAGGATTAGCGTTAGCGATGAGGATCGCATCTCTTAAAGATAAACCACGAAAACTACTACCATCATTTTGATCTTCAAAAGTATCAACGGTTAAATTAATAGTTGCCATAATTTTAATTAGATTTATTTTATTAAAGTTTTTTACCTAAGTTAATTGTAAGGGTAAAAGATTAGGAATAAATGATTTTTATTTCTTTTTTAGCCCTAGAAAATATGAAAATAGGTTAATTTTTATTAAGTGAAAATATCAGTAAAAACACTGAATTTAATTAACTTTAAATGCCCACTTCAAAAGCAACTCCTTCTAATCGGAAGTTATTGTTCGTAGCAATAATATTATTTTTTTCGGTTTCTCCTACAAATAGATAAGTACCCGGATTATTAAGGTTTTGGAGACGATAAATGTCTTGTCCTTTATTCGCATCTGCACCATAAACATAAAAGGCAATACCCTCATCTTTAAAATTAAGATTATTAGTTAGGATGCTTTGTCTTTCTTGAGTACCCGCATAAAGATAAGTTCCGGGTTTTGAAGTATTTTGGAAACGATAAATAGGTATTAAGTCATCATTAGCAACTTGAGACACTTTAAATGCTAATCCTTCTTCACTAAAATTAGGGAAATTTGAGCGAATATTTTGAGCTTCTTGGCTACCAGCATAAAGATAAGTACCTGATACATTGCGATTTTGAAAACGATAAATAGGGGAATTTAATAAAGAATCACCTTCATTGAGAACTGCATTTACATCAGAATTATTCGTATTACTACTTCCAAATTCAACACTACCAATATCTACAGTACCGTTATTAATACGAGGATTCGCAAATTGATCTACTGGATTATTTCCGAAAAACTGACGTAATGAGACAATGGCATTATTTCCACTATTGAGAGCAAGACTTCCTTCAGATAATCCGTAAGCGATAATATTGCCTTGAGCATCAGTGATGGCTTCTAATTTGGGATTAACCGGAGTGGTTACACCACCCACTATATTATTATTAACACCATCTACAATGGGATTAACCGTACTAGCACCAATTAAATTAAAAGAACTACTGGCAGCAAAAAATCCATCAATATCACTAACAAAAGTAGGATTAGTTATGGTGGTTGTTCTAGTATCCACAACTCTATTTTCAAACCTTACTACATCAGTAAAGTTATAGAATGTATTATCTTCTTCATTTCGGACAAAATTAGCTTGTCTTTTATTATCATCATCTAATGCTAATCTATTATCAAAAGTATTAAAACTAAAAGTTTCTTGTTTATCCGCTACAAATATTTGTGCATTAAAATCAGGATTTTGATTAATATTGTTATCTTGAAGTACTAAAACTAATCTTCCTTGTCCATTACTATCGTTGATAAATTCAAACTCAGTTTCTAAAAAAACCAAATTATTGGAAGTGTCACGATAGGCAAAGCCGAAATTTTGATTTTCATTAGTAATTAAATTATTATCTTCACTACTAAAACCATTAATCCCAGTGAAAAAATTATCTAAATCTTCTCCAAAATAACTATTAAAAACAAATTGAATATCTCCATTAGAATCAAATATTAAATTATCTAAACGAACACTACTCGTGACATCTAGCCCTTCAGTGGGAAAAGGAGAAAAAGGATCTGAATCTCGATATAAAACTGTGAGATTATAAAAACTATCTTGAAAAGGAGTGACATCAGGGGGAACTTCAATTAAACGATTTGTGCCATTAACCACATCCCAAACAAACTCATTAATAAAATCAACGGATGTTTCCCCTCTAAGATTAAATTGATTGAAACTTCTAATTACGTCTTGTTTTAACTCAGTTGTTACTTTATTCTCTGCAACTATACTATTGGTAAGGGAAGTACTGGCTGATAACCCTTCAGAATAAACTCCTCCTCCCGCTTGGGCAATATTTTGTGTGATAGTGGAATTAATGATATTCGCTCTACCTTTAGTTAAAATGCCTCCCCCTACATCTAAACCCACATCATTTCCAGAAATAGTACTATTGAAGATAGTTAATGTACCAGTTGTATCATTGGCAATACCCCCACCACCTTCCTCAATTCGAGTGGGTAAAACTGAGGTTACAGTATTATTGATAATAGCAGTACGATCAATGTTTAAAGTTCCATTATTAAAAATACCACCACCAATAATAAATGGAGGAATAGTAAATCTAATATCTGGATTAATTTGTTTTGCTTGATTATTTTTGATTAAAGAATCAATGATGGTAAGAGTACCACTATTACTAATACCAGCACCTCTTTCTTCAGATTCTCCATTAGCAATAATACTATTGTTAATTGTTACATTAGCACCAGTAGCAACATTAATAATTGCACCATAAGGATTTGTGTCAATATTTCCTACCTGAACATCTCCATCAATAGAACCATCTCCATCAATATCAACTTCTATTGGTCCTACATCCCTTACTAAAATTCCATCTTGAACTGTGACATTATTTAAAGACAATACGCTACCCGGAACTATATCTAAAACTCGATCGCCCACTCGATAAGTAATTCCTGCACTGAATGTTTGTTGTAATCCTGCTCCCGAAATAATTGTATTAATTGGATCTTCTCCAATAATAGTTATATTTCCAGAAATATCAATATCTCCTGTAACCTTACGACTTTCAATAAGGGTATCAAGATCTGGACGATTATTTTCATCTTCATCAATAGCAGGAGGTGTTAAAAGATTTTTAATGGTTAAGTTATAAGTACCAGCAGGTACATTAATAATATATTCTTTGGAAGGATTTGCATTAGCTTGTAAGATAGCATCTCTCAATGAAAGTCCATTAGCCGTACTACCGTCATTTTGGTCTTCGGTGGTGGTGACGTTTAATATTACTTGGCGAGAAAAATCAAATGTTGTCATGGTTTTAATGGTTTTGTGATCTATAAAATTTAGTAACAGTAACAATATTTTCTTTAGGCTACTTCAAAAGCAACTCCTTCTGAGCGGAAGTTAGAGAAATTGTTAATAATATTATTTTTTTCTGCTTCCCCCACAAATAAATAAGTACCGGGTTGATTTAAGTTTTGTAATCGATAAATATCTTGTCCTTTATTCGCATCAGCACCATATACATAAAAAGCTAGTCCTTCTTCTTTGAAATTATTATAATTTTGTAAAATACTTTGTCTTTCTTCTTCTCCTACATAAAGATAAGTTCCAGCTTTTTCTTGGTTTTGAAAACGATAAATAGGAATTAAATCATCATCAGGGGTAATACCAACCCTAAATGCTTCTCCCTCTTCAATAAAGTTACGATTATTAGCTCGAATATTTTGAGCTTCTGATTCTCCTACAAATAAATAAGTACCACTAACGGTATTGTTACGAAAACGATAAATAGGAGTATTTAATTGTGAAGAAAAATTATTAGTATTAATTCCTGAATTTTGTATAACTTCATAACTACCTATATCTACTATTCCATCACTGATTCTAGGTGCTCCCCTTTGATCTTCATTACCATAGTTATTGAATAAATCTCTAATTTGACTATTAGCGTTATTTCCAGCGTTGATAGCCGGGCTACCTTCTTCTAAAGGATGAACTAATAATGCAGATGCTTGATCAGTAGTGGTAAATTGATTTGGTAAATCTCCAATAAGAGGATTAATGGGACTTTCAATTGTACCCACACTATTATTATTAAAATCGTTAACTAAACTTCCTCTTTCTGATGCCCCAATAAGATTATAAGAACTAAGGTTATTGAATATGCCTTGTATATCTGCACTATTAATATTTTCTGCGATGATGTTATTACGTAGTGTTGTATTTATTAAAGCATTTGCATTTTGAGGATTGCCCGAAAAAATACCTGCACCTCTTGAACCACTATTATTTGCTATCGTGCTATTAACGATGATAGCTTGATCTCCTTGAGTCCAAATGCCTCCACCAATTAAACTTGTGTTACCAGAAATAGTGCTATTAACTATGGTTAAATTACCGCCACTATCGTTGAAAATTCCACCACCACCAAGTAAAGCATTTTGATCTAAAGTATTACTGGTAGAGTTAAAAGCTATAGTACTGCGATTAATACTAACTATGCCACCATCACCATTATAAATTGCTCCACCATTACCAACGGAAAAATTAACTAATAAAACAGAGTCACTAATTTCTAAAACTCCGTTATTAGCAATGCCACCGCCTTTACCATTAGTTCTATTTTGAGCAATGATCACATTTTCTAAAGTTGCTTTTCCCGAAGGTTGAATACTAATTGCACCACCATCAACGGGAATATTCCCTGTATTTCCTTCGTCGTCAATGATGCCATTTTCTGTGCCAACATTCGCATCTTGGAGAGTTATATTTGCTAAATTAAGACTTCCATTTCTTGCTACGGTAAAAATACGATCGCCTAAAAAACCAGCAGTAATTAAAGTATTTCCAGCACTAGCTCCAATAATGTTTACATTACTGTTAATATCCAAAGAACCATCATCTGTGAGAGTTAAGTTATAAGTACCATCAGGCAGATTGATAGTATATTTTTTCCTCAGATCAGAATTGGCAATAATAATGGCATCTCTGAGAGATAAACCATCAACTTCACCACCATCGTTTTGATCTTCAAAGGTATTAACGTTTAAAAAAACCTGAGCTGAAAGGGTATTTTGATTCATCAGTTTTATCGTTGATTAATCGGTAGTTATTAAAAATCAATATTCAATATAGTCTATTACCAAAGTAATATCAATCAGTTATTTATAATTTCCTTTAATTTAAAATAATTTTAACAAAAAACCTTAATTTCTTCTCTCAAATTAATTTTATGTATTTATACGGATATTTTTCATCTATTTTTATTAATTTACTTTGTATTAAATAATTTAATTAAGTTTTTTTATTTTTCTTTCTTCTCTATTAATTAATATTAAGCGATCGCCGACAATAAATTCAGTATCCATCAATTAATTCTGAGGATCTTAAAGTTTTATAGATCTTTTTTCTTAATAAATTGTAATAAAGTTTGTGGATCTCAAAGATGATCTTGTATCCTAATACTGTGGGGATCAATTTTAAATTAAGGCTTTGAGAGTAATTATTTTTTTAAATCAAAGGTTTTAAAGTTAAAAAACTGATGTTGCTATTACTGTTTAAGCAAATAAATACAAACTTTTTCTTATTACTAATTAATTTAAACATTTTCATTAACAACTTTACACAAATAATAAACATTGATAAATAAAACCAATACTTAAGTAATAGAGGGGATCTTTGTATTAATAATCGATAATTTTAGTAACAATTATAAAAACCTAGTGAAATAAAAAATTGAAGGTAAGATTCTAAATCTATTTCTTCAAAATTTTCCATAAGCCTTGTGGACTGATTCTCTGATGAATATTAAACCATTCTTTAAAATAGAGGTGCAAAATGTCTAAAAGAAGAAAAAAATTCGCTTGTGGTCATCTAGGTTACGGTAGAGATTGTCATCGATGTGAACAAAAACAAGCACTTAGAGAAGAAAAAAGACAAGAAAAAAATGCTTGGCAAGAAACCTTTTCAAAAGATCCCATTGATTTAAGTTCTTTACCTCGAAATGTAGTATTAAAGGCTAGGCAAATAATTTATAACATTCAAAATCAGACCAGCTATACTAATTTTAGGGGAAAAAGATTAAGACATGATCGATTTATAATAAGTATTCCCGTTACGAGAAATTATCGTTTAATTTGTAGAGATTACGGTAGTTTCGTTGCTCCCGAAGCAGTAGTTTCCCATGAAGATTATAACGTTTGTAAACCCGGAATTTAGATAAAAAGTTGGGCGAATATCACTCGCCCAAATCATCGACTTTTAACTTTTATAATTATAAATTGATTAATTATTAATACTTAAAATCCATGTACCAACATTTAATCTTAAAGGTACTTGTCCGGGTGTTAAAACTTGAGCTTGAAAATAAAATGTACCACCATTTTCTGGATTTTTTACATTAGAAAATACCAATTCAACTCTATTACTTTCAAGTAAAGGTTGTTCTAGGTCAATTTCAATAATACGACTTTCTTTATCCCAAACAACTTCTCTAATAGGGAGTTTTTTATCTTTGACTCTAACTTGGATAGAATCAACATCAAATTTCCCCGTATAATATTCTGGATAGGTAATAAAAAATTTAGAAACTCCTTGGGTAATTTTTTTACCCGGAATTCTTAGACGATAACGATCCCATCCTCCTGCTTTACCACCAAAATCGAGATGATAATTAAGTATATCTTGACGATCAACACCACTAAAAAGAGTTAATCCGGGGTTACTTTGGGCGGAAACAAGATGAGGTAATCCCGTTACTAATGTAGTTGTTAATGCTAAAGTTGCCCAAAAACCTCTATTGTTAATTTTTAATAAATTCATTGTCATTTAATATATTATAGTTTCACTGATTGTTAGTCTAACAAACTGTACCCTGTGACGGAGAATTTTACTAATTTTGTTCCCTAATTCTGTGTTGATTAGTGATTTGCAATTCTGTACAAATATAATTTAATGGTTTATCCCATGATTCTCTCGGTAACTCAGACACATAGGCAAAATCAAAAACAATACCGATAGTTGGGATATTTTTCCACGAGGGTAATTCTAACATCCGATCATAATAACCGCCACCGTATCCTAATCGATAACCATTACGATCGCATATTACCGATGGAACTAGAATTAAATCAACAGAATTAACATCTATTAAAGAAGAATTAGAAAAAGGCTCATTGATACCATAGCAGTTTTTTTCTAATTTATCGCCCCATTGCCATTGACACCAGACTAAATTTTTTCCTTGACAACGAGGTAAACCAAAAATAATGTGAGATTGTTGATGTAATAAACTTAAATCTGGTTCTTGTTTAAAACTAAGATAACTTAAGATAACTTTTGCTTGATGAAAAATATCACTATTAAGTAAATTTTGACATAGGCGATTACTTTTTATTTGCCATTGAGGGGATGTTAATTGTAAACGTTGAGTAATAAATTCTTTTCTCAGTATTTTTTTTTGTTGAGAAACTGTCAAATTATAATCCTTGAAATTAATGATATTTTTAAACATGAAAATAGTATGTTTATGTTCAATTATTTAAAAAAATTTACTTAATAAATTAATACCTTTTTGTCCTACTTGAGAGTAGTTTAATTGACCACTAAAAATTTTTGTCATCGTATTAACAGAAGAAGGATGTTTTTCCATCACTTGATAACCTAATCGAGGAAAACGATAAAATACTTGTGATAATCTTTGTGCCCAAATCATCTCTTTTCCCCATTCTTGTCTCATAATTTCGCTATATTTTTCTAAGGCGTTAATATCTCCTGCCAAGGCATTATGAATGGCTTCTGAGGCTTTTAAACCACTAAAAATAGATGGACGAATTCCTTCAGCCGTAAAAGGATCAACTACACAAGCGGCTTCACCAACCAAAATTGCATTATCAGTGTGTAATTTTTGATTTCCATTCCATAAAGCAATAGGATGTCCATGCTCCGTAGCATCATCAAGAGTAAGATTAAATAAACTAGCATAATTACCAATAATTGTATGATAGTTTTGAGCTTTTCGCTGTTGAGAAAAAACTCCCGCGCCTATTGAATAACCATCAGATTTTGGAAAATTCCAAGCATAACCATGTTGCACTAAACCAAACTCAAAATAAGTTTCATTAGAAGGATGTTTAAAAGGGATTTCTATTTCTAAAGCACCAGCTACTAATTTTTTTTGTTTTTGAAAACCTAATAATTTAGGCATGTTACCTTTTGCACCATCGGCAGCAACAAGATAACGTCCATAAAATTCTTGATGAGGGGTTTTTACTATCCATTTATTAGCTTTAAATTCAATCTCAGTTACTTGGGTTTTATCTTGTAAAATTGCCCCTTGTTTAACAGCTTTTTGTACTAAAAAATAATCAAATACGTCCCTTCGCACCATCCAAATAGGATAATCTTTCGTATTGACTGCGATCGCTTTTTCATGTTCCCATGTGCAATAAACAGTTTCAGTTTTTAGAGAAATAGCAGGAGTAAAATCAAAATCAAACCATTCCTGAATAATAGAAGAAACCCCACCACCACAAGGCTTATAACGAGGTAAATGAGCTTTATCTAAAATTAAGACTGAATGTCCTTTTTTTGCCAAATGATAACCAACAGTACCCCCCGCAGGACCAGAACCGACCACAATACAATCGTACATAAAGAATTAACAATAAACAATGAACAGACAAAACTGATTATTTCGGTAATTTTAACAAAAGTTAACGAAATATAGTATGATTATTACACTAAAAATTAAATACTAATATTTAAGTAAATATGATAGCGGATCAATTTCCTTGGCTTACCGCAATAATTGCCTTTCCTGTGTTTGCTGCACTGCTTATTCCCTTCGTGCCAGACAAAGAAGGTAAAACTCTTCGGTGGTATGCTTTAGGAGTAGGGCTGATAGATTTTATTTTAATGTGCTACGTTTTCTGGCAACATTACGATACAAATAATGCTAGTTTACAGCTTGTGGAACAATATTCTTGGATTCCACAACTTGGCTTAAGTTGGTCAGTTTCGGTAGATGGTTTATCCATGCCTTTAGTGCTTTTAGCTGGTTTAGTGACTACTTTATCGATGTTTTCAGCATGGCAAGTAGATCGTAAACCACGTTTATTTTACTTTTTAATGTTACTGTTATATTCTGCACAAATTGGCGTATTTGTTGCCCAAGATATTTTGTTATTATTTATTATGTGGGAATTAGAATTAGTTCCCGTATATTTATTAGTATCTATCTGGGGTGGACAAAAAAGACGTTACGCCGCCACCAAATTTTTGCTTTATACTGCCTTAGCTTCTATTTTTATCCTCGTAGCAGGTTTAGGCATGGCGTTATATGGCGGTGGAGAAATCACCTTCGACATGGTGACATTAGGATTAAAAGAATATCCCATCGGATTAGAGGTTTTACTCTACGGTGGTTTATTAATTGCCTTTGGTGTCAAATTGGCAGTTTTCCCTCTCCATACATGGCTACCTGACGCTCATGGTGAAGCATCCTCTCCTGTATCAATGATATTAGCTGGAGTTTTGTTAAAAATGGGAGGTTATGGTTTAATTCGCCTTAATTTAGGCTTATTACCTGAAGCCCATATTTATTTTGCTCCTGTACTCGTTATTTTAGGGGTTGTGAACATAGTGTATGGTGGTTTTGCTTCTTTTGGTCAAACTAATATGAAACGGCGTTTAGCCTATTCTTCCGTGTCTCACATGGGTTTTGTTTTAATCGGAATTGCTTCTTTTACCGACTTAGGTATAAGTGGTGCAATGTTACAAATGTTATCTCATGGTTTAATAGCCTCATTATTATTTTTCCTTGCAGGGGTAACATATGATCGCACACACACCATGTTCTTAGATGAAATGGGAGATATAGGCAAAGCAATGCCTAAAGTATTCGCCTTATTTACAGCGGGTGCAATGGCTTCTTTGGCTTTACCCGGTATGAGTGGATTTGTGAGTGAATTAGCCGTTTTTATCGGTTTTAGTAATAGCGATATTTATGATTCAACTTTTCGCACGGTAACAATTTTTCTCAGTGCAGTAGGTTTAATTTTAACTCCTATTTATCTATTATCGATGTTAAGACAATTGTTTTATGGCACTAACAAAATTCAAATGTGTACCATTGGGGACACGAAAATCAATGAAAACTTTGATAATGATCCTGCGGTATGCTTTGGTACTAATTGTGTTTTACCCAGTGAAGCGGTTTACGAAGATGCAAAGCCGAGAGAAATATTTATTGCCGCTTGTTTTTTAGCCTTAATTATCAGTATTGGTTTTTATCCAAAATTAGCTACCCAACTTTATGATGCGAAAACCATAGCCGTAAATACTGAAATTCGTCAATCTTACATTGAAATTGCAGGAACAAATTCTCTAACTGTAGAGTCTAAACTAGCAATTAAGAATTAAGTATTTTATGACAACAGAACTGATATTAAATTTTTAGACTCCTTCCTAAAGGAGTTTTGAATTTTAAAATCTTGGTTTTGAGTCTAATATTATCCACTATTTTGAGAATTGGGATATGCTATTAAAAGAACTATATTAAGTAGTTTTGCACTTTTTGGAAAATATATCATATAATCTAAAAAAGAAATCTTAAAAAAATATTAAGAATCTGAGAAGATTGAATGGTGTCATAAGGAGGAATCAATGTTTATTCGATTAGCACATCAGTATAGAGAATTTGTGAAAGATTTAGTGATGAATCTTCAAGCTTTAGCAATAGTTTTAGAAAAAAGAGGTTATATTGCATCTTGCTATACCTGTGGGACAGAATTGACCAGTGCCTCTTTTATGGTTAGCTTAGGTGATAATCACTTAATTCGTTTTCTCGTGTCTGATTATGGTATTACTTGGACTGAAATGCAGGACGATAGAGAATTAATGAAGTTAGAGGGTGCAGAAGCCATCAATCAATTAGAAGAATTAGCAAATTTAGTCAAGTATCAAGTAAAATCCTCTGATAGCAAAGCACCTAGCTATGATCATAGTCTGTTAGTTTACTAAATTTGGTATATCATTGATAATTGACAATAGTTCTAATTAGTTATCTTTTACATTCATAAGAAAGTAGTGAACTTTTTTCGATATTATAGAGTTATTCTTAATTGATCATTTCATTGTTAATTGTTAATTATATTGAGCTTTGATAGAACAAGAAACTTTCCGTTTATTAGAATGGCAAAGATTATGTGAACATCTGTCCACTTTTGCTGCTACTAAATTAGGTGCAATGGCATCTAATAACTTGCTAGTGCCTTCTAGTGTAAAAGATACTAAATATTTATTGGCACAGACAAAAGAAGTTTGTGATATAGAAATCAACATCAACTCCAATTGGTCTTTTAATGGTATTCATGATATTGGAGAATCGATTGAAAGAGCAAAAATAGGAGGAATATTAAATGGTAATGAGTTATTAAACTTAGCGACAACTTTATCAGGTGTAAGAAAATTAAGACGGGTAATTGAAGAACAAGAAAACGCCACTACTCTTCAAGAATTGGTTAATGATTTACGAACCTTCCCTGAATTAGAGCAAGAAATTCACTATTGTATAGATGATCGTGGGGAAATCACAGAAAGAGCTAGTCCTCAATTAGGTGAAATTCGTCAAAAAATTAAGACTTTAAGAAATAAAATTCAGCAAACTTTACAAGGTATTATTCAAAGAAATACTAACGCATTACAAGAACCTGTGGTTACTCAAAGAGGCGATCGCTTCGTATTGCCAGTTAAAGCTAGTCATAGTGGACAAATTCAAGGCATAGTTCATGATACCTCTACCAGTGGCGTAACTTTATATTTAGAGCCGAGAGTTATCATTGAATTAGGGAATAAACTTCAAACTACCCGTAATCAGGAAAAACGAGAAGAAGAAAAGATTTTACGGCAGTTGACGGAAAAAGTAGCTGAAGTTTGGGAAGATTTAGAACAGCTATTGGCGATCGCTACTTCTTTAGATTTAGCCACTGCTAAAGCTCGTTATAGCGTTTGGTTGAATGGTTTTCCACCCGAATTTGTGGATTTTCGAGAAGGGGAGAGTATTTCTTTAAGACAGGTTAGACATCCTCTGTTAGTATGGCAGGAAAAACAGGAACAGGGTAGAGAAGTTATTCCTATTGATGTATTAATTAATCCAGAAACAAGAGTTGTAGCTATTACAGGACCAAATACAGGGGGTAAAACCGTTACTTTAAAAACTATTGGCATCGTAGCTTTAATGGCAAAGGTAGGCTTATTTATTCCTGCACAATATCCTGCTCAAATTCCTTGGTTTAATAGTATTTTAGCCGATATTGGCGATGAACAATCCTTAGAGCAAAGTTTATCGACTTTTTCAGGGCATATTCGCCGTATTATTCGCATTATTGATTTTTTACATATTATTAATTTCTCTACCTTGCAAAGCAAAGGGGAAACCAATTCCACAGGATCTTTAGTATTATTAGATGAAGTTGGTGCAGGTACAGATCCCAATGAAGGTACAGCGATTGCCATAGCTATATTAAAATACTTAGCAGAAAATAATTTATTAACCATTGCAACGACTCATTACGGAGAGTTAAAGAGTTTAAAATATAATGACTCTCGTTTTGAAAATGCGTCAGTAGAATTTGATGATAGTACTTTACAGCCTACCTATAAATTATTATGGGGTATTCCGGGGCGATCAAATGCTATTACCATTGCTCAAAGATTGGGATTACCCTTAGATATTGTCGCTGACTCACAAGAATTAGTTGGTGGTTTTTCTCATGATGTTAATGAGTTAATTTCTGCCCTTGAAAATCAACGTCGTGAGCAAGAAAATAAACATAAACAAGCTCAAGACTTACTATCAAAAACTGAATTATTTTATCAACAAGTAGAAGAAAAAGCTTCATCTTTACAAGCTAGAGAGAGAGATTTAAAGTTAAAACAAGAACAAGAGGTTCAAAAACTCTTATTTGATGCTAAAAGCCAAATTGCTCAAGTTATTAAGGAATTACAGAAAAAAAGTGATCCTACGGCAAAAGACGCTCATCAAGCAACAGAAACTTTGACAAAAATTGGCGATCGTTTTTTAACTCCCTTGAAAGTAAAATCAAATTATAAACCGAAGGTGGGTGAAAGAGTCAGAATTCTGAGCATTGGGCAAACGGCGGAAGTTTTAACCATAGATGAAGATATGGAGCAATTAAGTGCTCGTTTCGGTATCATGAAGATGGTAATACCTTTCACTGATATTGAATCTTTAGATGGCAAACGCTTTGAAAAAGTTAAAACTATCCCAGATAAAACCAAAATAAAAGTTAATAAACAACAGTCTAAACAAGTTAACATCATAAAAACTGAGTCTAAGCCGATTAATGTACGAACTTCTCAGAATACCATCGATATTCGAGGAAAAAGAGTACATTTAGCCGAACCTCTTTTGGAAAAAGCCATCGCTAATGCAACTGAAATAGGTTCATTATGGATTATACATGGTAAGGGTACAGGAAGTTTACGTACAGGAGTTCATGAATTTTTGACTAATCATCCTCAAGTTACTAATTTTGAACTAGCAAAGCAGGATGATGGGGGTGCTGGAGTAACAGTGGCATTCTTGAAGTAACAATAGTTGCACATAATAACTGTTTTATGGGGTTTAAACACTATCTGTTATTTACGTAAATACTCTCCACCCTATATTTAATTTTAATGCTTAGTTAATAACGATGAAAAAGGATGAGTAATAGTAATCAGGATAGAAGATAAAATAAATATTTATAATGATATTAATTTTAGTATTTATTAAGTCCTTATTAAATTAATTAATTATTTGTTTCTTGGAGGGATAATTTGCCCTTCATAAAATCTTTTTTCTAATTTACCCAAGTATAGATAGAATCCTACATTTATTAAGCTAATTAAAGAAATTGTAAAAATAATAAACTGTGGTGAGCTATTAATATATAGGCTAATTATAGGGTTTAATGACCATAAGATTATAGTGATAATTAGTAAAATCAAACGAATTTTTTTGATATTTTTTAAAGCTTCTCGACAACTTTTACATTTCTCAGTGTGAGAATAATATCTTTCTAATAAAATATCATGATTGGGTGTTTCAGGAAAAAGTTGATTAGGAAATAATTGAGCATTATATTTATTAACCCATTTTCTTAATTCTATGATAAATAAATCAGCTTTTGTTGGTAAATAATAAGTCTGAGAAAAATTTTTACTACCTCCTAATATTTCTAAATTTCGCTCTTGATAATACAAGAATATTTGGTCATCTTCAAGAATATTATTTTGATTAAGATGAGAAAACCAACGAGGAGTTAATTTTATAAATAGTGAAGGTATTTTAGATGAAAATTGAAAAGGAAATATAGCAAATAATCGACATTTACCTTTACTAATAGGGGTTGCATAAACTACTGTCATTGTTCTTCCAAATTGCTTTGATGTCAAGTCATGCCACATTAAATTAGGTGCGATAAAAGTCGTATATTGTGTACCTAATTTGCCTTTTCTTGGTCCTTCTTGCCACACTCCCTGAAAACCCTGTCTATCTGCATTAATAATTTCTAATTCTACGGGAGAAACATTAGCACGATTACCCACCGATTTGTGATGAGTATAAGGAATATGACTAGAATCTAAAACATTTTCAAGCAAGGTTAAAGCATCATAGGGAAGATCTCTAAAAGTATTAATAATTGTCCAATTTTTTTCATTTTCTGCGATAGGATCTACTATAGGTAAAGGAGTTAAAAATGCGTTTTCAGGATTTCCTGCATAAGCAAATAATAAGCCGTGCTTAATAGATGTTGCGTAAGATTTAACACAACTACGAGGGGATTTTTCTCCATTATTTCCGATTACCTGTTGAGGAATTATTTCACAATTTCCTTCACCTGAAAAAGCCCAACCATGATAAGGACATTCTAATAAACCTTCTTCGTTAATTCTACCTTCACTTAAGGGTGCGAGTCGATGAGGACATTTATCTGCAAATACTCGCCATTCTTCTTCATTTTTATCCCACCAAATGACCAAATTTTCTTCTAGTAAAGTAAAAGAATTCAACTTATTTTTATCTAAATCTTCGACAAAAAAAAGTGGATACCAAACTTCATGATAATTAAAGTTATTTTCGTCTTTCCCCCCTATGGGCAATGAAGTTAAATTGTCAATAATTGCTTGACTCATATAGTTATTAATAATTAGTAATTAAATTGATTTTCTTTATTTTACTTTTGAATTTAGCTAAAATTTTCATATATCTGAGTTTAACGGAATAATTTAAAAAAAACTTCTACTATGTAAAAATCACAAGTTTATATTACTAAAAATTCGGAATTAGATTACAAATTCAATTATGATTATAAACTTCTTCTGTCAATTTCTGATTTTAATTATTATTCAATATCGGTTTGATCGCACAGCGCAGCTTTTAACGATCAATTGATGTACAATAGTTTCAGAATTCAGAAATTACAAATGTTTTCGGAATTTGACAAAAGAGGGTTAAAGAAAAGAAATATTTATAAATTAACTGCTTTTAGCTTTTATCACCATTGCCTATTGTTTGATTTGCATTAAAAAATCTAATAATTAACCATGATCTCTAGGATTATCTTTGTTACCTTCAATAATTTGATTATTGGGATTTAAGGAAGAAATGTTACCGCTAGAGTTAGCATAAGGTATAGATTGATTAGCGATTAAGGCTTGTATATTACCTTCAAAAATACTTAACGGTTGCTCTCCAATAGTTTGTGCGATCGCATTTCCACTGTTGTCAAGAAACACAAAGTGAGGTATGCCATCAACACCATATTTTAAAACTTCTGGTAGCCATTTATTATTATCAACATTAAGCATCACAAAATTAACGTTTGCTTGATACTTTTGTTTCAAGATAGCTAAATCACCAGCCATAGCTTGACAACTTGTACACCAATTTGCATAAAATTCCACTAAAGAGGGTTTATCGTTATTTACTGCTATTTCTAAAGGGGTTGCTTGTTGAGATTGTGCCTCTAAAGATTCGGAATTAACAGTAGTTTGTGAACTCAATACCAACAAAATACCAAGAGTTATGGCTATTAAAGCAATAATAATATTACGAATTCGATTTTGACGATAAACATTATTTTCAGTCATAATTTTATTAATTGATAATTGATAATTAACCTATACAGTATCTCTAATTTTATGAAAAAAAGAGTAAATTTGACTTTTCCCCGTACAGTAGTACAAATGCCCGTTACTTACCGACTAGCTAAAGATTTTAATATCGCTGCTAATATTATCAGAGGACAAGTTGCACCAAATCAAGTAGGTAAATTAGTATTAGAATTATCAGGAGATATTGATCAATTAGATGCTGCTATTGATTGGATGAAGGCGAATAATATTGGTGTTTCCCTCAATACAGGAGAAATTGCCATTGACGAAGAAATATGCGTACACTGTGGATTATGTACAGGCGTATGCCCAACAGAATCTTTAACATTGAATCCTAGTAGTTATAAGTTACAATTTCGTCAGCAAACTTGTATTGTGTGTGAACAATGTATTCCTACTTGTCCTGTACAAGCTATTACCACAAATCTTTAAATCATTTTCAAAATCTCTGAATTTGCTATGAAATAATGAAGTTATAAAGAAATATAAAGTTTTGCAACAATGTCAATAAAAGTATCTCATTTATCTATGAAAAATAACTAAAAATGTTAACTTATAATCAAACAAAATAATAAATTGGCGAAAAAATATATTACTGAATATAGACAATTTTATCTAGTAATAAATAGTTTAATTAATAATTTTTGATATTAGATTGATTCTATTCCCAGATAATTGAGGTAAATATTATGATGATTCCCTTATTTTTAACGATGCTACTTTTAACTACTATTACTAGCATCTTTATCTATCAACGTACTAATCAAGAAGTTCATCTAGTTTTAGCCCTTTTTACTGCTATTATATTTCTCATCTGGGGATTAGCGATCGCTCATTGGTCAATACATATACTAGCATTATTAGCTTTACTGTGTATTCGTATTCCTCTTTTTTCGCCTAAAACTATCAAAATTTATGAGAAATAATCAACACACAATATAAATAATCTTTTTTGATTTGTGAAATGTTGGTAGGGATAGCAGTGAAGATTCGGTATTAATAGAAATATCAAAATATTATTTTATTTCTTATCAGCTATTGAGTAAAAAATACTATAGCAATTTTCCAACAAAGAAATTTTAAATATAGATAACGTGAGTTCGGGATAAGAAAATAAAAAACAGATAGACTGAAATTGACAATTTTCTCAGTATCCATCTGTCTTATGTTTATTTTAGGTGAATTATTTTGTTCTGTATGTGATTTTTGCCTCAAATTTGAACCCCATTGGAAAAAACAATTACTCGAAACTGGTCAAAATACTCGCATTCGTAAGCGTAGGTTAGCTTTAAGTGAAATAATGACGATTCTAATTTCTTTTCATGTTTCTGGTTATAAAGATTTTAAAACTTTTTACTTAGCTGTAGTAAGTAATTATTGGCGTTGTGCTTTTGCGAAATTGGTTAGTTATCAAAGATTTGTGGAATGGATACCCAGTACAATAATTCCCTTGATGGCTTATCTTCAGTCTTGTTTTGGGACTTCCTCTGGAATTGGTTTTGTCGATTGGACTTGTCTCAAAGTTTGTCATCATCGACGTATTTCACAACATAAAGTATTTCAAGTACTAGCAAAAAGAAGCAAAACATCCGTAGATTGGTTTTATGGTTTTAAGTTACATTTAGTGGTGAATCACCAAGAAGAATTATTAAATATAGCTTTAACAGAAGGGAATGTGGATGACCGAAAACCAGTACCAGAATTATTAAAAGGCTTAGGGGGGAAGTTTTTCGGCGATAAAGGTTATATTTGTGCACAATTAGCCGAAGATTTACGCAAAAAAGGAATTTTATTGGTCACAAAACTTAAAAAAAATATGAAGAATAAACTGATGGAATTGACGAATAAAAAACTTTTAAGACAACCAGCGATGATTGAATCAGTAATTGAACAATTGAAACACATTTAGATGATTGAATATAGCCGTCATCGTTCTCCTGCTAATTTTTTAGTTAATTTATTCGCCGGATTAATTGCTTATTGCCATCGTCAAAAAAACCATCTATTGCTATTATGAATTCTGTTTTAAACTGTTTCCCTTAAGCCAAACTTAGGTTATTAAGTAATTAGGGATAAGTAACTGATGAATATTTCGTCGTTAGCATCAAATCATTGGTTTTCTTTTTAGAGTAAGATAAGCTAATAGTATGACCTGAAAAAAGGTTAAAACTAAATAAATCACTTGTTGGGTAAGATATTGATTTCCATTGTAGATCCTGCGATGGTGTATTTCAAGGTTAGCTTTACGAGAGTGTTATTGGTTCATATCTGTTCCAGTAATGTATCTTATATGTGAGTAAGGTAGAATACTAACCGCAGGTGATTTTTATTTTAGTTTTCTTTTGAGTCACAAGTTTTTATTGTTAATTTAAGAGTAATAATGACGGCAAATCTTCCTCAATGGCAACTTATTTTTCCTCATCTGCAAAACCAAAATCCGTTATTACTCCAAGATTCTCCCGAAGAATTAACCATAAAATTCTATCAATTAAAAACTCCTTTAGATGTTGCTAAACTATTAAATATTCCTCATAAAAGATTAGTTTATCATCTTTATTTAGTTGATTCCCAGAGACGTTATAAAACTTTTACTATTCCGAAAAAATCTGGGGGTGAAAGACAAATATCAACTCCCATTACTGCCTTAAAAATTATTCAACAAAAACTCAATCAAGTTTTACAAGCAGTTTATCAGGTTAAGCCTTCAGTGCATGGTTTTGTGCAAGATAAAAACATTGTTACTAATGCTAAAGCCCATGTTAAAAAACGTTATGTTTTAAATTTAGACTTAGAAGATTTTTTCCCCTCCGTCAATTTTGGGCGAGTTAGGGGGATGTTTATGGGGATTCCTTATCATTTACCTCCCGATGTAGCTACTATCTTAGCCCAAATTTGTTGTCAGAATAA
This sequence comes from Geminocystis sp. NIES-3708, assembly GCF_001548095.1. Taxonomy (NCBI): domain Bacteria; kingdom Bacillati; phylum Cyanobacteriota; class Cyanophyceae; order Chroococcales; family Geminocystaceae; genus Geminocystis; species Geminocystis sp. NIES-3708. Next base: position 2,270,110 of record NZ_AP014815.1, on the reverse strand, counting down.
TCAGTTACCTCAAGGTGCGCCTACTTCTCCCATCGTTACTAATATGATTTGTGGGAAGATGGATAGTCAGTTACAGCGTTTGGCAAAGGATTGTAAGGCAACTTATACTCGTTATGCTGATGATATAACTTTCTCTACTACTCTCAAGGATTTTCCTGCGGATTTGGCTTATATTGTCAATGAGGGTGATAAGGAAAAAGTTGTGGTAGGCGATCGACTTTTAAGTATTATTAGAGAGAATGGGTTTAGTGTGAATGAGAAGAAAACCCGTTTACAAACTAAAGGTAATCATCAAGAGGTAACGGGTTTAACCACTAATCAATTTCCCAATGTTGATAGATGTTTTGTGCGTCAAGTAAGGGCGATGCTTCATGCTTGGGCTAAATTTGGTTTAGAATCTGCACAGAAGGAGTTTGAAGAAAAGTATTATCATAAGGCTAGATTTTCGGGGAAAGAAACCCCTCGTTTTCAGGATGTGTTAAAGGGTAAAATAGAATTTATTGGTATGGTTAAGGGTAAGCACGATCAAATTTATTCTAAGTTTTTAAGTCAATATAGATTGCTATTAACCTTGAGTAATAATTAGTCATTAATTTATGTAAATTGAAAATTAAATGGATGAGTTAACTAAACAAATATTAGAGCAAATAAATTTAAACCTTAACCAAATTGCTATTTATATAGATAAGATTACTAAAGAAGAAATTAGTATCGATTCTGCAAAAATTTATTTAGTTGATTATTCTATTTATAAATTTTTAGATAAAGACAAAAATAAAGACATAAAAAATCGTTTAGAAGAATATAATCAACAAATAGCTAAAGCACAAATAGAAGATAATTTTTTAGATTTTTGTAGAGCAAGTTATTTAATAATAGAAATAATATTACATCAGTTTATCCGTCTTGAATTTGGTGAAGATCAAATTACCAATTGGGAATATTATAAGATTTATAGATTTCGTGATTTTTTTAAATCAACTACTGGTTATTCTCATAATGATAAAAATTTATCACAAAACCTTAAAAATAGATATTACACTACTTGTCATCTTATGGATATAAGAGATATTGGTAGTCATGCTAATCATAATTTTGAAACCATACAACAAAGAATTGAAAAAAAAGGAACAAAGTTAAAAGTTAATTTGAAAAACTTAGACAAACTTGAAGAAAATATTATTAAAAAGATATTTGCTCAATATACTGAAAAAGAAAAGGATAATAATGTTCAAATTTATTATAAACCAGAGGAAAATTTTGCTTCGATAACTCTTTATAATCTTAAAAATCAATTTTTATCGGTAGAAAATATAATCACAGATATAAAAAATCAATTTAATATCCTTAAATACAAATTAGGTATATCTGCTGCTAATGATATATATTATCCACCTAAACAACCCCCTAATAATATTAAAATATTTTTTGATAATAAAGACTATTTTGAAGTTAAAAATAGTATCATTTGGGTTTTAGAAACTTTTGATAAATATATTAATAATAAGGATTAACATATCAAAATTATGTCTATTATTTCACACATCTTAATTGGTTGCCCAAGTAGTGGTAAATCAACTCTAGCTAAACACATTATTAAACAAGACTCAAGTTATCAAATTATCTCTACAGATAACATTAGAAAACAACTTTTTGGAGATGAAAATATACAAGGAGATTGGCAGTTAATTGAAGCAGAAATATTTAAACAAATTGACAGTTATATTCAAGCAGGAAAACCGATTATTTATGATGCTACTAACGCTAAAAGATGGTGGCGAATTTCTCTGTTGGAAAAGTTAACACAATATGACAATGTTAACTGGATTGGTTGGTATTTAAAAACTCCTTTAAATATTTGTTTAGAATGGAATCAAAGGCGAAAACGCCAAGTACCAGATGATGTTATAACTAATTTATATCAATCCCTAAGAAATTTTCCTCCCCTTCCTGCGGAGGGTTTTTTAGCTGTTTATGACATACCTTTTAAAGATGATAAATTAGAAGTTCATCAATTCAATGATAAAGTCTCAAAATTAAGTCGCACTCAAGTTAATCGTCACAATCGCCCTGCTAATAGTAAAGTAAAATTTCACTCTTATTCAAGGTTACTAGATTTTGATCGACTTCTGCACCTCATCAGCTTAATTATTAAATATCCTAACATCGGTAATTTATCATCATATAACCCTGAATTGATAGAACAAATATTCGGTAAAAATATTAAATTTGACACAGAAATAGAGGAAATTTGTGCAATTTTAGCTCACCATATTCATCCTATTTATGCTCAACCAAAAGCCATCAAAAAAGATTTACTTTGGTTAGAAAATATTGGTATTATTGGCAGTAAATTTAATCAAAAAATAGAAATAAAAACACTCGAAATTGAGGATTTAGTTACTCATCCTTACTCAGATATTGAACCCTTTGAGCGATTAATTAAAACCATTAATTTTATTATTCATCACCCTTTTACATGGAATAAACAAGAAGGATGTTTACAAAGTCTAGTTAATGCTATGATTTCTCCAGGAATTATTAACTTTAACTGTCCTGATAGTATTCGTAAAGATATAGAAAAAGTTTTAAAACCCTTTGGAATTTTACCAGATTTTACTATGAAAAAAGGTTATTTTATTGGCACAGGAATCTTATCTGCAAACGAATTAATTAAACTATTTAGACTGTTAGAAGCCCAAGCTAATAGTTTATCAGATCCTGTCGCTTTATCGGTCTATGAAACCTTTAAAAGTCGTCTGGGAGATGCTAAAATTGCTCACCCCGAAAGTTACCCTGTTAGGGCAATTTATAATAAAAATATTGTCGATTTAAACAGTCTTCCTAATACCTCTTTAGCAAGTAAAATTGATCAGGTAGAAAGTTCGATCGAAAAGGGAGAATTATTAGAATTAAATCGTTTTTTAAGCAGTGCCGAATTTAATAATCATGACTTTCAAAATAATCAAACAGAAGATAATAGTTATTTTCTAATTTATCCATTACAAATAGTTTTTCATAACATTGGCTGGTATTTAGGTTATGAATGGGCAGAAGGAGAAAATAAAGGCTTACTGAAATTTGAAAGATTAGACAGGTTATTTTTAGGCAGAAAACAACATCAATCACGGGATGAAAAGCAACAAATAAATGCCTTAAATAAATTACAAAAACTATATCAAGCTAGTGGCGGAATTTTTCTTGGTAATAACGTCAAATTACAAAAACTATATTTCGATCGTAAACAGAAAAGTAAAGCCGAAATAACGATCGAATTATGGTTTAGTGATTATATTTTTAAGTTTATCAGTGAAGGTACAAATCGCTTTCCTTTAAAACAGATGAAAATGTCTCCCCCTCTTCATAAAAGTAATGAGAAAAAAGCCCCTTTTACCCTTAAAAAAACAGATGATAAAAACTATCCTAATTGTTTTCAAGTAAAATTACCATTATGGTCATTAGAAGATATTGATTTATTAAGATGGATTGTCGGTTTTGGTGGGCAAGTTAAGGTAATTAATCCCCCCGAATTAGTGAATAAAGTTAAACAAATAGGAGAGGCTATTGCTCTTTTATATTAAGATTTAAATATCGAAATTTAACTATCCAGCAATTTGATAAATAATTGGTTTATATTTAGGCAAAGGAATGAGCTTATTTTTTTCTTTAGCAACTTCTAACCATGCTTTTTTAGCAATTAAAACTTCTTGTAATGCTTCTTCTGGAGTTTTCCCGTAAGCAGAACAATATGTAAGATCTGGAATATCAGCAATATAACCTTGATCTTCTTCACTATAGAATATATTAATATGGTAGTCTTGCATATTTTATTCCTCTTTATCTAAAGTTAAATTATATTTTTCAATCAATGCTAAAAATTGTTTGACTTGATAGGGAGAAACTTGTCCTTTTTTGTTTTAAATATTAATAATTTCTGAGATGTCGTTACTTAGTTTGATTTTTATTCCCGTAATATTTCAATGGGATAAGCAGAAAATTTAGTATCTTTACTCACTAAAATTAATTCTCTTTCCATTGCTTGAACAATTAACATTCTATCAAAAGGATCTCGATGATATAATGGTAAATTGCATAGTCTTTGAGTGTTAGCAAAAGTAATTGGTAATAAGAGAATGTCCGATAATTTTAGTTCATTTTCAATATGTTGATAACTTTTTTTAAGGGATAATTTCCCGATATTGATTTTAATGGCAATCTCCCAAAGGCTAATAATACTTAAATAAACTTTTTCGGCGGAGTCAATTTTTTGTCTTAGATTAATTGGCAAATTAGGATCGTTTTCTGACAACCAAATAAAAGCATGAGTATCTAATAAATAACCATTTCATCTCATATATTCCTCAAAATCTTCTAAAGATTCATCAAAATCATCAGGTAAGGGTAAAACAAAAGTACCCTCTAAAATACCTGAGCGACGTTTTTGATTAGAAGTGTTTATATTTCCATTATTTTCGCTATATTTTTCCTGAAGATACTCCGCATAATGCAATAATTCTTCTTGCAAAGATACGGGCATTTTGTCTAAAGTTTCTAATATTTTAGTTTCAATATTTATCATAGTTTTTTATTATTTTAGTAAATATTTTTCAAGTTCAATATGTTGTAATAATAAAGTACCTAATTATGGTTTTATGGTTCATTTTTGCTCTAAATTGCAACCCATGTTTAAAAAATCAGTCAAATTCTTGATTGATAAACCAAAACCAAATATGTGTATCAAGGTTAATCATTTTAGGCATTCCCAGTCATCTTCATCAACAATAGGGCTAACAATATCTCCTAATGTTTTTCCTTTCCCCGCTATAAATTCAGGAGGTTGACGACGGCTAAAAACACTTTTATTCGATTCTTCAAGAATGGTTATAATGACATGGGCGGAAGTAACTTTTGGTGTATCTTCCAACCATTTCACTTGTCCATTGTCATAGATAGCTTCATAGCTTTTTAACATACTTTTTAAGGTTATTTATCATTACTTCGATTTTAGTTTAATTCGAGATAAACTGAATAATACAAGCATTACTATTTTTAAATGACAAATAAATTAACTATACTAATATAGTGATAAAGCTATTTCCAGAGGGCTTAGATTCCTTAAATTTTAGGCTTTATTATTATCGCCTTCGCAATTCCTTTGTGTTAAACTTAAAGGCTACAGTGTAAAGCAAGATTTTAAATAAAAGCTAGTCACATCTTAGCTTCGTTTAATTAGTTTAAATTTAACCTTTATTTATTCACTCTTATTTATTAATAATATGCCTCAGTTATCATTAAAATTGGAGTTTGAGCAAGTATTAGAATTAGTACAACAGTTATCTCAAGAAGAAAAAATTAAGTTAAGTCAAGCCTTAGAAAAAGATACTTTAAATCAAAAATTAACAGAATTTTTAGAAGTATTTAAAAATGATGAAATTTCTCTCGACATAGTTAATGAAGAAGTGGAAACAGTAAGAGCAGAAATTTATGAAAAACAACAAACCTTGTAAGGTAATTATAGATACTAACCTTTGGATTAGCTTTTTAATTGGAAAGCAATTAAGTAGTTTAAAAGATTTATTAGTTAACAAAACCATTCAACCTATTTTTTCTTCTCAACTGTTGGAAGAAATTAATGTTGTCACTAAAAGACCAAAATTACAAAAATATTTTTCTCCCGTTAAAGTATCGGAGTTAATTGATTTTTTGCAAGTTGTTGGGTTAGTTATTGAAGTAAAATCAACTGTTAATATTTGTCGAGATTTAAAAGATAATTATTTGTTAGCTTTAGCAAAAGATAGTAATGCAGATTATCTAATTACAGGAGATTTAGATTTATTAATTATTAAAGAGTTTGAGAAAACGAAAATTGTCACTTATCAAGATTTTTATAGCCTTTTTGCAGAATAAATAAACTATCCTAGTATCATCTTTATCGATATGGCTTTCCTCATTCGCATTAAATTATAGATAATTTCGTAAATGTCGGGATATGATAAATATAACCGTTGAAAACTAACACCAAAACCAATTATGACTCATCCTAACACAGAGGATAAAATCATTTTTCAGCAACTTATTCAACCTTGGCAGTTCAGAATATTCTTTAACTTCACTAATTGGACAACATACAGCAGTAAAAGATAAATCAGCCCAAATTCTTGAAAGTATCAACAATCAAATTAAGGAAAAATTATTAACAATTAAAGTGTGTTGTAATAATGAAAATGAATGCCAAACTTTACCTAAATTAATCAAAGAACGTGCTTATTATTTAGCGGTTTATTTAACCAACTCTACAGACATGGAATTAGTGAATCATTACGATGAGGAAATTTGCGAGGCTTTATCTAAATTAAACATTCAAAATCCTGAGCAACTTTACTACTATTTAGCTGAAATAGACTATCAACAACATTTATATAATTATTATCAAAAAAGCAGTAATATCTTGTTATATGTTGGGGCTTGGAATAGTCGCAAAAATATCAAAATAGGAGAATATTTAATTGAAGCCTTACAACTTGATAAAAATACAATTTCTCCAGAAAAATTATTAGATTTATTAGAAGATCCTCTCCATGAAATCGTTAAGGAATTTAGGGATAATGGTTTAGATGTCTCGCTAACTAAATCAAATACAGAAGAAAATAGTATTACGGATGATTATTTAGAATATGAAGATGAGATACAAGAAGATGAAGTAGATTGGCATGAACAAGAATCAGAGCCAGATGATTATGATGATTATCACTATTATAGTAACTCAGATCCTTATGAGGGAGTAGATTGGGGAGATCCTTCTACTTTTAATCAAGCCGCATGGGATCAATTTCGTGATGATTAGTGCAATGCGTTGATTACGTTGGTAGATATTATTTTAATTAATTCTCAAATTATAGTATTGTGACTTAATACCCTATATTTAGTACATTTAATATGCCTAGTAGTCCTATTCAAAAAATATTATTTGGAAATCCAGGTACTGGAAAAAGTTTTAAAATTGTTAATCAAATTCTTCCTAATGACTTAAAAATCAACGAAAAACTAAATCCAGAAAATGTAGTAAAAACAGTATTTCATCCAGAATATACTTATGGTGATTTTATGGGTAAACTTGTTCCTATAACTAAAGGAAAAAATGTTCAGTATAAATTTCATGAAGGTCATTTTTTAAGAGCATTAGCACAAGCATATAAAAATATCCTAGATCATTACGATGATCCAACAAAAAATAAAGATTACAAATTTTTAGATGAAGAAAAAAAAATTAAAGCTATTCAAGAGGCACGTCAAAAAGCTTGTAAAAAAGCGAATAATGTTGCCTTAATCATAGATGAAATTAATAGAGGTAATTCATCTGCTATTTTTGGCACAGTTTTTCAACTGTTAGACAGAGATGATCATGAACTAGATAACGGTTGGTCATCTTATAGTATTAATATTACTGAAATAGAACTTTTGACAATATTAAGGTTAATAGGAGTAGAAGAGAAAGAATTAGCAGGTGACGGGTTTGAATATAAATTCCCACACGAAGATCATTGGGTACAAAATTTATCAACATTTCAAAATAGAGTTGAATGCCTTTATATTAATTTAGACTCCAGATCAATTAAAATTCCTCCGAATTTATCAATACTAGGGACTATGAATACTTCTGATAATTCCATTTATTTTATGGATAGTGCTTTTAAAAGAAGATGGGAGTGGGAGTTTATTGACTGGGAAGAAAATAATGACATTCCAGAACCTAAATATGGGAATGGACATCCTGAGTATTGGGGTTATTTGGAAAAAGATGAATGGAGAGAATTAGTAAGAGGAGTTAACAAATTTATTAAAAGTCATCATCAATCTATTAGAGGTATTGAAGATAAGCAAATAGGATTTTATTTTATCAAGAACTATCCCGTAACATCCGAATCAATTAGAAATAAATTAATGTTTTTTCTTTGGGATAGTGTTTTTAATCGAGATAAAAAGCCTTTATTAGAGCTTTTAGATCTAGGCACAGATCAGTTAGTTACTTTTGGTGATTTTACAAGATTTCATAATCTTTTTATAGAAAAAATCAAAATTAAGTATGACTTAAATATTGTTATTGATATAGATGAAAATAGTTTCATAAACGTAAAAAATTTGGATAATATACCTTTTTAATAGATGAAATAATTTATTGACTATTTACATTATAATAATTTTTTGTTATGTTTAACTTTACAAGTTTAAGAATTAATAAAAATTCCAAAGATAATTTCGTAGGGATTAAAAAAAATATTGTAGAAGATTGTTTTGAATTTTATCTTCCTATTGGTTTTGATGAATTTCCTGAAGAAGATTTTGATTTAGTAAGGAAACTGTTTTTCGATCTTTATCGAACTTTTCGTAAATTTGAAAACGATAATATCGATAATGAGAAGTTTCAACTAAATAACTCAGAATATCAACAAGATCAAGATCAAACAACAACAAAAAATGGAGGTGTTACTCTTACAAATAATCAGCAAGAGTCTTGTATTATCTATAGTAAAATCAGAATGTTAGAAAATATATTAGAAGCCTATGATCCATTAATTATTCAATCCCTAAAAGATAAAATCAGGGCTAGTGAGAAAATTAAATATAGTGACATTCACAAGTATTTATACAAAGCAATTTATTTAAAAAATGATGTTATTTTTATCGATACAATGGACTTAGCTAGTCCAACTTTAGAAAATCAAAGCACTGATATTGTTACTTTATATTGCTATATTCTTGATGAAATTATTGAACAATTAGATGGTGACGTTTCTGAACAAATTAAAGATCATCGTCAGGAAATTAAATTTTTAAGTGAAACATTTCAAGATAATTATTTAACAAATCATCAGTCTATTTTTGATAGTGAGACATCATTAGAAACAATCAGTATTCTCAAAGAAACTTTAGAAAATATAGATAAAAATACGCATTATAAAGATAACAACTATTGGCAATTATATGAAGCTATAGAATTATTCTTATATGGAGAAATTAATCCTGAAGGCGAAGACGGAGAATACTGGGGAATTAAAGGATTTTCTTTTGTTTGGGAAGATATGTGTCACACTTACTTTTTCAAAAACTGTTTTGACAATATAGCTTATGCAGATACAGATATATGTATAAAAAAATATCATAATGATCTTAGAGATATTAATAAAATGAATAGAGTTGGTAATCATCTAATTTCTGCCAAAGATAAAAATAATCAAATATGGATTTATCAAACAGCATCTCCAGTAAAAAGTTTTAACAAAAAATATCTTTTAAACTGGCAAGATTTATTGTTAATAAAATATGATTTAGAACCTGTTATTTTTGTATATTCTAATCCCATATATACAAAAAGAAATTTTAAACAAGAATTACCTCGTCTTTTAAGACCTGACTTACTATTAAATTACTATGATGAAAAAAGTAAAAAAAATACTATTATTATTTATGATTATAAATATGTAAATCTTGAGTTTTATGTGCGTAATAACAATATACCTTTAGCAAATACTAATGATAAATACAGAATAGATTTAATTAAAGAACTTACTTATGAATTTGCTTTACAACAAAGTCAAGACTTAACAATATCAAAAAATTGTTATTTAATTCCTCAATTTTTTCATGAATATCAAAACACCATTTTTCAAGATTTACTTCAATTAAAAGAAGGAATTATTGTTCAATCTGTTGACTTTTCATTAATTCAAAAAAGTTATTTGGAGGAAAACTCGTGATAAATTTCTCAGGTAGTATTGTTGATAATTCAACTTTTATCAGTAAATATAGTCCTTTAATATCATTTAAGGATCAAACAGAACAAGAAATTATTAATAATTATATTTTGAAAGAAGCAGAAAAATTTTTTAATTATTTAAAAATCAACATTAATATTACCGAAAATTTTTTACCTTCATGGCAATTAATCACAGATAAAGATTTTATTCAAATTGATATAAAATATTTTTATGAAAATATATTAAATAATATACAAAGAAACTCAGAAGGAAAATTAGAACATCAACCAAAATGGGGGATAACTTTTGATCAAAAATGTACACCTATCAATAAATTAGCTTATGTTAGTCCTAAATATACGGGAAATAATCCACTATATGATCTCAAAAATCAGTCAATTCGTCCTTTTGGAATTTTTGAGATAAATCATAAACCAATATTTTACTATCTTTATTTTACTATGCAAGAAATACTTGATGCCATTAGAGATAATGAATAAACTAAATCTTACTTTATGTATTTTTGACTCTTCCTAAAGCAATTTTAATATCAGACAAATTATAAATTGTCTTAACTTTATCTTGGATAAGATTTATCAATGTTATTGCATCAATAAATTCATGATGTTCTCGTTCAAAATAAATATTTTGATTATCATCAATAAAGCAATCTGAAATCAAGCCACGATCTTTGGTTATCACTTTCCAATATAAGTTTATTTTAAATTTACCTTGAGAGTCAGTTATTTGAGCCAACATAAATTTTTATTGCTGAAAATAATAAAGTATATAAGTAAATTTTAGCATATTTATTAAGTACAAATAAATTGTTTATACTTCAATTTAATTAGCAGTGCTGGGTTGAGGTAAAGGCTCACCAGTAGCTTGATAAGCTATGATTAACGATTCCAATGCTTCCTCACCATTAGCCACCGCCGAACCATAAGTATCGCCATGAGTACGCCATTTTTGTCCAATAAAATCAGGAAATCCCCCAAGGAATGCCTCATTTAACTCTAAGTCAAGTATTTTCTGCCCTTGCTTATTACAGTGAATTTACAGAAGAAATTAACCACTATATTGAATTAAACCGCATTCCAGACCACTTGATAGATCCCCTCGTTAAAGATTAAACTATGAATCGTCTGTTTGCAGAAAAAAACTCTTGTCACTCACAATCGAGCCGACTTTGGAAAGTTAGTACAAGAATACTTTAATTTAAACCAAACTCATTATGGTGTTATTATTGCAGTCCGTCATCCTCCCCAAGAAATTGCCCGTAGATTATTGAAAATTGTCAATCATCTTACAGCCGATGAAATGCGTAATCAAGTTCGTTATATTTAACTGTAACTAACCAAAAAAAGGAGGCAAAAGCCCCCCAGAATTAGTTTACAAGATAATCAAACGACAACCCGAAAAGGGCGGACATTCATCAATCTCACGGTAGAGAATATCAATCCATTCCTCTTTTGTTCGAGGAAAATCTTTGGCTTTCACCAAGAAAACCCAATATTGCTCGATATTCAAAGCCTCTCGCAGTAAGCTACCTTCTTTACTTTTCATCGAAAAAACGAGATTTCGGGCATTTTTTTCCTTGTCTAATAAAGAAACGCCGACACGAATTGATTTACCCTCTTTATCTTCCAAGAGAATAACCGCATCAATGCCGAGAATTTCCCATAGAGTTGCACTATCGGTTAAATCAGCTCTCATTTTAACAGCTCGATCGAACCGTTTAGGATAATGCTCTTTTGCCACAGTGAGTAAATATTCTTCGTTTAAATCTTTTGCATTGTGATTTAAAACTTGAAGCTGAGAAGCGATGGCACGGAATCTTAAACGTAAACCTAACATGGAATTAACCTCCTTTTGTTTTAGACACTAGAATCCCCTGATTGGAGAATCTAGCTTGACAAAAGTAGTAAGATTAAAACACTGTTAGGTTTAACATTTGATTTATTAATTACAAAAAAATTGCTGTCTCCATAATATAACAAACAGAAAATTATTTTGACAACCCCTTAACTTTAGAACTATGAACTCAGAACTAAAATGCTTCTTTGACAAGGGTTAAATCAATTATCCGTAGATTAAACTAGGAAGCGTTTAAATTGTTTAGTTGAAGTAGGGAAAAGGGAACAGGTAAAGGTTTAAGTCATTTTTTAGAGTTAGTAAATAATGTAAATTAAATGCGTTTTGGCTTATTAGAATAGAACCTTAACAATCTTTTAAAATACATACTTATTGCAGAATAGTTAATTCGTCATTAGCATAAAAGATAACCAAAACTCTCAATCTTTGCATTAAAGTAGTAGAGTCGCAAAAAAATGGGGTAACAAGATGAGCCAAAAAAGCTATTTAGAACAATATCCGCCTATCACCCTACGAAATTATTACCGTGAGAAAATTTTGCATAATCAAGCCCACTGGTTTTTAGCTACTGAAACCGCCGTTACTTTTCCCCCTTTACATCAAAAAGGCTGGTGTTGTTACTATGCTATCCCCGATTTTGTCTCTAGCTATTTTCGTTTATTAGCTCAAGGCTCAGAAATTGTCGAGCAAATTTTAGAAATTAGTCAGCGAGACTACCTGGTTTCTCCTCAAGATAACCGCCCTGTATTGTTATCATTGATGGAATCTGACATTCATCGAGTTATTGCACCCATCGCTATTACCGCATGGTTAACAGTGGATGAGTTTCGCTGGGAAAAGTATATTCCCCAGATACCCCGTGATTTAAACTATGGTTTAGTGACTCAATATCCCGAAGCTATTTGTGCTTATGGGGCATTTATGGGTAATTTTAACCGCCCTCAATTCCTTAATCTCCTATCCACAACGACGATCGAAAAATGTGCTTTACTGGCTAGGAAAGAGGCTAATCGTCAAATACAAGAATTGAAAAGCAGAAGATTCGTAAAACATCATAGAGTTCGATCGCGCAGCGCCACCTTTGGCGATCGAACTTTTAAGACAGAAATTTTGAGTTTCGCTCGACATTTTCCGTAAAAATACTAACTTCTAAGAAATCACTAATGATTAATCATCTCAAAGATTTAGCACGTTGGTTGTATCCTAAACCTACTGTTAATTATTTATCAGATCATAGAATCGTTTTAATCACATTTCCCCAATGTCAAGAAATAGAACATGATAGGGAGCATCCGACGATCGACTTAACTTGTATTATGCTCAAATCAGAAGATTCAGAAGTTTCATACTACGTTAGAGAGCCTTTATTTACTATAGTAGATGAATATCAAGACTATATAATGATTGGTTGTTGGTATATTAACCCGAAAAGAAAAAAATCTTGGAATGAATATTTAGCCTTAGTTGAATTTACAGTTAGTAGAATTCATCCTGATTTAGAAGATGCAAAAAAACCTTAGATGCGATGAAACCATGTGCAACGGAAAAGGAAGAAAAAATATATTTAGATTGGCAACAATTTCATAAATTATTCACAACTAGGCAATGGATAGGATTACAGGATTTAGGATTGATTGAAATTATCAATGGAAAAATTATCTATTTATATTAATTCATTCATTCATTGATAAAAAACCGATAATAATGAGTGAATAGGATTAATTTAATTGACTGATCAAAAAAAACTGAAAAATATGAAAGAATAGAGAAATAACGAGAACAATCCTTCTAATAATCCAGATGAATTTACTATTTTTAACCATGGTGTTATTAACCAAAATAAGATTAATGGTTCAATCATCCTCATTATTTTCTTCAAACTTTTTTTCCAAGTATTTATTTCTTCTTTTTCTTCTTGTTCTTTCTTTTGTGCATTCAGAAATAGTAATTTTTTAAAGGGTTCTATTTGCCAACTTACCGTGGTATAAACACTATTTATTATTCCCCACCATTTCTCAATACTTTCTATTTTTATTAATGGACACCACATATTCCAGTTTTAACTCTTCTAATACTTCTAAAAAAGTACTACTTTCACCATATAAACTATGTGTTAATACTAATTCTATTTTTTAAAATCCCATTCTTTTAATTCTCTCACCATTTCTCCTGCCCTAACTGTCTTTGTTTTATAATTATCTCTTATTTTTAATCTCGACTTTAGTTTATATATTTTCGTCATTAATTGAAAGGTTATATTCTGATAAATACCATAGACATTAACCCAGACAATTCCCTGAGCTATTTTCCCCACATTTCCTCAATATTGTCTGGCAGTATAGTCTGTTTTATTACCTTTTTTTCTATCCCCTGTTTCATCCACTACAATAGTTATTGTTTCTTCCTATAATATGGTCACTAATTTATTTAATCTTCTTTGTTCTAGTTTGGATAATTACTAAGGTGATGACGTGAGAAAATGATGTAAAGATTGTGATGATACTCCCAGTACTTTTTCTAATTCTGGTAATAATTTTCGTTTCGGATGGCATTAGGAAATAAATCCTGATAGTAAATATAATATTAATCTACTAATGGTATAGTGGATTCTGGAGTTCGAGGTAAATGTTTACAAACTTGTTCTGCTACATCCATTATTGTTTATGCCCCCCCAAGTTCAATTTTTCTTTTTCTCCTATTATTTCATCTCGGAACATAACACAAGAGGGATATTCTATATTTTAAAATATTTAATCTCAATTATAATAATACCTAATTGCCAATCGAGAATTAAAATATCTACTTATTTTCTATGATCTTTACTGCAAAGAATAGGATAACGCTCATAAGCTAAATAAACCCTATTTTTAAAAACTTTTTTTACTATTTCTCATACAAAAGACTTTCTTTTTTTACTCTTATTATTAAATAATTCTGTGACAATAAATTTATCATTATTTTTATCATTATCAATCACTAATTACCTATCCTCATAGGTAAACTTAGATGCCTCTGAACTTATTATTTTATGACCATATTTATTTAAAATATATTAAGTTAATTCAATTTAATTCGAGGCTATTAGCATAGCTATAAAGTTAAAGTTCAATGCCTAAATTTTTAGCTACAGGTTTACGTTAATAATCTACGATAAATTTTCCCTTCACACTACCACTTCATTTTTTATTATACAGTTTCATTTTCTAAAAAATATGTTTGTCATCTTAAGATTATACTTAAATTCCTAGCTTTGGGATTTATTTCACAGTAGTAACTTTTGACGGATGCACTATATTACTAATTACCCATTACCTTTTAGTTGCAAATGCTCATAAGCCTTATCGGTGACAACCCTTCCTCTTGTGGTACGATTAATAAACCCGATTTGTAATAAATAAGGTTCGTAAACCTCCTCAATGGTTTTAGCATCTTCCCCTGTAGCCGCAGCGATCGCATCTAAACCCACAGGGCCACCTTTAAATTGTTCCATCATAGTAGATAATACCAGTCTATCAGTCCAATCTAACCCTAAGCGATCGACATTATGTAAATCTAACGCTTCCGCCGCTAATGGTTTATTGATATTCGATTTATGTTTTACTTGCACATAATCTCTTACTCTGCGTAATAAACGGTTACTGATTCTTGGTGTACCTCTTGAGCGTCTAGCAATTTCTTCTGCACCACCATAATCAATATCTAACTTTAAAATGGTAGCAGATCGCAGTATGATTTCCGTAAGTTCATCAAGATCATAAAATTGTAACCTTTGAATTAAGCCAAAACGATCACGCAACGGAGAAGTTAATGAACCAATTTTTGTTGTAGCACCTATAAGAGTAAAAGGAGAAAGGGGAATACTCCGAATTTTCGCCGATTGTCCTTTACCAATAGTAACATCTAAACGACAGTCTTCCATGGCCGGATATAATAGTTCTTCTGTCACTCGATTTAAACGGTGAATCTCATCAATAAATAAAATGTCACCCTGTTTAAGGCTTACCAATAAGCCTGTAATATCCCTCGGACGTTCAAGAGCTGGTGCAGCGGTTATTTTACAACTCACTCCCATTTCCTGTGCCAAAATTAAAGACATGGTAGTTTTACCCAATCCAGGAGGACCGTATAATAGAATATGATCTAAAGGATCTTTTCTTTGTTTAGCAGCTTCAATGGCAATAGAAATAACATCCTTAAGATCTTTTTGTCCGATATAATCCTCAAAACGATGAGGACGAATTTTATCCTCATTTTCCCCTAAATCTTCAATTATTTCTGTGGAAGATAAAAGGTTATCATCTTCTGACAAGACAGATTTAGGAATAGAAGTTTTATTTTTTCTTTGTCGAGGAAGAGATTCAGATTTATGATCAGAAGACGATCTTTTAATTGCCATAATTATAAATGTATTCTAGGGTGGGCAATGTCCAGGGATTTAACGACTATTGAGCTTAAAAATAAAAGGTACTTCTAATACCTTTTCATGATGAAAACCATGCTCCCATAAACCATCTTCTCCCCAACAATCACCATGATCAGCACAAATAACAATATTACTATGTTTAAACGCATCTAATAAAGGCTTTAAAGATAAATCTACATACTCTAAACAAGCAGTTTGTCTTTTGCGACACTCATCAGCATCATTATTTTTGGCGAAAGGAATACAAGGGTTATAATCTCGACTCCAATTTGCCCCTTGATAATAATAAGGAGTGTGAGTTTCTCCAATATTTAAAAAGGCAAAAACTTTATTTTCTGAAGAAAGCAAATGTTTTGTCAGCCAATTCAATTGTTTTTCTAAAGAATAGGTATCTCCCGGATAAAAAAAACGATTAAAATCTTTAATTAAGGATTGGGCAGTTTCTGTTTTAGGATTAAACCAACCAACCGCACCTGAACCGATGGTAAGATAACCTTGATGCTTAAAACCATCAATAATATTTTTTCCTTCTAAAATAAAATAATCAGTCTCTTTACTAAAAGCCGCACTGCCTCCCATCCGAAAAATTTTGCCGAACTTAGCATTAGTAAAAGGGGCAAAGTCTTGAGCAATACTAGGGGTAAATCCGACAAACATTGCTTGATGTGAGCCATAGGTAAAATAACTTGGAGCCATAGTTTTATAAACATTACCGATAGCTTTTAAATGGGGAATATTTGCCTCCATAAAAGTATCATAACGACAAGAGTCAAGGGTAATAAAGAGAACAGAATCAGGATGTTGTAAAGAGATATTCATAATAATTTAAAATTAATTAATAGACACAAGTACAAAACAAAAATCTATTTAAGGTGAAAAATTATTAATTTCAATAACCATTACCTATTACGTGACTTCTGCAAAAAGTCGAATGATTTATTCAATTTTTTCCCCTTTAAGGCGAAACCATTTATTTCTTAATTTCCAAAACTTACTACTTTCCATAAAAATAATTTTTTCTTGAGAATTTCGTAACTCCTCTTGTTTTCTTTGAAGATTCTCTTTAATCTCTATTACTTTTTCTTGAGTTTGTTTTAACTCTTCCTGAGAACGCTCGAAATAAAAATGTAATTCTTTGAAGGCCAACTCTTGTTGTTGCAATTCATATTTTTTGTCTTGCAATTCTCTTTGAGATTCTTGTAATTGAAACTTGTTATTTTCTAATTCTTGATGAGTTTGCTGTAGCTGAGATTGAGTACTATATAATTCTTGTTTTGTATTTTCTAATTCTTGATGAGTTTGCTGTAGCTGAGATTGAGTACTATATAATTCTTGTTTTGTATTTTCTAGTTCTTGATGAGTTTGCTGTAGCTGAGATTGAGTATTATATAATTCTTGTTTTGTATTTTCTAATTCTTGATGAGTTTGCTGTAGCTGAGATTGGCTATCCTTTAACTCTCGCTGAGATTCTCCTAAATGAAACTCAAAAGACTCTTTTTCGCCGATAGTTTCCCCTAATTTTTGATATACAGAATCAATATGCTCATCACTAATCTTTTTCTCTTGCTTCAGAGTTTTTTCTAAAATTCTGACATTTAACCAATCTTGCAATACCCAAGCATTATCTGATAAGTTTTCCAAAACTTCTTCCAAAGGCTCTTCAAAATTCGTCATTTTATTCAATTCTTGATATTGTTCCCATATATCAGGAAAATAAACTTTTAAAAGATGAGGACGTTGAGATTTTTTCGTATCAGTTTTGAGAGAAGAAGGATCATAAATATTAGAATCCACTGAAGGCAAAGATAAATTAAATTTTTCATTAATCATCTCTATCAAATAATTTGGATTAATTGTCACCTTTGCCAAATTAAATAATAAGGATTTGTCAGAATATTTTTGATAAAAATTTACAATTTGTCGATTATAACTACTCCAGGCTTGTAATGCTAACTCAGGATTATGACGAAAAATATCATCCCCCCTTCGATACAGTGAATCAAGAACTTCCCATGGTGATCGATAAACAAAGATAAAATAGGCATTAGGTAACAAATTTGACCAAAAATCTAAAAAAAGAGTCGTTCTTGGCTCTTTCCATCCCCAAGGTTGCTCAGGGTCTTGATTTCGTTCAATTAATTTTTTAGCCTCATCTATATAATGACAAGGTGGCTGACAATTTTCTAGGGTGGTCCAACCGATTTTATCAATACCCAGAGAAAAAAGTACATTTTCATGAAATTCAACAAAATCACTATTTTCAAAGTACCCTTTAGGATTACCATCATTAGCTGGAACTAACCTTTTACCAATATTAACCCCCGCACTTTGAAGCAAAGAAGATAATAAAGAAGTACCAGAACGGTGCATTCCCGTCAAAATCAGAGTTGCTGATTGATAAGTATTCATATACCTAGAAAAAAATAGAAAATTTGTTATTGATTTATTATATTCGGAGGTGAATAAAAAACTATTGACAAATAGAAACTACTTTGTTAGCATTATCATATCATACCAACTTGTAGTACTTAATAAAGAAAACAACTAAATAATTTCAATGTGAAACAAAAACTAATCGCTGAAATATTTAATAAATTCTTTCAATATCTTTTCATGCAAAAGATAAATTACAGGACTACTATTGGAATAAGTTAAACTCACGTTTTTTTTGTGAGATCTTAATCTTTTAATCTATAAAAATTAACTATACACATTAAATAATTCTTTAGTGTAGGAGTGGGTAATGGCAAGAGAAATTACATTGACAACAGGACCAGATTTGTGGCCTCAGGAAGATAGTTTAGTAAATGAAGCGGTATCCTTAAGTGCGTTAGAAGGTAATGACACTATTACAGGAACTTCATTTGATGACTTGATCTTGGGTAACCCAGGACGGGATCTTCTTAACGGTGGTGCAGGAAATGACACTGTTTATGGTGGTAAAGACAATGATACCATTAACGCCTCAGGTGGAGATAATCTTCTTTTAGGGAATCTCGGTGATGATTTAATTCTTGCTCTAGTAGGAAATAATATCATTTACGGTGGTCAAAATAACGACTCCATTTCTGGTGGTACTGGTAACAACCAAATTTTCGGAAACTTAGGAAATGACGGTCTTGTGTCTGGTAACGGCAGTGACTATATCCATGGCGGTCAAGGTGACGATACTATTTTAGCTAACAGATCTGAATTCGGTACTGGTGGTAATGATACTCTCCTAGGTGGTAAAGGTAACGACTCTATCGTTGGCGGTAGTGGAAATAGTACACTCTACGGTAACGAAGGAAATGACACCATTACACCCGGAACAGCTGATACTTACGTAGATGCTGGTGAAGGAAATGATCTTATTTTCGTTAGATCTACTGGTGTTGATACTCTCATCGGTGGTTTAGGAGATGATATTTTTGAAGTAGGGGCAGAAGGTATTGGTCCGAATACCATTATTTACGGAGAACTCCAAACTGGAGGTCAAGTACTTTCAGAAATTAATCTTTCTTCTGAAGGCTTAATCAGCGAAGGAATTTTAGCTGATGGTGATTTTAGAAATATTCTGAGATTTAGAGCTACTACTACTGTTCCTGATAGTGTTCGTAAATTTGATATTGAAGAGATCGATCTTCAGAATGGTGTGACAGTAACTGCTCCTATTTCCTTCGTAGAAGGAGTCACACGGTTTTCGGGAACTGGTACTGTTGTCCTAGATGGCACACCGGAAGAAGTTCAAGCATTTGTTGATGGTTTACCAGCAGGATCTTCCCCTGACATCGTTTTTGAATTACCTGATGGAACTGTAATTACTCCTGTTTTTCCTGTTTCGATAAACTCAACTCAATTTCCAGGAGTACCGGCGGGTGATTCTGTGTATGTAATTGATGTTACTGGATCTCAGCTTCCTGCTGGTACTGTTCCTAGTAATGTTGTTAGTGTTATCGGTGGCTTGGGAGTCCAATTTGGTGAGATTGCGGCTGGAAGTGATCCTTTAGTAAATCCACAAAGACAGGCTTTGATCAATTTCGGAAACTTGATTAATGATGCTCAATATATTGCTCAAATATCTCAAGCACAATATAATCAAGGTTTAGCGAATGAATTTTATCGTATCATTACGAATAACGGTGTTACGCCAGTAGAGACTCGCTTTCTTTCTGTTAAAGATGGTACAAATACCACCCTTTATTATGATGCTGCCGGTCAATTTGGACCGATAGTAGGAGCCGGTAATACTGTCGCCGATCAAGTAGTAACAACTTTAACTGGTCAAAATGCCTTTATCCCATCTAATATAGGAACTAATTTAGATTTACCAGGACAGACTGGTGGTACTTTAATCCCAGCAAGTACACAAATTGTGGTTATTTAACTACTTTTTCTCCTATCGTACCTTTAAAATCATCAAGCAAGGGTAAAAAACTAAACTCTTGAATCTAGTTTTATTAATTATATAAATATAGACTCTCTTCAAATCATGGGGGGAGTTTTTTTATTTTAATTCTCGAAATGAGGAAAAATTGCCGCTACTTGTGCGTTTTTGAGAAATTTTTATTAATTAATGAAAACATAATCTCCCTGTTTTCTCATCTATTTCTCTGCGGAGTCTTCCCAATCAATTATTTTCTATTTTTTTAGATCGAATTTAGTTGATGTCAAAAACAAAAGCTAATTTAGGACTTGCTGAAAAAGTTGAAAGTCTTTTAAAATTAGGCCTTGAAAAAGTGTAACATTTTTGCTGCTTTTATTGAAAAACCGAACATTTTAAATCCGATTCTATCAACAAAGTGTTTAAATGTGTTTTAAAACAATACAAAAAAATAAACATTTTTATCAATAATTATTTTTCTTATCTTTACCAAAAAAATCTTTCATCATACTGTGATTAGAAAATAAAGATCCCATTTTTAGAAAATTGATATATTATTAGAGAGTAATATAAAATTTAGTTGACAAAACTGATATTTACAGTAAACATCCTTGACAAGTAAAAACTACTTTGCTAACATTTATAGGTCAGAAAGATAAACTAAATAAAGTTTTGATAACTATTTTAAACAATTCATTAACTCATCGTGCAGGAGTGAATAATGGCAGAAATTAATTTAACGTCCGGACCCGATCTTTGGCCTCAATCTGGAGATTCTACAGCAGAAACAGTAACCATAAATGCGTTAGAAGGTAACGATACTGTTACTGGTACCAGCTTTAGTGATGTTCTTTTGGGTAACCAAGGTAATGATATTCTCAATGGTGGTCAAGGTAATGACACGATCTACGGTGGTCAAGGTGACGACTCTCTAGGTTCAGTGTTAGGAAATAACTTATTATTCGGTAATCTGGGTAATGATTTAATTATCGCAGGTACTGGTAATGATGAAATTTACGGCGGTCAAAATAATGATACCGTTGTGGGTGGTGGCGGTAATGACAGCATTTTCGGTAATTTAGGTGATGACTCCCTTGTGGGTGGTAGTGGTAATGACTACATCCATGGTGGGCAAGATAACGATATAATTGTCGCTAGTGCTGGCATTGATACTTTAATTGGTGGTGTGGGAGAGGATACCTTAAGGGTAACAAGTAATATAGATCTTTCTATATCCAACGTAATTAGCATCGAAACCTTTGATGTTGCTGAAGCTGTAACCCTAACCGCCTCTTTTGATAATTTAGAAGATGTCTCTATTTTATCAGGATCTGGGACTATTAAAATATTAGGTACGACAATTCAGGTACAACAGTTTCTTGCTACCCTAGGAAATGGTGTTTCTCAGAATTTAACCATTCAAGATCAAGATGGTAACAATGTAAACACAGTAAACTCTACATTAACGGTTGGTCAAGATATAGTAAGTACATCAGGTGTAATTAATGCCCCTGTCGTCTTTGTTCCTGCTATTGGTAACACTCCCACTTTAGAAAGTGTTGATGTATTAGAAGGTACTGGAACTGATGACTTGTTATTAGCTACTATGGACGGAACTATCTTTGGTGCTGATGGTACTTTAGAGATTACTCCTCGCATCACTGGTATTGAAACCATTAACATCCGTGCTATCAAAGATGTTGAATTTGACGCTATAAATACCACAGGTACTAACACTTTTATATCTGGAAGCAGCACAGCAACATTAGATATCCGAAGAATCCAAAATTCACCAGAAGCCTTCATCGCAAGAAATGCTTCTGGTTCTTTCATTGCTACAGTAGCAGATCTAATTCTTTCAGGTGGTAATGACTCAGTTAAAATAGTTTTAGAAAATGTTAACGGGATTGGAGAAGAAATAAGTATTGGTTCTATCACTGGTAACCAAGGCTATGAAACCTTTAATATTGAATCTACTGGGACTGTTATCAATAGACTTAATCGTATCGTCGGGGATAACGGTGGAGATCTCAAAACCATTAACATCACTGGAGATCAGGATTTAGAATTAATTGCTCAGAATGGTGTTTTTGAAGACAGTGTTGAGAAAATTGATGCTTCTGGGTTGGTCGGAAATTTGAGTTTTGTATCTTTCACTAACAATATCCTTACCTTTATCGGTGGAGAAGGAGACGTAATATTCGACTACAGTGACGATGGGAATGAAGATTTAACCTTTACTGGTGGAAAAGGTAACGTCGCCCTTGATTTCAGCGGTATGGACAATGATAAACTCGTTTTCACTGGTGGAGAAGGAGATGTGTCTATCAATATGGGTGAAAACTTAACTGATAATGATAAAATCGATGGTGGTGTCGGTGATAATTCTATCACTGCGACATTTACTGGTAATGTTGGACCTTTAGAAATCAAAAATGTTCAAACGTTACTCTTAACTACTCAATTCAATGCTCCTGCGAACGTATCTTTTGATAAGAGTGATAACTCCATCGACTTAATCCGTATTACCAATGATGGAGTTCAAAATGATCTTACTATTGATGCGATTAAAAGCTTACCAACAATTGAACTCCAAGGTAATAATCTTAGAACAGCAGATAACTCTAAAATCTTTTCTAATTTAACTATTCTTTCTACTGCTGTTAGTGGTACTGATGATACCTTGGCAATTGATATAAACAATCAAGGAACTCAAATTGATAGTAATGTCGCTTATGATTTTAACGGCGTGAGAGCTGATGGTGTGGAAAACTTTGAGCTTACCATTGCTGATGGTAATCTTAACTCTGCTACCAATATTGGTGGTGACATCAGAAGTACAACTCTTAAGTCCGTTAAGGTTACAAGTGCAAATAATGTTTTTTTAGGAAACCTCACAACTTCTGGAGCAAATAGTATTACCAGTGTTGATTCTACTGGGGTTACAAACCGTTTTGATGCTAAAAGTGATCGATTAGCAGAAAATGCGGTGATCAATCTTGGTAATGGTGGCGGTAAGTTTGATGCCACTGGCTCAACAACCAATGGAATCAAATTCAATGGTGGTACTGGAGTAGATACAATTATAGGATCTTCAGGTAATGATGTAATCACTGGTAATGCTGGTGCTGACATCATTGATCTTATGGCTGGTGGCAAAGATCGTGTAATTCTCAACCAAATTGCCACAAGAGATTCTATTACTGGCTTTAACTTAAATAATGATGAAATTGCTTTAAGTAATGCTACTTATGGAACTTTATCCCAAGGTCAAAAATATGACATCATCAGTGCTGCTAATTTTAATCCTGCTAATAATAATGTCGGTTCAACTATTATTCAAGGTACAACGGCAGAAATTCAGGGCTTAGGAAATACCCTTACCTCCAGAGTTCGTTTTGTTTCCGTTACTGGTACTGATGCTAATAACAATGGTACAAATGATACCCAATTGTTCTACTCTGCTAATGGTTCTTTTAGTAACCTAGGTAATGCTAACAGTATTGCTTTATTAGATAATTTAGGTGGCTTTACGCCTACAATACTGGGTAGCAACGAAATTATTCCTATTGCTTAATTTTCGTTAAATTTGATAGTTTAACAATTAATTAATTTTTATCCTCTCTATAGAGAGGATTTTTTGTGTTTATTTGTATGGTGGATTGCTCCTAAAACAAGGGTTTTTACTTTTTTATTTTTTAGAATTTTGCGGCTAGGAGTTTTTTTTGCGATTGTGATTATTATGAAAATCAATTAATTTTATAAGGATGACGTGAATAGTAAATTAGTGGAATCTTTAGTACAAGTAATATAAGCTTTAACATAAGAGAATTAATTATTATTTCAATAAACAATTAGTTTTTAAGAGTATTTAAAAAACAATAAGTATATGTGCTGAGCAAGCAAGGATTCGTAGTAAATATAATATTAATCAAAAATTCTACATAATATTTATTCTATCTCAATGTTATAAAAAACCTCAAGTATAATAACTTTTGTACTTACCTCACTTCTTTTGTCTTCATTATTTTTCTTCTATTGAACTAAGCTTAACTACAGACATGGAAGCTCGGCAAAATATGATAAAATTTTCTTATTAATGTTGAGTAACTTCAAAATGTTGTGAATACCTTCAATAAAAAAAATAATATTACTTTTTCTTCCGAAATAAAAGCACTATTTCCAAAGATAAATCCTGAAAAAATTGCTGTTTTACCTACTACTGAATATGAAGGAATTTTCCGTAATGGTGGTGTCGGCACTTATTATAAAAATTTAGCTAAAAAATTAAATTCTGACGGTTGGTATGTGATTTTAATTTCCTGTGATAATGAATCTAATTATCTTGGAGAATCAACTTTAGATGAACTTAAACATATATTTACCACGAATCAGGTTAAAAAAAGTCTGAATTTATCTTCTTTTCATCATCAGATTTTAGATTCTGTTGCCTCAGAATGGGTGGGTTACTTAGGCTATAGTTGTTTATTTTTTCTTCAGGCTATTAATTATCAATTTCCTGATAGTAAAATCTATGTAGAATTTCACGAAATGTTGGGTATTAGTCATCCAAGTCTGCAAGGAAAACAAACAAAAATTTTAGAGAATAATTGTGTTGTGGCGGTAACGATGCACAGTGGTCATGAATGGATTTATGAGGCGAACGAAAAGTATAATATAGAATATCCTGAATGGTTGTGGCAGGTGGCACATTATGAACAATATTCTTGCGAAAATGGTGATTTAGTGTTTTTCCCTTCTCATTATTTAACCACAAGAGTGCGATCGTATGGTTGGAATTTACAAAAAGGCGATCATATGCCTAATTATATACCGATAATAATTAATAATTAATAATGAATAATATTGACTTAAATAAGAAAAATCAAATAAGTTTTAAAAGTAAAATTTTAAAGCAATTTCAAGGAGAAGATTATTCTAAAATTGCTCTTTTAATTAGTAATGAATATGAAGGATTTTCCCGTAATGGCGGTATTGGAACTTATTACACGAGCTTAAGTCAAAAATTAGCTCAAGCCGGGTGGGCAGTAATTTTAATCCTCTGTCAAAGTGATGAAAAATATGCAGGAAAATCTCATATTCGGGCTTTAAAACATATTTTTTCAACCTCCGAAGTTGAAGATGTTTTAAACTTAACAGAAGAACATAAATTTATTTTAAACCAAGCTAAAGAAGATTATTATTTTAAATATCAAAGTGTAGCAAATTGGCTTTTGAGTCAAGGTTTTTCTAATAGTTTTAAAGAAAGTAAAATCTATATAGAATTTCCTGATGTTAATGGTTTTGGTTATGATACTATTCAAGCAAAAAAAGCTAACTTGTTAGGAAAAAATTGTTTGACAAATATAACTATTCATGGTTGTTTTGAATGGGTTTTTGAAGCAAATGATAGCATCAATAAGGAAGATTGGTTTGATAAATCTTGTCATCGTGAGCAAGTTGCTTACGAGAATGTTGATTTAGCTTTTTTCCCTTCTTTTTTCCTCAAAAATAAAGTTGAATCTTATGGTTGGCAAACAAATCATGCCCACAATCGTCCTTATTTTGTCCCGATTCAACCAATTTTAACTTATACAAAATACGAGTTAGAATCTCAACTTATTAATGTTTTAGGAATGACATCAAGAGAAGAAAGATCTTATGTGAAAGATTATGCTGAATATTATTATACTGGACAAGGAGAAATCGTTGATTTAGGTTGTTGGTTAGGCTCATTAACTTTACCTTTAATTTATGGTTTGGAAAAAAATAAGCAGGTTAATTCAACACAGATAAAAATTCATGCTTATGATTTATTTCTTTGGAAACAGTGGATGAATGCCGAAGTTGTTGGCACTGATTTAGAAAATAAATATCAAAATAATGATAGTTTTTTAGATAGTTTTTTTACCCAGATAAATCCTTATGAAAATAAACTAGAAGTTTATGAAGGGGATTTAACGACAATGACTTGGAATCAGGATAAACCTATTGAATTTTTATTAGTTGATGCCATGAAAAATTGGGATTTAACTAATCATGTTATTCAGCAATTTTTCCCTGCATTAATAACTAATATTTCCGTTGTTCATCATCAAGATTTTTGTCATTATAATTGTAGTTGGATTCATTTAATTATGTATCGTTTAAAAGATTATTTTGAACCTATATTATATGTGCCTAAAGGCTCAGTAATTTTTAAATACATTAAACAAATTCCATCAGAATATTTGCAAAAAACTTATTCTTTAGAAGATTTTTCTATAAAAGAAATAACTCAAGCTTTTGATTATTCTTTAAGTATAGTTCCTCCAGCCGCTAAACCAAACATTCTAGCAGCGAAAATCATGTTATTAATTAATTTAGGTGATATGATGGAGGCTCGAAAAGAGTTAAACTGGACTAAAAAAACTGCTCTTTATCAACCTGATACTGATTTATCTATAGTAGAAAAATTATTAATTAGTTAACTTTATTTAAACAAAATTTATTTTAAAATGATGTCACAAGAATCTTTAAATATGAAAAAAAAAGATCTAATTTCTTTAGTTTTTTTTGGACGTTTAGAAGAAAGAAAAGGTTTATGTACTTTTATCTCTGCTGTTAAGTTATTGCCCGTAGAATGGCAGAAAAAAATTCATATTATTTTCATGGGAAAAGTTGTGCCTTTATATTCAGCTGAATTAAAACACCTGAATAGTGAACAATATATTCAACAAGAATTAGATGATCATATTAACTACGAAATTATTAGCAACTTTTATAGTCAACAAGCCATCGAATATATTAGAGAATTAAATCATGCTATAGTATGTTTGACAAGTCCTCAAGAAAATTTCCCTAATACTGCCCTAGAAATGGGACAATTACCCGTAAGTTTGGTGGTATCAGATACGGGAGGATTCAGAGAAACTTTACAATTAGTGCAACGTACAGAAGGTTTATACTGGTTTAAACCAAAAGATGCTGATTCTTTGACGGAAAAAATAGAGGAAGCATTAACTGACTATCCTCAAACGCCGAAAGTTGCTGATAAAAATACTTTAGAAAATATTAATCAACAATTGTTACAAGAAAAAATAGCCTATATTGAAAAAGCCTTTGAAGGATTTAATGCACCACAAAAACCAAAAAATAAAGTAACTTTAGGGATAATTTGTCAAAATCAAGGTAAATATTTAGTAGATTGTCTTAGTAGTATTGAAACTCAGACTTATGATAATTTAGAAGTAATTGTTATTGATGATAACTCTCAAAATTCAGAAAGTAAAGACCTATTTTTTCATGCACAATCTCTATTCCCTAACTTTAAATTTATATCTTTAGAAAAAACCAAAGGTATTGGTGCAATTAATAATCATCTTTTAGAAATTTCTGAAGGTGATTTTTTCTTGTCTTTTAATCCTCAAGTCATCCTTTTTCCCCAAACCATCGAAAAATTTATCGAAACTGCGGTTAATGCTAATGCAGTTATCGTCACCAGTGCCCAAAAAGAAACTGGGGCAGTTGATCGCATAGTTAGTTATAGTGGAGGTACATTGCCTACCATGATGAAAGGTAACGCTTATGGTGGCGAATGTTGCTTATTTTCTCGTCAATTATTAAAAAAATTTCCCTATACCGAAGATAAAGACATTGATAGCCAAAACTGGGAAATTATCACCGCCGCAGTGGTTACAGGAGAAAATATAGTCTATTATCCTTACCCTTTATACGAATACTTTGTCACTGCGGAATATCCTCTTAATCAAGAAATGTCAGCTAAAGCGAAATACTCTTTACGTCAATTTTTAGCAAAAATTCCTCCTGAAAAATGGAATAAAAGACAAATTTATATGTTAATGACAGCAGTGCAACAATTGCAAGATTTACCTTCACAAATGAATAATTTAAGGTGGCAACTACAAAAAACAACAGAACAGTTGCATAAA
Source organism: Geminocystis sp. NIES-3708 (assembly GCF_001548095.1). NCBI lineage: Bacteria > Bacillati > Cyanobacteriota > Cyanophyceae > Chroococcales > Geminocystaceae > Geminocystis > Geminocystis sp. NIES-3708. The sequence continues at coordinate 2,241,763 of NZ_AP014815.1, read as the reverse complement.
TGTGAAAATCATGTCTATCAATTAGAAAATAACTCTGCTGAGGAAAATACGATGATACAGGTTAGTTATTTTGACGAAGTGCAATATGGAGAAATAAAAAATGAAATGCGACAAATGGAAAATCAATTGAGAGAAGCTAACGAAAGAATTGCAGCGATGGAAAGTAGTAAATTTTGGAGCTTAAGACAAAAATGGTTTAAAGTTAAAAAAACTTTTGGTTTATCCGCCGAAGAATAATAAATAATTTATCAGGATTTGAGATTATGGTCAATAAGCTCATGCGCATTTAACCTAAATTTTTTATTAATTGTTAACAAGGGGTTTAAATCCCTTGCCTTAAATCAAACTCGCTTTTTGATAACTTTTGTCTGTTGCCTACCTTCACCAATAAACTTAGATGCAAACTAGCTTATATGAAAATCATTCATCTTAATACTTTTGATATTGCAGGAGGTGCAGCGAGGGCAGCTTATCGATTACATGAAGGTTTATTGAAAATAGGGAAAGAATCTCAAGTATTAAGTTTATATAAAACTTCCTCTGATCACCACGTTTTAGAATATCCACTAGATAAATCTCTAAATAATTCTGATTTTAACTATTCCAATTACATTCAAAAATATTATATCAATCATAATCGAACTCCTATTTCTAATACTTTATTTTCTTTAGGATATTCTGGATTTAATGTCGCTGAATTAGAATCTATAGTCAGTAGTGATATAATTAATTTACATTGGATAACCAGTGGTTTTTTATCTCCTTTAACCGTTAAAAAAATCTTAGATTTGGGGAAACCTGTGGTATGGACACTTCATGATATGTGGTCATTTACAGGGGGTTGTCACTATACAGCAGGATGTCAAGGTTATGAAAGTAATTGCTTAAATTGCCCTCAAATTTCTGAGGATATTTTTAATCTACCTTCTTATCTTTTAAAAGAGAAAATAGAATATTTTAATCATTCTCATTTAACGATTGTTACCCCCAGTCAATGGTTAGCTAAATGTGCAAAAAAAAGTCAAGTTTTTCAAAATCATAGAATTGAAGTAATACCTTATTCTTTAGATACTAATATTTTTCAACCTATTGATAAATTAGAAGCAAAAAGCAAATTACAATTTAACTTACATGATATTATTCTATTAGTAGGTGCTGTAACAGGTAAAGAAAAAAGGAAAGGATTTCTTGAATTAATTAATAGTTTAAAACTTTGTCAAAATAATCATCTATTTGCTGAATTAACCAAGAATAATATTTTAAAAATTTGTTGCTTTGGTGAGCCTAATGATGAATTTCAAAATTTAGGAATCACAGTTATTTCTTTTGGTAATATTAACTCTGATCAAGAATTAACTTTAATTTATTCTGCCGCAGATATTTTTATTCTTCCTTCTTTAGAAGATAATTTTCCTAATACAATGCTAGAATCAATGAGTTGTGGCACTCCTGTTATTGCTTTTGATATAGGAGGAATCCCAGATTTAATTAAAGATCAAGTTTCAGGAAGTATAGTTCCTTATAATAGTATTGAATTGATGAGTGAAAAAATTATACAGCTAATTAGTGATAGAGCATTATGTGCAAGGATGGGGAAAAAATCAAGAGAAATTATTACTAAGAATTATCACTTATCTGTTCAAGCTAATAACTATTTGCAATTATATCAAGAATTAATTAATAATCCACCTATAAATATTAATCAATATTCTTCATCATCAAATAACGATTTTAATCAAAATAATAGAGGAATATATTTTGATAAAATTTATGGTGACTTAGTATTATTCTCTATGGAAAAAGAATTAAAAATAACTTTAGAAAAACTTCATCAAACAGAAGTAAAACTTAGGGAAACTGAAAATATTGCATCTCAATATCAACAAACTATAACCGCCATGAAAAGTAGCAAATTTTGGAGTCTGCGGGAAAAATGGTTTAATTTCAAAAAAACTTTTGGCTTACCAACTAATGAAGATTAATAAGAAAAAAAGGTACGGAAAACTACACTACCTGAAAGAGGTCATTTTCCTTCAATATAGGAATAGAAAATCAATAATTGATAATTAATAATTAATGCACTTTAAAACTATTCATTCTTGTCAATGTTGATTAGTTAGTTTATTTTAAATTACATATAGTAAATCAAAAGGAAGTAATAATATATGGGAAAAGTCGTAGGTATAGATTTAGGAACTACTAACTCTTGTGTAGCAGTAATGGAAGGCGGTAAACCCGTTGTTATTGCTAATGCTGAGGGTTTTAGAACAACACCTTCTGTGGTGGCTTATGCAAAAAATGGCGATCGCTTAGTAGGACAAATTGCCAAACGTCAAGGGGTAATGAATCCCGAAAATACCTTCTATTCCGTTAAACGTTTTATCGGTAGAAGACATGATGAAGTTACCAACGAAACCACAGAGGTATCTTATAAAGTATTAAATGTAAATGGAAACGTGAAGTTGGATTGTCCCTCGCAGGGTAAACAATTCTCTCCTGAAGAAATTTCCGCACAAGTTTTACGCAAATTAGTAGAAGATGCCAGTAAATATTTAGGAGAAACGGTCACAGAAGCGGTAATTACCGTACCAGCATATTTCAATGACTCTCAACGTCAGGCTACCAAAGACGCCGGAAAAATTGCTGGGATTGAAGTAAAACGAATCATCAATGAGCCTACTGCTGCATCTTTGGCTTATGGTTTAGACAGAAAAAGTAACGAAACTATTCTGGTGTTCGACTTGGGTGGTGGTACATTTGACGTATCAGTATTAGAAGTAGGAGACGGTGTATTTGAAGTTTTAGCAACCTCTGGAGATACTCACTTAGGTGGTGACGACTTCGATAAAAAAATCGTTGACTTTTTAGCAGCAGATTTTAAAGGAAAAGAAGGGATTGATTTACGCAAAGATAAACAGGCTTTACAACGTCTTACCGAAGCCGCAGAAAAAGCCAAAATAGAACTTTCTAGCGTTTCTCAAGCTGAAATTAACTTGCCTTTCATCACGGCTACCCAAGACGGTCCAAAACATTTGGAATTGACTTTAACCCGTGCTAAATTTGAAGAATTATGTGCTGACTTAATTGATCGTTGTGCTATTCCTGTACAAAATGCTCTCAAAGATTCTAAACTTAGTGCCAGTGATATTGATGAAGTTGTATTAGTAGGTGGTTCAACTCGGATTCCTGCGGTCAAAGAAGTAGTTAAAAAAGTTCTCGGAAAAGAGCCTAATCAAACCGTTAACCCCGATGAAGTGGTAGCAGTAGGCGCAGCTATTCAAGGAGGAGTTTTAGCAGGAGAAGTTAAAGATATTCTCTTATTAGATGTAACACCTCTTTCTTTAGGAGTAGAAACCCTTGGCGGTGTAATGACGAAAATTATCCCTAGAAACACTACCATTCCTACCAAAAAATCGGAAACTTTCTCTACTGCTGTTGATGGACAAAGTAACGTCGAAATCCATGTTTTACAAGGTGAGCGTGAATTTTCTAAAGATAATAAGAGTTTAGGCACTTTCCGTTTAGATGGTATTCCTCCTGCCCAACGAGGTGTGCCTCAAATAGAAGTTATTTTTGATATTGACGCTAATGGTATCTTAAACGTAACCGCTAAGGACAAAGGTACTGGTAAAGAGCAGTCTATTTCTATCACTGGTGCTTCTACTTTACCTGATGACGAAGTTGATCGTATGGTAAAAGAAGCTGAAAATAATGCAGCGGCTGATAAAGAAAGAAGAGAAGCCATTGAGCGTAAAAATCAAGCGGATTCTTTAGTTTATCAAGCAGAAAAACAACTCACCGAATTAGGGGATAAAGTTTCTGGTGATGATAAAGCTAAAGCCGAAGGATTAATTAAAGATCTTAAAGATGCTGTAGCTAAAGAAGATGACGAAAAAATCAAAACTGTGATGCCTGAATTACAACAGGTTTTATACACCATCGGTAGTAACATTTATCAACAGTCTGGCGGGGCAACCCCTGGTGCTGATGCAGGTGCAACAGGTGATACCCCTCCTAATACTGGTGGTGATGATGTCATTGATGCTGAATTTTCAGATAACTAAATGATAACTAAATTTTTTGATAGGTTTCAGTTTTGTAAAGGTTTAAGATATTAAATCTCTATTGACTAACTGACTAGCTAAATTGATGATTTGTCATTTGATTAAAGTGAATTACAGTTAACTCAGGTGGACTTCGGTTCACCTTTTTTCGTTTATACTTTTTGCAGAAGTTAGACAAACCCAAAAGAAATTTAGAATTTAAACACCATGACAAATACTGAAAATTCCCCTTTTTATGATTATTTAGTCAAACTTCATCAAAAATATAGCTCTTTGAATAACGGTAAAATCCCTAATTATATTCCGGAGTTAACAGAGGCAAAAGCTGAATGGTTCGGTATTTCTGTTATTACTACTGATGGACAAATATTTGAAGTGGGTAATTGTGATCAGTTATTTACAATCCAATCTATTTCTAAAGCTTTTGTGTTTGGTTTAGCCCTAGAAGATCACGGACGAGAGTACGTCAATAGTAAAGTAAGTGTTGAACCTACAGGAGAGGCATTTAACTCCATTACCTTAGATGAAAAAACTAATCGCCCTTATAATCCAATGGTTAATGCTGGGGCGATCGCTACTGCGGATTTAATCAAAGGTGATACTGCTACGGAAAGGCTTAAACGAATACTAGCAATGTTCAAACGTTATACAGGGAAAGAACATGAAATTGATGTACCTGTATTTTTATCTGAAAAGGCTACAGGTAACAAAAATCGAGCGATGTCTTATTTAATGCTCAACTTTAATATGGTAAGTGACAGAATAGAAGAAACTTTAGATTTATACTTTCAACAATGTTCCATCAGGGTAAATGCTAGAGATATAGCCATGTTGAGTGCAACTTTAGCCAATGGCGGAGTTAATCCTATTACCCAAGAAAGAGCGATCGATGAACACTATGTTCAAGATGTAATTAGTGTTATGCTAACCTGTGGGATGTATGATGCTTCAGGAGAATGGACTTATAGAGTCGGGATACCTGCTAAAAGTGGTGTGGGTGGTGGTATTTCTGCGGTAGTTCCCAAAATTTTAGGAATTGGTACTTTTTCACCTCTTCTTGATGCTAAAGGAAATAGTATCAGGGGAATTAAAGTTTGTGAAGATTTATCCAGAGATTTTGGCTTACACTTATTCAATATGGGTAAACCAAAGCACAATTTACAAGAATGGATTGGAGAAGGAAAAATTGAGAATGACTAATTGTCCAATGCTCCATTACCTAACAAATCACCAATGATTAAATAAATTTGTTAACTATTCCTTATCGGTTACTTAATATTACCTTAATTTAGTTGAGCTAATTTAGGTATAAAATTAAGTCAAATTATGGCTTGTAGAAGATTGAATAACTAGTTTACGATTAGAAAAATTACAATGACAATTAATCTTAATTTTATTAGTAGATACGCCAGTGAAAATGGTGCTGAAATTCCAGCATTTGATGCTATCAGTGAACAATTATTTGTGGTAGCTGGAGATGTGGTAGAAATCCTGAATTTAAGTGATACCAATAACATCACGAAAATTGGCGATTTACCTCTTAACACTCAAGCAGTAGGCGATGGTTTTGCTTTAATACCCAATAGCGTTGCCGTTGGCAAACAAGGTACAGTCAGTGAAGGCGTTGTTGCGGTGGCTTTAGCCATTATTGAAACTGCCACAGGTAATCACGCTAGGGGTGAAGTTCAATTTTTTGATAGTACAACTGGGGAATTTTTAGGTAAGCAAACCGTAGGCTTTTTGCCTGATATGGTCACTTTTTGTCCTGATGGTACTAGGGTATTAAGTGCCAATGAAGGTGAGCCTAATGAAGATTATAGCTTTGATCCAGAAGGTTCTGTCAGCATTATTGATTTAAGCAATGGAGTAGCTAACGCAACAGTACAAGAAGCTACTTTTAACGCTTTTAACAGTCAAATTGATCAACTTCGTGCTGACGGAGTGCGTATTTTTGGTACAGATGCCACTGTAGCTCAAGATGTTGAACCTGAGTATATCGCTTTTTCTGGAGATGGCACAAAAGCATGGGTAACGTTACAAGAAAATAATGCGATCGCCATTGTGGATATTGCCACCGCTACCGTTGAGTCTATTCAACCTCTTGGCTTTAAAGATCATAGTGTTAATTCTAGCACACTGGAAACTTACGAAATTGATGATTTACCCTCCATTGGTACAACTATTGGCAACCAAGAAATTTTATTAGGTGGTTTCTCTGGTTTATTTTTTGAAGGCAAAACCGCCGATGGTAAATTAAAGTTTATCACTCATACCGATCGAGGGCCCAATGGTGAACCCACGGGGAGTAATCGCCCTTTCTTACTGCCAGACTTTAGCCCTGAGATAGTTCGTTTTGAGTTAGATCAAGCGACAGGGGAAATTACCATCACCGAAAGAGTTAGTATCAAACAAGCTGATGGCACTCCTATTACTGGTTTACCCAATATCAATATTACTGATGGCACGGGCAACACCCCTTATAATGACGAAATTCCTGTTGATTTAAACAATGAAGTAATCACTCCTCTCGATACCTTTGGTGCAGATTTAGAAGGCATCGTAGTTGCTGAGGATGGCACTTTCTGGATGGTGGACGAATACCGCCCTGGGATTTATCATTTTAATACCGATGGTACTTTGATCGATCGATTTGTACCGGAAGGCACAGGAGTTGCAGGGGGAGGCAGTGCAGGAGACTTTGGTATCGAAACCTTACCTGCGGTTATCGCTCAAAGAAGACAAAACAGAGGTTTTGAAGCGGTTGCCTTAGATATTGACAATAACAAATTATACGCCTTTATTCAAAGCCCTATTCGTAACCCTGATACTCTCAGCAATGGCACTTTAAATGGTTTAAATAACATTCGCATCGTTGAATTTGATCTTACCACCCAAACTACTACGGCTGAATATCTCTACCGTCTCGATAACCCAAATTTGGGTACAGAAGATAACACTCGCCCTGATAAAATTGGGGATGCGGTATATATTGGTAATGGTGAGTTTTTAGTCGTTGAAAGAGACGATGATGCGATCGACAGCGATCCTAGTGCTAACATTGAAAAGAAAGTCTATCGCTTTAGTTTAGATGGTGCAACCAACATCACTAATCAATCTGCACCCATCGACTTAGGGGAAGGAGTTTTCAAAACCGTTGATGAAATGACTCCCGAAGAATTAGCCTCTGAAGGTATAAATCTGATCAACAAAAATCTTTATGTTGACCTTAATCAAGCAGGTTACAACACCGTTGAGAAAGTCGAAGGTTTAGCCTACATGGGTGATAATACCATCGCAGTTATCAACGATAATGATTTTGGTGTAGCTGGAATTACTCTTAACGGTGATGGCACATTTACCCTCAATGATGATTATACCCCCGAACCTGTTACTTTAGGCATTCTCCAAGTCCAGTCTAACGGTTTAGACGCAAGCGATCGAGATGATATGATTGACATCAAAAATCATCCTGTTTTGGGTATGTATATGCCAGATGCGATCGCATCCTATACTGTTAATGGTGAAACTTACTACGTCACTGCCAATGAAGGAGACGCAAGAGTTCGCCCTACAGGTGATGATGTTTTTCCAGACTTAGAAGAAGGAGATTTGTACAACGAAGAATCAGGAGTTGATGATTTAATTCTTGATCCTGTGGCTTTCCCTAACTTCAGAGAGTTACAAGAAGATGAAAATTTAGGTCGTCTTAACGTTACCAATACTTTAGGACAGAGCGATCGAGCCGTTTTTGTGTCAGAATTAGATGGTAGTCAAGAAGTTACGCCTGTTGACACTGAAGCCGAAGGAGAGGCTTTAGCGTGGGTGGATGACAACGGATTTTTACAAGTGGAGTTAGAAGTAACAGGGCTTGATTTTGGGGCTTTAAACGGTAATCCTCTCACTCAAACTACTGCTGATGATGTCACCCTGTTACACATTCACGAAGCCTTCCGAGGGGCAAATGGTGGCGTTGTGTGGGATATTTTAGAAGATGCTGACACCGTTATCACCATCGGTGAAGATGGTACAACCACTTTAACCAGCACTTGGCAAGAAAATACCATCGAAAAAACTGACCAAGGAGAAGACACCGAATATTACTTTAACCTCCATACCACAGGCAACCCCGGGGGTGAAATTCGAGGACAAATTGTCGGTGAAATCGCTTACGATGAACTTTATGCCTTTGGTGCTCGATCGTTTACCATTTGGGATAGCGAAGGTAATCTCGTTTTCGACAGTGGCGATGATTTTGAACGTATTACTGCTCAAGCCTTTCCTGATTACTTTAACGCTAGTAACTCCAATAACAACTTTGATAACCGTAGTGATAACAAAGGACCAGAACCTGAAGGTGTTACCGTTGGCACAGTTAACGGACAAACTTATGCTTTTGTTGGTTTAGAACGCATTGGTGGGGTAATGGTTTATAACGTTAGTAATCCTGAGACTCCGGAATTTATTCAATATATCAACACCCGTGACTTTGAACAAGACCCTGAAACTAGCTTAACAGACTCTGGTCCTGAAGGTTTAACCTTTATCAGTGCACAAGATAGTTCTAATGGTAAACCTTTGTTAGTTGTCTCCAACGAAGTAAGTAACACTACTAATGTTTTTGAAATTGATGCTGGATTTACTCCTTCAAATCAACCTGCACAAATGCAAGGTTTAGAAACTTTTGAGGTGCAACCAGTCTTCACAGTCGGAGAAATTGTTCCTAGTGGCGATGGGGAATATTATGTACCCCCCGGTATTCTCGATGGTTTGGGTGCATTTGCTCTCGATGAAGACACTGTTCGAGTATTAGCTAACCATGAATTGAGTAGTGATGTGGGTTATGCTTACACCCTTGCTAATGGTACTCAATTAACTGGAGGGCGAGTTAGTTTCTTTGACATCAATAAAGAAACTCGTGAACTTGAAGGAGCAGGATTAGCTTACGATACCATTATTAACCGTGCTGGGGAAGTGGTGGACGAAGCCAGTGATCTTGATTTTATGGGGCTCGATCGTCTTTGTTCCGCTCAATTCATTATTGCTAATCAATTTGGTGATAATCGTGGTTTAGTGGATGGTTTATTCTTCACTGGGGAAGAAACCGACGGCGGTACTGAGTTTGTTTTAGATCCCGAAAGTAATACCCTTTATGCCGTGCCTTGGATGGGACGTGCCGCATGGGAAAGTGTTACTCAATTGGACACTGGTACAACAGATAAAGTAGCCTTGTTAATTGGAGACGATCGAGGTGGTGCGCCCTTACTTCTCTATGTAGGAGAAAAAGGACAAGGTGAAGGACCAGATATTCTCGTGCGTAATGGTTTAGCTCAAGGCAAACTCTATGTTTGGGTTGCAGACAATGGAGATATTGATCCTAGTCAGTTCAATGGTACTCAAGAAAGTCGATCGGGTAGTTTTGTGGAAATAGATTTTTATCGCCCCGAATTAGCCAACACAGAGGGTTATGATTCTCAAGGTTTTGCCACTCAAGAAAAACAAGATGCTTTAGCCGAAGAAGTTGGCGCATTCAAGTTTTCTCGCCCCGAAGACTTAGCTACTAATCCTAAAGATGGTACGATCGCTGTATTAGCATCCACTGGACGGGATAGTTTATTCCCTGAAGATAGTTGGGGTACAACTTATCAAATTGATGTGGACTTTACCGACTTGAATAATATTACAGCTCAAGCTGATATTTTCTATGATGGTGATGACGCAGGAAATGGTCAATTTGAGAGTCCTGATTTTGGGTTGCGTAGTCCTGATAACCTCGAATGGGCAACTAATGGCTTAATCTATATTCAAGAAGATCGCTCTTTTAGCGAATTTGGTCAAACATCAGGAGAAGAAGCATCCATCTGGCAACTTAGCCCCGAAACAGGTATTCTTACTCGTATTGCTCAGATCGATCGAACTGCTGTACCCGAAGGACAAACCGATAGTAGTCCCGATGACATTGGTAACTGGGAATCTTCAGGTATCATTGATGTTTCTAGCTTGTTTGATGAAACCCCCGGTTCATTATTCTTGTTTGATGTTCAAGCTCATTCTCTCCTAGATGGTGTCATTGAAAGAGAAGGATTAGTTCAAGGTGGACAATTAGCATTTTTAGAAAATACTGATAAAAACTTTACCCTACAACTACTTCACGCCTCGGATCAAGAAGCAGGTATCCCCGCCTTACAAGATTCGATCGGTTTTTCTGCCGTCATGAATGCCCTCGATGCACAATATGAGAATACTCTGAAACTCACTTCGGGAGATTTATTCATCGCAGGACCTTTCTTTAATGCTAGTCTTGATATTTATGGACAACAAGGCATTGCAGACATCTTAATTCAAAACGCTTTAGGTTGGGATGCCGCCGCCGTCGGTAATCATGAATTTGACGCTGGAACTTCTGCTTTCTATAATGCGATCGCCAGTAACCCAGCTATTCAAGGAGTAGGCATTGATCCTGAAACGGGTTATCTTGGTGCATTATTCCCCTACTTATCTACTAATTTAGACTATTCCACCGATAGCTCTAACTTGAAAAATTTAGTAGTAGAATCTGGCGAAGCACCTTTACCCAATAGTTTAACGGAAAGTGTGGTCATTGATGTTAATGGTGAGCAAGTGGGGGTAATTGGTGCAGTTGTGCCTTATCTTCCTGCCATTGCTAATATCGGTGGTATCACCATGTTAACCGATCCTACCAGTCGAGATATTGAGGTTAACGCCCAACTTTTAGCAGAGAATATTCAACCCTTTGTGGATGAGTTAGTTAGTCAAGGTATCAATAAAATCATCTTGATGACTCACTTACAACAGTTTGAAATTGAACAGGCTTTAGCTACTAAACTCACTGATGTTGATATTATCATGGGTGGTGGTTCTCATCGTGTTATGGCGAATACAGATGATCCTCTCCGTCAAGACGAAATTCAAACTCCCCCTGAGTTATTGCAACCTTATCCTCAAGTCTTCCAAGATGCTGATGGTAATGACGTTTATTTAATCAATACGGGTGCTAATTATCGTTATTTAGGGCAGTTAATTGTAGAATTTGATCCTAATGGTCAAATCCTTGAAATTGGTGATGATAGCGGTACTTTTGCCACTGATATTGAGGGTGTCGATCGACTTTACGAAGAGGAAATCACTACTTTTGAACAAGTAAAAGAATTAGCTAACCCTGACATAGTAGAAATTGTCGATAATGTAGGAGAATTTATCAATTCCTCAGACGGCACAATTTTCGGTAATACTGAAGTTTATCTTAACGGATTGCGTAGCAGTGTCAGAACTGAAGAAACTAACCTCGGTAACTTAACTGCCGATGCTAACCTCTGGTATGCCGAACAATATGGCTTTGACATTGATATTTCCGTCAAAAATGGCGGTGGTATCCGTGATCAAATCGGTGTTTCCTACATTGAAGGTGGCACAAACGAGTTAATTCAACTACCTCCCCAAGCTAATCCAGCAGTGGGTAAAGAAGAAGGAGATATTTCTCAGTTGGATATAGAAAATTCTCTGCGTTTTGACAACACACTCTCCGTAGCCGATATTTCTGCTCAAGGCATCAAAGACTTAGCAGAGCATTTTGTCGCTCAATGGAGAGAAGGCACAACCCCTGGGCAATTCGGACAAATCGGTGGTTTTAGCTTTAGTTTTGATCCTGATAATACAGCTATTCAGTTCACCCGTAATGGTAACGGATTAGCAACAGGTGTTGCAGTGGCAGGAGAAAGAATCCAAAATCTTGTTTTAAATCGTGAAGACGGTACAAAAGAAGCCATTATCATCGATGGGGAGTTAGTAGTTGATGCTGATACTATTTATAAAATGGTGATTCTAGACTTCTTGGCTACTGGAGGAGACGGTTATCCTTCTTTCTACTTTGACAATGTAATCAGACTTGATAGCTTAAACCCTGATGGCTTACCCAATAACTCTAATTTGACCATTGCAGGAGAGCAAGATGCCTTAGCAGAGTATTTAGCTGAGTTTCATCCTACTGCTGATGAAGCCTTTAACGAATCTGATACCCCTATCAGTGAAGATACAAGGATTCAAAATTTAAACTTCCGTAATGATACGATTTTCGACGGAGTTAATCCCAACCCTAATCCTAACCCCAACCCCAATCCAGAAATAGAAGAGATAAATTTGGGTAATGCTAGTGGTACTTTTGATTTTAGTGATCGCACCAACAACTTGAACATCATTGGTGGAGAAGGAGATCAAACTATCATCTCTGGTTCAGGAAATGATACGATTGATCCTGGTGATGGAAATAACATTGTTAATGCGGGTGCTGGAGATGATGTAATTATTGGAAAAGCATTACTCGGCGTAGATAATCGAATTGATGGGGAAGAAGGTTTTGATACCGTAATTTATGATGGTGCGTTTGCTGATTTCCCTATTAGTATTGTAAATAATATTGTCACCGTTGGTGCTAATACCGATACCTTAATCAATGTCGAACAACTACAGTTCGGAGATCGTACTGTTTTAGTAGAAGACTTAGTGACCGATCCTACCGATCCTACTGATCCTACTGATCCTACTGATCCTACTGATCCTACTGATCCTACTGATCCTACTGATCCTACTGATCCTACCGATCCTACCGATCCTACTGATCCTACTGATCCTACTAATCCTACTGATCCTACTGATCCTACCGATCCTACTAATCCTACCGATCCTACCGATCCTACCGATCCTACCGATCCTACCGATCCTACTGATCCCTTATTAAATGATCAAATTTATCGCTTCCAAACTAGCCCCGGAGGATATTTATATGTGGGAGAAACTGAAAAACAAATTATCTTACAAGGTGGTTTTAACTTTACAGAAGAAGGAGAAGCATTTAAAGTATCTTTTGAAGCTAATGACGAATTAATTCCTATTTATCGTTTCCGCAATCAAGATATTGGTAATGCTTACTTATATGTCGGTGAGCAAGAGCGTCAAAGTATATTGAAAAATAATCCTAATTTTATTCAAGAAGGATTAGCATTTTATACTTACGGTGCAAATGCACAACAAGGGAATGATGTTTATCGTTTTCAAACTGTGGCTGGAGCTTATATTTTCGTAGGTGAAGAAGAACGTCAAAGTATAGTACAAAGCAATTTTAACTTTGTGGAAGAAGGAGTTGCTTTTGAAACAATTTTGTAATTAAACAATTAGTAATTAACAATTAACCACTGAGAGATTTATTTATCATTTATAAGTATTTCTCCTAACTTTTGTAGGGATAGTTCATGAATTATCCCTACAATGTTTTATCCTATCTCCGACTTAACGTTAACTTCGCCATCAAAAAGACTAATCCAAAATCTCTCTTTTCCTCTAACACCGGTACAAAACAATAATTCTTCTAATAAAGATAATGCTAATTGATTTAATTCATCTGGGGTAGATAAATAAACCGATACTTTTGCTCGACGAGGATTCATACGATTGGCAAAATGAGCATGAAACCTTGAAAAATATTCTGAAAGGCGAAAATTATTTTCTAAAGGCATATCTTTATCTCTCATTTGTTGCACAGAAACTAACAATTGACGAATAGGGATTATACATTTTTTGGCACTTTCGCAAGTTATTAAAACTAATGTTTTTGCTTGAGATAAAGTCAATGAATTTCTGGTATAACATTTGCGCCAAGGATTGCTACAACGTAAACGCCATAAACTAAGACGATTTTTGATAATATTATTTAATTCTAACTCTTTCGCCGTTGCTAACATATATTCTGATCCCCCTAATTGTAGAGCTTCTAGGGCTAATAGTAATAGATCAAGATGTTGTTGTAACTTCATCATACCGCTAGTATTAGGCAAGGGAAAATCGGGTAGTTGACGAAGAATTGCTAGTTGTGATTGATCTTCGGTAATTAGTTCAAGGTTAGAGTCAGACATTAAAGAAGCAGATTGAGTCATCAGACAGTAATTAATAATTAATAATTGATAATTGATAATTGACAATTGATCAATAACTTTTGTTAGTTATCTTTTGCCTTACTCAATAAAGTCATTATATTATACAATTCATTGTCGAAACAAAAAAACTAGATTCTTCTATGGTCAAAATTTATTTTTAAATATTAATTATTATGGATTTAAAAGCTCTTATTCGTGATATACATGATTTTCCTCAACCCGGTATTATTTTTCGGGATATAACGACTTTACTCAGAAATCCTCAAGGTTTAAAGTATGTTATTGACAGTTTAGCTGTAGAAACAGAAAAACTAGATATTTTACCTGATTATGTTGTGGGAATTGAATCTAGGGGGTTTATTTTTGCTCCTGCTTTAGCCTATCATCTTGATGCTGGTTTTGTTCCTGCACGGAAAAAAGGTAAATTGCCAGCAGAAGTATTTTCTATTGAATATGATTTAGAGTATGGCACAGATATTCTCGAAATCCATCAGGACGCTTTTATTCAAGGGGCAAAAGTAATGATTGTAGATGATGTAATTGCTACAGGTGGCACAGCTAAGGCAACGGCGGATTTATTAACTCAAATCGGTTGTGAAATTGTTGCTTGTGGTTTTATTGTGGAATTAGAAGGTTTACAAGGTAGAAAAAAATTACCTGATGTACCAATGATTACATTGGTTAAATATAGTTAAAAAATTTAATAAATAACAATATTTATGGGTAAAAAATAAATCAATTTTTGGTTTTATGGGTGAATAGCATTCACCCCTACTCAATCATTAATTACGAGAAGATGTGCCTAATTCAGATATTTTTTCCAGAGTTTTACGTTTTTCTCTTTGTAAGGGTTTTTGTACTGCTTCTTGAGGTAATTGATTAGCTTTAGCTAACGCTATATCAAAATTTTTCACGGCTTCTTCTAATAATGGCAAATTATTTTCCTTTTGTCCTTTTTGTCTCAAAATTTGTCCTTTAAGATAATATAATTCAGGATTTGAAGGTGTACTTTCAATGGCTTTATTGACAAAAGTTAGAGCTAAATCGTAGTCTTTTAAATCTCTATAAGCTAAAGCAATACCACGATTAACTAAGTATTTAGGAGAAGCATAAGTTTGTAAATTATCAATGGCTTGTTGAGGACTAGAAAAAGGTAAATTTACTGCTAACATTAAGTTTAAATAACCTTTAATTAAATTTAATTCAGGATCATTTTGATCAATTTTTTCTGCTTTGTCAAAATAATCAAATACTAATTGTAATTTACCTAAAGCTGCGATCGCACCACTCTTTCTATATTCATTAGCACCATCTAAAAAGTTACCAACTGCTAAGTATAAGTTACTACGAAGAGGATCTTGTTTTGCGATGGTTTTAGCAATTTTTAAAGTTTCAGCCGTGTAAGTTTCCATAGCACTCCAATCCTGATCAGTATAAGCAAGAGAAGCTCTTAATGCTGGTAACATAGGATCATTATTAGAAGAATTTTGAGACGTGTTTAAATACTGTTTCGCTTGAGGATAATTGCCATCTTCAAATAAGGCTTTAAAAGCTGATTCTGTTTGAGGAGAAATATCACGAGCATTAGTAGTACGAAAAGGATCACCAGCGAAACTAGCTCCAGAAAAAAGAACAAGAGAAAATATTGACAATAAACCAGTAGTAGATAATTTTATCCAAGAATAAGAAATTTTCGGATTAACATTAAGCTGATATTGATTAGCCTTATTTTTAAAAATAGGAAGATAAAAATTCATACTTATCACGATTTTGAGCCACAATCAAATTACTTTGTTTACGATTTTAACTTAAACTTCTTATGCTTTACTTAAAAAACGTTACTTATCATCCGACGGCAACTACTCATCCTATTATTGAAGATATTACCTTAACCTTAGCACCTCAAAAACTTGGTTTAATTGTAGGAACAAGTGGATCAGGCAAGACTACATTGTTAGAGATTTTAGCTGGATTAGCCGAAAAAACCAGTGGTAAAATTCTTTGGGGTACTGAAGAACTAACATCAGAAGAATTACAACAACTAAGCGGTATCGTGTTTCAATTTCCTGAGCGTCACTTTTGTGGTAGAAATATCCTAGAAGAGTTAAGATTAGGTCATCCTGAGTTAAGTGCTATTCGTGTTAAGGAGGCTTTAACGGAAGTAGGATTAGATCATATTAATTATGATACTCCGCCCCATGCTCTTAGTGGAGGACAACAGCGACGATTATCTTTAGCTGTGCAGTTAATTCGTCAGCCGAATATTTTATTATTAGATGAGCCAACGGCTGGTTTAGACTGGTTAATGAAAGAACAATTAGTTAATTTATTATCAAGATTAAAACAACATTGGACTTTATTGATTGTTACTCATGATGCTAGTGATTTAGTTGATATTGCTGATAATGTTTGGCGTATTGAGGAAGGGAAAATTGAATTGGTTAATCCTGATGTTTTTAATCTCAAAGAAAAACAAAAAATTTCCCTCGATAAATGGTAAGTATATAGCCTTTTTAAGCCATTTTTACCCTTAATTTTGGCTTAAATTATGACAACTTCTATTAAACCACAAAATTGTAAAGTTACGATCGCAAATAATAATGGTAGTATCCAGTTAAGATACACATATTCTGGCACAAGACAACAGATAAACATTGGATTACCCTACACCCCAGAGAATTTAAGTAAGGCATATCAAACAGCTTACACAATAGATACAGACATTAAAAATGACCTTTACACCAACAAAAATAATTATAAGATCAAAAAAAGTGTAATCTCTCCTCACAAAGAAATAACCCCTGAAAAAGAATGGAACTTACAGGAAATATTTAGCTATTACTGTAATATAAAACATAATCCAGACCCCTCAATGAAAATTATCAGAAAAAGGGTAGCTACATGGTTACAAAAAACTCCTAATGAACTATTAAAACTTGATCAAGCTGATTTATGGTTAAATTACTTACGCTACGAAATACCACATAGCAAAGGCAGGGGATATTCAGACAAAACCATAGCTAATAGTTGGAGTATTCTAATAACAGGGATAAATTTAGCGATCGCCATGAAAAAAATAAGCTATAACCCCCTCATCCCCTTATCCCAGACCCTTAACACTAAAATCAGTAAAGAAATAAAAAGCTATAGTGGTGAAGAAATAAAGATAATATTACAAAAGTTTAGTGAATCATATTACAGAGACTTCATAGAGTTCAGATTCCTTACAGGATGCAGACCCTCAGAAGCAATAGCTCTGACCACCACAGACATAATTAAAAAGGATAATAGAACTTATATACTATTCAACAAAAGATATGTCAGAGGACAGCTAAAAGAAGGACTAAAAAACGGTAAACACTCAAGACTATTCCCTTGTAACCTAGACTTACAGGAATTAATCAATAACATTACAAATCCCCCTCATAACCCCCTAAATCTGTTATTCCCAAGCCCTCAAGGTTTATACATAAATACTGATAACCTGAGTCGTAGAATATGGAAACCAGCTATTGATGAATTAGTAGCAAACAATCAGCTACCTTTTTATCTACCTTTTTATGACTGCCGACACTGCTTTGGTTCACTTATCCTCAGAAAAACCTCAGACATTAAGACCGTCAGTACAATAATGGGTAACAGCCCCCAAACCCTATACAAACACTATCTCGCTGATAACCTTGATTTTGAAGTACCCCCCTTATAATCTCTGTACTATATCATGCTCTTGTGTGTACTTCTTATACTCTCTCCGACTTTTTCGAGCCATGTTTTGTTGCCCCTCTTTTTTCTCTACTCCCTTTTATTGATCAAACTTATAGATTATCTCCTAAATTATCAGTTATTTCTATAGTTTATTGCCTTTTATTTTTAACGTTTTATTATTTTCGCCCAATATATGTACAAAGAAATTAATTACAAAGTAAAAAATATGCTTTACAGAGAAAAAGAACCCGTGAAATGGATAAATAAATTTCAGATTACAGAAAACACTTACAAGCAACTTAAAGAACTACAATCTACCTTAAAAAAACCAATGGCAGAAATTAACAGAGAAGCAGTAACACTAATACTCGAAAAATACTCGAAAAAATAATCACTAAAAAAGGTAAGAACACCCCTGAAGTAATCTTACCTATTTCGTATAAATCTTTCAAATAAAATAATTAAAATCATGAACTTAGAAATTAACAACCATCTCAAGACCACTCTCAATCAAGCTGTTACCCCTACTGAATATATATTGGGCGATTCTCCAGAAAATCAAGAATTAACCACTAAAAGTACAGAGGTAATCTCAGAACAGACAAAATTATCTACTAATAATATTATAGCAGATTCTTGGAATGACAGCACAGAAAATAACTCTAACACTGATAATTGTTGGGATGATTTTGATTTTGACAAACAGAAAAATAGTAAAGAAATAAAAGATAACAACACAGAAATTAAGGAATATATACCTAAAACCCATCTCAGTAAAGAAGACCTAGAAATAGTTAACTCGGTATTTGACACATTAGGCTATAAAGAAAATGACTTAATCAGAATCAGAGGATTTGATGAAAAAGGGAAAACAGTGACGATTACAAACCCTTATCCCCTAAAACAACTAAATCTCAAACCCTTAACTGCTTATTATTTTGTACCTAACAGTTACGGACAAAAATCAGATATACCTCAAGGAGAACACCTTAAAAAATATGGATATAAACAAGAGCATATACTAACAGGAAGAACTCACTATATGGAGTTTGATAACCTCACCTACCAACAACAATTAACAATAATAGATAAACTGAAATTACCAAAACCTACCCTTGCCATACATACAGGTGGTAAATCAATTCATTTTTACTGGGTATTAAAAGACCCCACACCAGCAAAACAATGGAGAGCTTTACAGGATAAATTAATGGATTACAGTAAATCCGATACCTCACTAAGAGATATTTGTCAGTTACTCCGATTACCCCAATGTCCTTACGTTAAAAAAGGTACATACTCAGGCAAAGAAACAACAATACTCCATGACCTTTGCGACCGCTCTCTCAGATATACCCCAGAAGACCTTGATAAAGTAATCCCAATCACCCCTAAGCTAGATCGTACCAGTAGTTATAATAATCAGAAAGCCCCTGTAACCAATAACTCTCATAAAGTACCTGATTTAGTAGTATTACTGCATAAATTAGGGTTAAACTTACCTACCAACCCTTACCTAGCCAAAGCCCTTGAGAAGGAGTACCTAAAAGTTGCCAACCTCACAGACGACAGAAACAATTACCTAAATACCGCTAGTTACAATTTAGGACAATTAGTAAATCAAGGACTTAACCAAGACCTGATAGAAATGGTAATGCTACAAGCTAGTCACATAAACGGCAAAGTAGCAGACACAGGAATAAGTAATGTAGAAAGTACGATCAAAAGCGGATTAAACTCAGGAATAGCAGACCCCCGAAGTGATCGCCCTCAATCAAATAAAGAACTTAAAAATCAATACACTGAGTACACAAAAGCAGAAAATATACTGAATGAAATAGTAACGAGGTATGATAAAACCCTTTATTATTCTTCCCTTAGTCAATCATGGTATTATTACGGAACTAATAATCATTTCTCCATCATCACCGAAACAATGGTAAAGAAAATGATTGATAGCACCTACAGTGAAAAATCTCTGGAATGGTGCAATTTAACAGGTTATAGCCCCTTTAGTCACCAAATTAATGCTACTAAATCTAAAGATATTTACTACTTAATGACCATTAAATTAAGTCTTAGTAAGGAACAAGAAGAAAACAGAGAAAAACAAAGGCTTGAACTATATAAGAATTATTTACCCCTTAAAAACGGTATCCTTAACCTAACCACCAAAGAGCTATTACCCCATAACTCAGAGTTTTTAAATAATTACATCTTAAATTATGATTATATCCCAGATGCTCAATGTGAAACAGTCCTGAGATTCTTAAATGAAGGAGTCAGCAGAAAAGGAGATTTATTAATCCTAAAAGCCTGTGTAAGAGCAATATTAACCTCTCGGTATGACCTAGAATTTTTCTTAGAAATTATCGGTAAAAAAGGATCAGGTAAAAGCACCTTCACAGGATTAGTTACTGATTTAGTAGGACAAACTAACTGCTATAACACCTCAATAGAAGATTTAGAAGATAAATTTACCTTTGATGAATACCATGATAAAAAATTAGTAGTTATTTCTGAAGCCACACAGTTTCATAAAAGACCTAATAACCTCCTAAAAATCACAGGAAAGGAAGCCTTAAATATTAATAAAAAGCTACAAAAAGGAGGAGGGAGCAAACTATACGAAGGATGTGTATTAGTAAATGGTAATGAACGAGTAAGAGCCTCAGACCGTGCCAAAGCTCTTGAAAGAAGACGCAGACACATAGACTTTAATAATGTACCTAACACTCCTGATATTTACCTTGCTGATAAATTAAGAGCAGAAATCAGTGGTTTTCTCAATTATCTACTGGAAATGACCACCGAAGAAATGGAGAAAATAATAGCTAAACCTGAATCATACTCCGAAGGCTACCGAGAAAGAATGATAGAAGATGATTTAAACGAAGATCCCTTAACCAGCTACTTAAATGAATGGTTAGTCATAAGCCCTGATTCTAAACTAAGTACAGAAAAGTTATGGATAGACTTTATTACAAAAATGGAAAAATTAAGAATACAAACTAAATTCACTAATCATTGTAAATTAGGTGAAGCTATCAGAGGTATCCTTGATGATAAAAAAATACATTACACTCCTTGCAAAATCAAAATAAATAATAGTGAAAAAAGAGGACTTAAAGGATTACGAATTAAAGATGAAGGAGAAGAGCAACCAACCTTATTTTCTGGTGAACAAACAGGAGAAAAAATAGTTATTACCCCTGAAAATGCCCCTTGGTAAAATTTACTGTCCCCCATGTCCCATATTACATAAAATCTTGTAAACCTTAGAGCATAACAGTTCTGAGGTTTTGTTATTTTCACCTATTTTAACCAAAAATCTACTGTCCCCCTTACTGTCTCCTCTATAATCCTTATATAGCAAAAGTTTTAAGGAAAAGGGGACGGTAAGACGGACGGACAGCAGTTTCTTAGTATATAGGGATAGTTTTTTTCTAAATAAGCTAAATTTTTACCACAAACTACAATTAGCAATAAACATTTATCATTTTTTTTACGAACCAGTAGTTGAGGGTGGTGTTCCCTTTGCTGAAGAAATCAAATTTTACTGTCTTACTGTCCTCTTAACTATAAAAGCCTTGATATATATAGCTTAGACAGGGGGACGGCAAGGGGGACGGTAGGGGACGGCAAACAATTTACTGTCTCTCATTACTAATACTACAATATAAAGATTAAACCTTAGTAATTTCCCTTATTTTTGGCGATCGCTTACCAGAATATTTGTTTAGCACAGGATAAACCAGAGATTCTTGATAAATGAGGGAAAGCAGACGGGAAAGCCTTGATAATAGATTTTTGCTCAGGAGTCATATTACTGAAATGTTGTCATTATTTCTCTGAATATTAGTACAACAGTGCTGAGAAGAAAGAGAAGGGGGGGGGACTTTACTACTGGCACGAGAAAGCAGAGAAAAGTAATATAGTTAAAGTATAAAAATAAATAGCTACTAGCTTGACAGTGCAAGATAAAAAGCAAAATAATATAGAAAAACCCAGAAAATCATGTTACAATAGAAAAATTGATAGGAAGAAATACTACTATAAGGTTTTCGTAAATTCTGTATAGCAATAAAAATATGATGAACCACGAGCTAGAAATTAAGCAATTAAAAAAAGATGTGGAGTACTTAAAAGAGCAAGTTAGAAGTTATGTTCAAAAAGAAAAATGGCAAACCCTAAAAGAATCTGTCAGAATTACAGGAATATCTTATTATGTGGTCAAAAACAGAATTAAAAAAGGCATCCTAAAAAAAGGGGTAGATTACCGAATGAATGGTAATAGATATTTAGTAAACTGTGAAAATATCAAAAAAAAATTAAGCTAATCCCCCTAAATTCCGCTAAAACAATCAAAGACCTTTACCCAGACATTAAGGGGAGGTACATTAGTTCTATTATTTAGGTTTATCAGTACTAAATTTATTAACATAAACCCCATCAATTATCTCAAGGGCATTTAGGTAAGGTTGCCACCGAACCAATTTCTCAGGATTTTTCTTATATTTACTCAAATAAGTTTCAGGAATACCCAGAGCTAATTCTAAATCTCTTTGAGTATTAAATCTGTAAGGAAGAGCTTTTAACTTATCGATAAATACTTGACTAACAACAAAATCACCTTGAGAATCAGACTTATTAATTATTTCTGGGGTATCCTCAATATCCTTATCCTTTACTGTTTTAGTATTTAATTCTGCTAACATTTCAACATCAAAACTAGCTATGTCCTTAATACATAAAGGATTTAACCCTGCTGACTTTTCTAACAGTGGTATTCCTGACACTGCATTAACCTCAATATCTACAGACTCCATAACCTTTAACTCATTATCAGTACTAGCTATCTTATCAGCATTCTCACTGATTAATTTCTGGGTTTTTAATCCAGTAGCAGTAAGGATTTGAGCTTCTTTTACAGGGATGTTATTTGTATCTTTCAATTTTATGATATGGGATGAAACTAACTGAAGGAAATCAGGGTTATCAGCTACCATTTTAGCTAAATCCTGTAGATTATCCTTTACTACCTGTTCAATATCCTTACTATCAATTGCTACCTTATTGCTACCATCAGAATCAAAAGGGAACTTACCAGAGATTAATAGGGTGATCGCCCGTTCATAAAAACTTTGTTTACTAATCCCCAACTCCTTGATTTTTGCTGAGAAGTCATTGTAAACATCTGTATCTAGCCTGAAACTTACCTGAGTTGAACCCATAATTATTTACTACCATTTGCTACTAATTACTACCATACTAACATAAACTTGAGTGAATCTACCATTTACTTTTAAATAGCTACCAACTACATGACATCAAAGAGAAAATCCTCATAAATTAGATTCGGTAAAAATAGCCGAAACCTTCAGTGAAAATACTTTCAGGGTTTGGTGATTACTTATTGCTTATTAAATTTTAGTCATAGGGAACTATAAAAAATTCTTCAGGAATTAAGGAACAATGGTACGCAGAAGCAGGAAAAAAGCAAAGGTCAGTAACAAGAAAATCAGGTAAAATACAGAGCTTACGGAGTGCGGAATTAAAATGTTATTACGTTTCACTCATCAATTTTTGAGATTGTAACGCATTTAGGAAGGCGGTAACACATTTTAGGGAAAAATGCAGAGAATTAGGTGAAGTAACCGCCTAACATAAAATTAGAAGGGTGATAAGGGATGCGTTTAAGGTAAAAATGGGATTCGTGACACTAGCTAGAAGGAGAGAAAGGAAAAGAAAGGAGAGGAGAGAGAGGGTAAATTGTATATATAATTTCTCAAATCTTGCATGAGGGCTTCGGCTCTCAGAGTACAATTAAATCATAGTATATTGCTTAACAGGAGAGACTACGAACCAATCAGTTACAGAAGGAGAAAAACCCCATCCATGAGGTACAGGAAAACTATCAAGGTAAATAAAGCAAGGAACATTTAAGAAAATAGCATAAGCAAGAGTTGCCCATGAACCAGAACCCTTACCATTAAAAGGATTAGGAGAAGGCTTTAACCCAGAAGGACAAGGAGAGGAGGGAAAAGAAATAAGACACCCCCCAGAAGCCTTAAGTTCATTTACCATTACCATTGACCGCCGAGCAAAGCTAGATTTACCCGTACCATAATCAGAAGCCTTAAAGACCCTTAAATTAGGAGGAGAATAAGAGCGTACAGTGGCATCTACACCTCTAGCACAGCCTACATAAATCTGTTTATGCTTAACCAACTCAAGAACCTGATAAAGAATAGCAGGAGAACAAGAGCGAGAACCCGAAAAACCAACTACATCAAAATGTCTAATTTGCATCATAACCTCAAATGTATAGGAATAAAACCCCCCGAAGGAGGTAGAAAATAAACTAGAAAGGGCATTGCGTATCAAGAAAAGCCTTAAGCTCGGCAGAAGCAGAAACTAACTTCTCATAGTTTTCGACTCCTCCCATAAGTTCCAAATCTGCAAATAAAGTTAACTTTTTCATAGTGTCCAAAGCCTTGCGTAACTCCTCACAACGGGAAGCATAAACCGAAGATTTATAGGTAGAAAGCTCCATCCGAACGGGAAATAATTTAGCGGTCATAATAGATAATCCTCTTAACTTGATATTTCTATTATAACTCTTTATCTGTTAAATAGCAAGTAAAATATATGCTATTCTATTGTTATTTTTGTTAAAACGGATTATAATTAAGTTATCAAGTTAAAAAAGAAATACCAGTTATGTCACATATACTATTTAATTTCAGTAACATCGAAAAGGTTACATGGATTGATCGTAAGGATATAAAAATGATCAAGGTTAGCAGTAACGAATATTGCACAGTTCATCTAAAGTCAGAAGAAATTATTAAGGTAACTGCAAAAGAAGTTAAGGCAGTTATAGGAAAAGAGAGAAAAACCCGAAGCAATAACATAGAGATTGTAGATAACAAAGACAACACATATACAGCTAAGAACCTGATAAAAAGCACTGAATATACCTTAACCCCAAATGATTGCTTTGTTGATTGCACCTGTCCAGATTACGGTAATCAATGGATAGTATTTGAAGGAGAAAAAGCCTTATGTAAACATGGGTACGCATTATTAAATTATCTAGGGTTCAGCAGTTTTGAGGAATACCTCGAAGACATAGAAGAAAAACAGACACAAAGACAGTACCAAAGATACCTTGAGGAACAGGACTATTACCAGTTAATTAATGGTGAATTTGATTACATCGAGCATTACGAAAGATTAGACCGAGAAATAGCTAACTACCAAGCGAACCAAGGGATATAAAAACTACAGACAATTAACTGTTAACTACCTTTAACCTACACATAACTAAACGGACATGGGACAAGCAAAAGAAATCTACACTTTATGGCAAGAAGAACTAGACGAATTACTCACAAATTATTACGGTCACTACCCTGAATTTTTAGAAGATGACCAAGAATTATATATCGAATTATTCGAGGAAGGATTGACCCCTAACCAAGCCTTTAAACAACTAGATTTACAGCAAACAGACCAAGAATTTTACCTAGAACATCACAGATTATAACCAGCAGACAATTAACTGTTAACAGAGAAAAGAACATTTTACCACTGGCACGAAAAAGCATGAATCCATCACAGCAATTAATATCACAGCACTTCACCCCTAACCTTATTGATAAAGCCCTATGCCACCTTGATCGTAGTCATTATAATTATCGTTACCAAGATCTTAAATTTGATTTATGGTTTACAGGACTGTGGACTAACCTATCAGGAATTATCAGTTATAAAGATTATGCAGAGTTTCTAATGCTCTATACCCAAGCCAAAGCCTACCAATTACCTTACAAACAAGTAGGAGAAAATATCTATATTGTTAAAGGTAAACAAGCTAAATATTATACTGTCACCCCATATTCTTGTAATTGTCCATTATTCAGATTAAGACAGAAAAGAAAACAGGAATTACCGCAGTTTTTCCGATACTTCCCTATTACCTGTCACCACCACCAAGTAATCAAGAACCTAACGAACTAAAACCATTGCTTATTAATCTTTAACTTTAGCCCTAAGCGTCTGCGTCTTTCAGTAATAATTGGATGATTAAGGACTTTAGGGTTTTCTTTGTAAGTTTTAGTAGTATTTTTTCTGACAGACTTAGAAAAATCTACGATAATAACTTTGTCGGAATCCATACTTTTTATCTAAATCCTTAATTATTAGATTGCCATTTTAACAAATATTGCTCTACAGCATCAGCAACAAACTGACTTTTAGTAACCCCAGACTCTTGCAAAGCCTTATTAAATAAATCTTCTAAATCCTGATAAATAGCAAAAGTGATCGATGAACCTTTAGCCCTATTTGCTACCAACCAGCCCTTATCTCTTTTTAATTCATGAGTACTTGTTTTCTCAGTGGGCTGAATAGAAACAGCTTCATCAATATTCCACCCCCTTTTTAACCGTGCATAAACCGTAGTTAATGCCAAACCATTAGAAAGAGCTTTTTCTTTATATTCATTAGGTAACACATTACCTCTTTTACGAACAGACATAAAATAACCCCATATAAAAATCTTTAAAATAATAAGAAAAATCTAACATATTCTATCTTAACAACTTCTTAAAGTGATACCATATAATCAGAAGAACAACCGACACATAGGTATTTCTTTTAACTTGATTTGAACCAGAGTAGAAGTAAAAAAATTACTGACTACTCTTTTATTCCCTAATCCTCTAAATCTTGAGTAAAATATTCAGAAGCACCACAGACTATAAGCACACTACCCACAAGACTTCTTTTTTGTGCCATCTTACAAATAGTATTAACAATAGTATAATCTTTAGCTAATATTTGCTTAACAAACTTCTTTTCACGACTATTAGCAAGACCATCACATTGACCAACTAAATCACCATAACGAAACAAACTACAACGATAATGATAATGAAATAAATCCTTATCATAATCTACAATTTTATCAATTAAATCAAAGGTAGGGCGAAGTTTAAATAATCTAATTAATTTCTCTGCACCAGCCTTAAATAAAACATCTTTATTACCACAATAAGGAATCGTGCCATAATCTACTTTTTCTTTTAAATACCGTTTAACATATTGTCTCATAGCATCAAAAACAATACTAGCTTGTTCGATGTCATTATCTTCTAATAAATTAAACTTTAAAGGAACATTTACCAAGTCTTTATTAATTACCTGAATATCAGAATTATTGCTCATAAATTAAATTAATCTATACTATCTTTTCCTTATTATAGCATAAACAAAATATTAATTAGCATATATTTTACTTGCTATTTAATAAAATATAGAGTATAATAAAAATATAGCAAAAGGAAAGATTAAGAGAGAGAAAAAAGCCTTAATACTTACCTAAGTTATGCAAATTAATCAAGTTAAAAGGGAAATACCAATAATGATAAATACAGTAACAATAGCTGGTTATATAGGTGCAGAACCTACCATGAATATTTGACAAAAGTTAGTTTTTCAGTAGCAGTAAATTCAGTAATAAAAGGAGAGGAAAAAACCTCATGGATACCCTGTGAATGTTGGGGAAATCAAGCAATATTTGTTAATAACTATTTAAGCTCAGGGAGTTATGTAATAGTATCAGGAAAACTAGAACAAAGCTCATGGGAAACAGAAGAAGGAGAGAAAAAAACAAGACTATTTGTATATGCAAATCAAATAGAATCTCCGAAGTCTAAAACAGAAAATAAAGGAGGAAAAAAAAAGTAAATTAGAGAAATTAATAGAGGGTTTAACTGCCCTCATCTACTAATTACTATTAATTACTACCAAATTACTACCAAGCAAAAATAACATGACAAGCAAAGATTTTAAAACAGGATTTAGAAGAGCGAACTCATCAAAGAAAGGAAGAAACTCCCTCACATCTGAGGTATTTAACCGCCCTCACCTATTATCTACCATTTACTTTTAAATTACTACCAACTATATGACAGAAACTAAAGGCACATATAAACTCTATGAATTAACCAGTAAATTAGAGGAATTAGAGGAAACAATAGAAAACCTTGAAGGGGTAGATATACCTGCTGATTTACACTTAGAATACTTAGAGTTACTATCAGAAGCAAAAGAGACAGCAGAAGACTTTGAGGGAAAGATTGATTCTATCCTATCCCTAATACAATCAAGAAAAAGATGGTTAGAAATCAGGAAAGCCGAAGCAGACAGACTTACAAAACTGGTACGCAAAGACGAGAAAACAATCGAATGGTTACAAGAATACCTTAAGCAACATTTAGAAAAAATAGGAGTAGATAAACTAAGAACAAATAAATTTAATTTATCCATCAAAAAAGCATCGATCGCTCCGTTAATACTTAATGATAAAGTTAACCCTAATAATTACCCTGAAAAATATCAAAAAATAACAATAGAAATAGATAAAAAACAATTAAAAGAAGATGTTAAGGCAGGAAAAACAGAGGCTTTACGATATGGTAAATTAGGGGAAAAATCTACTTATCTTAGCGTAAAATAAGACAACAAAAGTTAAACAAAAGAGGGGTGTAAAAAGCCCCTTTAATAATACAAAACTAGAAAAAAGGCTTCACAGCTAACCACAAATTAACCATAAATCCTTAACATAATTACATTGTAACGATTATGAGCAAATTCTACAGATTAACAACTGAGACATTATTAGAGCTTAGGGAACAATTAACCGCCAATGAAGTATTAATATTTCTGTACCTTAAAGCTAATAACCCATTTACAGACACCTATAAGCGAATAAGAACAGCACAGATAAGCAATGACTTACAGATTACTCAAAGGACAGCCCAAAGAACTATAAAAAAGCTAAAAGCCTTAAAATTAATTGAGTACAAAATCACTGAGTTTGAGTATAAAACCAATAACCTTAAAAATGACATCATAGTAAATACTGATGAACTAGCGACATTAGGATCGCCTACCCGACAACAGGATCGTTATAGCGACAGTAAGATCGTGACAGCGACAGCAGGATCGCCCCAAACGACAATAGGATCGTGTTCAGACTCTGAAAGCATTGATATATATATATCTCAGAAGCCCTTAGACTTAAAGACTATTCAGACTAATCATACTTATTCAGAGAGCGAAGCACAAGAGAAAGAAATAGAGAACATTTTTAAAGAATTGCAAGAAGAAGAAAATCAATTAATAGAGCAATACAGTTCTATTGACCAAGAAAATAAAGAAAATACAGAAGATTACCAGCAAACCATCATTAAGGCAAATATTCCGAGCAGTAGTATAAATGATTATCCCTCAGACACTAAAGATAAAAAGGTAGGATTAGTGCCATTAAATCAGTTAATGAGTAAACATACCCTCACCCCCATCAATAGCTCTGTACAGTCCGTTAATTGGCAGTGGCTACCAGAGGGAGTATGGAACATCAACGGCAAACTTGACCCTAACTTTCATAACTGGTTAGCCCAAAAATGGTTAATAAAATATCCTGATTCTGACATCTATGAGACAAAAGCAAATGTCTTAAGTTACTTCCGCAATGACCCTGTTAAATTACCGATAAAATGGGAACAATACCAAGCAGAGTTTTTAGCCAAAGCAGAGAATATTAAGGAGAGACTGAATTTAGGTTGTATCATCTCAGAGCAACAGCAACAAGAGACAATGGCACGATTAACCGCCCTAAAGCCATTAAACCCTGAACAATCTATTACTATATACCAACAAGATACTTACCTCTCAGAACCCCAAGAACTCAAGGAAATAAAAAGCAGTGAAGGCGAACCATTAAAAATAGATATTGCCACCGATGCTGAAGGAAAAATCTACAAAACCTATACCGTAAAGGATGCCGAAGAAGTACCTGTAAATCCTAAAGCTAAGGGAGAGATTGCTAACTGGTTAAAAGCCATGAGGAATAAGTAATTACCATTAATTTACCGTGTCTTTTCTAAGAGAAAAGAAAAGCCTAAAGTTAGCCCCACTCAATAATATCTGTAAAAATCATAAATGGTGTCGCTCTCCGCCGCTAGGCACTGGCTCTCTACGTTCGCTCGAACCCGTGTAGGCATAGTACTACAGCTTTTCTATTATACCCTCACAGTGGTGTGACTATTTCATCATTTTTTATCGACTCCGTTCCGCCGCAATAGTTAGCTCTACTTGCCAAAACAGTAGTAACGGCTACACTCCGATTTTTTTTACCGAAATTGCACACATATCAAAGTACACGGATTAAAAAAGGACGGGTGAAAAGAAGCTGTCTTTTAGTAGGTAAAAATCATGACACAGTTAGTTAAAGAAAGATTAAACGTACCTTATCCCTTAATTGCAATAATAGCTCAAGAATCAGGAGCTAAAGAATATTATTGGCGAGAATCAACCAGAAGTTATACAGGTTTTGTAGCGGAGGTATGGTTCGATAAATTACCCAGTGAATTTATATACACATGGTCAGTAACTATAAAACAAAGTATTTTAGTAAGAAACGTAGAAGACTTAGGATTTAGCATTTCAATCCCTTGTATAGTGCCAGAAGGTCACATAAAACTAACTCAAGGCATACGCAACCATAACCGTACCAGAGTAGAGTTAATTCCTTAATCAGCTAAGACAATTAACAATTAACATTCAATACATTCTCAAATACTACACATAAATAAGATAATCAAAATGTTAGAAATTATAAACTCCATCATCGGCTTAACCATTATCTCAGTATTATTCATGTACGCTAACTACACAGTAAAAAGCAAAGAATACCATAAATTATCAATACTTACAGCTAAAGTATTAGGAGATTTAAACTATAAATTAAAGGTCAGTGCCAGAAATTTTTGGTATAATTTTTACCTTTTAGAAGACCAAATAATAGGCACTAAAACCCATAATATCAAGTATTTCTAGCGTCAGTAATTAACAATTAACAATTAACAATTAACAAACAAATCGCCCACCCTAATACTGTCTTGTTAAACTAAGTGAATACTATTATTTATTACCCTGCCACTTCAACAGGGTTTTTTAGTAACTACCATTTACTTTTAATTACTACCATAGCTACCACGAATCTTAAAAGCCTAAATTTTTACGGTAATTAGGGTTAAATTTAAGTTTATTTTGAATAATATTTGCCCCTGCTTGAGAAGCGTAATTAATACCTGCCATAAATTCTTCCTTCGACACATAATCAACGTTATTAATCCGTTTAACATTGTAATCTACTGTAATTTCTTGAGGAGTCATATTAGAATCATTAAAAGCACGGGCAAAACTATCAGGTATCTTGTCCATAGCTAAACCAACAGAATTAGGAACAGACTCAATACCTTTAATATTATTAGTAATTCTTTCCGAGTCATTAGAGTACATTTTTAAAGAATCCATCCCCAAACTTTGAGGTAAATTATCTATATTTAGCCCTACATCCCTCAACCCATTAGTATCAGTGTAATTAAAGTTACTTACCTGATCCCCTAACCCCCAACTCTCAGATTTACCCATCATCTCAGGCATCATAAATCTTGTTAACTCCTTACCCCCCAAATTTCCCAGATTAAATGACTTATTAGCTTCTGTTACCTCTTCAACAGACTTTCTAATATTCTTACTCAGATTTTTTGTTTCAATTACAGAATTTTCAGCAGACTTTTTGATATTTTTATAAAAATCTTTAACTATTTTATTGTTATCAAAATTACCTGATTTTTGTTTAATTCCCCTAAAGAATTTTTTAGTATTACCCCATAAAGATACAGGAGTTAAATCAATAGGATTATCTATATTTATAACTCCTTTAGTATCTGAAAAATTAGGATTAACCCCAAACATACCCCCTGAATTTAGTTTAGTTAATTTACTGTATAATTTAGGATTATTATTTCTTAAAATTCGGGTAGAATCAGCATTTACCACGTAATCACCAGCCTTTAACTGAGCAGGGATTACATCCCTTAAATTACTATTACCCCATCCCTTAAGCAAACCAGAACCTTTAAATATTCTACCTTTAGCTAAGTTATCACTAAATAAATTAGGATTAGGTAAACTCTTAATATTATCAGGTAAATAATCTATTATACCCCCTATATTTCTCTTATTTATTTTACTATAATCCTTAACATCTTTCCTTGATAATAACCCTTTAGTTACAGCTAAAATATCCCCTCTTTTTTTCATCCAATTAGTTATTCTTTTATTGGCTAAAAATGGGTCATTTCCAAACTCTGTTAATGATTTAATTCTTTCTTTTTCAGCTATTCTTTCTTGCTCTTGATTAGGGTCTTTTTTCTTACCAGCTAAAAAACTTAAACCCGTCATAGCAACCATAGGTAAATAATCTAACCAAGTTTTAGGTTTTTCAGGAGTATTCTTGGTAATAGTTTTTTCAATATCAGAAACATTAGAAAAAACTTCTCCCCCCTCATTTAGTCTCTGGATAATACCCCCTTCATTACGAGTTTGCCAGTAAGTAGGATTACCGTCCTTATCCTTTAGATATGCCCCTTCAGATTTTTCTACCTCATTAAGCATCGCAAAGGCTTTAATTCTTTTATACTGTAACTTCTTAGCTTTCTTAGGGTCAGGGGCAGGGTTCATAATCCCCCATAACTGCAAACCTAAAGTACCCAAACCACCAATAAAGGGCATTAAACCCTTAGTGCCAAAAAGGTTAGTATCATTATATTTGGAGTAGTCTTGTTTACCAAATATCCCCCCCATAAACTTATTATCAACATGGTTCGCCAATAAATCAGCAGTAGTATTATTAACAACAAAACTACCCCCTTCAAGTAAAGCAGGGATAGTATCACCTAAGTAGGAATTACCACCTTTAACCTTACCACCCCCAGAGAAAACATTACCTTTATGGAGATTATTGATTAACTCTAAATTATCATAACCAATAGTTTTAGCTTGACTAGCAGGGATAACTAACTCATTAGGGGTAAGTGCCGCATTAACTAAACCATAACCACCTACAGTACCACCATCATTAAACCCAAATAAACCCTTTAAGAGTCCTAAAGCCCCTACACCTTTCATCCCTGTACCTAAAAGACCAGTTAATCCCCCAGATTTTACCAAAGCTAAAATAGACCCTATTGTTAGACCAGCCTTTTGTATTTTCTCTGCATTACCATCCACCCTTAACCATGCTTCAACAGAACTAGCAGTTTTATTACTCGAGATACCATTAGCTAACCAAGACCAGAATTTATTATCAGCCGTCATCACATTAGCTAATACCTTACCCACAGAATTAACAGCAGGAGTATTAGAGGTAACAGACATATTACCCTTATTTTCATTGTTTACTGGTTTAGGGTTATTAGCAGTAGGATTAGTAGGTACAAACTGCATACCAGCATTAGTAAGAATAGGCAACCCTTGTTTATTAAGAGCTACAGTATATTGCAAAGTAGAACCCGTAGGAGTGTATTTGGAATTTACCGAAGTCTGAGCAACATTTTTAGCAGTCCTAATGAAATATTTAAAGTCCTTACCAACCTTTAATCTAGTGGTAGAACCTTCAGGGGCATTTATTAACTGCTCATAAACAACATTAGGAATTTGTTGACCTAAACTATTATATTGAGGAGTATTCGGGTTTACTTTAGGGGTATTAGCTACAGGTACTTTAGAAGGGTTAGTAAAAGGTATTTTAGTAGTATCAGAGACTCCTTGAGAGGGATTTACCGAACCATTAGAAGTTGAGAAAGCTCTATTAATGCTACTATTAGGATTATAAATGTCACTAAAAGAAGACTTTATACCCCCTTGATTAACTGATAAAGGTAAGTTAGAAGTATTATCACTTACATTCAGATTTTGTAACAAACTGTTAGTAGTCTGCAATAAACTATTAGTACTCAATAAGGTACTACTGAGGGTAACTAAAACACTATAAAGCTCTGTCAATCCTTGCTCACCTAATATATTAGAGGACAAACCAGATACACCTTCAGGAGATTTAAAGAAAGATAACCCCATATCCTTTAGTTGGTCATCTACAGTTCTACCCTCTCCTTTTTCATTAGCACGGTGGCGGATAATTCTAATGATTTTCGGTATATTTCTATTTCTTACAGCCCGTCTTATGCCCTCCATCTCATTGTCAGTGAATAAGTCCTCTAACTGAGAAGCAATTTCCAGTAATTCTTGTATAGTGTCATCAATATTTAAAGACTCCCCTTCCTGTTCACCGCCAGTACTATTATCGTCATCATCATCCTTATCTTTTTTATCCTTATCCTTTTTGAGTTTATTTACTAACCCCAATAACAGACTTCCTAAAACCCCTGACAATCCTATCTCTAAGGAATCCTTACCTATTTCCTTTAAATTCTCCTCTTCCTTTTTCTGTTTTCGTTCTAAATTTACTTGGTCAATATACCATTGCATATCAGAATCTAATTTAGATGAATCATTCGCACTCTCGTCAAGTTCGGGGTTATTAGGGTTATTATTATTGATATTATTTGAAGTAGTAACATTTCCCTGATTTTTACTAATATTATTCTTTATTTCCTGATTTATAGTCTTGAGTTTCTCATTTTCAGTATTAATACTATAATTACTCTTATTTCCTACTAATTTATCTAATTTACCACTAATACCCTTAAGGATACCTTCAATAGCTACAATAGAACTATTAACTGTTTCAAGGTTTACAGTATTAGCTAATTTATCCAGTAAGTCCCTATAAAATTTATCCAACTCCTCAAAGGGAAAATCAATCTTTATCTTTTCTACCTTCTCCAATAACTCTGTGGTAGATTGCTCCATACTACTGACAGCACTATCAAACTGGTTCGCCACAACATCAGATTGTTTCGAGTAGTTCTCTGATAATTCAAGTATAAGTCTATCTAACTTTATCCCTACCGTATCAAAGTCCAAAGAAGGTACATCCGACTTCTGCAATGCTACCTTAGTTTTATCAGGCTCACTAAAAGGCTTAAAGAAAGGAGCAATAAACCTATCAATGAGATTGCGTACCAGTATTTTTTGAATTAGTTTAGGAATATCACGAATAGCATCTAAAGCATTATCTCTTCCATCAATAATACCATCAAAAAAGCCCTTAATAGAATCCGTAACACTATTACCAATTTCTCTAAAAACCTTACCAAATAAATCACCTAAATTTTTTAATTTATCCTCAACACTACTAACAGACCTTTCGAGTTGTTGTTTATCAAACTCCAATTTAGCAATTTTTATCTTTCTTTCTTCCCTGTCAGTCTCCATCGATGCTTTATCAGTAGGTACAGGAGCAGAAATTATGTCAGCAATTTTACTATCAATAAAATCAATCTTAGCAGTAGCAGACTCCCTAGTTTTCTCTAACTCTAGCTCAAGTATTCTTCTATTAGCAAAGAAACTATCAGACTGATTACTAATTATTTCCTTAGTATTCTCAAAATTACTATCAAGAGTTTTAGTGTAAATATTTAAGTAATCATTATCAATATCAGCAAAACTAGCTTTGAATTTTGCAATCGCATCTTTTCTACTAAACTCAAGGGAATTAATAGCATCTTCAGTTTGAGTAATAGCAAGATTTACAGACTGTAATAATTTAATATCATTATCGACAATTGCCTTAACTTTTTGATTATTTAAAGTCTCAATTATCCCCTGATATTTCCCTGTTTCCTTATCAGAATATCTAACAGTTTTATTTACCTCATTTACCCTATCATTACCCCCATTAACCAAATCCCTAGAATCATTTACAATACCATCAATAAATCTTAAGACAGACCCTTTCTCACTGATTTTAGTTAAATTTTCCTCTGCTTTATCCTTTAAAATTAGAGATGCTATTTGTTTATCAATTATACCAGATTTTACCCCATTAATAACTGTAGCAATAGTATCATTTACCCTAGCGAAAGGGTCAGGATTATCCACAGAATTATTAACCCTTTGCTCTAGTTTATTCAGGATATTATCAACCCCTAAGATAGACTTACTAACAGTTAATTTCTCTATCTCATTTCTAGTATTTTCCTTACTTTTATCCCTATCCTTCTGAATATTATTAAGTTCTCTTACTATATCAGGGTAAGCTCTTGGTAACTTATTTTGAATACTATTATTAAGATTATTAATTGATTCTTTTAGTGCATTAAAAAAGCCTTTTATCTCCTGTTTAATATCCTGTAAAACAGACTTTATAGAGTCCTGAAATAATTTACCAACATTATCCCCTAAAAACCCCTTAATTACCTCAGTATTTTGATTAGTTATACCTGATTTATTAAGAAAATTAATAGTAGCTAATTTCTCATATACCCCCTTAATATTTTCCCCAAACCCTTGATAAGCAGACTGAATATTACTAAGATTATTGCCACCTAAAATATTATTATTGTTATTATTAATTATACCCTGAAAACCATCTCTAATAGATTTTGGTATTTCTAACATTAATCTGGTAGTATAATTCTTTGCTTCCTGTCTTATTATCTCTTCCTTAATCTTCTGTTTATCTAAAACTTGGCTCGATAACTTATCAATAATTACCTTTATATTTTCCTGTAACGGCTTAACCTTATCTGACTCCTTACCTATTGTTTCATTTATACTACCTTTTCTTAATCCCTGTAGTTGCCGTAATTCTCTGAAGGCATCTAACCTGATTTTCTCCAATTCCCTCACAAACATGACCGAGCCATTCAGTGTTGTTGAGGTTTTACCACCAACAGCCCCTTGCTGTAACACTAAATCTCTTTTCTTTTCCCTTATTTCTTGCTGATTACCTAAATATTTCTCTAGTAAATCTCCTTGAGTTACTTCAAGGTTAAAAGTCTTTTTCTGTAAATCAGACCTTTGTTTTAGTAGCTTATTCCTATTTATCAGGCTATCAATATTCTTTTTCTCAATCTTTATATTTTCCCTAATACTCCCCTCATTAGCCTTAATATATTGGTGTATATTTTCTAGTTCTTGAGTACTTAACCTATTCAGAGCTACACCTTTAAGGATAGTTTCTTTATACTCTCTAAGGGCTTTAAACAACACTATTCTTTGATTCATTAGAGTGACAGGGTAAATAGAAAAAAAACCCCCAAACAGGAGGGCAAAATTAAACTTAACAAAAAAATTCTATACAATAGT
The DNA here is from genome assembly GCF_001548095.1 of Geminocystis sp. NIES-3708. Taxonomy (NCBI): domain Bacteria; kingdom Bacillati; phylum Cyanobacteriota; class Cyanophyceae; order Chroococcales; family Geminocystaceae; genus Geminocystis; species Geminocystis sp. NIES-3708. The sequence goes on along the minus strand of NZ_AP014815.1, from coordinate 2,204,916 downwards.
ATTGGGCGATAGTACCCTTAAATTACTTGCAATTCTCCCAGACACTTCCTCACTTCCCTATTTTCCTGATATATAGAGATTAATCATTGTATAACTGTATAACTATAGAGTAATATATATGATTAACTGCTTTTATACATGGAGACTCAAAGAAAATCTTAAATATAATTTTTGAGCCTTACACCATCAACTCTTACAACTTTACCAACCCTTGTACAGATTAAGGTAATCTCGCTCATTCCTAGTTCATATTATATTATGGTAGTAATTAAAAGTAAATGGTAGGAAAACGGTCAGATAAATGTGAGATATGTGCATTAGCTAAACAGGGAGGTGACGGGTTAATTTTACTTGACAGAATTGACCACCTACTAATCAAAGGGGAAAGGGCAGACAAAATCAAAGAAATGTGTCAATCTTTTAACTTTTTCACCTCCACCAGTAAATTAGCTACCCACAGAAGATACCACCTTTTACAAGAAGTAGAGGAAATTACAGCAGACTTTAATCCTGAAAACATCGATACTCTACTACCAGAGATTAACGTAGATAATACAGAGACTCTGGTACGGGACTTAATCAAAGAGTGTGTACACTCCATCCAAAGGCAAATAGCTCTAACCAAGATTACCCGTACCATGAAAGAAGAATCAGTCCTATCAACTTCAATTAATAATTTACTGAACACAATCAGTAAGTGTAGTTATAGCTTTATCAATCCCTCAATTCTTCCTGAAATTAACGAAGAAATCAATGAATACCTAAAATAAATGGATACCATAACTTTACTTACAGAAGACCTCGAAAAAGGCTTAGTATTGCTCAAGAAACTTATCAGAAGCTCTAGTATAGGATTTACAAACTTTAAGGAAGTCACCAGCACTTTACAGATTATCGATAAATTACTTTACAGAATATCAGACATTACAGATAATGACGAGGAGGACTATAGCTTATCAATCACCCTAGATGACTCTGAACCTTACCTTTAATTTCCCTGCAATAAAAACCAGAAAAAATGTACACCAGCTACCCTAAGCTACTAACACAAGCTCAGGGGGGATTACCCGAAGCCTCGGATACTTTAAATAATCTTTGGTATATCCTGATTTCTTCTCCTGCTATATCATCAAACATAAAAAGTAAATCTTTATCTAAATTTTCATTATTATTCAACTCATTAATCATATCCCTAATCTGAAAAGCATAATCAGCAACTTTTTCCTCAAGTTCAATAACCATAGTATTATCACTCATTATTAAGTATTCCTTAATCTTAAATTTTACCTATTATTATTATATCTTATCCCCTAATTATTGACTACTAATTATTATTACTAATTAATATTATTTTTACTAAAAAATTAAATATTTCTTGATAACCACAGACACATATGCTAGGATGTTAGTGGCTTAAAAATGGCTTAAATATACCTTATTAAATTAAACAGAATAAACCTCATTAAAATACCGTGAGGACAACAGCGACGATTATCTTTAGCTGTGCAGTTAATTCGTCAGCCGAATATTTTATTATTAGATGAGCCAACGGCTGGTTTAGACTGGTTAATGAAAGAACAATTAGTTAATTTATTATCAAGATTAAAACAACATTGGACTTTATTGATTGTTACTCATGATGCTAGTGATTTAGTTGATATTGCTGATAATGTTTGGCGTATTGAGGAAGGGAAAATTGAATTGGTTAATCCTGATGTTTTTAATCTCAAAGAAAAGCAAAAAATTTCTTTTAATAAGTGGAATAATTGACATTTTTACCACGGAATATTTTCTTTTAAAAAAATTAGTGAACATTAACTGTTCATTGTTCATTGTGGAGTAAGATCATAAATGTTCTCATCTTAATTTCTATCGAGGACTATTAACCGTTATCAATGAAAATTTTATCAAAAATTAGCAATCATGAGTAAAGTAATTGAAATTAATGACTCTCAGTTTCAAGATGAAGTAATCAATGAAAATCAAACAGTTTTAGCCTATTTTTGGGCGAGTTGGTGTGGCCCTTGTCGTCTTGTGTCACCTTCTATTAATTGGGCAGCAGAAAATTATGGTGATCGCCTCAAAGTTGTTAAACTAGAAGTGGACGCTAATCCTGAAACTGTAGCTAATTGTAAAGTAGAAGGTGTACCAGCTTTAAGAGTATTTAAACAAGGTGAAATTGTTAGCAGTCTTGAAGGTGCGATAGGTAAAGATAAATTAAAAGAATTTATTGAGACAAGTATTTAATTAATTTAAAAATTAGCAATTAAAAAGAAATTTGAAATTTATAGGGGTGAATAGTATTCACCCAAAAAATAACAATATATTTATTCAAAATCATTAACTTATGCAATTATCAGAAAGAATAAAACCTTTAGAAAAAAATGTTTTTGCAGATATGGACACAGCGAAAACAGAAGCAATTTCCCAAGGTAAAAAAATTATAGATTTATCTTTAGGCTCATCAGATTTACCAACTTCTATACATATTATTAAAACTATTGAAAAATCTCTTAGTAATCCTGAAAATCATGGTTATTTATTACATGGTGGCACAGCAGAATTTAGAAAAATTGTGGCTAATTGGTATGAAAAAAGATTTGGTGTTTTTATCGATTGGCAAACAGAAGTTATACCTTTAATTGGCTGTCAAGAAGGTACAGCACACTTTCCTTTAGCTATCTTAAATGAAGGAGATTATGCCCTATTATTAGATCCGGGTTATCCCTCCCATGCTGGTGGAATTTACCTTGCGGGTGGAAAAATTTACTCGATGCCCTTATTAGCTGAAAATAATTTTTTACCTATATTTAATGATATTCCCCAACAGATTTTAACTCAAGCTAAAATGATGGTTTTAAGTTATCCTCATAATCCGACAACGGCAACAGCTTCTTTAGATTTTTTTACATCAGCTGTAGAATTTTGTAAAATCAACAATATCATTTTAGTACATGATTTTCCCTATGTTGATATTGTTTTTGATGAAAATCAACCCCCTTCAATTTTACAAGTTGATAGCAAAAAAGAAATATCTATTGAGTTTTTTACTTTTTCTAAATCTTATAATATGGGAGGATTTAGAATCGGTTTTGCTATTGGAAATCCACAATTAATTACGGCTTTAAAACAGATTAAATCCATTGTTGATTTTAACCAATATAAAGGCATTTTAGAAGGTGCAATTACTGCCTTAACTTCTTCTCAGGAATGTGTAAGTGAAACCGTTAAAATATATCAAGAAAGAAGAGATTTTTTAGTAACAGAATTGAATAAAATTGGTTGGAATGTATCTATACCCAACGCTACTTTATATGTCTGGGCGAAACTTCCCGAAAAATGGCAAAAAGATTCCATCAAATTCTGTGTAGAATTAGTTAAAAATACTGGAGTTGCATTATCTCCCGGAGCAGGTTTTGGTAATAATGGGGAAGGTTATGTAAGATTTGCGTTAGTTAAACCACCAGACATTTTAAAAGAAGCCATAGAGAAAATAGCATTTTTTTTAAATTCTTAAATTGTTAATTAGGGTGTTATGAAAAAGTTTTTTGGTAAGGGATAGGAAATAATATTAAGAATTGACTAAAAATCTTAATTAATTTTTTCAAAAAAACACTAATTTTCCTGCGTAACATCTTCCTAATTTTCTAACTGAGTTTGAGATAAAAATAGATAATTACTGACTCTCTTTGACAGGCAGACAAATAGATTATATTTTTCATGAATCAATAAAGTTATTTTAAAAAAGCACAAATATTAGTAATTTATCTAGCATTCTACTTGTGCACTTGTCTTATTTTCACCATTCTTATTTTGTCTGACAGAGGTAATCTTCTAGTCTCTTAATCTTTACTTCAACATCAATTGTAGATAATAAGTCATAATTCCACTCCCTACAGGCACAGTTAAATTATCGATGCCAATATAAGAAATTGTTTCTAAAATAGTAGCAAATACTCCTACAATTACAATAATAATTAAATTTTGCCATTGCCAATCACTGGTAAAAGTAAAAATAAAAATTCCTACTAAAATACTAACTAATGTCATTGTCAATGATCCTTCCCAACTTTTTTTATTTCCCCATAGTTGATAAGGATTTTTACCCCATTTTTTGCCAATTAATGCTGCCATGCCATCGCCATAACTCATGATTAAAATTCCTATGGCAGTATATTGTTGTTGCCCACTTTGCCAAAATAATGCTGTTAAAATTCCGATACTTATTGCATAAAATAATGTGCCTAAACTTTTTCTTCCTACTCCATTAATACTTGATAAGATAGGTAAAAAATAGGAAGCGATCGCCACTAAACCTGCAACAATAGAAGCAAGGATAATGATAGAAGCGGGAATATTTAGCCACCACGCCAATAAGATAACATTACCAGTACCGATATGAACTATTTTGCGACTTAATTCCGCATCGATTTTTTGATAACGACTAAAGATTTCAGCGATGAATAAGAGAATTGTTAAATAAACAGCAACCACGCTGATGGAAATAAAATTAGTAGATAAATCAGTTAACATCATTATCTCCAGAGATATTCAACACAGGAAAAGAAGCAATAACAGCGATAGATAACCACCACAATGTATTGACTTGAGGGCGATACCAAACTGTATCAAATAAGCCTTGAGTGGCTAAACCAGTCATCCCCGCAAGGGCAGCAATTACCCACATAGCTTGTGAATCATTTTTAAGTTGAAAGTTTTTAATGATTCTTATTCCCCTTTGAAAAGTAGCTATAATCACCCCTAAAAAGCTCATAATACCTATTAAACCTGTTTCAAGAGTGATTTCGAGAAAAATAGAATAAGCACTTAAAGCAGTAAATTTTGTTTGCATATAATTGGGATAAATTTTATTAAAAACCTCGTTTCCTGGTCCTATTCCAATCAAAGGATAATCTTGAAACATTTTAAATGCAGAGTTCCAGACATTGATGCGAAAATTATTACTACTGTCTCCTCTGCCAGAAAACAGGCTAAAAATTCTTAATCTCAATGTTTCACTAAAAATTGCACCAACGACAACTAAGACAATAAAACTACCTATAGCGATAGGAATTAGCCATTTACGCCAAAACGGTGATAAATAATCATTCCACCAAAATTTAAACGCTAATAAAAAGACTATTCCTGTGGCAACTAAAGCTAACCATGAACCACGACTACCAGTAAAATAAATACAGGCAATATTAATTGTTAAAGCAAAACCAGCGAAGATTTTTTGTGGTAAAGTTTGCCAGATAATCAAAGCCGCAACAGAAAAAGCCACTGCTGGAATTAAATAACTGCCTAATAAATTGGGATTTCCTAAATAACTATAAACTCTGGTAGCATCAGCCAAAGGTGAAGTAGGATCATTCCATGTAGCTAGAGGTTTTACACCGATAAATTGTTGTCTAACTCCATAACTGCTAACGATTAAAGAAATTAAAAGATAGAATGTTGTGATCCAAGATAGCAATTTTGGGTGGCGAAAAACCCTTGTCGCTAAAGCAAAAAAGAACAGATAAAGAGTGAATTTAATTAAACCTGATAATGCTTCAGATTTTAAAGGAGAAAAAGCAGTGGCTACCACCGAAATTAACCAATAAGCGAATATCCACAGATGAATAGCTGTTATTTGATTCGTTTTGACTTCCGAAATCGTTAATAACAGCCAAAATGCACCACTGGCAAATAAAATTAAACCGATAAGAGTATTATTTGTAAAAGGTGCGGCAATAATTACTAAACAAATAAAAATAGTAGCAATAATATCTTGATAACTTAAAAGATAACTACTAGAGTGCCAATGGGATAATAAACCAACAAATTTACCGATGATGCTTGTTTTACGCCAATACAACAGAGGCGATTTGGTTTCTTCTGGTGAATATTCTGCTTGAGTCATATTGACAGTGAACGTTTAACAATTAACATTTTAACTATTACTTTTCCATTGTCTTTTGTCAAATTAGAAATTACTGATTGATGGTAATAATTAAGAGTTTCGCCAAAATAATCTGAATTCGACAGAAGAAAAATAGTAAAGACGAGACAAGTGGACAAGTAGAATGGAAGAAAACTTCTCAATATTCGATGCACTTTTGAGAGAATTTTATTGATTCAAAAGAAATATAATCCCCCTGTCGGACTGTCTGCTTGTCAACCAGAGTCAGTTGTTACTAATAATTTTATGTCTAACTCACGTAAAATAGGGTAAATTATTTAAGCACCATTAAAATTAAGAGACAAAAACTGCTATCTTAACTGAAGAATTAATCAAAGAAAAAGGCAACAAAACAATGACTTACCAAAGGATTTTACTCAAATTAAGCGGTGAAGCATTAATGGGAGATTTGGGCTATGGCATCGATCCCAAAGTAGTTGCTGATATTGCAGAAGATATTGCAGAAGTAGTTCAGCTAAACGTAGAAGTTGCCATTGTTGTAGGCGGTGGTAATATTTTTCGTGGGGTTAAAGCTTCTGCGGATGGTATGGATCGAGCTACGGCAGATTATGTCGGGATGATTGCTACAGTTATGAATGCGATGACTTTACAGGATGCTTTAGAAAGAAGAAATGTTCCCACTAGAGTTCAAACTGCCATCGCTATGCAAGAAGTAGCAGAACCTTATATTCGTCGTAAAGCTATTCGTCATCTGGAATTAGGTAGAGTAGTAATATTTGGAGCTGGATCAGGTAATCCATTTTTTACAACTGATACTACGGCAGCTTTAAGAGCGGCAGAAATTGATGCCCAAGTAATTTTTAAAGCGACCAAAGTTGATGGAGTTTACGATTCTGATCCGATGAAAAATCCCAATGCTCACCGTTATGATACATTGAATTATAATCATGTGTTGACCCAAGATTTAAGGGTTATGGATGGCACTGCTATTGCTTTATGCAAAGAAAATAACATCCCCATTATTGTATTTAACCTTTTCGAGCGCGGTAATATTATTCGAGCAGTAAAAGGAGAAAAAGTAGGAACTACTGTAGGAGGTTTTTGTGAAGTTAACTGACGAAATTCGAGATAATATGCAAAAAAGTGTCGAAAAGACACAGCAAGATTTTAATACCATTCGCACCGGTAGAGCTAATGCTAGTTTACTAGATAAAGTCATGGTAGATTATTATGGAGCGGAAACTCCCTTAAAATCTTTGGCGAATATTAGTACCCCTGATGCCACTACTATTGTAATTCAGCCTTTCGATAAAGGAAGTATGAATCAATTACAAAAAGCTATTTCCTTATCTGATCTTGGTTTAACCCCTAATAATGACGGGCAAGTAATTCGATTAAATATCCCTCCTCTTACAACTGAACGTCGTCAAGAATTTGTCAAGTTAGCCGGGAAATATGCGGAAGAGGGAAAAGTCGCTATTCGGAATGTTCGTCGTGACGCTATTGAAAAAGTACGTAAACAAGAAAAAAGTAGCGAAATTTCTGAAGATGAATCTCGTGATTTACAAGATCAAATTCAAAAAATTACGGATAAATACACCGCAAAAATTGATGAAATTCTAGTCGTCAAAGAAAAAGAGTTAACCAATATTTAAAAATGAGGAATTAGCAAAGGGTTTAAACCCTTTGTTAGAAATTGGGAATTAGCAATATTTATTTAGATTTCTTACACAAGTCAATAGGTAATGGTTATTAAAACTAATAATTTTTACCTTAAATAGATTTTAATTGTTATTTTGCACTCGTGTCTATTATCTAAAACCTTGCAACCTATTTAGATGAGAAAAGTTCGTAATTCAAAAACTAATGTAGGATAGAAGAGGAAAAACAAGATTTGAGAATTTATGGACTTAGATCAACAACTAAGAAATTTGATTAACGAAGCACCTAATTATGGTGTTCCTGCTATTATTATGGAGCATGGGGTTATCCCTGTCATTAGTGCTTATGCTCATCAACTTGATTATAGTCAATATTATTTAAGACAGACCCTTGAAGATAATTTAGTCCTAACTATTTTAGCCAGTGATCAACATCCAGAAGTAGAAAAAAAAGTAATTTATGCCTTTCCAACGGTAGAAGATGCGGCAAAATTTCCCGATAGTAAACTTAATGATGGTAATATTGTTGCCCAGGGCATTCCCGTTAGTCAAATTCTTTTTCAAATGTTTACCATGAAAGAAGTTGATAGTGTTATTTTTGTCGAAAAACCAGAAAACTATCAACAAAGTAAGGAAATTTTTTGCAATAAGTTACAAACAGCTATCAATCAAAATTTAGTTCATTTAATTAACTCTAATCAGAATAATAGTGTTTGTTAATTTTCTCTATACATAACAACTAATCAAAATCGAAAAAAATTATGGGACTTTTAATTGATGGTGTTTGGCATGATCAATGGTATGATACAAGTAAAACTCAAGGTAAATTTGTCCGTCAGGCATCTCAGTTTCGTAATTGGATCACTCCTGATGGTAGTGCTGGAATAACTGGAAAAAGTGGATTTAAGGCAGAATTAGGACGTTATCATCTTTATATCTCTTTAGCTTGTCCTTGGGCTCATCGAACTTTAATTTTTCGGACTTTAAAAGGGTTAGAGAACATTATACCCATTTCTATTGTTCATTGGTTTATGGGAGAAAATGGCTGGACATTTGCATCGGGAGAGGGGGTAATATCTGATCCTTTATTCAACGCTGAATATCTCTATCAAATATATACTCAGGCTAATTCTAATTATACAGGTAGAGTTACAGTTCCTGTTCTTTGGGATAAACAAACTCAAACTATCGTCAATAATGAATCTTCAGAAATTATCAGAATTTTTAACAGTGCCTTTGATGAAATGGGTGCAAAAGAAGGTGACTATTATCCAGTGAGTTTAAGAGAAGAAATTAATAGTATAAATGATCGTATTTACCACAATATTAATAATGGGGTTTATAAATGCGGTTTTGCTACTACTCAACAAGCCTATGAAGAAGCATTAACTCCTTTATTTGAGACACTGAATTGGCTAGAAAACAAACTGTCAACACAACAATATCTCATTGGTGATCGCATTACTGAGGCAGATTGGCGATTATTTACTACCTTAGTTCGTTTTGATGCAGTTTATGTAGGACATTTTAAATGTAATATTCGTCGTATAGTTGATTATCCGAATATTTGGAATTATTTACGAAAACTTTATCAAATAGAAGGCATTGCAGAAACTGTTAATTTTCAACATATAAAAAGACATTATTACGAAAGTCATAAAACCATTAATCCTACAGGAATTGTACCATCTGGACCAGAAATTGATTTTTTATTACCTATTTAAGATACTTGTTTGTGTCCTAATTTTAAAAAAATACTTTCTAAATCTTCCTGTTGACAATGAAAATTACTGACAGGAATATTAGCATTAATTAAACTTTTTAAAAGCATTGCACTATCATTATCATTACCGACAAACTCTACTTTTATTGTTTGTGCATCAGGTAATTTTTCCCATGCTTTAACTGTCTCACAATTACGTAGCTCTACCTGTAATTTATCCCATTCTCCTAAGATTTTAATAATGATTTGTTGACGACTAAGACGACTATATAAATTCTGTAAAGAAGTATTTTCCACTAAACAACCTAATTCCATAATGCCCACTGATGTGCATAATTCCGCTAAATCTGATAAAACATGAGAAGAAATTAAAATAGTCATCTGTGCCTGTTGTAAGGTTTTGATGGTTTCCCGAAATTCCATCCTCGCAATGGGATCTAATCCAGAAACAGGCTCATCTAATAGTAAGATAATAGGTTGATGGATAATAGTACGTGCTAAACTTAATCTCTGTTTCATTCCACGAGAAAGAGTGGCAATTAAAGAATTAAATTTCGATTCGAGATTAACTAATTCCAAAACTTCTTCGATTCGGCGACGACGTTGAGGAGGTTTTAACTTATAAAGTCTTGCAAAATATTCTAAATAGTTAATTACCGTCAAGTCATCATATAAAGGAAAATCATCAGGAAGATAGCCGATATATTGTTTTAAATAACGGTTACTATCATCTATTAAAAGGCGATCGCCGTTAAGGTAAATTTCGCCTTTGGTGGGATTTTCGGCGGCGGCTAACATTCTAATTAAAGTGGTTTTTCCTGCACCATTAGGACCAATTAAACCATAAACATCGCCTTTTTTTACTTGTAAATCCACATCATTAACTGCGATATGTCCTTCAAATTGTTTTGTTAATCCGATGGTAGCGATGGCAGGTTCTGATTTCATAGCATAAAATTATTATTTTATCAAAAAAAATCTTGAAAATATTATTTTAGGTGTGCAAACTCTCTAAAAAACTAATTTCGGTAGTTGATTCTTTCGTCATGGTATCTAGTTGATTCCATACTGCTTGTAAAAGACTATCACAACCTGAACCTGTAACGGCAGAAATTAAGAAAATAGGATCATCCGTCAAAGCTTGAAACTCTGAGATGATGGTATTTTGGCTTTCTTCATCAATAGAATCAATTTTGTTCAATCCAATAATTTGAGGGCGATCGCACAATCCTTTTCCATAAGCGGATAATTCTCCTTGAATAACTTGATAATCATGGATAGGATCATCAGAATTAACATCTACTAAATGAACTAAAAGACGAGTGCGTTCAATATGACGTAAAAAATCGTGTCCTAAACCAATACCTTCAGAAGCACCTTCAATCAACCCCGGAATATCAGCAAAAACCGTACCATCTCCAGTAGGTTTACGAACTACTCCTAAGTTAGGTATAAGAGTAGTAAAAGGATAATCAGCAATTTTTGGTTTAGCAGAAGATAGAGAAGAGATAAGAGTTGATTTTCCAGCATTAGGAAGCCCGATAATACCAACTTCTGCTAACAATTTCAATTCTAACCTTAATTGTTTAATCTCTCCTTCCAATCCGGGCAAAGCATATTCAGGAGCTCGGTTACTGTTACTGAGAAAATGCTGATTACCTAAACCACCTTTGCCACCTTTTGCGATTAAAAATGTTTCATTTGGATGAACCAAATCAGCAATTAATTCTTCTGTTTGTGCATCATAAATCATTGTCCCACAGGGTATTTCTAAAATTAGATCTTTTCCTGCCGCACCTGTTCGATTATTTGGGCCTCCTCTACCACCATCATCTGCTTTAAAACGACGAGCATATTTAAAATCTAATAAAGTTTGTAGTCTAGGAGTCGTTGTAAAAATTATCGAGCCTCCTCTGCCACCATTACCTCCTGAAGGGCCACCTGCTGGAACATATTTTTCTCTACGAAAGGCTACAATCCCGTCACCACCTTTTCCCGCTTCTGCTTCTATCTCTACTTGATCGATAAATTTCATAAACTACGATTAGTCTTCTTCTTGACTAAATTTGAAAATAGATCCCTATTGTACCGTATCTCAGTTTTTAGGGAATAGGTGCTGTTGCAATGGGTAATAGTTTTTAAAATTTTTACTAATTTTTAAAAAGGTAAAAAGCTCAGATTAAATACGTTTCAGCTTATATGTATGGTGTAATATCTTCATTACAATCATCTGCCAGAAAAGAAAGAGAACGAAATCTTAAACCTACCATTTGATCATATAAAGGATTTAATTTGCACATGGGTGGAATATGAACTATTTTTTTCCCAAATAATTTAATATCTCGTTCAAAAGGGCATTGAGGAGGAATCATTTTACATAGAAAACGAGCAACTCTGGGATCATTTATATCCATGCCATCTAACCATTTTTTCACAGGTTGCAATAAATCAGGATGATTTGCTTCTTCTATTTGTTCATTTTCGGGATGCCAAAGGGTTGATTCTAAAGATTTTAGCGCTTCTAAATCTAATCCTAGTGCCGATTGAAATTGATGAACTGTATCCGCTTCTTGTTGACTATATACACCATTTGCGATCGCCATCATTACCGCAGTACGTAAAAAATTTTCTTTAGTATTAATATCCTCTCCTAAAGCCTGTGCTAATTCTTCAGGAGAAATGATTTCTAAACTACCTAAATCAGTACAAGGAATTAATTCATCTTGAGTGAGACTAGCAATAAATTCTTTTTCTTCAGGATCAAAATTACCATCAGCATAAGCCACGGTGAGTAAACCTCTTAACCATGCAGAAATTTGTTGAGAAGTATATTTATTAGGATCGCAATTTGTCGTCATAAATTAAGAATCAAGATTCAAGACTATAAAACCATTGTAACTTAGGATTTTTAGCTTGAATCATCGTGTTTTCTCTACAATTATTAACGGTTAAGAACATCATTTCTGTGTTGTACAGAACCGACAATTTTAACTACTTCATCTATGATATCTGGTGCAACCTTTAATTCTTGTAAAGTAATCACAAGATTTTCAGCGATCGCATCAAAATGAATATCTGTTAAACCCTTATTAGCAACTAATTCTTGATGTGCTTTTCTCATCTCATTGCCATCAAAGCCATCACTACCGCCAAAAGCATAAGTCATAAAGGCTTTTTGATGAGCTTTTTGTTTTACCATGTCAGTATTAACAAAAAAATCTTTAACTCGGTCATCCTTTAACACTTTGTCGTAAAATATATCTACAGCTACGTTAACTGCTTCTTTTCCGCCTAACTTTTCGTACAGTGTAGTCATAAAATGATATTCTATTATTGCATAACGTTATTTTGTCTCTATCTTACTTTATTAAACTTGTTCAAAATAAATGATTATTTGCGATAAGGATAAGATCGATCATCGGGAATATTATTAAAAATAAGAGCGACTATATACATAATAAAAATTGAACTGAATACAGGATTAAATAAATACAAAAATCCTAGAGCCTTAATTTTTGTAGAACCAATCACAGCAATTAAAGCCGTTGCTCCGCCAGGAGGATGTAAGGTTTTTGATATTTGCATAAAAACAATGGATAAAGCTACGGCTAAACCTGACGCAATCCAAATAAAATTTGGTGAAGGAATTAATTTAGCTATACTAACACCAATAAAAGCACCAATAAGATGACCACCAAATAAATTTCTTGGTTGAGCTAAGGGGCTATTTGTTGCACCATAAATTAACACAGCAGATGCTCCAAAAGAGCCAATCAAAAAAACATGATCAGATAATGGTAGTTGAGAATTTTGTAAGAATCCAATCAGAGAAATGCCAAAAAAAGCACCCAAAAAAGTCCATAAATGATCGATTGGTTTTAAAATTGTTTCCCGATAAATAATGTATTTCGCTATGCGATAGGCTTTTTTCTTTCTTAATCTTTTTTGAATATGACGAATATACTTTAACATTTTATCAATGCTATTTTTACATTATGTATAAAAATATACCAAAAATTTTATGGAGATTGTTATAGAAAAATTGCCACGAGTGCAAAAACAAAATATGATACAAAAGATATTAGATTTAATGTTTTAAAATGCCGTTTGCCAAAATTTTAATTGCTAATCGAGGAGAAATCGCTCTGCGCATCATTCACAGTTGTGAAGAAATGGGTATCGCTACAGTTGCTGTTCATTCTACCATCGATCGTAACGCCCTTCATGTAAAATTAGCAGATGAAAGTGTATGTATAGGGCCTCCTCCTAGTAATAAAAGTTATTTAAACATTCCTAATATTATTTCGGCGGCTTTAACTAGAGGTGCGGAAGCAATTCACCCCGGTTATGGATTTTTAGCGGAAAATGCTCGTTTTGCCCAAATTTGTGGTGATCATCAATTAAAATTTATTGGTCCTAGTCCAGATTCTATCATTGCTATGGGAGATAAATCTACGGCTAAAAAAACCATGCAAAATGCTGGTGTTCCAACAATTCCGGGTAGTAAAGGTTTAATTACCGATGAACAAGAAGCGGCCAGAGTTGCCGCAGAAATCGGTTATCCCGTAATTATTAAAGCTACTGCTGGTGGTGGTGGTAGAGGGATGCGTTTAGTTAAAGAAGAATGTGATTTAAGTCGATTATTAGCAGCCGCCCAAGGAGAAGCCGAAGCCGCCTTTGGGAATGCGGGAGTTTACATTGAAAAATTTATCGAATTACCTCGTCATATTGAGTTTCAAATTTTAGCGGATAGTTATGGTAATGTAGTTCATTTAGGAGAGCGTGATTGTTCTATTCAAAGAAGACACCAAAAATTATTAGAAGAAGCTCCTTCTCCTGCTTTAAATCCTAAAATTCGCCAAAAAATGGGACAAGCCGCCGTAAAAGCCGCAAAATCTATTAATTATGTTGGAGCTGGTACGGTAGAATTTTTATTGGATAAATATGGTAATTATTATTTCATGGAAATGAATACCCGTATTCAAGTAGAGCATCCTGTCACAGAGATGATTACGGGATTAGATTTAATTAGAGAACAAATTGCCATCGCTCAGGGGGAAAAATTATCATTCCGTCAGCAAGATATAGAAATTCGAGGTCATGCCATTGAGTGTAGAATCAATGCGGAAGATCCTGATCATGATTTTCGTCCAAATCCGGGGAAAATTATCGCTTATTTACCACCCGGTGGTCCTGGGGTAAGGATGGATTCTTTTGTTTATCCAGACTACGTTATTCCGCCCTATTATGATTCTCTTATCGGAAAATTGATCGTTTGGGGTAAAGATAGAGATACTGCCATAAAACGGATGAAACGAGCTTTAAGAGAATGTGCTATAACAGGTGTCCCGACAACCATTAATTTTCATCGTAAAATTTTAGAAAACCCTGAATTTTTAGCAGGAAATGTTTACACAAACTTTGTCGAAAAAAATATTCTAAATTTATAATTTTCTTTTGAAGAAAAATCTCTTTTTACTAAAAGAAATAATTAAACTATATTAAAAATACTAATGAATATTGATAATTATAATAGTTATGAAAAATTAGTTAATTTACTATTTGAACATAATATTGATACAACGAATTGGCATCATCAATATGGAAATAAAACTCTTGAAGAGTTATTCACAGAAATAGAAAAAGGAGAATCAACCTTAGAAATTATTAATGAGAAATTAGTACGATTATTAAAGGTTAGTTCTATTGATGTTAAATTTCAATTAGGAAATAAATATTTTCAATTAATAGAAGATCAGCAAATATTTTTAAGTAGTGTAGTCAGAAAAAGAGAATTATCAACAATAACCGAAAAACTCACGAAAAATGAAATTCCTTTAATGGGTGCTTATCGAGGTTTAGAAGAAGAAATTGGCTTAAAAATTGATTCAGGTTTAGTTTTTGAAGGAGAAACTACTTGGGAAAAATTTGCTCCTAGTTATCCTAATTTACTGACTACTTATCAGCTTTTTAACTATTCAATTATTTTAGGAGAAAAAGAACTTAAAAAGATTAGATTTTCAGAATTTCAAGAAGAAGAAAAAATACTCAGTCTTTTTACTTTAAAACCTTTAGAAATTAAGCAATAAGGCTGAATGTAGATAGATTATTGTCCACAAACCACTATAAATAGTGTTTAAACCTAATAAAAATAATTATTCTAGGTAATTTGTTAAAATCCTATTTCCCTATAGCAATCCTAAATCATTGGCAAATAATTAATGATTAAAAAATAAATCTGCAAATCTTACTACTATTTCACAAAAAGTCTGTCTTTATAGTAGAATAATCATCAATTTCTTATCTCAACTCAAAATTGTAGATGAAAATATTTCTATTGAGAAAACAATTTTTTCGTTCTATTTGAAGAAGATTCGGTTAAGATTACCTAAAACAGTATTAGTATTGTCCCATTGTGTGGGCGTGAGGAGTTAATATCAATGAATTTGAAGAAAGATGCCTTAAAAATACTTAAGGAAACAAGTCGAACTTTTTATATTCCCATTAGTCGTTTACCAAATGGATTACAAGAAGCCGTTACATCTGCTTACTTATGTATGAGAGCTATCGATGAAATTGAAGATCACCCGCACATTGATAATCTTACCAAAGCTAAAATATTAAGAGATATTAGTCTAGCTTTACAATCAGGTCATGAACATATTACCCATGAGGAAATGGCAAAAGCAATTAAATCCTATGAGTATATAATACCTGAGGTTAGTTATCGTTTTGGTGAATGGGCTTTACTTGCACCTCCTAGTATCGCAGGAAGAATTTGGGACGCTACAGGAGCAATGGCTGATAGAATGGCTTATTGGTCAGAAAATAATTGGACAATTAAAACTAAATCTAATTTGGATCAATATACTTTTAGTGTAGCTGGTTCTGTGGGTTTATTATTATCTGATTTATGGGGATGGTATGACAACACTCAAACAAATCGAGAGGATGCTATTGGTTTTGGTAGAGGCTTACAAGCAGTCAATATTCTCCGAAATCATCAAGAAGATAAAATTAGAGGAGTGAGTTTTTTTCCTCAAGGTTGGGAGTTAGAAGATATGCACCATTATGCCCGTTATAATCTCAGTTTAGCTGATGCTTATGCAAAGTCTTTACCAAAAGGTCCTGCTTTACAATTTTGTCAAATACCTTTAACTCTTGCTCATGCTACTTTAGAAGTCTTAATTTTAGGTAAACCTAAGCTAACACGTAATGATGTGATGGCTTTGGTTGCCCAAGTATGTGGTTAAATTGAGATCTTGCACCCACAATAAAATATACTGATGGGGGTAAGAGGGAAGAAATTTATTTGTTTATAGATAACGAGATTATATAGAACTTCAACGAATCTTAACTTAATTGTTGTTTCTAAGTTCTAAATTTTATATTCTAAATTTTATTAGAGGAGGCAAAAGTTGAATTACTGGGTACAAGAAAGACTACAATGTTTACAAGAATCTTTTAATCAAGAATACTGTGATGATATAGATAACGTAATTGATGTTGTTGCCTCTTGCTTTCAAGGTGGAAATACGTTATTGATTTGTGGCAATGGTGGCTCGGCGGCAGATGCACAACATATAGCGGCGGAGTTTGTCGGCAGATTTCAAATTGAACGTCCGGGTTTACCAGCTATTGCATTAGGTACAAATCCAGCGACTTTAACAGCGTGGAGTAATGATCATGAATTTGAAACAATTTTTGCCCGTCAAGTACAATCTTTTGGTAAAAAGGGAGATATTTTATGGGTATTGTCCACTTCGGGAAAATCTAAAAATGTGATTCTGGCTTTGAAAGAAGCTAAAAAAAGAGGTTTAATCACTATTGGTATGGCAGGAAATAACGGTGGTATGATGAGGGATTTAATTGATCATCCTCTTTTTGTCAGGGAAAAAAATACTCCGTACGTCCAAGAAATACATTTAATGACATATCATCGTATTTGTGAACAAGTAGAGGCTCAATTATTTGCTCATAACACCATCGAAAAGCCTTTGGTAGCAAGTTAAAATCTTATTAAAGTAAAGATAATTCCCCTGCTACTTCTAGACGTTTATAGTCATCAATGCGCAGAAACTTGTCTCCTAAATTTTCAGCTACAGTAGGGCTAATCCATCCCATTTGTTTTAAAACATGAATGGCGGTGGCACATTTTGCCCGTTTACTACCATCAAGAATTTTGATAGCTAAACCCATATTTTGACTCATATTACCAATACATTGGATACCTTCAGCTCCTGATTTACTAACTAATATTCCGTCAGTCAAATTCATTAATTCAGTGTCGAAAGCTCCTTCTCCTGCTATCATTGTGGGGTGATTTGTCATAGCTCGAATAATTCTTTCTAAATCGATGTTATTACCTGAAGCTAGTTTGGCGTATAGAGTAGCCATTTGTCCTAACTCTAGGGCGTAAGTTGGTACTCCGCAATCATCTCTAGCTGTCATAATTTCAGCCGCTGGAATAGATAATAATTCAGCTACTTTCTGTAAGATTAATTGTTGTACAGGATTAGAACGATGAAAATAATTATCTAAATTCCAATTTCTCTGTTGACACACAGCTAACATTCCTGCGTGTTTTCCTGAGCAGTTATATTGTAAGGCACTATCTTTTCCGTTAGGAATAGGACATTTAAGATAACTTGGTTCAATATCTGCCCTCCACAAAATATTAAATACTTGTCTGGCTTGTTCTATATTACCTTGATGGGAACTGCAAATAATGGCTAAATCTTTATCATTTAAGTCAAATCTCTCCATTACTCCAGTACTTGTAACAGCTAGAGCTTGAAATGGTTTCATAGCTGATCGCATAAAAGAAACGGTTTCTGTATTTCCAGCCACAGCGAGAATTCTACCTCTATCATCGGCAACTACAACTTCTCCTTGATGAATCGATTCAACGATGCCTTCTCTGAGAAGGTGTATTTCTAAACGAGGATGGGGAGGACGTTTTAATCTTGTCATTTTTAATCTAAGTAATAAGTAATAAGTAATAAGTAATAGATAGATAAATTAGTTATTCCCTATTCCTTAATCATTCTGTGTTCATTGTCTATTATCTAGTCTTGATTGTCAATTGATAGTTATCCATAATGCCAATAAACCAGTGCCTATTAAACTTAATAACAAGATAAAACTTTTTTTTAACTTAATTAGAATTGGTTGAACTTGATACTGAAAAATAAGTTGATCTCGACGATAAAATTCTAAAGGTTTTTCCCATATTTGACCGTCATACCAACTTGACTCTTCATAGACTATTTTTGTTTTTTTTAGGCGATCGCCAATATATGACCACCCTAAATATAAACGGACTAAAGAAAAAGTAACAAATAAAGATGCACCTAAACCACTAGACAAAATAAAGGCGAAACTTTGTTCTTTTGGGAAAAAACTTGCTGCGGAAATAGGTGTACAAATGAATAAACTTAATATCCATACCTTCGTTAGTTTAAGGGCAAATTCCCACTTAGATAATGTCGCCCATTGGAAAAACCATGATTGTGCTAATTCTTGATATTCATTTACAGGTTGTTGCTCTGGTGGTACAGGACAAAAAGTAGTTGAAGGTTGATTCATAAATCAATTAATAATTAACAACAGCTTATCAATATTTTTTTCTTACTTACTTTGAAAAATAGTTCTTTCTGCACTTCCCCAAAAAGCCTCTAAATCGTAAAAATCTCTGGCTTCTGGCAGGAAAATATGAGCAATAACGTCACCATAATCATGAAGTATCCAATTTCCTTCATTTTTACCTTCTATTCTTGTAGGAAGACGATGTAATTTTTCATAAACTTTATCTTCGATAGCCATAGAAATTGCTCGCAATTGTGGTTGAGAAAAACCTGTCATAATCACAAAATAATCTGCTAAATAAGATAATTTCTCTACATTTAACAATATGATGTTATTTGCCTTGCGATCATCAGCAGCATCAGCAATCATTAAAGCAAATTCCTGACTGCTTATAGAAGACGAAGTTGGTTGATTAATTTTTTGTTCGGTGGAATAGTTTTCGATGTGTAAATGTGATTTAGTCATTCAAATTCTTGATCTCTTTTCTACAATTATAAATAGATGCTAAGGTTTTTGGTTAATTCATCTTTGCTAATTTGAATTGTAGTTATCATAAATTGACGATTTGATATCTAAAAATTAACAATTTATAAATGTTTTTTTATTACTAATATGAGATTTTTAATAAAATGTATTTGTAGTTCATTACGCTTTCTTTCCTTATTAATAACTCTTTTTATTTTGAGTATTATTACTTTTTTGATTTATATTTATCAAATAGAGCCACAATGGATTGAATTAAAAAATATTGATCTAAATTTACCTAAGTTAAGTCAAGAATTTGAAGGATGGAAAATAGTTCAAGTCAGTGATATTCATATCAGCGAATGGATGACAGAAAAAAGGTTAGAAAATATTGTTAATTTAATCAATGAGCAAACACCAGATATAGTAGTTTTAACAGGAGATTTTTTCTCTGATAACATTACTTATTCCCATAGAGTTAATACAGGTTCTATTTCTTATCTCAATAAATTTTCTTCTATCTTTCAACGAGTTATGAATAAAATAGGTTTTTATAAGTCTAAATTTGTAACCAGATCTTTTGAGGATGATAAACAAGTTTTAAGTAAAACTCTCAAGAAATTAAAACCTCGTTATAAAAGTTTTTCCGTCTTGGGAAATCATGATTATAGTACAAATGTTGACTTAGTTCAAGAAGGCTTAAATGAAGCTAATATTATTAATTTAAAAAATGAGATCTACAGTATTAAAAATAATAACAGTATCTTTAATATTATTGGACTAGATGATATTTTATTTGGTAAAGATAATTTGGATTTAGTTTTGGAAAAATTACCACAAACAGGAGTTAATATTCTTTTAGTTCATGAACCAGATTTTGCACCCCAAAGTGCCGCAACTAATCGTTTTGATGTACAATTATCAGGTCACTCTCATGGTGGACAAATAACAATTCCTTTTTTTGGAGCACCTTTTTTACCTCCTTATGGGGAAATATATATTGATGGTTTTTATAAAGTTAAAAATATGATTCAATATACTAATCGTGGAGTTGGAATGGCTTATCCTTATATTCGTTTTAATTGTCGTCCTGAAATTACAATTTTTACTTTACACAAGCCCACGTAAGTTCAATATATATTTGTTGGGGAAAATGATACTAGGAGAACAGGGGAAGAGGAAAGAATTAACTTAAACATTATTCAAATTGATTTTCGACAATTATGGATCAAATTTAATTATTTTCAGTTGGTAAAATTTGAGATGTTATCAGTCTTCAATCTTTATTTTTCAAAGTTTTTACATCGAAGTGGGGTGAGATCAAATAATAAATAGACTATTGACAATGGACAATAAAGTGAACATTGAAAAAACACTATTGTCCATTATTCCTTGAATCATTATTGGCTGATATTATAGTACACCAAAACTAGATAAGCCTAAAATGACTCCAGCACCTAGCAAGTGTCCAAAACTGGTGGTAGCTAATACGGCTGGTAAGCCAAAACCACCAAATAATTCAGGACTAGGTAATTGAGGTCCTGAGTTAGGTTGTTGGATACTGAATTTACCAATGGCGATCGCTATAATATTACAAATGATCATAGTGATGGCAACGTTTAGATTCCATGTAATGGTAGTAGGAATAGCGGTGGCAACTAAAGAGGTTAAATATAACACTAATGTTCTCCAAAAATAATTGATAATGTTTTCAAAGTCTTAATTTTAATTCGTGAAGGGTAAAAAATAATTATTTTGTTGCAATACTTTGCATTTTTGTTAATTAATGTAAACTGTTAACTTGAGGTTAAGAAATAATAAGATGAAAACAGGTTTAATCGTTATTTGTGGTGCAACAGCAAGTGGTAAGTCTTCTTTCGCCCTAAAATTGGCTCAAAGATTGAATACAATTATTATTAGTGCTGATTCTCGTCAAGTGTATCAGGATTTTGATATTGGAACGGCTAAACCAACTTTACAGGAACAAACTTTAGTACCTCATTATTTGATTGATATTTGTCGCCCCACAGAAACTTTAACTTTAGCTGATTATCAAGAAAAAGCACAAAATATTATTAATTCTTCTTCTTCTATTCCTTTATTAGTAGGTGGTACTGGTTTATATTTAGATTCTATTACAAAAGGCTTGAAAATTCCTCGTGTTTCTCCTCAACCGAATTTGCGATGGCAGTTAGAATATTATAGTCAACAAGAAAAATATGGTTTTTTACAACAGGTTGATTCTAAATCCTGTAAAAAAATTCACTATAATGACGAAATTAGGACGATTAGAGCATTAGAAGTTTACTATGTTACAGGAAGACCAATTTCTGAGCAACAGGGAGAAAATCCACCTTTATATCCTATCTTACAAATTGGTTTATATTGGAATCGAGATGCTATTCATAAACGTATCGAACAACGCACAAAAATAATGCTAGAAATGGGATTAGTAACAGAAACGGAAAATTTGATTAATAAATATGGTTTCGATTTGCAATTATTAAATACCTTGGGATATGCAGAAATTAAACAGTATTTAAAAGGACAAATTTCCTTAAGCGAAGCAGAAGAATTAATCATTATTCATACTCGCCAGTTTGCAAAAAGACAACACACCTGGTTTAATGCCAATAAAAATATTATTTGGTTTAATGGAGATTCTTCCAATTTAATAGAAGAAGTATGGGATAAAATTAACAATTAAGAATTTTTTTATTACTTATTACTTATTACTTATTACTTACTTACAGTGCACCAGCAGCAGTTTGATCGAAAACACCACCACTTAAATGACTGGTTAAATTAATAGCTTGTAAAATGGGCATTCCATCTAAGCCATTATGATAATCAATGACAGTAACTGCACCATTACCTTGTTTAATGTTCCAAAAATTAGCTGGTTTTAAACCTAATAAATAACAGATAATTACTTTATTTATAGCATCATGAGCAGTGACTAAACCAGTTTTCATTTTGCCGTCTTCTAAATTTTCTTTGACGATTTCTTGCCAAGAATTAATTGCTCTTTGCCAAACATCATCTAAGTTTTCTCCTTCAGGCATTTGTACTGTTTCTGGTTTTTCTTTCCATTGATTTAATAATCCTGGATATTCAGCTTCTATTTCTTTTTCTAATTTACCTTCCCATAAACCATGAGAAATTTCCTCTAAATCTTTTTTGGTGGTTAAGGTAATATTAGGATGATTTTGCAAGATTATCTCTGCGGTTTCTTTCGGGCGAGATAATGGGCTTGTTACCGCAAAATCTAAAGGAATATCTTTCAGAAAGTCGGCGGCTTTTTGTGCTTGTTGTCTGCCATTATCATTTAAAGGAATATCTTTGACTCCCTGAAATCTTGACAGACGATTCCACTCGGTTTCCCCATGACGCACTAATAACAATCTTAATCCTTGTTTTTGCTCTGGGCGATAATCAGGTAACGGCATCCCTAAATGTGAAGTTTGGTTAAGAGATTCTAATTGTACTGGTTGTCCATAATCACCAGTAAAATTAAGTACGTTGATACAACAGTTAGATTGTTGAATGCTATGATAATGACTAGCTTCCATACCCAAGGCAGTAAGAATTAAACAACGATTAATGCCATTATGGGCAGTGATTAAAATTGTTTCGTTGTGATGGTGAGGAATGATTTCTTGCCAAAATTCTTCGGCTTGACGGTATAAATCTAAAACAGGATAAATTTCTTCACCGTCAAACGTCATTTTTAATTCATGGGGTTTTTCTTTCCATTGTTTATATTCATTCGGATATTCTCGTTTTACGTCTTCTTTTTTCCACTTTTCCCATATGGGTAAATTAATTTCTCGTAATTTTTCGGCAACGGTTAAATTTGGTTGATGTTGATTTAATTCTTGAATTATTTGAGCAGTTTTATGGGCTCTTTGTAATGGGCTACAATAAAAACCATCAATTTTTAAATTACTTAAGGCTTTTCCTAGCAAATTTGCCTGAATTTCTCCTTTTTCAGTAATTATTGACTCATTACAACGCCCTTGTATCATTTTTTGTGCATTGTAGCTACTTTGACCATGACGAACGATGATTACACGAGTAGTCATTAGAATATTTAATTAGTATAAGTGTTCAATTTACGGTTAAGAATAGGTTAAGCTATATTCTCAATTCTGTCAGTGGTAATTATATCTAACTTTTGTGCAATATAAATTTTATCTACTACGAAGAATTTTGCTCTACTTTGGCAATTTTTTATTTGTAGCTTAGTAGATATAATTCGTGAATTATCCTGACAGACGATAGAAGAAATAGTTTTTGATTCCCACACACAAACCGTAATTAAGCTAGTTTGCCTCTAATTTTATTGGTGAGAGTAGGCACTCATACAATAAAAAGCAAGTTTTTAGTCAAGGCAAGAGGTTTAAACCTCTTGTTAAGAATTAATAAAAAATGTAAGTTAAATCTGTTTCAGCTTAACAGTTTTTTAGAGCTTTTTGAGCTTTTTGAACTTTTTAAATTAAAT
Organism: Geminocystis sp. NIES-3708; assembly: GCF_001548095.1. Taxonomy (NCBI): domain Bacteria; kingdom Bacillati; phylum Cyanobacteriota; class Cyanophyceae; order Chroococcales; family Geminocystaceae; genus Geminocystis; species Geminocystis sp. NIES-3708. The sequence goes on along the minus strand of NZ_AP014815.1, from coordinate 2,181,070 downwards.
ATTATGATACAGTATAAAAAATAAATAAACAATCATCAAAATTAATAATGATAGAAAATATTTTTATCTTCTTAACAGAAGTATCACCCAAAATAAAACGTAAACTATGGCGTTGGTGGTACGAATTTTTAGCAAATTCTTATCAAAAATCTGATTGGGAATTTATGAACTATGGATTTGCTGATTTAAACTCACAATTAGCAACTTTAAATTTAACTGGTGATGATATAAAAAATCGTTATTTTATTCAATTATATCAATATGTAATTAATGGTATAAATTTAGAAGAAAAAAAAGTCTTAGAAATAGGATCAGGTAGAGGAGGTGGAGCTTTTTTTCTAGCAAAAACATTTAACCCTGAGCAAATTATAGGAGTTGATTTTTCTGAACAAAATACTTTATTAGCGAATAAACTTTATCATCTTCCTAACTTATTATATAAACAAGGAGATAGTGAAAACTTACCTTTTGATAATGATACTTTTGATGTTATTATTAATGTTGAATCTTCCCATTGTTATGGCTCAATGACTAATTTTGTACAAGAAGTTAAGAGAGTTTTAAAACCTGATGGAATTTTTGCTTGGGTAGATTTACGTCCTGTTAGTGAGCTAGAAAATTTAGAAAATATTTTTTTAATATCAGGATTAAAACAAATTAAAAAAGAAAATATAACGGCTAATGTGGTTAAAGCATTAGAATTAGTAAATGAATCAAAACTAGATTTAATTAATCTCAATGTTCCTAAATTTTTACGTCATGTTTTTCAAGAATTTGCAGGAATTAAAAATAGTAAAATATACAATGGTTTTGTTAATGGTGAAATGATTTATTTAAGTTATGTTTTTCAAAAAATTAATTAAAAATATCAGGAAGTAAAAGAATATATTCTATATCAAAATTAATCATAATTTCTTAAAAACTATAAGGCTTTTACTAAATTATGATCACTATTATAAACATAATTTTCTATACATAATTTTTCTTATTTGATGTAGAATTAAGAAAACAAGAGCAATTATTGGCACAAAAAATAGCACATTTTTGAAAATTTTTAGGGCAATTACCTAAATATAATATTCATTAAAATGTTGGGTTTTATGATCTAATTTAACCTATAATAAATCAGCTTTATTCTTTTAATAAAATTAAATAGTTTTCAGTTAACAATATTTATGAATAAGATTAATTAGGGTTTCTTTATTAAAAGGTTTTGGGAGAAAATCTCTTGCACCTGTTGATTCTAAAATATCCTTTTTAATGTTTGTTTCACCACTAATTAAAATAATAGGAACAAATTTAAAAATAGGACTACTTTTAAGAATTTGACATAACCGATTTCCATTAATTCCAGGCATAGAAACATCCATAATAATTAAATCAGGATTGCTTTTAAACAGAGAAGAAAGAGACTTCATAGGATCTGGAATAGTTGTTAAATTATATTTATCAGCATCTAAATAAGAGCTAATTATTTCTAACATTGCAGGACTATCGTCAATACAAACAATAGTATATTTTTGTTCAACAGGGACTAATTTTTTAGTTGTAGGTAAGTTGGGAGATAATTTTTGTGGAATTGGTTGAGGAATTTGAGGTAATAAATCTAAGGGTGATTTAGGAGGGTGTAATTGTAAAATTCCATGTTTAATATAAGTAGATAGTAATTGGGCTAATTTTAATTCATCTTGTTTAACAAAAAAAGCTAATTCACGCAGACTTAAGCCATGCATTAATTTTACTAATTGTTTTAACACTCCAAGAGAAAAAGTACCTGAAGGAACGGATTTTTCAAGTAAAGAAGTATTAGCACAAGTTGGTCTTTGATGAGGAGAAATAATAGTAGGACTTAATTTTTGCCATAGGTGCCATCGTTGTTCAATTTTTTTAATTAATGGCTTAATTTCTAATAAATATTCAGAATTAATTACTTCATTTTTTTGCCACTGTAAAGGTTTTATTTCTGGATTTAAAACTGATTCATTATGATGTTTACTGAGCCAAAAAAGTGATTCTAAAGCATCTTCTGTAATTTTCTTTTGTATAATAGCTTTTTGTTTAGCATTAATAAAATTATCTTTTTCTAAAAAATAAATTAGCTGTTTAATATTAGTTTTATTTTCTGTTAAAAAATCAATTCTGACTGTATTTTCATAACCAATACTGCGTAAATAATATTTAAGGGTATTTCCTGATTGTAACGAATGAGTCGCAAATTCTAGTTTTCCATCTAGTAAAGAAAGTTGCCAAGAAACAGCATTTTTTCTAATTTCTAATTGACCAGTTGTAGATGATAAACTAAGGTCTTCAAATAAATTAATCGGTTTTAAGGTAGTATTCATAATAGGTAATAAGTGATGAGTAATTTATAGAGGCAAATGGTATTCGCTCAAGTAATTAGTAATTTTGACATCGAAAATATATGTTATTTTGATTAATAAAGTGTTTATTTTTCATAATTATTTAGTAATTAAAAGTTCTAATTTTTGTAATAATTCTTGTTCGTTATAAGGTTTAGAAAAGTAGGCACTTGCCCCTAAGTTAAAAGCTACTTTTCGATGTTTTTCATTACTGCGAGAAGTTAACATAATAATTGGTAAATTATGAAATTCTTTTTTCCCTTTTACTTCTTCTAATAATCCATAACCGTCAAGACGAGGCATTTCGACATCGGAAATTACCGCTTTTACTGATAAACCATTAAATAATTTATCTACTGCTTCCCTACCGTCTTTTGCTTCTTCTACTTGATAACCAGCTTTTTCCAGGGTTAAAGCTAAGTAATTACGCACATTAATGGAATCATCAACTATTAAAATATGATTGCGAAATGGTGCTGGATGATAGATTTTAGTTAATTTGCTCACAGAATTATCAACCTGAATTGATGAGGCGGAATTTCCTAAGCATTCTTGCAACATTTCAGAAGGATCAATTAAAGGAATTACTCGCCCGTCACCCAAAATAATGGAATTATTGAAGCCAAGAGTTAAAGGAATTGGAGATTGTATCGGATACACAGTCACTTCTTGTTCACCCCAAACTCGATCAAGATAAATACCTCCTAGAGTGTCGTTATCTCCTACTATTACAAAGGTTGAGCGATCAATTTTTGGATTTCCTTTGAGAGGATTTGATTTATAAGGACGATTAAAAATTAAATGTTGTTCTAATTTAATAACAGGTATGTTTTCCCCTTTCCAAAGGGTTTTATCTTGGTTATCAATGGTATTAATTTCCCAAGTGTTAAAAGATTTTAATTCTCGAATACTATTCATTGGAATGGCAAAAACAAGCCCACTTCTTTCTAATAACATAACTCGTAAAACTGAGAGAGAAAAAGGGATATTAATAATAAAAGATGTACCGATACCTTCTTTTGTTTTTACTTGAATATCTCCTCGAATTTCTCTTAAATTAGTTTTTACAACATCCATACCAACTCCCCTGCCAGAAAGTTCAGTTACTTTGTCTTTTGTACTAAATCCGGGTTCAAAAATATAGTCAAGAATTTGAGCTTCTGACATTTTCTCGATGTCTGATGAAGGAATACCTTGTTGTAAGAGGCGATTTTTGATTTTCTGTAAGGCAATACCGTCTCCATCATCTTCAATGGTGATAATGGTTTGATTAGCACGGTTAACCGCCGCAATAGTAATATTACCTTGAGGAGATTTACCTTTAGCAATACGATTGTCAGAGGATTCTATACCATGATCAAAAGCGTTGCGTAATAAATGATTGAGAGGTGAATTAAGTTTGTCTAAAATGGATCGATCAATTAAAGTACCTTCACCTTTAATGTTGAGTTTAACCTGTTTTTTAAATTGTACTGATAAATCTCGCATCATTCTCGGAAACACTTTGACAACATCGGCAAAAGGAGTCATTTGTGTACGAGTGATATTTTTTTGCAAGGCGGTAGTAGTTTGATTTAACTCTCCGATTACCCCTTGCATATCTAACAATCCTAACTGAATATCGGTGCTAACCTCTTTGAGTTGTACAATGGTTTCAATCTGTTCTTGAGAAATCAAATGTAAATCTGTATAACGATCCATTTCCAGAATATCGAAATTATCAGTTTGAGACTCTTTAAGGATGGTATTAGATGAACCGTTACTGATGGCAGATGTTAAAATTTGAGAAGATGAAGTTATTAATCCTTCAATGGAAGCTCTATCATACCATTTCGTTAACTGTTGTTGGGATTCTTCTAATTGAATCATTCTGTCTCGTAATAAAGAAGCAAAGTTTTTCAACTCTTCCAATTGACGATTAATAGTATTTCTTTCGAGAATTAATTTACCAAAAATAGTATTAAATTGAGTTAATTGTTTGACAGGGATTCTCACCATTTGTAAGGCTTGTTCCGATGTGTTATCTTTTGTCAAAGAAGGCTCAATAATTTTCTTATTTTGATTATTTAAGATGGTTTGAGGTATTTTAATTTCTACATCTTTTAATGATAATGACTCTGATTGTTGTAATTGTGTCAAGTATTCATCATCAAGATTAAATTCTGTTTCTATGTCTAAATTAAAACCTTCGATTTCATCCCAATTCGTCTCATTCAATGAAGTATCAAAATTAAAGATTTCTGGCTCAAATATAGTTGGAATTTTATCTAAACTTCCTCGTAATACAAGAGAGTGCGATCGCTTCCAAATATTCACCGCCTGATGTGCAAAATTCGGTAAATCATCAGTCTCCATAAATAAAATTTGGGCTTGGATAGACTCAGAAAGTGCGGTAAAAGGTTCAATATCTGCCATTTGACTAAATACTATCAACTCTGCACATAAGACAATTAAACCCTGTTGTAATTCTTCCCCTGAAAGAGAAAAAATCTGCTGCTCAAATTGATTTAAAAGACGATCAACTTCTTCTTCAAATAGCTCTAATTCAACACCAGAGCTTTGTTCAAGGGCAAAAAGGGCATTTTCGTCATCTTCTTCTAAATCTCCTAAATATTGTCGTAAATTTTTAAAAATAGGATTAATTTGATTTTCGATAAAATCGTTATCAATGGGAGTTTCTTGACGATAGAAAGTGACAATATCTCTTAAAGCATCAACTCCTTTTAAAAGTAAACTTTCCACTTCACTGGTAAATAAAAGAGGATCATTTTTGACTTTGAGAATTTTGAAAAAATCTTCAATACGGTGAGAAACTTGACTTAAATAAGAAAATCCCATCATTCCCGCACCACCTTTAAGAGAATGTGCTGATCGCAATACAAGATCAAGACCAAAAGGATCGCAAGTGTCACTATTTAAAGTTAATAATACTGATTCAATTTGATCTAAATACCCTTGTGCTTCTTCTAAAAAATTGAACTTAATTTGCGTTTCTTTATCCATTAGTATAATAAGCTATTTTTTCAGTTAAATATTGAAGAAAAATCAAACATTATTGAATCATTAAAACCAATTTTCTTATTAATTATTTATTCAACTTTGAATTGTTCAACAGCAGATTGTAACTTTTGAGCAACTTGTGCGGTGTTACGCATTGATTCTGATACCTGTTGAGAAGATTTCAGTCTTTCTTCCGAATAACTAGCAATTTGTTGCATTAATTCTGTTACCAAAGATGAAGTATCTGTTTGGGTTACTGTTGCTTGAGAAATGGATTGCATTAATTCGTTAATGGATTGCGATCGCACTAAAACTTTTTCTAAACGTTGCTTGGTGGCTTCCACTAATCGAGTACTATCAACTACTTGAGTTGTACCTACTTCCATCGCTTGGGTTACTTCTTGAGTTTCTAACTGAATATTGGCAACAATTTTGGCAATTTCCTTCGTTGCCATTGCGGATTGTTCTGCTAATGCTCCAACTTGTTCTGCTACAATCGTAAAACCTTGTCCTTGTTCCCCCGCTCTACTTGCCTCAACACTAGCGTTAATAGCTAATAAGTTGGTTTTTAAAGCTATTTCTTCAATTAAAGACACCACCTGAGAAATTTTCTGGGAAGATTCTCCTAAACGCTTCATTTTTTTCGCTGTTTCTCCTACGGTTTTTCTCAAAGAGACAATACTACTTACCGTATCATCCATAACTTGCGTACCTTCTTGAGTTTCCCTAAAAGCATCTTCTGCCAGAGTTGCGGCTTGGTTAGCGTTTTCTGCCACAACTTCTATCGACTTTGACATTTCTTGCACAGATTCTAAAGTATTATTAGTGGCTTGAGCTTCTTTAATAGCCTGTTGAGTTAATTCTTGAATCGATAATTGATTTTCTGTTAATGATGATCCTACTTGAGTTGTGGATTGTTTTACCTGAATCGCAATCTCTCGTAAGTTGTCAATAATAGCGTTAATTAAATCAGCGACGGTACTAATTTCTATGGAGTCTAAACTGGCTTTAACCGTCAAATCTCCGTCCAATGCGTCTTGTACTTCTTCTAAGAGGGTATAAATTGACCCTTCTAAGGCTTCTTTTTCTTTCTCTCGCTCCTGTGCTACCTTTGTTTGTTCTGTAATGAGGTTATTTACCCGTTTTACTAGGTTATTAAAATTATTCCCTAAAGTATAGGTTTCTAATGTACCTTGTAACTCTACTTGTACATCTAAGTTACCTTCTGCTACCTGTTGAGCTTTCTTGGTTAAATTGGTTAAAGGTAAAGATAATTGTCTAGCTAATAATATTACAACCCCTGTGGCGATCGCTGCTAATACCACGGCAATGAAAGTTAAATTCAGAGCTAATTCTTGCCCTGCCTGAGCAATCTCACTTTTTGCCACCGACGCTACTACCGCCAAATCACTTTCAGGCACATTGAGAATGTTAAAAATACGATTTTGTAATTCAAAAGATAATACTAATTCATCGGTAACAGTATTGGTAATATTGACGTTAGAAATACCATTTTTACCTTGCAATTTCTTGATTACTTCTTGTGGCTCTTCAGGACTATCAGTAACTGAACTTTGAAAAAGCTGTATCGCTTCGATTAATGGTTTACCTCCGTTAACTTCTCCTAAAGCCGTAGCTTCTTCCACCGTAAAACTACTTAAGGCTTCTCCAGAACTTACACTAATTACTTGTACTTGTTGTGCATCAGAAATTTTTACTTTTAAAGAATCGAAAATTTGTTCATTTAAAAATTCAATGGATTTACTAACTTTAGTGATGCCTAAAAAATTAGTAGAAATAGGATCTTTTATAGTTCTAATTAAGGTAACAAAAGCAGTGCCAGAGGCTTCATCAAAGTAAGCTGGTTCAATTACTCTCCTGTTATCCAAAGAAACAGAATCCCACCAAGGATAAGTTGTTTCTACAATATCTGAAGGTTTCTGGCTATAACCAATACCGTTGCCTTTTTCTTCAATAATAATAATATTATCTAACTGTTTTCTATCGCTAAGTAACTTTAAATAGTCATTAACAGCAGGTATTTTTTTTGGTAATTGATTTTTTTGCACATCTTCAGAGGCAACTTTTAAAGCATTTGTTATGGTAGGATTTGCCTCTAAAATATCTGTCACTTCAAAAATCTCCTCCATTGATTGTCGAGTGGCTTCGGCGGCTAATCTTAAAGTTTGAATGGTATCAACTTCTAATCTATCTTTTGCTTGACGTTGAGTGAAATTAATGGCTACTCCAGAGGCGATCGCCAAAGGTATAATCACAGTAGGTAAAACAGTAATTAATAACTGATTGCGTAAAGTGCGACGAGAAGATTGAGAGATATTTTGAGGGAAAAATTTATTTTGAAAATCGGATAATACTTCATGAATGATATTTTTTCTTATCAGAGAATGAGATAATACTTGTTCTTTGATCAGATTTTTATTGTTAGATATAGTCATAATTACCCTCAACTGTGTTTTTATTAGGTGGTGAAATATGCTTTAAAAGTCCTTAATGGGATTGTTTAATCTCAGAAAATAATGTTGGCAAATCTAAAATTAATAATTCTTGCTCTTTTTGTTTGACAAATTTTTGGAAATAATTTTTCTCCATTGGAAAAAGGTTTTTAGTTGAGAATAAATCTAAAATTTCCTCCTGTGAAATACGGGTAACTCCTTGAATTTTATCTACGGCGATACCAATTAGTAATTCTGAAGAATCTTTTAGTACAACAATATGATACTGTCTTAAATAATTGGATAAAGAAGATAAACCCATTAATTGTCTTAAATCAAACACGCAAAACACCGTATCCCTGGAACTTATTATCCCTATCATGGATGAAGGCATTTTTGGAATAGGCGTAATTTTTTCCCCAGATACTAATAAAGATTCTTGAATACTTATCATCGGAATCAAGGCGGATAATTTATTGATCTCAAAACGCAAATAACGATCGCCCTTAATTTCAACACTTTGAAATAATTGAGGTAATAATTCTTGGAGTCTAGCTAGAGAGGAAGTTGTGGACATGGCATTTAATACTCATCTCAGAAATACATCAACAAAAATTAGTATCAGTTAATACTGATTTTCCTGACTTTTACAAACATTTTACTTTCAATTGAAATAAAATACAATCTTATTTGCTTATGGATTGAACTGCATTAATCAATTCTTCTTTTGTACAAGGTTTAACGAGATAAGCCTTAACCCCTTGTTTTTTTGCCCAAAGTCGATCAACATCTTTATCTTTAGCAGTACAAGCGATGATTGGAATATCAGCGGTGTTTGGATTCTTTTTCAGTTGACGACACAAATCTAAGCCTCCCATTTCTGGCATCATCCAATCAGTAACAATAGCATCAGGTTTATTCTCCAAAATTTTTTCTAAAGCTTCTTTACCATTATTCGCAGAGATAACGCTATAACCACTGGTACTGAGATATTCAGTAATTAAATCTAGTTCTGACTTTAAATCATCTACCACCAAAATTTGCATGATTTCTATTACATTTTTAAATCATTTCAATTTTATTATATCTTCGTTCTGGGAATTTGACTACTATCTAAAATGTATTGAAAAACTTTTTAAAATTCGTTATAATCTTTCTGAGAAACAAATAGGGTTGTCAGTTAATCATTGATGCCATGATAGTTACTCCATCAAAGATCTGAAACGATCTGGGGAAGATAAGCTTCTAAAGCTAAATTGATAAAGACAACTAGATTTGTTTATTAAAACTTATAATGCGTATAGAGATAAACAATGTTTCGTAGAAAAAGCCTCAGTTTAATTGGTTTAGGTTTAGCTAGTCTATCAGTTTCGGTTTTATTCCCCAATGTAGCTGCTAACGCTCAAAAACCCATAGAAATAACCCTTGTTTCTTATGCTGTAACTCAAGGTGCTTACTCAAAAATTATTCCTCAATTTACAGCCGATTGGAAAAAGAAAACAGGTCAAAATGTAATTTTTAAACAAAGTTATGGTGGTTCAGGTTCTCAAACTCGTGCAGTTATTGATGGTTTAGAAGCTGACGTTGTCGCTTTAGCTTTAGCAGGAGATACCTCTAAAATTGAAAAAGCAGGATTAATTAAGCCCGGATGGGAAAAAGAATCTCCTAACAATGCTATCGTTACTAAATCGGTGGTTGCTTTTATTACTCGCCCTGGTAAACCTCAAATTAAAAATTGGTCACAATTAGCAGATCCTAAAATTAAAGTGATTACCGCTAACCCGAAAACATCTGGTGGTGCAAAATGGAACTTTTTAGCACTTTGGTCATCAGTTACAGCTAAAGGTGGTACAGAAGCTCAAGCAAAAACTTTTGTGGATAAAGTTTATAATTCTGTACCTGTATTACCTAAAGATGCCAGAGAATCCACTGACGTATTTATCAAACAAGGGCAAGGAGATGTATTGTTAAACTACGAAAATGAAGCTATTTTAGCCAGACAAAAAGGTGCAAAAGATCCTTACTTTGTACCCACAGATGTTAATATCTCCATTGATAATCCCATTGCCGTTGTCGATAAAAATGTTGATAAAAAAGGGACAAGAAAAGTAGCAGAAGCCTTTGTTAAATTTACCTTTACTCCTCAAGCTCAAAGGGAGTTTGCAAAAGTTGGTTTTCGTTCGACAAATGCTCAAGTGGCAAAAGAATTTTCTAAACAATACCCTACCATTAAAAAGTTAGTTACTGTTAAAGATTTAGGCGGATGGAATCAAATTGATTCTAAATTTTTTGCAGACAAAGGAATTTTTGATCAGATTATGAGAAGTAAATAGTAGTTAATATTTTCTCAAAAATAACTTAATTTAAGTAGCTTAAATAAAATTAATTTTATGACGGTAAGGGGAATTCAACCCCTTATTATCATTAATTCTATTTATGATTAATGTATGAAAATATATAAATAATTAAGGGTTTAAAACTGCTATATATTAACAAAAAAGTATTTAAAATCGAGTTTTTTCTTTTAATACCATTGCCTATTGCTCGTTGCCCATTCTCTAATATATAACTATGTTTTCTAAATATTTACGATTAATTGGTTTAGGATTAGCCACTTTAAGCATCACACTTTTATTTTCCTTTAATTTCACCGCTACTGCCCAACAGCCTCTTACCGTAACGCTTGTTTCTTATGCCGTTACTCAAAGTGCTTACTCGAAAATTATTCCTAAATTTACTGCTGAATGGAAAAAGAAAACAGGACAAAATGTGGTTTTTCGTCAAAGCTATGCTGGTTCTGGTACTCAAACAAAAGCTATTATTAATGGTTTAGAAGCTGATGTCGCTGCCTTAGCTTTAGCAGGGGATACCAAAAAAGTTGAAAAAGCAGGATTGATTAAACCCGGATGGGAAAGCAGAGCACCAAATAATGCCATCGTTACTAAATCAGTCATGACTTTTATAACAAGAGAAAAAGGCGTAAAACCCAGAAAATGGTCAGATTTAGTCAATGAAAATGTCAAGGTGATTACCGCTAATCCTAAAACTTCTGGTGGGGCACAATGGAATTTTTTGGGTTTATGGGGTTCAGTTGCCCTCAATGGTGGCACAGAAGCTCAAGCTAGAAGTTTCGTTGAGAGAATTTATGGTAATATACCAGTACCTCAATTACCGAAAGATGCAAGGGAAGCTAGTGATGTATTTTATAAAAGAGGTAGGGGTAATGTGTTGTTAAACTATGAAAATGAGGCAATTTTAGCTAAGAAAAAAGGTTCAAAAGTACCATTTTATGTTCCCACAGACTATAATATTTCCATTGATAACCCCGTGGCAGTGGTAGATAAAAATGTTGATAAACACGGTACGAGAAAAGTTGCCGAAGCCTTTGTACAATTTCTTTTCACTCCCGAAGCACAAAGAGAATTTGCTAGTGTTGGGTTTCGTTCGACAAATCCTCAAGTGGCAAAAGAATTTGCATCTCAATATCCTGCGGTGAAAAAATTAGTAACCGTTAAGGATTTTGGGGGTTGGGGAGAAATTCAATCTCAATTTTTTGCAGATAAAGCTATTTTTGATCAAATTAATCGAAAAAGAGGCTAATAAACAATTAATAATTAACAGCTAATAAATAATATAACAAATTTTAATTAATATAATTTTAATTAATATGAATTTTACTAATTTTATTACATTGGAAAAATTAAAAAATAGCCTTATCTTTATAATCGGTTTTTTATTATCTCCTTTATGTTGGTGGAATGACTTAATTTTTAATTTACCTATTGCCTATGGGTTTGGCAAATTTATCAGTATTTTTTCCTCTGAATTATTGATTCCTGCATCTATTATTGGTTATTGGTTATCAAATATTATTGGTATTATTCTGATGCAATTAGGTACAGTAAACTTGATTAATAAATCGGATGAAAAACAAAATTTAGCTAAAAATATTTGGATGGGTGTAGGAACTTCTACTGCCTTTACTTTTTTAATGGTAATTTTATGGCAAAATAATTTATTAGATTTTTCATTACCCTCTTTTTTAACTAGCACAAATGTTTTTTAATCATGTTTCCGACTAAAATTATCTATAAAAATGCAAAATATAACTTTCAACAAATATATTAAAACTACTTATAAAAGATTTCAGCATAATCATAAAATAATTATTTGGGGGTTGGTACTGCCTTTAGTTACTTTTTTAATTTTAGCCTTAAATATTATTTCTTTAAAAGATAGTAATTTTTCATGGGATATTTTGATTTTATCTCATATTCATAAAAGCTCTCAACCTTTTTTAGATAATTTTGCCTCCGTTTTAACTAATTTTGGTGGATTTAGATTAATTTTGCTATTAATAACTCCGATTATTTTATTACTTTTATTTTTAAGAAAAAAAGGTTCATTAACTTATTTAACTATCAGCATTTTTAGCAGTGCAATAGTTAATTTTATCATCAAAATAATATTCCATCGTCCTCGTCCCCATTTATGGGAATCTGGTTATCCTTTTCCTTCAGACTTTTCTTTTCCAAGTGGTCACGCTATGGCTAGTATGACTCTCGCTTTAACTATTTTAGTCATTTTTTGGGATAGTTTTAAAAACCCATTGATCTTGATTTTAGCTGGAATTTATGTAATTTCCATCGCTTGGACTCGTTTATATTTAGGAGTTCATTTCCCTAGTGATATACTAGGAGGATGGTTATTAGCTATAGCATGGACAACCCTAGTAACATTTTTATTTAATTTCCCTGAAAACAACAAAAATACTAACTAAAATTTATGGGCAAAAATAAATTTTTATCTAAACCCATTAACTTACTTTTTTTATCTTTAATTCTTATAATTGTACTCAACCCTTTTGCCATTGTTAATGCAGGTGAAAGGGGTATTTTAATGCGTTTCGGGGAAGTGCAAAAAGATATTTTAGAAGAAGGAATACATTTTATTCTTCCTTTAGTTAATACTGTACAAAAAATAACAGTTAGGATTCAAAAAGAAGAAATTAGGACAGAAGCATCCACAAAAGATTTACAGGAAGTATTTAATGAAATTGCTTTAAATTGGCACTTAAATCCCCATAAGGTTAATTTAATTTTTCAGCAAATTGGTACAGAAAATGATATGATTCAAAGTATCATTAATCCAGCAATTCAAGAAATCGTTAAAGCTGTTTTAGCTAAATACACTGCCGAAGAAATCATCCTTAAAAGAGAAGAGTTAAAAAGAGAAATTGATTTATTATTAACCCGCAGATTAAATAAATATTTCGTAGAAGTTGATGATATATCTTTAGTTCATATTGACTTTTCTGATCACTTTATTGAAGCCGTAGAAGCCAAACAAATTGCAGAACAAGAGGCAAAAAAAGCAGGTTTTAAAGTCCTAAAAGCTCAAAAAGATGCAGAGGTTAATATCAGTTTAGCGAAAGGAGAAGCAGAAGCCCACCGTATTTTGCAAGAATCTCTAACCCCAGAAATTTTAAAAAGACAAGCAATTAATCAATGGAATGGAAATTTACCTTTAATGATGGGTAAAGATGATATAAAACTATTCAATTTAGACTTAGAAGATTGGCAGAATCTACCAAAAAAAAGTAAGTAAATTATTAATATTTATAATTTGAGAAAAAAACCTAGTTGATTTTAATTTCTTCGTTAGGAGATTCTGGTACATTATCTTCTAATTGTACTGACGAATCAGGTACTTCTTTTACTTCTACATTATCGGGAGATTTTATTTCTAATTCTGTCTCTAATTCATTCTCTTTTTCAGTTTTATTGACTTGAATTTGTTGTCGATTTTCTTGTTCAATTTGTTGAATTTGTTGCTCCATAATTTGATTCCCACGATCAAAAAATTGTTGAGAATCTTGTCCTCTAATTTGTGCTACAACAACATTCCCACCGGGATTAATTCCTAATATTGAAATAACCCCAATACCAGTGATTGATAAAATTTTATTAACAGTGTTCATTTTATCCTCCTTGATTTAAGATTGAACTACTTATAAAAATTATTTAGTCTATCTTTATTATGACAAAATTTATTTTAGCTGATCGTAAATAATTGCAAAGTATTAATAAAAGCCCAAAAACTTAAATTTTTAAGTATGAGTGATGAAGATACCAAATAGCACATAAGAGAAATACTTATAAATAAAGATGTCTATTTTAGTATTAAGACTAAATACAGAAATATTGAGTTATTGAATAAAAATAACCAAAATGTCGTACTTTTTTGTTAATTTAGTATTAGTATTTCTTGATACCTAATTTTTATAGTTTTCTGACTCCCATGAGCAAACCCTAATTATTAATATATTAATGTTAAAAATACTAGATATAAGTTGGAAAAATAATTATTGGTTACGAATATTTTTAATTATTTTTTCGTTAATTATTTGTTGTTTATTATTATTAGTAAGAATTTCAGGATTAGAATTAATTGGGATAACTCCGAATTGGTTATTAATTTGGTTAGTAATTTGGAGTGTTAAGCGCAATTTATGGCAAAGTATCGTAGCGGCTATTTGTTTAGGATTGATATGGGATAGTTTAACAGGTTTTTTCCCTTCTCATATTTTAGGTTTAGTGATAGTGAGTTTATTTACTAGCAATGTTTATAAAGATAAGTATGTTAAAGAAGATGTTATTTCCCTAACTTTAATAGTTTTTGGAATGGCAATTATTAATGAGACAATTATAGCCTTACAATACAGTCTTCAAACTGAAATACCTTTAATCGATATATGGTTAAATTATCAAAAAAATTCTTTAACTTCTGCCATTATTAGCAGTTTATGGACTCCTTTAATATATTATCCTCTTGATTATATTTTAAGTCCCTTACCTCATGAGAAATAAGAAAATGTTATTTAAACTTAACAAATCTTATAGTATAAGTGCATAGTTTGAAATTAATCAAATCATTTTAAGTTACTTTTTTTGTTTAAATATTTCCTAGCCCAATTATAACGTTGTGGATCTTTTTTTAGTAAATCCTTAATTATTTTATCTCTTTTTTGCTTATCTTTCATTCTTTCAATTGATTTCTTGATTTCTGAGTCAATAGAATTAGGAGAAGCTCCTCTTTTTATTGCTTCCGCAAACCATTTTTCTCCTTCATTATATTGGTAACGATCAAAACAAATTGCACCCATTAAAGTGTAAGGATGATGACTTGACGGCTGAAATTTTATTGCTTGTCTAGCACATTTTTCTGCTTCATTTAAGTTATCAATATCTCGAAAACTTCCTCCTCTAGTCGTTAAAATAGCGGATTTTAATTTATCTTCTTTGAGCTGATCAAAGTTTATATTTTCTGTTGATTGCAAAGCTTTTTTTGGTTGCTGTGCTTTACGCCAATGACTGCTAATATTGGGAAGATTCCACCTATTTCCAGTTTTTTTATAATCATCTTCATAAAATTGAGCTTCTATAGTGTGATAACAAATATATATCTTGCCACTAAATAAAGTTTTTTCTTTATATTCAAAATTATATAATCTTTGATTTGTCGGTAATTTATTCTCTTGTAAATAGACTATTTCTGTCGTATCTAACCTTTTATTATTGTCCAATTTTTGTAAAATTAAATATAATTTACTTTCTGGAAAATCATCAGAAAAAGCTTCTACCTCATATTTCTCTTTTAACTGATTAAAATGCTTAGTTTTACCTAATTTAATAACATCTTTTTTCTTATTTTTCTCAATCCAATCTAATTCTTGTTTATTTAATTCTTCTCCTAAAGATATTTTATTAACCAGAAAACTAGCATATTTTTCAACAGCAATATTAATTGTTTTTGTTAATTTTCTCTTATTCAAAAAGTTAATATCTGTTTCAGGTAAAGGAGTATCCGAATTAATTTTTTGAAGCACTTTATATAAATGACTTGTCAAAGATAAATCTTGATTTTCTGTTGCTTCATACTTAGATTTTAAAGCGATAAAATTAGCGATATTTAAGGTATCATTAAGATTGTTGGATGTTAGCCAATTAATTTCATGAGTTTTTAAGAATTGACAACCCTCAATATTTTTTAAAATTTGGTATAAAATACTATTAGGAGATGTTTCTACACAAGAAACAGCGTGATATTTTTGTTTGAGTTCTAAAAAATGTTTTTCTCTTTTTTTTTCTTGTAATTCATACTCTTTGAGAATGAAAGTTAGATGATTTTTTTGAATAAATCTTAAATCTTTATCCGTTAACTGTATTTGATTTTCTAATTTTTTTAAAATAGTATATAAACGATCATCAGGAGAGATATTAGAATATTCAATAGCATTATATTTTTTTTTAAGGTTGAGAAAATCTAATACTTTGTTGAATTTTACTTCATCTAATCTATTTGCTTTGAGATAATTAATTTCATCATAACTTAATAAATTTCCTGAGTCAAGTTTGATTAATATAGACGATATTGATTGTTGAAATATTTTGATACAATATTCAGTACTAAAATTATGCTTATATCCTAAAATATCACTGGGAGTAGAGATAAATAAGAAACTATATTTATTATAAATGGGAGTAAAAAAATCTTTAGCTAAAGAGATTATCTTACTATTTCTCTTCTCTTTATTTTTGTACAAAAAATTATAAACTTCAGGATATTTATTTTCCAACCAATTCCAGTCAACTTTATTCAAAAAATTTATATCTAAATCAGCTTTATTTAATATGAAAAGTAAATAAGTATTATTATTATTTTCAGCAATTTTATATTTATGTATAATTTTAGTGTCTAACATTATTGTATCTTAACAATTTAATATTATTTTTCCTATTGATTGAGAAAGAGAATTACTTAAATTTAACTTTATTATAAAGCCAATTAGAAACTTTACTGGGCAGATTTTTTTTCACCCATTGCCATGCAATAATTTTTACTAAAGGCTTAGGAGTACCCGATAAAAATTTAGCTAGTTTATTCATTGAACGATTAGAAATTTTTTTATTAATTAAGTTTATAATTCCAATATCATAAAGACAATCAATTATAAGTTTAATTGTCATTTCTTCATTGAGTGCTAAGTTTTCTAAAAGTAAGTAAATATCTCTTAATTTTTCTTCTTGAAAACGCTTTTCTTCTGGAGTTAATTTTGTTAAGGCTACTATTTCAACAGTTTCTTTTTGACGACTTAGCATCAGAAATAATGAATAATGAATAATTAATTAATGAACAATGAATAATTAATAATGAATACTTTAAACGATTCAATTATTATCGGGGAAGTTGAGGATAGGAAACCCAAAAAAAGCATACTAAAATTGGGTTTCGCCATTAAAATTTACTAATTACATACAAGATACCTATTACCTATGATTTATTAAACCGATTGGGGTTGTGCTTGAGGTTGAAACTGAAATAGAGAATAAACCACATTTCGGCGAATGTCAATCATCATCTCTAAAAACATTTCGTAGCCTTCTTGTTTATATTCGATTAACGGATCTTTTTGTCCGTAACCTCTCAAACCGACAGATTCTCGTAAACCGTCCATAGCTTGTAAGTGTTCACGCCACAAAGTGTCAATTTGTTGAAGAATAAAGAATCTTTCCGCTTGTCGCATTAAACCAGATTGTAATTGTTCCACTTGATTTTCTTTTAAATCATAAGCTTTATGCACCTCTTCATGAAGAAAAGTTTTCATTTCTGTTACCGTCATGTCTTCCAAGTCTTTAACAGTGACATCTTCTAATAAGTAAATAAATTCTTTAGCCTTATTAACTAAACCTTCTAAATTCCACTCATCAGGGGGTAATTCAGGGTTAACGTAAGCATCCACAATTTCATCCATTGTCTGAGTAGCATATTGCAATACTTGCTCTTTTAATTCTCTTCCTTCTAACACCCGACGACGCTCAGCATATATAGCACGACGTTGGTTATTCATAACTTCATCATACTCAAAAACGCTCTTACGGGCATCGTAATAGAAAGTTTCGACTTTTTTCTGTGCCCCTTCTAGTGAGCGAGTTAACATCCCTGATTCGATGGGCATATCTTCTTCAACTCGAAAGGCATTCATTAAACCAGCGACTCTATCACCGCCGAAAATCCGCAATAAATTGTCTTCTAGGCTTAAAAAGAAACGTGTTGAACCCGGATCTCCTTGTCTTCCTGCTCTACCTCTTAATTGATTGTCTATACGTCTTGATTCGTGTCTTTCTGTGCCAATAACGTGTAAACCGCCTTTTTCCACTACTAATTCATGTTCTTTATCAGTTAAACTGTCATAATCTTGACGAATTGCTCGATAAACCTCTCTTAATTTTAAAATTACAGCGTCATTGGTGGGAGCTTTTTCAGCGGCGATGGCAATTTTTTCTTCAGCATCTAACTCTGAAAGACTTTGTTGCCCATAGGTTTCAACGGCAAATTTTACGGCTTCTTTTAATTTTGTTTCGGTTTCAGAAGATAACTGACAAGGAAAAATATCGGAGGAAGGTTTCCAGTTTTTGACTTTTTTACCGTCACCATTAGCACCAAAACCTTGTCCTTTTGGACGTTTATTCATATCAATTCCGGGTACATTTACCATAAATTGATCATTCTCAGGAGTAACCATTTGAGGCATGAAATATTCCCGAATTTTCAATCGTGCCATATAGTCAGAGTTACCACCAAGAATAATATCTGTACCACGCCCCGCCATGTTTGTAGCGATCGTAATAGCACCTTTTCTTCCTGCCTGAGCGACAATTTCAGATTCTCTTTCCACGTTTTCTGGGCGTGCATTGAGAATTTGATGGGGGATTTCTCTTTCTACTAATAATCTTGCCAATAATTCTGATTTTTCAACACTGGTAGTACCAATTAATACAGGTCTGCCCGTTTCGTGCATTTCTTGACATTCCTCAGCAACGGCTTTCCATTTTGCCATTTCATTTTTATAAACGACGTCGGGTAAATCCGCTCTGTCAGAAGGGCGATTTGTGGGAATAATACTTACTTCTAGCTTATAAACTTTTTCAAATTCCGTCTCTTCAGTTTTTGCTGTACCTGTCATCCCTGATAATTTAGGATAGAGTAAAAAGAAATTTTGATAAGTAATACTAGCTAAAGTTTGAGTTTCTTTTTGAATTTCTACTCCTTCCTTGGCTTCAATAGCCTGATGTAAACCATCACTCCATCTTCTACCAGCTAAAACTCTACCAGTAAATTCATCGACGATAACGACTTCATTGTTACGGACAATATAATTGACATCAGCAGTAAATAATTCTTTAGCTTTGATAGCGTTAAATATATAATGAGCCCAAGGATTTTCTTGATCATATAAATCTTTTACCCCTAATAATTCTTCGGCTTTTGCGAAACCTTCATCGGTTAAAAGTACATTACGGGCTTTTTCATCCACTTCATAATCTCCGCCATCCCCTTCTTCCTCTTGTTTTTTCAATAATTGAGCAATTCTTGCCGCCTCCATATATTTTTCCATCGGTCGTTCCACTTGACCTGATATAATCAAAGGAGTACGAGCTTCATCCACTAATATAGAATCGACTTCATCAATAATGCAATAATTAGGCACTCTTTGCACCACTTCAGCAATATCCGTTGCCATGTTATCTCGCAGATAGTCAAAACCTAACTCACTATTTGTAGCGTAGGTAATGTCGGCACTATAGGCTTTTTGTCTTTCCCCTGATGTCATCCCACTTTGAATTAAACCAACACTTAAGCCTAAAAAACGGTGAATTTGCCCCATCCATTCTGCATCACGACGGGCAAGATAATCATTAACAGTAACAACATGAACACCTTTTCCTGTTAAACCGTTAAGATAAGCTGGAAGGGTTGCTACAAGGGTTTTACCTTCCCCTGTTTTCATCTCAGCAATTTGCCCTGTATGTAATACTACACCTCCTAACATTTGAACATCATAGTGACGCATCCCCAAAACCCTAACCCCTGCTTCTCTAACGAGGGCAAAGGCTTCTACCAATATTTCATCTAAAAGAATATCTCTTTCTTCCCGATTTTTAGCCTTAGCTAACATTTCTTTAAAAGAAGCTGTTTTCGCCCTCATTTCTTCATCGGTAAGTTTTTTATAATCTTCTTCTAGGAGGCTAATTTCAGTAATCAGAGGTTGTAGTTTCTTAAGTTTACGAGCGTTAGGATCTCCGAATAGCTTTTTAAACATATTTAATTTCTTATAATCTCTTTAATATATCTATTTAGTTTTTAATCATATCATTTATGGCAATGGACAATAGACAATGGACAATGAACAATTAATTTTTTATTTATAGTTATTTTTTAAGATTGTATTTTTATTAAATTTAGGGATTATTAATATCAGTGTTGTTTACATAATATAAATTATGCTACGGTGTTTATTAGTTTTTTACATTACCGTATCAAGTAAAAAATTCACTTTTAATAAAAAGACAAGACTTAGTCACAAATTCAGGATTATTAAATTAAAAGGGAAATCAGTATCTTAATGGTTCGGTTATAACACTTTAATAAAACTATTAAACAAGTTATCATTAATTTCTGTTGGAGGATTTTTTTGATGATTAAACCATGATTTTGTCTAATTGTTTGGAGATGAATTTAAGTGATATTTTAATGGAAGATGATTGGGGTAACGACTTAGAAGATTCTACCCATAATAGTGAGAATATATCAATTAAAGCACAACAAGAATGGAATGGAGCGATCGCTTCCTTAGAAAAATTATTAAATTTAACTATTGGGATTGATAACAAAAATAATGAATTAATACAAGGAGTAGTTTTTTCTTCTCCGACTCCTCTTATTACAGATATAAAATTAGTTTCTCGACTAGAAACAGTAGTTTTTTCTACTTCTAATAATAAGAGAATGGCGTTAATGCCTTGTGATTTTCATCATACATTTAAGCCAGTATCTCCATTACATTTTATTGATGTTGTATTAGATATTGATGATCTTTTAATTAAGGAACAATTTTGTTTAATTTTAACGGAAAAATTTTGCTGTTTAATTGTCAAGAGCATTGATAAAAATAATCAATCCAGATTTCAATTTTCTTTTACTCCAGAAATTATAAAAAAAGCATGGTTATTATTAAAGACTAGATTAATTTTTAGTCAAAATTATCAAACTGAATATTTGGAAAATTTAATCAAAAAATTTATTAATATTGTTCCTAATTATAAAATAGTTAGTCAATTTACTCGTTACTTATTGAAAGAATTAGAACATTTTAATACATCGAAAACTGAACAAGAAATAAACAAAATTCCTCGTCAAAGTCAAAGTATTTCTTTGAAAAAAACTCCTTTACCTCCTTATCCTGAGTTTGAATTATTACAAGCATTAACCCATGAAATTAGAACTCCTTTAACAACAATACAAACAATTACTAAATTATTAATTAAAAGAGCAAAATTAACTCCAGATTTAGTTAAACATTTAGAACTAATTGAACAAGAATGTACTGAACAAATTAACCGTATGGAATTAATTTTTAGGGCAGCAGAATTAGAATCACAATCGACAAAAAAAGAAGTAGTAAAGTTAGTTCCAACTTCCTTAGAAGAAATTTTAAATCGTACCATTCCTTCTTGGAAAAAACAAGCTCAAAGACGTAATATTATTTTGGACATAATCATACCACAAAAATTGCCAAAAATAGTTAGTGACCCGGCAATTTTAACACAAATTTTAGGTAGTTTAATCGAAAAATTTACTCGTAATTTACCTAGTGGTGGTAATTTTGAAGTATTAATTTTACCTGCTGGAAATCAACTAAAATTACAGTTTTTATCAGAATCAAATTTTAATAATGATCATGTCAAATGTTTAGGTAAATTGTTACTTTTTCAACCTGATACAGGTAGTTTATCTTTAAGTCATGATGTCACTAAAAATATTTTTCATGCTTTAGGTGGTAAATTAACTATTAAGCAAAAACCTCATAAAGGGGAAATTTTAACTATATTTTTACCTTTAGGAATAAAATAATTAGAAATCAAAAAATATTAATTATTATTTATATCCATCTATCTAAAATATCTTTAAATAAAATTTCATCAATCCAAGTTTTAAACACAACGGTGAGAGGAAGGGCTAATAATAATCCTAATAAACCAAAAGAAGTGGCAAAAAATATTTGTGCAAAAAGAGTTACTGCTGGTAATAATGATACTTTATCAGCCATTACTTTTGGGGTTAACCAATAACTTTCGATATTTTGAACAATAAAATACCAGATAATCACAGGAATAATTTTCCAAGGTGAATCGACCACTGCTATCATAATAGGAAAAACAACACTTAAAGTTGGTCCGATATTAGGAATAAAGTTTAATAATCCAGCTAAAAGTGCATGAACTAATACTAATTTTACACCTAAAATCCATAAACCAACACCGCTTAAAATGGCAATGAAAACGCAGTTAATAAGAATACCACTTAACCAACTAACTATAGCAATTTCACTTTGATTGAGAATATGATCAATACGGTTACGATAAAAAGAAGGGCATATTTTTAGAAAATAATAACGATATTGTTGTGGATTTAAAAGAAAAATAACTGTTAAAACAAAAACTAAGATTAGTTGTGATGTGACGATAAAAACATTAGAAAAAATAGCAATAAAATTATTGAAAATTGCCAAACTAGAAAAACTATAATTTGTTAAAATTTTGTCAAGATCGTTAAGAGGAGATAATATTTGATATTGTGTATAATCTATATTATTAATAAATTCAGTTATTTTTTTGATAACTTTAGGTAAAAGATTAATTAGTAATTGAAATTGCTCAATAAAAGGAGGCAAAATTAACAGTAATAAAATATTAATAATAATAATAATGCTGATAATAATTATGAAGATAGATTTTTTTCTATTTAAGTTGAATTGAGTTAATTTATTTACTAACCTATTTAAGACAACAGCAAAAATTATCGAAGTAAAAATTAATAGTAATAATTGACGTAATTGCCAGAGAATATAAAGAGAAATTAAAAAACATAAAAAACCGACAGATTCACCAAAATTCATAAGTACAAAAAAATATGATATGTATAATTTTTAGAAAATATCGAAAACATCAAATAATAAAAATTTTTTAAATGTATCTTTTGAAATGTAATAAAAAATAATCTTACCAAAAAAGTAATTAAAAAGTATATGGTAATTTCCCATAGATTTTAACTTATTCTTGCTTGATTAATCTCAATGGTTCTTTTTTTTGAGAACAGTGTAAGATCTCAGGTAAATAGGTCTTAAGTTAATTAGTTCATAAATACTATTAAATACAAATAAATATAATGAATCAAAATAATTTCAATACTTTTATTTCTCAAATGGCTTTGAGTTTATTTACTCCAACGGTTATTATTACAAAAATAGTAGAATCTGAATTAGTGGTGATGTTAGAAGATATGGGTAAAGCCAGTGAGGAGATTTTTAGAGGTGAAAGATTGCCGATTTTAAAAAACCATCAATTCAATAATGCCAAAAATTAGCAGGATAATGATCAATTATTTAATCAGTACTTAAGTAAAATTAATTGTATGTAGGTAATGGGTTTAAAGCAATTGTTATCAAGAGCTTTGTCAAAATAAAATTCACAATCAATTATACTTACCTATTCATTCTCTAAAAAAATGTATCGTAAAAAACTATATGCGATGGATCATTACCGTTAAAATTCTAGGATCGTATTATTTAACTTACAATTGAGTAGGAAAAATCAGAATTGCTTAAATTTAAAGTAATAAGATTTGATTAATAAAAAGGAGAACAAACAGTTTGAAAATAATTAACTATTATTAAGTATTCGTCTTTAGACAAATAAATTGTATATTAACTATGGGATTAATACCCTTTATATCAACTTCTGATAGTTACTTATAAATTTAAAATAGTGAGTAATGGTAGTTTTTTCTGATTAATTGTCCATTATTGCTCGATTATAAGTATGTGAAAGAAACAAAAATTATACCTTATGTTCTAACATTTCCTTTGTTTAAGTTAAGATCAACACCCATTAATTAAGATATAAAAGAAAAATATGATGACTTCAGCCATGACTAACTATACAGAAGAATTAAGTATTTATTCTAGTTCTGAATTGTTATTACGTCACCGACTCAAATTAGTAGAAAATTTATGGGAATCAGTCTTAACTAATGAATGTGGACAAGAATTAGTTGATTTATTAGATAAACTCAAGTCGGCTTGTTCTCCTGAAGGACAAACAAATGAAACACAGAATATATCAGTAAGTAAATGGATTGAACAATTAGAATTAGATGATGCTATTAAAGCTGTTCGAGCTTTTGCGTTATATTTTCAATTAATTAATATTGTTGAACAACACTACGAACAAAGAACACAAAAGTTAATTCGTAGAACCACAACTGAAGACCAAGTTAACGCAATTCAAAAACCTGAATCTCACAATCATCAACCCACAACATTAGATACTAAAGAAGAAGCACAAAGTTATTTTAATCCGAAAAGTAATCCTGCTAGTGGTGGAACTTTTCATTGGCTTTTTCCTTATCTCCAAAAGTTGAATATGCCGCCCCCAAAAATTCAACAATTACTAGATCAATTAGATATTAACTTAGTTTTTACTGCCCATCCCACAGAAATTGTTCGTCATACTATCCGCAAAAAACAACGTCGTATCTCTCATTTTCTTGAAAAATTAGATGCCGCCGAAGAATCTTTCCGTGCTATGGGTTTAACTAATTCTTGGGAGGCTGAGAATTATCGAGAATGTTTGACTGAAGAGGTGCGTCTGTGGTGGCGTACAGATGAGCTACATCAATTTAAGCCAACGGTTTTAGACGAAGTTGATTATGCTTTACATTATTTCCAAGAAGTTTTATTTCAGACTTTACCTGAGTTATCTATCCGTCTTAAACAGGCTTTACATAACACTTTCCCAAAATTAAAATCTCCTACTCACAAATTCTGTTATTTTGGATCATGGGTAGGAGGAGATCGAGACGGCAATCCTTTTGTAACACCTGAAGTAACGTGGTCAACGGCTTGTTATCAACGTAACCTTGTAATTGATAAATATTTAGAATCCATGGGGCAACTCAATGATATTCTCAGTTTATCTTTACACTGGTGTAACGTGATGCCTGAATTATTAGATTCTTTAGAACGTGATCGCATTGGAATGCCAGAACTATACGATAAATTATATGTTCGTTATCGTCAAGAGCCCTATCGCCTAAAATTAGCCTATATTGAGCAAAGATTAAAAAATACTCAGGTAAGAAACGAAGCTTTATCTGATCCTGAAACCAGAAAATCAATCAAATTAGCCAATAAAGATGATAGCCTTTATCCCTCTAAATTGGACTTATTAGAAGATCTTAATTTAATCAAATATAACCTTGAAAATACAGGATTAAAATGCAAAGAATTAGATCATTTAATTTCTCAAGTAGAAATATTTGGTTTTCATTTGACTCCCTTAGATTTTCGCCAAGATTCTTCTCGTCACTCTGATGCACTTAGTGAAATCGCTGAGTATTTAGGAGTTTTAGATAAACCCTATGAAGAATTATCAGAAACAGAAAAAACTGCATGGTTAGTACAAGAACTAAAAACCCGTCGCCCATTAATTCCTAGCGAAATTAATTTTTCTGATGCTACAGGAGAAACAATTGAAACCTTTAAAATACTCAGAGCGTTACAAACAGAATTTGGTTTAGATATTTGTCATACTTACATTATCAGCATGACTAATTATGTTAGTGATGTTTTAGAAGTTTTATTACTAGCAAAAGAAGCAGGATTATATGATCCTATTTTAGGAATCACAAGTATTCGTATTGTGCCTTTATTTGAGACAGTAGAAGACTTAAAACGAGCGCCTATGGTGATGACGGAATTATTTGAATTGCCATTGTATCGAGCTTGTTTAGCGGGAGGATATGAAAATGTAGCCAAATTACCTTCTAACCTTGTTTTACCAGAACTAAACCCCAAAAACTTACAGGAAATCATGTTGGGTTACTCAGATAGTAATAAAGATTCAGGATTTTTAAGCAGTAACTGGGAAATTCATAAAGCTCAAAAAACCCTTGCCAGAATTGGTGATAAGTATGGATTTAACATAAAAATATTTCATGGTCGTGGAGGTTCAGTTGGTAGAGGAGGAGGTCCAGCCTATGCGGCTATTCTAGCACAACCTACCTCCACCATTGACGGTAGAATTAAAATCACTGAACAGGGGGAAGTTTTAGCTTCTAAATATTCTTTACCTGAATTGGCATTATATAACCTTGAAACCATTAGTACTGCTGTAATTCAAGCTAGTTTACTTGGTAGTGGTTTTGATGATATTGAGCCGTGGAATCAGATAATGGAAGAAATTGCGGCATATTCACGAAAAGCCTATCGTCAGTTAATATATGAACAACCGGACTTCATTGATTTTTTCTTATCTGTTACTCCCATAGAAGAAATTAGTAAATTACAAATTAGTTCTCGTCCTGCTCGTCGTAGCAGTGGAAAAAAAGATATTTCTTCTTTACGAGCGATTCCTTGGGTGTTTAGTTGGACTCAAAGTCGTTTTTTACTTCCTGCATGGTATGGTGTAGGTACGGCATTACAAGAGTTTTTAAATCAAGAACCAGAGGAAAATTTGAAGTTATTGCGTTATTTTTATTTAAAATGGCCTTTCTTTAAGATGGTTATTTCTAAAGCAGAAATGACTCTTTCTAAAGTCGATTTACAAATGGCTAGTCATTATGTCGATGAATTGGCTAAAGATGAAGATAAAGAACGTTTTCAGAAAGTATTTAACCAAATTGCGAAAGAGTATTATTTAAGTCGTGATATTGTCTTGCAAATTAATGAGCAAGAAAGACTACTTGATAATGATCCTGAGTTACAACGTTCTGTGCAACTGCGTAACGGTACGATAGTACCTCTAGGATTTTTACAAGTATCCTTACTCAAACGTTTAAGACAATACGCCAGTCAAGATAAAGCAGGTTTAATTCATTTCCGCTATAGCAAAGAGGAGTTATTACGGGGTGCTTTATTAACTATCAATGGTATTGCTGCTGGTATGCGTAATACTGGCTAATTTCACCCCATTTTCTTAGAAGAAAAATTGTGAAGACGAGATAGGTGGACAAGAAGACAAGTAGAATGCTAAAAAAAATCTCAATATTTGTATATTTTCGAGAGAATTTTATTGATTCACAAAAACATAATCTTCCTGTCTGCCTGTCTTCCTTTCTTCTAAGTCAGTTATTACCTATTTTTATATCAAATTATTTGCTGTCAAGCTTCTTCGATATTAAGCTAAAAATTTTTTTCTTCAATTGTAATAATTAAATTGTTCCTCTAATTTCTTCAATTACCCCATCTCGAAGGATGATTTCTACATTAAGTTTTTCTACTAAATTATCTCCTTCTTGAACATCAAAAAAACTTTCCATTTGTGCTTGAAATACTTCTTGTCCTAATTCTAACAATTGAACTTGTTGCATTTGTTGTAAAAATTGATTTTTTTGCTGCAACATTTCACCTTTTTTCTGGTTAACTTGTCCTTGGATATTTTCTATTTGTTGGGGTGCTTGTAAACTGCCTTGTTTTTTTATTTCAGCGATCGCACTTTGTCCTTGTTGATCTATTTGTAACATTTGTTGATCAAGTTGATTAATTTGAGTTTGTAATTGTTTTTGGGCTTCATCTTGCCATGCAGGGGTAACAATTACTTTCACATTTACTGGACGTTTTAAGGTTAATTTCTGAGTCATGGTTATTAAGTTTTTCCTAATTTTAATGTTAATTATTGTTTATTAATTACTGATTTTTGGGTGAATCTAATTTTTCTTAGATAAATACTATTCACCCTTACAAATTACTAATTATTAAACATCGAATTAATCATATCTTGATAATGGCTTGTTATTACAGGACGTTTGATTTTTAATGTTTGGGTCATCATACCATTATCCATAGAAAAAGACTCTAATATCAGATTAAAAATAGCGATACGGTCATCAGGACGGTATCCAGCTCTATTTTTTACCTCTCGATTTAATTCTTGTTTATAGAGGCTTATAACCTCTTTTGCGTAAAGATCACTATTTTCTAGTTCTTCTGGGCTAGCAGAAACATCGGGAAAAGTTAAATTGAGATTTTGAGACTGTGCCCACTTTTGCAAAGCATCAATATTTGGCACAATTAACGCACCTAAGTACTTTTGATCTTGCCCGACTACCATGATTTGATCGATATAAGGGCTACGAATACAAGCATCTTCAAGGGGTTGAGGTTCGATATTTTCGCCGTTACTTAAAACAATGGTATCTTTTGCTCTGCCTGTAATGACTAAATCATTTTCAGGTGTTACCATGCCTAAATCACCACTATCAAACCATCCTTGACTGTCAATGGCTTTAGCGGTGGCTTCGGGGTTTTTATAATAACCTTGCATAACTTGACTACCTCGAATACAAACTAAACCAATTTCTCCTTGAGGTAAAGTTGCTTTAGTGTCTAAGTCGATAATTTTAATTTCAGTTTCAGGAATGGGTTGCCCAGATGCACCTACAATATTTCGAGTAACCCTTCGGGCATTGGTGACGGGAGAAGTTTCCGTTAAACCATAGCCAACTATCAATGGAATACCGACAATTTGAAAAAAGTTATCAATATGTTTCGCTAATGAGCCACCACCGCTAATCCATGTTTTAACACA
Organism: Geminocystis sp. NIES-3708; assembly: GCF_001548095.1. Classification (NCBI taxonomy): domain Bacteria; kingdom Bacillati; phylum Cyanobacteriota; class Cyanophyceae; order Chroococcales; family Geminocystaceae; genus Geminocystis; species Geminocystis sp. NIES-3708. The sequence continues at coordinate 2,152,549 of NZ_AP014815.1, read as the reverse complement.
ACCACCAACACCATCTCTTATTTTTTGATAAACTAATTTATCTCCTAATTTATGCAATGGAAATAATGATAAAGCGGTAATTTGAGCGATAATTTTTTCAAGGAAAGTTGGATTTAATTTTTCTAGGGTTAAGCCCTTATAAATGCGAGTTGCTTCCAGATATTTTTCTGATAAGGAGAGGAAGAAAAAGACAAGTTTTTGTTGAGTTTTACTACCATCTCGAAATTGTTTTTGCACTCCTTCATAAATTGATTCCCATAAACGAGGCACTCCTACCATAAAATGAGGACGATATTCTTTTAAATCTCCTTTAAAATAGCGAATATTAGTATAAATTAGAGTTGTACCTCTGGATAGTAAGAAATACTCTGCTGCTCTTTCGTAAGAGTGCCAACTTGGTAAAATACTTAAAATGCGATCGCCGGGTAACGGTTTGATGACGGTTTCTAAATAACGTACTTGATGAAGCAAATTACCGTGACTTAACATTACTCCTTTCGGTTTTCCTGTTGTACCTGATGTATAAATTAAAGTAGCTAAATCATCCAAATTTTTCGATACGGGAGTAAAACTATGACTATCCCCTAATGCCATAAATTGCTCAAAATTATAGATAGGTTGAGAAAATTCCGTTTCTATGGCTTCATCAGACAATAAAATGATAGATTTTAGGTTAAATTCTTTTAATTCTGATTGTAATTTTTTGAGGGTAGCTAAATCTTGAACAACAAGGACAACACTATCACTATGACCTAAAATATATAATAATTCTTCTCGATGAGCTTGAGATGATCGCACAGCATCAACACAACCATTACGAATTATACCTTGATCTGCTATTAACCAACGAGGACTATTATCAGAAAATAAGGCAATTTTTTCCCCTGATTCAATACCTAAATATTGCAAACCCGCCGCAAATTGTTTGATATATTTATCTACTTCTCGATAGGTTAATTCAACTTTTGGTTGACTGTGAGGGTCAGATAAAGCGACAATATCTCCAAATTGGGATACCACTAAATCCCATATTTCACCGAGAGAGTTAAGCTGAAAATATTGAGAATTATTAACTTGATTCATGATTTAAACTTTTTAAAAATCTTTTCGTTTTTATCATAAACCTTTCATTCTTGTTTATCGATGATGAATGGGCAAGATAAAAAATTGGCATATTAGCGTCTTGTTATTGTATAGTTACTCAATTCAGAATATGATTAAATTTAAAAATAAGTCTCAGTATTCTTACTTAAAATCAGAAAAAAAGATACTCAATACTTAAGTCTTTATATAATTTTAAGAAAAAAATCTTTATCAAATCTTGATTATTTTTAGTAAAAATTGGTTGACTAACCTATTTATATTCTCTATTGATTAGATATAATAAAAACAATATTAAAAAAATATCTTAATTCTTTATAACAGTTAAAAAACGTCAAAATTTAGATGTTGAAATGCAGAAAAACTGATTTATTATGACTTCAGTTAATGAGAAGGTAACTTTTTCAATAATAAATTTTTAGAGGAAAAAAATAAAATGGCAGTAATAAAAGGAACAATAGAAGATGATAATTTGATCGGTACAGATCAAGCCGATCGCATTTTTGGTCTTCAAGGGGAAGATGTTATTGTCGGGATGAAAGGTAATGATGATCTTTATGGCGATGAAGATGATGATAGCTTGTATGGTGAAGAAGGTAATGATTACCTCTATGGAGCAGATGGAAATGATAAACTTTACGGCAATGGAAATGATGATATTCTCTATGGTGGAAAAGGAAATGATACCTCTTTAGGAGGACAAGGCAATGATAATCTTTATGGAGAAGAAGGAAATGATAATCTCTATGGAGAAGATGGTGATGATTTTCTTGATGGAGGAGAAGGAAATGATTTTTTTTTCGGTGGTGCGGGTAACGATAAACTAGATGGTGGTGATGGTAGAAATATATCCTATGGGGGAGCTGGTAAGGATATCCTTAATGGTGGTAATGGTAATGATGTTTTAACGGGTGATAATGATGATGATCTTTTAAGGGGAGAAAGTGGCGAGGATAATTTAGATGGTAGTGAAGGGAATGATCTTCTTTACGGTGGTTTTGATAATGATACTCTCTATGGTAGCGGTGGAGATGATACTCTTTATGGTGATGAAGATAATCCAAAAACAATCAATAATGATTCACAAATAAATACACAGAATGATCTCCTCAAAGGTGATGCTGGTAACGATCTTCTCTATGGGGGTATTGGTAAAGATACTCTCTATGGTGGTGTCGGTAAAGATAGTCTTTCTGGTGGTATAGATAACGATTACTTAAAATTAGGTAATCAAGATCAAGTTAAAGATGTAGTTTTTTATACTAAGGGCGATGGATTTGATATTATTGAAGAATTTGAGTCTCAATATGATCTTCTTTACTTCTCAGAAATCTATAATATTCGTTTAGAAGAAGTTAACGGTAATACCAATGTTTTTCAGTACATTAATCCCTTTACCCAAAATCTATTGATGACGTTAAACAATACTAAGGGTTTAACTACTAATAATTATTTCTTAAATTTTGATTTTCCCACTGGAAATATGCAGTCCGAAGATAATTTTAATGAAGAAGATGATCTTTTGTTCAATGAAACTAACTCCACTAATTCATTATTTGATACATCAATCTATCGTTTTCGAGATGTAAACACTATTGGTAACTATTTATTTGTAACAGAAGAAGAAAAAACCATCCTGCAAAACAATGATAATTGGATTAATGAAGGTTTTGCCTTTGGTGTCGCCGATAATGATAATGATGAGTTAATCAGAATCAATCGTTTTCAGAATTCCCAAGGAAAATATTTATTAGCAGGAGAAGTCGAAAGTGAGATAATTCGAGGAAATTATCCTGATTGGCAAGAAGAAGGAATCGCTTTTTATACCTATGATGGTAATGTTAGTAAGGGCATAGATATTTACCGTTTTCGTAATGAATCGGGTGGCTATATTTATGCAACGGAAACAGAAAAAAATAGTATTATCACCAATCATCCTGACTTTATTTACGAAGGAATCGCATTTGAGGCAATTATCTAAAAAAGATTAAAGTAACACAGACAACAAAGTCTTAATCAATGAAGGAAAAAATCTTCAAGGTGATAAGACTGTTAACTGATAATGATAAACTAATGAAAATAATCTTAATATATCTTCATAATGGCTAGAATTAACGATAATTACTTAAAATTAAAAGCAGGTTACTTATTCCCTGAAATTGCAAGACGAGTCAATACTTTTGCCCAAGAAAATCCCAACGCTAATATTATCAGATTAGGTATTGGTGATGTTACTGAACCTTTACCTCAAGCCTGTCGTGATGCGATGATTAAAGCCGTTGAGGACATGGGCGATCGCAGTAATTTTAAAGGTTACGGTCCTGAGCAGGGTTATGGTTGGTTACGGGAAAAAATAGCCGAACATGATTTTCAAGCTAGAGGATGTGATATATCTGCTGATGAAATCTTTATCTCCGATGGTTCTAAGTGCGATACAGGTAATATTCTCGATATTTTTGGCAAAAACAACAAAATCGCTGTTACTGACCCCGTTTACCCCGTTTATGTTGATACCAATGTCATGGCAGGAAACACTGGAGATGCGAACGAAAAAGGAGAATATGAAGGTTTAGTCTATCTTCCCATCAGCGCTGAAAATAATTTTACCGCCGAGTTACCTACTGAAGCCGTAGATTTAATTTACCTTTGTTTTCCTAACAATCCCACAGGTGCGATCGCAACAAAAGAGTATTTGCAGTCATGGGTAGAATATGCTAAAAAACACGAAGCGATTATTTTATTTGATGCAGCTTATGAAGCATTTATTACAGATCCTAGTTTACCTCGTTCGATCTATGAAATTGAAGGAGCAAAAGATTGTGCGATCGAATTTCGCTCATTTTCCAAAAATGCAGGATTTACAGGTACACGTTGTGCGTTAACAGTCGTGCCTAAAAATTTAACAGGAAAAGCCAATGATGGCAGTAAGGTAGAAATCTGGAAACTCTGGAATCGTCGTCAATCTACTAAATTTAACGGGGTTTCTTATATTGTACAAAGAGGAGCAGAAGCAGTTTATTCTGAAGAAGGTAAGTTACAGATTGCCGAATTAGTCAAATTTTATTTAGAAAATGCCCAAATTATTCGAGAAGAATTAAGTAAAGCAGGGTTAAAAGTTTATGGAGGAGTTAACGCACCTTATGTGTGGGTAAAAACTCCTGATGGCTTATCTAGTTGGGATTTCTTTGACAAATTATTACATAATGTTAACGTAGTTGGCACACCCGGATCTGGTTTTGGTGCAGCAGGAGAAGGTTATTTCCGTCTTAGCGCTTTTAACAGTCGTGAGAATGTCATTGAAGCCATGAGACGCATTACCGATACCTTCAATTTTATTGGTTAATTTAACTAATATTATTAATGATTTCCTCTATCATGGGGATTTCATTTCTTGAATAATTTTCATGGTTTCAACACTAACAGTAGTAACTTTCCTTAATAAGTAAATTACTTGCTCTTTATAATCAGCAAAGCGATAATTATTGAACTTTTCTGCCATAGTTTTATCTTTGAGTTTTTTCTCTTTATATTGATCTAATATCCACTCAATTGCACTACAATTACTTAGTTTATATTCCTATGCCAAAGGCGGAATTTTTTTTAAAGTTGTGACTTCATCAATGATGATTTTATGGTTAGTTTTATCGGCTTTTAACTTAACGTTGATTTCAGATAAAGGTTTAACTATGTAGTCAGGCAATGGGCTTAAGCCTCTTGTAAAATGTTTATTCAGTAAATAATCGGCACTTTCTACCATAAATTTTACTATTTCATTAGGTGTATAAACTATCCCTAACCTGTCAGCTTCTTTAGGATTATAGGCTTTATAAAAAGTCTCATAAACTACTTTTAAAAATTTCTGTTTTTCTTGATAATTAACTATATTAGAAGCAGTGCGAATAATGGTATTATAATAACTTTGAATTGTCTTAAAAGTATTCCTTTTAACATTACCAGTAAAGAAAGTTTTGATGACTTCTTGGAGTTAACGGGCAATGTTATTTTCTTGATGAAATTGACCTTCATTAAAAATATCTTCTGTTAAAATATGCTGAATAATCATCTCCCTAATATCAGCTATTTTGATGTCAGGATTAATGGATGCTTGACATACTTTTAAGAATTTATCCCTTGCCTCAATAAATGTTTGATTTATAGTCGTTTTAAATAAGAATGAAATAGTTTAAGAATAGTAATATTTATATCAAAAACCCAGATGGTGAGCGATGCCAACCCTACAAAATTTTTCAACGTGTCTCAAACTTAATTGAAATAACTATACTTTCTCATCCCCAGATTTGGTAACAATGGGCTTAAGCCCATTGCCTGATATATTTGATTCTGAGGAGCATTGACTATCAATGAAATTTCTGAGGGTATCTAAAATAGTCGGTAAATCTTAACTAAAAGTATTAATATTCTGACGAAAATATTTTACTTCTGCCCTTTCATAGTCTAAAAATTGATTAATTAACTTGTCTAAATCATCATCATTTTCCATATTAATCCGTAAAGATTCATCGCCATTTTGGATTAATACAGCTGTCTTGGTATCCTCAAATAAAATATTATCCCTAGGGTATTCTTTCTTAAATTTAGCCTAAATTTCAGCGTCTTTAGATTCCCAGTATCCCCAGTCAAAGCGTAAAGCATCTTTGATCATACCTTCAGGGCGAATAGAGGTATTGATGCGACTTTTAATCGTTAACTCATCTACCAAGATAAAATTACGAGGTTTACAGTAACCATTTAATAGGCTAGCAAAGGCAAATCTGACTGAGCTTTCATTACAACTACCACCATATCTAATTTTGGTTTCTAAATCTCGGCGATATTGATTAATGAGAATACAAAACGTAACTTATTTTTATTTTCTAAATTTTAAGTTTGTTTATAATATATTCATTACTTTATTAAATAATAATAGTATAAATTTCTTTATTATTCTACTCTCTTAATCTTCGTAAAAGATCATAAAAGATTTAGAACTCTTATGATACCATTGTCATTATTATTAATTTTTCAACATCGAGAAACAGATTATAGCAATCCTAAATAATTTGTGTCAAAATAAGTTTCAAAAATTTAGCGGCAAGGGGTTTTAAACTCTTGTTATATCATTATATAATTTATTGTTACTTTTAAATATTGGACAACTGATTTCGCATTGGTATATTTAAGTTTACTATTTCTAATATTCAGAAAGTTAAAGTTAAAAAACCCTATAAATAATATGATTAATAGACAATGGTGGGTAGAAAAATGGCTAGAATTATTAGATTCTTATCGTTTTAAAAAAAGGTTAGAAAGAGCTCGTAATTATTCCAGAGAAGGTAATGTTTTAAATATCGAATTTAAACAATCTCAATTAATCGCACAAGTGCAAGGCACGGAAGAAGAACCTTATAAGGTAACATTAGCATTAGATGCTTTTTCTGATGAAGATTGGGGATATGTGATTATGAGTATGTCAGAAAAGGCTATTTTGGCAGCTCAACTATTAGTAGGAGAAATGCCTTCAGAAATAGAACAAGTTTTTATTAAAAATGGTTTAAGTTTATTCCCTTTTAATTTAACTGATGTAAAATCCCGTTGCACTTGCCCTGATAAAGCCAATCCTTGTAAACATATTGGTGCAGTTTATTATCAATTAGCAGATCGTTTTAGTGAAGACCCTTTTATTATATTTCAGTTACGTGGTAGAAGTAAAGAACAAATTTTAGAGGCATTGCGAGTCTCTCGTAGTCATCAGTTATCGGGAAAAATGCTACAACCAGAAATGTTAGGAAAAATCAAGTCAATTCCTAAGCGCAAGAGTCATACTAACAAGACGGCTGCACCTTTAACTATCGATAACTTTTGGGAATATGAGGAAGGGTTAGATTCTTCTTTAGTAGTAATTGTGCCATTAACAGAAAATAAAACTATCTTGGATGTATTAGGAGATATTCCTCTATCCTATAATGATTCTCAGGCGGTAATGCAATATTTAACCCAAGTTTATAATACAATACCGAATAAAGCTATGGCGATCGCATTAAATAATTAGAGATTGCTGAAAAAGTTTTTTCGTGAAGGTGGGAGGTAGGAATTAGAAGAAATACTTATATATCAATAAAGATGTAAATTTTAGTTACCTAAAACCCATTTAACTTACATCTTTTAAAAGCAGTACAAAATAAAAAAATTTACCCTATGCATTATTTCTTATTGCTTATTACCTACCCCTATAAAAAAGAATTAGGTTTTAATTATGGGTTTTAAAAGATTACTTAATTCAATCCATTCTGATACACTCAAATTTTCTGCTCTCGCTTGATCATTTATCTTTAATTGTGATAATAAATCAGTTAATTTTTCTGGCTCAATGATAGATTTTAAATTATTTTTTAACATTTTTCTGCGACTAGCAAAACCTAATTTAATTAAACTATCTAAAAATTTAGGATTATCAGCAGGTTTTTTTATTTTTTTAGGGGTTATTTTGACTACTACAGAATCAACTTTCGGACGAGGATAAAATTCTTTTGCTAAAACATCACAACAAATTTCACAGTCTGCTAAGTATTGTACTTTGACTGATAATGCTCCATATACCTTATTATTTGGACTAGCAACAAGACGATAACCAACTTCTTTTTGAATCAATAAAACAATCGATTCTAGCGGATTTTCCCTAGGATTACTAATAGTACCTAATAATTTTTCAATGATTGGTCCTGTAATATTATAAGGTATATTTGCTACAACTTTATTATAATTTTGAAATGCAGGAAAATTTGTTAACATATCAGTTAAATTTAAGTCTAAAAAATCTCCTTCTATTAATAGAAAATTATCAATTTTTCCATATTTGAATACTAATTTTTTACATAAATCTCGATCTATTTCTACCGCTAATAATTTATCTACATAAGGAAATATTCTTTCTGTTAAAACACCTAATCCTGGTCCTATTTCTAAAATGCGATCACTTTTTTTTAGTTCCGCTGCTATAATAATTTGATTGAGAGCTTTTTCACTTTTTAACCAATGTTGGCCAAACTGTTTACGAGGTCTAATTGCCATATTTTTTTTGATAATTTATAACTAAATTTCGTATTTATTTGCTTAATACTTATAAGTATTATCGATAATATTAAATTGGTAAACAATAATTTTTTCTTTTATTAATATCAATATCGCCCTAAGTTTTATTCTTTAATTCTCAAATATTCAGAAAATCTAAATTTTTGTCTCCTAATCCTGATATGATGATAGAAAACTTAATTTTAGTCAATTATAAATCATTACCAGCCCATGTCTATTAATCCTTCCATTCCTCTAAGTCAATCAATCCCCGTTGATAAAATTAGCTACAATGAACAAGGATTAGTACCTGCTATTACTCAAGATTATCTCGACGGCACAGTATTAATGATGGCATGGATGAATGAAGAATCATTGCAAAAAACGTTAAGCACGGGAGAAGCATGGTATTGGAGTCGCTCTCGTCAAGAATTATGGCATAAAGGAGCAACTTCTGGACATATTCAAAAAATAAAAACTATTCGCTACGATTGTGATAGTGATGCTTTATTATTAAGTATTGAGCAAATTGGGGATGTCGCTTGTCATACTGGCGAAAGAAGTTGCTTTCATCAAATTGATCACTCTAAATCTGCACCTCCTGCGGATACTTTATCAGAATTGTTTAAATTGATTTGCGATCGCAAAGAGCATCCAGTAGAAGGTTCTTACACTTGTAAGTTGTATGAAGGTGGAGATAATAAAATCCTCAAAAAAATTGGTGAAGAAGCCGCAGAAGTCGTTATGGCTTGTAAAGATGATAACCCAGAAGAAATTGCGGGAGAAATTGCTGATTTGTTTTATCACTCATTAGTTGCTTTAGCTTATCATCAAGTTAATTTAAGAGATGTTTATAAAAAATTGCAAGAAAGAAGACGTTAAAAATCATTCTATTAAATTAAATTTAACTTCAATATAATGATGACAAAAGATTATTGAATATGATCAATATTATCTTTTATGCACTGACGAAATTGTTTTAAAGTAGCTGTTTCTCCGATGTTTAAACTTTGGTTAATTAGTTGGGGAATGAAATCTAAATTTAGCCAAGAAAATATTTTACTTTTGGGGCATTGTTGATGACTATTAGTTTCAGAATTAAAGCAAAATATAGTTAATTTTTGACCATTATAACGCCAAATTTCAGGCACTTTCAAAGTAGCATAAATCGGTAATTTATTTAATGAAGCACTGGTAATATCAATCTCTAAAACTAAATCAGGAGGAGGATCAGTGTCTAAGTCAATATGTTGTTTATTTCTCACTAAAGGCTCATTATTTATATAATAACAAGAGTCGGGTTCAACGGCTTGTTTTTCCTGATTAGATTTTAATGTAAGTGAGCCAAATTTTTTTAAATTAATATTAAGTTCATCAGCAATTGCTCGAATTATATCATCAATAAAACGATTGTTATTTTCATGTTCACCTAAAGGACTCATAATTTCTAAATTACCTAAATAATAACTTAAAAGTTGATTTCTTTGATCTCCTAATTCCTCAAGAAGACGATTAAAAGTTTCCCAACTAACATGATTTAATAAGATGATATTTTCGGCAATAGGTTTTGTTAAAATAGTAACCATTTTCTTTATTTTAATAAAAATATAGTATTTATAATAATTGTATGAACTAAATTAATGGTCAATTATTTTTTGTTTCTTCATCTAAAATAGCCTCAATATTATTGTAAATAGCCTCTGCTTCTTCTAAGGAATTACCAATACTGGTTAAACCTATTTTACCAAATTCTGATAATGCACCCATCAAATGAAAAACTGTTCCTGTTTTGGTGCTACTATCAAAATGTAAATGATGTTTAGCAATAATATCCATTAAATCATAGGGTAATAATCCATGATATTGAGGTTTTTGTAAATTATCGGAAGCTATATAATATTTAGCTTTTTCTTCAGGACTATAAAATAAACCATCTTCACAATTATAATGACCATTGGTTAAGAATTTTAACGTCATAAATGGGTGAGTTGTACCACCTTTTCTTAGGTTAATTTCTATGGCGTATAATATCCATTTTTCTTCTTCTTTTATAGCTAAAAAGTCCACAGAAAACCTTTCTATTGCCCCTTTTTTTGCTAATTCTAAACCCACTTTTAATCCTAATTCTTGTAATTTTAAACGGTAATTTTCTTGGGCTGGAAATTTACAACCTAGATAAATTTGTCCATCTTCTCCCCCTAAAATTTGATCATGAGTCGAAATTATTTCGACTTTTCCGCTAGGTGTTATATAACCCTGCATACTGGGGGAAAATTTTATTTCTCCTTCGATAAATTCTTCCACAATAACCCCTAATTCGGGAATGCGATCACAAAAAGTAAGCCATGTATCGCCTAAACCTTGTAATTTAGCTTCATGGATAATTTGAGCAACTAAATTTTGTTTTTTTTCTAAACTTAAATCATTTAAAAATAAGTGAGAAATACCACTAACATCTAAAACAGCATTTCCTTCTCCTGAAAAACCTTCATTTAATTTAATTACTACTTTATTCAAATAAGTTTTTCTGACTAATAATAGAGTAATTTCTTTAATTAAATCATCGATATTATAAACTAATTGACTACCATCAGGATAAAGAATATTACAATTTTTAAAAATTTCTCGACTACCACCTTTTGAACCCCAATATAATAATTCTGGACTAGAAGCTAATAAAGGAATATTTAATTTTAGTGATAATTTTTGTTCTAAAATAGTAGAATTAAAACAGACCATATAACTTTTATTAGGACGCAAAAAGTTTTTAATTTTACTTATTAAGCGTGGTCTTTCTAATATCTTTTCAGTTAAAGGTTTTTGAGAAGAATCATAGGTTGTTAATAATAATAAACGTTCTCTAGCGTGGGAAAAAGGAATACCTGGTAATAACTGTAAATAATAGTCAATAATTATTGGAGATAAAGGTTGAGCAGTAATATAAATTAAACGGGTATGAGGATTTCTTAAACGAATCAAAGAAAATAAAAGTCTTTCTTCATAGTGTAAAAAACCGACAACTTTTTTGCCAACTTTTTGATCAATACTAAAAGAAGGAATTACTAAAATATCTTGATCATCATCATCTAAAATATCCCCTTCTTGCCAATAGTTTTTTAACTGATTTTGTAATACTTGAAAATGTTGTTTTTCTTCTAAAGTAATGGTCATAATTTATAATTGATATTAAAGCTATTCATAATTTTGTTTCTATTGTTTATTTTTATAATGACTAATTATTTTTCCATTTAATATTACAACCAATACTTGGTTTTTGCTCTATATTTATGGGTTGATTTGTCAATAAAGCATCTATGGCATTGCGTAAATCTTTCCCCGTAACAGGAATATCTAAACTAGGACGACTATCATCTAATTGACCACGATATACTAATCTAAAATTACTATCAAATAAATAAAAGTCTGGAGTACAAGCCGCTAAATAATTTTTAGCTATTTCTTGAGTTTCATCATAACAAATAGGGAAATTAAATTCCTCTTGTTCTGCCATCAATTTAAGATTTTTAGGGGAATCATCAGGATAATTAATAACATCATTACTGCTAATAGCAATAACACCTAAATTTTTATTTTTATAATCATTGCCAATGTTTGCTAATTCTTTTTTTATATGTTTAACAAATGGACAATGATGAGAAATAAACATAATTACTAATCCTTTATAACCTCGAAAATCTGTCAAAGAAATAATCTTATTAGAGACAACATCAGCTAAACCAAAATTAGGAGCAATTGTACCTAAAGGCAACATATTAGAAGCAGTTAATACCATAATAATTAATAGTGAATAATAAATATTTAATAGTTATTTTACTTAAGATTATCACTCTAAAATAAAATTTAATTTCTAATTGGTCATTCCTAATCATTTATCAGCTCAGTGAACTGTAAAAAACCTTGAAAAATAAAAATTTAAAACTTTTAATATACCAAACTTTATCCTCATAGAAAAAATAAATTTAGCAAATAATTATCAAGAATCAATTGAAACAATGTTTAAGTTAATTCTCTCGTAGTCTTCTAGTCTTCTAATCTCCTTGTTTAATCTTCACCGATAATTTTATATCCAACTCAGGTATTTATTGCATTCGATCGATGGTACGATATTGTATCGCTTCAGCTAAATGATTGCTCTTTAAATCTTCATCTCCAGCTAAATCTGCAATAGTACGAGAAACTTTTAAAATACGATCCATCGCACGAGCCGATAAACCTAATTTACGAATTGCACCCTCTAACAAATTACGACTCATATCATCTAATATACAATATTCTCTTAAATGTCGTGATTGCATCTGTGCATTAAAACTGATATTATCATTCTTGAAGCGGTCTTGAGCTTTTTCTCTACCCTTTACAACCCTTTCCCTAACTATTTCTGAACTTTCACCTGTTTTTTGTCTAGTCATTTCTTCCGGTTTTAGCCGACTTACTACTACTTGTAAGTCAATGCGATCAAGTAAAGGACCAGATAATTTTGCCCAATATTGTTCTCTTTGTCGTGGTGAGCAAGTACAAGGTTGAATAGTATCCCCGAAATACCCACATGGACATGGATTCGTCGAAGCTATCAGGGTAAATTGTGAAGGGAAAGCCACTGATTGCCTTGCTCTTGAAATGGTTACATATCCGTCTTCTAAGGGTTGTCGTAAGAATTCTAATACGTTACGTTTAAACTCCGTGAGTTCGTCCAAGAAAAGTATGCCAAAATGTGACAATGATATTTCTCCGGGTTTTGGAAATGAGCCACCCCCTACAAGGGCAACACCAGAAGCCGAATGATGAGGACTACGAAATGGACGCTCTCGTATTAATGAGCCTTTATCTTTAAGTAATCCAGCGACTGAATAAATTTGCGATACTTGTAGTGCTTCATTAAAATCTAAAGGTGGTAAAATAGTTGGTAAACGCCTTGCTAACATGGTTTTACCAGCTCCTGGTGGTCCTACAAAGATAAGATTATGCCCTCCTGCTGCAGCAATTTCTAAAGCTCTACGGGCGTGATTCTGTCCTTTAACATCTTTTAAATTATTGATATTATTGAAGAATGGTTCAAATTCTGCTTGAAGGTTAAATTTTGTAGGGAAAAATTTTTCGGGTTGTTGCAAAAATTGGGCTACTTCATCTAAATTACTTAACCCATAAACTTCTATCCCTTGCACCACGGCGGCTTCTTGGGCGTTATCTTTCGGCACAATCATCCCTTTAAAACCTAATTTTACTGCCGTTGCGGCCATGGGCAACACTCCAGCAATAGGGCGTAAACTTCCATCCAGAGACATTTCTCCCAGAAATAAATAATCTCCTAACAATTGCGGATCAACTTGCTCTGAAGCGGCTAAAATACCTATACTGATGGGTAAATCAAAACTTGGTCCTTCTTTTCGTAAATCTGCGGGTGTTAAGTTAACCGTAATTTTACGTACAGGAAAAGCAAACCCAGAATTTTTGATAGCCGCTTTTACCCTTTCTCTTGATTCTTGCACGGCAGTATCAGGTAAACCGACAACAGTAATTTTTGGCAAACCGCCCGACACATCAACTTCAACTCCGACTTTTACCGCATCCACACCGATAATGGTGGCACTCCAAACTCTAGCTAACATAGGTATTAATAAATTAGCAATTAATAATTAACTATACTACTAAATTCCTAATTGGAGGAACTTTTTAGTAATTAATAAATCAATTACTACAAAAATCTATTTTCTTATATTGTATTTCTGTCGTCTGCTCATCTTCATTCAAATATTAAAAACCTACTTTGGTTAGATTGGAAAAGGGCTAAACAAATTAACTCCTACTTTGAAAATGCCCTATCATTTTAAACATTAAAAAGGTGAGCAATGCCCACCCTAAAATTATTTTTATTTATGAGTTGGATTGAAAAACAAAACCCAACACAATCTTTAATTAGTAATCAAAGTCACCACCACCGGCAGGAGCGGCAGCTTTATCTTTTTCAGGTTTATCAACGATAATACACTCGGTAGTTAATACCATACCTGCAATAGATGCAGCATTTTGAATACCAGAGCGAGTTACTTTAGCAGGATCAACAATACCTGCAGAGAACATATCTACATATTCATTATTAGCCGCATCATAGCCAGTGTTAAAGTCTTTTTCTTTAACTCTTTCAGCTACCACAGCACCATTTTGACCAGCATTTTCAGCAATACGTTTTAAAGGTGCGGTTAAAGCACGAGCAACGATTAAAGCACCAGTTAACTGTTCAGCGGTAAGATTAGCTTTAGCCCATTCCTCTAAGTCAGGAGCTAAATGTGCTAGAGTTGTACCACCACCAGGTACGATACCTTCTTCTACTGCCGCTTTAGTTGCGTTGATAGCATCTTCTAAACGTAGTTTACGATCTTTCATTTCAGTTTCGGTAGCCGCACCAACTTTGATTACTGCTACACCACCGCTTAATTTAGCTAGACGCTCTTGTAATTTTTCTTTGTCGTAGGAAGAATCAGACTCTTCGATTTGACGACGAATTTGATCGCAACGGGTTTTAACGTCTTTCTCATTACCTTCAGCTACAATAGTGGTGCTATCTTTAGTGATAGTAATACGACGAGCAGTTCCTAATTGATCTACAGTAGTAGTATCAAGTTTTAATCCTGCATCTTCACTGATCATTTGTCCACCAGTTAAGATGGCTAAATCTTCTAACATTTGTTTACGGCGATCGCCAAATCCGGGAGATTTAACAGCCGCAACGTTTAAAACACCACGAAGACGGTTAACAACTAAGGTTGCAAGAGCTTCTTTTTCGATGTCTTCAGCAATGATGATTAAAGGCTTACCTTGACGAGCAACTTGTTCTAAAACAGGTACTAAATCTTGAACTAAAGTAATTTTTTTGTCAGTAATTAAGATGAAAGGATCTTCAAAAACTGCTTCCATACGCTCGGTATCGGTTACGAAGTAAGGAGAAATGTAACCTTTATCAAAACGCATACCTTCGGTAATTTCAAGCTCGGTTTCCATGGATTTACCTTCTTCAAGGGAAATAACTCCTTCTTGTCCGACTTTTTCCATTGCTTTGGCAATCATATCACCAACTTCGGTGTCATTACCCGCAGAAATAGTACCTACTTGGGCAATAGCTTTGCTATCTTCTACTTTTCTTGCGTGGGCAGCGATTTTTTCAACTAAATGATCGGTAGCTTTGTCAATACCACGTTTGAGGGCGATGGGGTTAGCACCTGCGGCAACGTTGCGTAAACCTTCTTTAACGATAGCGTGAGCTAATACAGTAGCGGTAGTTGTACCGTCACCTGCAACGTCATTGGTTTTAGAAGCCGCTTGACGAATTAAAGCAACTCCAGTGTTTTCGATGTGATCTTCTAATTCAATTTCTTTAGCGATGGTAACACCGTCATTAACGATTTGGGGAGCTCCAAATTTTTTCTCTAAAACGACGTTACGTCCTTTAGGACCAAGGGTTACAGCTACTGCTTCTGCTAATAAATCAATACCTTTTTCCAGCGCACGACGGGCTTCTTCGTTGTAAATAATAGATTTTGCCATAATTAATCGATTCTCTTTATTTTATAATTTGCAATAATTTTGATTTTCTCTCGCAAAGTTGCAAAGACGCAAAGTCTTTATTTTCAAAGGAGATAGGTTTTCAAGGTTTTTAAGTATTATTATGATACTACCGCAAGAATATCTTTTTCAGATAGTAATACATAGTCATCACCACCGAGTTTGATGTCTGTACCAGCATATTTAGAGTACAATACGCGATCGCCAACTTTCACTTCTACAGGAGTGCGATCACCTTTATCATTTACTTTACCTTCGCCAACGGTAACAACTTCACCTACTTGGGGTTTTTCTTTGGCGTTATCGGGTAAGTAGATACCACCTGCAGTTTTTTCTTCTGCTTCACTAACTTTAACGAAAACTCTGTCGCCTAAAGGCTTAACGGTTGATACATTAATGGTAATTGCAGCCATTGATAGTTTGCTCCTTTTTTGCTTGATTATGATTTTTGATGAGTTCGTTTTTATTTTTAGCGCTCTCACCTTACGAGTGCTAATTTAACCGAAAATTCACCACCATAGCAACTACCTCAATTGTACGGGTTTCCGAACTTACCTGAGTTCGACAGAATAAAACTGATGGAGGCAAGACAGGGAGATGAGGTAGATTGTTTTCAAAATGAGTCAACATCTGAAACGAAAATTTTATATCGAACTCAGGTGATATAAGTATTAAACAGTAGAGACAATTAATGAATTATTTGTGCAGCGAATAAAATACTTGTTTATTACATTCTAATTATTAGAACATTTTGTTATTTCAGTGTCTATTTTTTCTTGAATATTGGAAGGGATACCTAAAATTGCATCACGATAAAGGTAATCAAATTCTCGACGAAAATGTTGGGCAATTAATGGATTATAAATTATTAAAAGAGTTTCATCATTAAGATTATTCGCCGCATTTGACCAATTATGAGACCCTGTGATAATGGTATAGTTATCAACAATGCCAAATTTATGATGTAATTTGTCTCCTTGAGCTAAATTAGGAATTCCAACAGTTTCGATGGGTTGTTGCCAAGGATTATTATTCTTTTCATATTTGCATTTATTGGGTAAAGCTAATCCTAACAAATCTAGTCCTTCACTATAGTATTGATAGGCAAAATTAGGATCAATTAAGGCTCTTATTTTTACTCCTTGTAACGATTCATTTTTTAAAGTATTTGCTATATCTTGATCGCTAAAAACAAATAATGCTAAATCAATAGAATTACTGGCAGATTTGAGAGTATGAGATATTAAACCGTTGGTGCTTTCTATCCATGATTTACTTTGAGAAGTAGGTGAAAATTTTATAACTATAGTGTTTTCTCCTATTTTAACTATTTTCTCTCGGCGATAAGGCTTTTTTAAACCAAATAAACTATCTTTTTTTCCCCCTACTCCATCTCCCCAAAGATAGTTAAATTCTTCTGTAAAAATATTGGCTAATGAAGAGCTATTTATTACTAGAATATGATTAGCATTGCCGATTGTTTCTAAATTTTCAAAATCTCCATGAATATCACTGAGGGTAAAATTAGCTGAACCTGTAACAATTTTTTCTCCATCAATAATGATAAACTTATGGTGCATTAATCCACTGCCTTTACTACCATCTTCTCTATCATCTATTATGGGAATATTGACTTGTTTTAAAATAGCTAAACCATCATTATTTTTCAATTGATTCAAGGGTAAATTATAGTTATTTTCTATAACAATTCTAACTTTTACACCTTGTTTTTTTTTATCTATAATCGCTTTTGCTAAGTTTGTTAAATTTATCTCTTGTACTGCTATATCTAAAGTTGATTTTGCTGTGTTTATTTGTTCGATAATAATAGCTTCTAAATTATCTCCAGTACGTTGAATATTACGATAAGGATCTAAATATTCTTTCCCCTTTGCCTGATTGTGATTAAAATAAACTTCTATGGCAGAATCTTGAGATAATGGAGGCAATTTTTTAACTTGACTTTGACAACCATTTAAAAATAATAAATAACTGATTATAGTTAAAGATAAAGAGATAATTTTGACCATTTATTTGGCATATTTAAAACTCTATTTGAGATAATGTATATTGCAACATTGCGGGGAATTTATTATAGTATTTTACGTTTAAAGGAGAAGGATGAGGTAAAGGAAAAATAGCAACTTTTTTTTGATGAATTTTCCCTTGTTCATCTAACGCTTTAATGGTGATATTTAAACTTTTTTGATAACGTTGATCCCCTTGAGACCAAAATTCATTAAAATCCTCTTTACTAGCATAATTTTCAAACCATTTAAAACCTTCTGTGCCTAAGGTGATAATTTGATTACCTTGCCAATGAATCACTAAAAATTGTTCTATAAAAGGACGAAATCTTTTTTTTACTTTCAGAGTATAAGCTTTATTTTCTGGTGGTTTATAGGGTACAGTATTAGTTAAAATTAAACGATCTTTTATTGATTCTAATTGAACTCTATCTTCTGTTTCTTTTTTATAGATTGCCTTATAAAAACCTTGTCTAACTAATTTACCAGCCGCTCCAATTAAAGGTTGTCCTGCCATAACTTCATCTTTACCCAAATCTCTTCCAAAAAAACAAATATTACTCTTTAAATTTCCAAAATATAAAATAGGTTTAGTCGGATCTTTTTTTGCTGATTCATAAACAGGAATATCAAGAGGAAATTCTTCTCTTTGGGCTTCTTTTTGGATTTGATTAATTAGGTTTTCTATAGTAAGCATTTACATTAATTTATATATTTTAGGAAGAATTTTATAATTTTTCAAAGTTTAAATAACGTTAATTTAGGTTAATAAACTGGCAAAGAGTGCTTTTCCATCTGTGAAACCTAATGCTATATCACTGGCTCTTTCTGGGTGTGGCATCATCCCTAAAACGTTACCTTTTTTATTAGTAATTCCTGCTATATTTTTACATGATCCATTTGGATTATTTTGACTATTAATTTCTCCTTTTTCACCACAATAACGAAATAAAATTTGTCCGTTATCTTCTAACTTTTTTAAGGTATCTTCATCAGCGTAATAATTTCCTTCACCGTGGGCAATGGGAAAAATAACTACTTCTTCTGATTGATAGCCTTTTGTCCAAAGAGAGTTATTATGTTCTACTTTAATTGGTATTTGATCACAAATAAAGTGTAAATCACGATTACGAGTTAATGCACCGGGTAATAATCCTGCCTCTGTTAATACTTGAAAGCCATTACAAATACCTAATACTAATTTGCCTTTTTCTGCGTGTTCGATAATACTTTTCATGACAGGAGAAAAACGGGCGATCGCACCACATCGAAGATAATCACCATAGCTAAAGCCACCAGGGATGACAACGATGTCTAAATCATCAATATCAGTTTCTTGATGCCATATCATACGTGTAGGTTGATTTAAAATCCCTTCTGTCACCATCGCTACATCTCGATCACAATTTGAACCTGGAAAAACTACGACACCAAATTTCATGTTAAACCTCTTTACAATTAATAACTTTGTCTTATCTGTTCGTCTTCTAATCAATAGGAATTAGATCAAAAGAATAATTTTCAATGACAGGATTAGCTAAAAGTTGATCACAAATTTCATGTAATTGTTTATCGGCGGATTCTTTATTTTCTGCTGTCAATGTTAATTCAATATATTTGCCAATTCTAATATTTTCTACTCCTTGATAACCCAATTGATGTAATCCTGATTCTACAGCCGTTCCAGCCGTATCTAATACAGACTTTCGTAAAGTAACATAAACACGAGAATTAAATTTTTGAGTCATGGATAGTTCCTAAAATATAAAATCAATGTGGAAATAGCACAGAGCTACTTCTAATGAAAATTTCCAAACTAAAAAGGATTTTAACATGAGTAAGCTCTGACGGATCTAACCTGAGTTCGATATAAAAATAGATGATGATTGACTCTTGTTGATACGAAGACAGGGAGATTATATCCTCAATGAATCAATAAAATTATTTTAAAGTGTACAAATATTAGGAATTTTTCTACCTGTTTCCTTGTCCACTTCTCCACCTGTCTCGTTTTCACAACTTTTCCTCTGTCGAACTGAGATGATCTAATGTTTACTCATTTTGTTAACTTTTTTAAGGTAACGTTTGCACCGATGACTAATTATGCAAAAATAATAAAGTTACCTTTTGGGCATATATCCTCAAGTTTATTCAAATTTATTATATTACATCTCAACTATGAACGTAGGCGATCGCATTAAAGTACAAGAATCAGTATTGGTATATCATCATCCTGAACATAAAAAAGAAGCCTTTGATTTAAAAGGGATGGAAGGAGAATTAATAGAAATTGTAACTCAATGGCAGGGAAGACCTGTAAGTGCAAATTTTCCTTATCTTGTGAAATTTGACAAAAAATTTAAAGCCCATTTTCGAGAAGATGAAATTTTAACTATTGATAATCAATAAAAACAGGCTTTTGATTACAGATAGACAAGAAAAATTTTCGGGGAATAAATAGCTTTGGATGAGCAAAAGGTAGAAATATTAGTACCTTTTCTACCTCTTTACTTGTCAATATTTGTCTTCAGAATTATTATTGCATCCAACAAAGATAACATTAGCAATTATCAATAGACGTTTCAAAAAAAGAAATTTAAAATAAATTCTTGTTTATCAATAATCAATTCCTATTACCAGTGCCCATTGCCTGAAATCTAAATAAAGTATAATATGTCTTTAAATTAAAAATTATCTTTCATCCCTCTCAAACGCCCAAAAACTCTCTCAGGTTCATCAAAACCCATCGCCGACTTAATCGTAGGTGTATCCCAACGGAAAAAAGGATTAGTTAATTTTTCTAATTGAATAGAAGATGGTATCGTAGAAATATTTTGTTGACGAGCAATAATAACTTGTTGATAACGTTTTTGTAAATCTTCATTATCAGCATCTACCGTTATGGCAAATTTTAAATTGCCTAAAGTATATTCATGCGCACACCATACCCTCGTAGAATCAGGAAGATTACGCAATTTACTTAAAGAAGTTACCATATCTTTTGGTGTTCCTTCAAATAATCGACCACAACCTCCTGCAAATAGGGTATCACCACAAAATAATTCCCCTGAATCTAACTCATTTATGGGCGGAAAATAATAGGCAATATGAGCATAAGTATGACCCGGAATGAAGAATATGTCTGCTTTTCTACCAGCAAATTCCACCGTATCACCTTCTTGCAGAAATACTTTTTGGAGAGGAATTCTACCTTTATCTTTAATGCCACCATAAACCACTGCATCAGGATAATGCTCTAATAATTCTTTATTGCCTCCTATATGATCACCATGGTGATGGGTATTAAAAATGGCTACTAAATTGCCACCAATTTTTTCAATTTCGGCTAATACAGGTTTTGCTTCGGCAGGATCAACTACAGCCACTTGGTTACTGTTAATATCATGAAGTAAAAATATATAGTTATCACTTAAAACGGGAATTCTGATAATATTCATGAAATAATCACCTGAAAAAACTTAATATCTTTATTTTACTTAGAACCTGTTGGAAAAGTTTAAAGAAAGAATGATAAGCTAAAACACATTTAATTTACATATATTTTTATTACTAATAAATCAATCTACTTTTTCTGCTCGATTTACAATCTAAATGCTTTCGAGCTTAATAGGCTCTGATTGATATTTGCCTTTTGATGGTTAATCATTGATAATTGATCACTGTTGACCAATACAATAGTTAAATTATTTAAAACATGAGTGTTGAACTCCGCAGTTACGTTTACTTAGACCGATTACAACCTCAACACGCTTCCTATATTGGTACAGTTGCCTTGGGTTTTTTACCTTTACCCGGTGATGCTTCTCTGTGGATTGAAATTTCTCCCGGCATTGAAATCAATAGGATTACTGATATAGCGTTAAAATCGGCGGTAGTACGTCCGGGAGTTCAATTTGTGGAACGTCTTTATGGATTATTAGAAATACATTCTAGTAATCAAGGAGAAACTAAAACTGCGGGAAGAGCTATTTTAGATGCTTTGGGAGTAAGTGAAAAAGATTGCATTAAACCTGAAGTGGTTTCTAGTCAAATTATCCGTAATATTGATCCTTATCAAGCACAAATTATTAACCGTAATCGTCGAGGACAAATGTTGTTAGCTGGGGAAACTTTATATGTTTTAGAAGTAAAACCAGCCGCTTATGCTGCTTTAGCCGCTAATGAAGCAGAAAAAGCCGCTTTAATCAATATTCTTTCCGTACAAGCAGTGGGTAGTTTTGGTAGAGTTTATCTTGGCGGTGCAGAAAGAGATATAAAAGCAGGAGCTCAAGCGGCTTTAGAGGCGATCGCCAACGTGGGAGGTAGAGTAATTTTATCAGAGATAAATGAGTAAAGGATAAGAAAAATGATTAATGATCAAGAATATTGGCAAAATTTAATTAAAAATGTCGAAAAATGGAATCAGTGGCGTAAATTTAATGATGATGTCAAGATTGAACTATCTGGGATAAATTGTAGTAATTATGACTTAGAAGGCATTGATTTGAGTAATTGTAAATTAACTGATGTGAATTTAATTGGTAGTAATCTCAGATTTGCTAATTTAAGAAATGCACATCTTACTAATGTCAATTTAATCGGTGTTAACTTAAGATTAGCTTGTTTAAGAAAAGCAATTTTAATCAATACTCAATTACACAGAGCAAACTTAAGCGAAACGGATTTAAACCAAGTAATCATCAGTGAATCAGACTTAAGTAATAGTATTTTATATGAAACGGAACTGGGAGAAGGGAAAATATATAAAAGTAACTTTAGTCATGCTCAATTAATTAATACTCATCTGATTAAAGCTGATTTAATTTTATGTAATTTTGACGGTGCAATTTTCCAAAATGCCGATTTTCGTTGGGCAAATATTATTAGGCATCTCCAATGATTGAGATAAATAATTAGAGCTTATCTACTAAAAATTTAGTTAAATCAAAATTAGCAGAAGTGGAACTAGATAATTGATTGTTTGCTTGACTTAAAATCAATAAAATTCTCTCACTATAATCTACTGCCCCTTTGAGTTGCTCTTGTAACTTTAGTAATCCGCCATTAGCATATTCTTCAAAAATAGTTACTCTTTCTTCTTCGGCGGTTATATCATAAGCTGAAATAATTTGAGGATTCAGATTTTCTGTGATAGCTAAAAGTTTAAATAAAAAATCATATCCACGACTGCTAAAAACATCTAAACTAATGGGAGAAGGTTCTTTGGCGATCGTCTCTAATGGTAATCTAAGTTTATTTTTCTTCCCTATCGCCGCCGCAAAAGCCATAACATCGGCATAAGTAGCAAATACTCCCTGATTATTTTCATTATTTAAGACCAAACTTTGTACTAAATTCGCTTTATCTTGAGAGATTTTAATTCTGATTGCCATGATAATTAAGAATAAATAATTGGTAATTAATTTATGAAAATTGTAACTTTAATTTTGGCGGGAGGAAAAAGCTCAAGAATGCAAAAAGATAAGGCTTTATTAGACATAAATGGAAAACCTTTATTAACTAATATTTATCATATAGCTGAACAATGTACAGATCAAGTTTATATAATTACTCCATGGCAAGACAAATATAGACCTATTTTGCCAGTTGATTGTAATTTTATTACCGAATCATCTTATTTTCAAGGAGGATTAATCGCTTTTTTTGAGGCATTAAATTATATTAACTCTGATTGGATTTTATTGTTAGCTTGTGACTTACCTTTTCTGACAGTAGATGATCTTAAAAATTGGATTAATACCCTTGGGAATATTTCTGAAAATACTATCGCTTTTTTACCGAAAAATGATAAAGGTTGGGAATGTTTATGTGGTTTTTATCGCCGTAATTGTCAAGATTCTCTACAAAAATCAATTCAAACAGGAAATCGATCTTTTCAGCAATGGTTAAATCAAGAAAATGTGAAGGAATTAGTAGTTAAAAATAAGCAAATTTTGTTTAATTGCAATACTCCTAAAGATTATGAAAAAGTAGTTAATTCTTGACGGGCAAAATTTCTTTTTTTCTTGACTTTAAATTATTAATTCCCTATGATGGTATTTAATAAATAATTGTGTTCTTCCTTTAAATTTTAAAATTGCACAGATTTCCACTATTGTAAAATAACATTTTTTTTCAAAAACTATAACCAAACTTAACAGCTTTTTTTGATTTTTTTTATATTTCAGTATTTTTAACTGTGATTTGATTGAATACGACTCCTAAAGGTCTTCTATCGCTTAAAATTAAAAAGAAATATATTTTAAATCAGTCAATATGCTAACAAAAATCGAACTCCCAAAGATTCCTCCTTCTGCTTGGCAATGTGAAATAGGCAAAATCTGGGAAAATCCTTATACTGTACGTTATCTAAGTAATTTGGATGATGGTGCTAATCATGGTATGCCCTTAGGAGGATTTGGTAGCGGTTGTATTGGTAGAGGGGTTAATGGTGATTTTAATCTCTGGCATATTGACGGTGGCAATCATATTTTTAAAGCATTGTCTGCTTGTCAATTCAGTGTGTTTGAACAGGTAGAAGGAGAAAGTCCTCAAGTTTATGCCATGAGTACAACACCTCCTGATGATGGTAGTTTATCAAGTTGGACATGGTATCCTCAAGGAAAAGGTACTTATTCGGCACTTTATCCTCGTAGCTGGTTTGATTATCAAGGAGTTTTTCAATCTCGTTTTGTCTGTGAACAATTTTCTCCTATTTGGGCAGGTAGTTATCAAGAAGCTAGTTATCCTGTGGCGATGTTTGACTGGAGTATTCATAACCCTACAGATAAAGATATTACTATTAGTATTATGTTTTCGTGGCAAAATAGTGTTGGTTGGTTTACTAATGCTATAAAAAGCCCTACCGTTCAAGTTAGAGATGATGGTAGCCCTGAATATGAATATCAGCCTCGTTGGGGAGATAGTACGGGTAATCTTAATCAGTGGATTGAGGATAGTTTTCGGGTAGGTTGTTTATTTGATCGTATTCGTATGGATGATGAACCTCAAGAAGGGGAAGGACAATTTGCGATCGCCAGTATCACCAATCCCAGTTTAGAGGTTTTTTATCATAGTCGCTGGAATCCTAAAGGTGATGGTAGTGATATTTGGGATTATTTTGCTATGAATGGAACATTACCTGATTACCAAGACGAGACACCTGCTGAGCCGGGAGAACAAATTGCTGGGGCAATGGCAATCAGATTTACCATTAAACCGGGGAAAACTAAGAAAATTCCTTTTATTTTGGCTTGGGATTTCCCAGTAACCGAATTTGCTCAGGGAATAAATTATTATCGTCGTTATACAGACTTTTTCGGTAGAAATGGAAAAAATGCTTGGGCAATAGTACGCACTGCCTTAAAACATAGTGATATGTGGCATAATCGCATTACCGAATGGCAAAAACCGATTTTAATGCGATCAAATTTACCAGATTGGTTAAAGATGGCGTTATTTAATGAATTATATTTACTAGCCGATGGTGGTAGTTTATGGACAGCTGCGACAGAGAATGATCCTGTAGGACAGTTTGGAGTACTAGAATGTATTGATTATCGTTGGTATGAAAGTTTAGATGTAAGGCTTTATGGTTCATTCTCCATGATCATGTTATGGCCTCGTCTGGATAAGTCTATTTTAGAAGCATTTAGCAAGGCAATTTCTAAGGGTGATGATACTCCTCGTGTTATCGGTTATAACCGTGCTAGTGCCATTAGAAAGGCTAAAGGAGCAACTCCCCATGACTTAGGTGCTCCCAATGAACACCCTTGGGAAAAAACTAATTATACTAGCTATCAAGATTGTAATTTGTGGAAAGATCTTGGTTGCGATTTTGTTTTACAAGTTTATCGAGATTATTTATTTACAGGCAGTCATGATCAAGATTTTCTTTGGGAGTGTTGGAATAGTATTGTCGAAACTCTCCACTATGTCAAAGGTTTTGATTTAGATGGTGATGGTATTCCTGAAAATTCAGGTGCACCAGATCAAACTTTTGATGATTGGCGATTACAGGGTATTAGTGCTTATTGTGGTGGTTTATGGATTGTTTCTTTAGAAGCGGCGATCGCCATTGGTAAAATTTTGATAGCCAATCCACCGATGAATCCTAACTTACAACCTGAAGATTTCCCTCAAGGAATTGAAAGTGCCATAGAAGTATTTGCAGATTGGTTACAAAAATCAAGGGCAATTTATCATCAAACTCTTTGGAATGGTGAATATTATAATTTAGATACAGGCAGTGGTTCAGATGTAGTTATGGCTGATCAACTTTCAGGACAATTTTATGCTCAAATTTTAGGATTACCTGATGTGGTAGAGTCTGAGTATGTAAAGTCAACTTTAAATAAAGTTTATGATGCTTGTTACTTGAAATTTCATGATGGAAAATTTGGCATCGCTAATGGCTTAAAACCTGATGGAAAACCAATGAAAGAAAATGATACTCATCCTCTTGAAGTGTGGACTGGTATTAATTATGGTATCGTAGCTTTTATGATTCTCAACGGCATGAAAGAAGAAGGGTTAAAAGTAGCGGAAACCGTAGTTAAACAAGTTTATGACAACGGTTTACAATTTCGCACCCCAGAGGCAATAACTGCCGTAGGCACATTTCGAGCAAGTCATTATTTACGAGCCATGGCGATATGGGCGATTTATCATGTGTTGAGCTAAGTTTTATCTCCTATTTTTTTCTTTGACTAACGCCGCCGTTTCTAATAAAGAATCAGCAAAAGCAATGGCATCTTCAGCAGAATGACCCCCTGTAAGCTCTGCCAATTCATCTCGACGATGTTTTTGATGTTCTAAGTGTGTTATTTTGACAACAGTTCTTAATTCTTGGTTTTTTTCAGATTTGGTGAGATGTTTTTCTACCCGAAAATGATGATCTGCCATTGCCGCTACAAGGGGTTGATGAGTGACACACAAAACTTGATGTTGTTTACTGAGAGTGTGTAACTTTTCAGCGATTGCTTGAGCTACTTTTCCTGAGACTCCTGCATCAATTTCATCAAAAATTAAAGTTTTATTCTCCATTTTTGATTGAGTAAAACAAGATTTTAATGCTAAAAGAAAACGACTCATTTCACCTCCTGATGCAGTCATAGCTAAAGGTTGTAAGTCTTCTCCCGGATTTGGACTAAAATAATATTCTACCTGATCTGATCCCATGATATTTGGGTTAACAGGAGTTACTCGACACTGAAATTGTACTTTTGCCATGCCGAGAGGTTTTAATTCTTGAGTTAATTGTGCTTCTAATTTCTGAGCGGCAATATGTCGAAGTTGGCTTAATTTAGCACATAGTTTGATTAATTTTCCTTGATTTTCTTGATATTCTTGCTCTAATTCTTCGATGGATTTGCCATTATCTGTTAATTCTGTTAATTCTTGTTTGAGGCTTTCATAATAATTAATCACGTCTTCTAATTTTGGTCCATATTTGCGACAAATCCGCTTTAAAAGTCTAACACGTTCTTCTACCTCTTCTAATCTATCAGGATCTGCTTCTAGCCCCGCCCCATAACTATATATTTGTTGCCCTGCTTCTACTACTTGATTTAAGGCTTCTTGGACAATTTCTAACACTGAAGTTAATTCTTTGTCATAATTTGCCATATCTGTAATAATTAACTCTGCTTTACCTAAAATATCTGTTACTGCTTGATTTTCCTCTGATTCACTTTGATATAGTAATTGATAAGCTTGATAGCTTAATTGTTGAAGCTCAACTACATGAGTAAGGCGATCGCTTTCAATTTCCAATTGTTCTAATTCTGTAGGTGATTGTAAATGAATAGTGTTTAATTCTTGAATTTGATGTTGAATTAAGTCTAATCTTTGTAACCTTTGTTGTTCTGATTGACGACGATATTCGAGGGCTTCTTCTGCCTGTTGTGTGATAGTAAAGGCTTGAGTCACTAACTCTCTTTGTTGAATTAACTCTTTACCTCCATAAGCATCTAATAAATCCCGTTGAGTACTTACAGAAAGTAATTGTCCTGTTTCATTTTGGGCTGTAACTTCTAAAAGACGATCACGTAATTGAGTTATAATTTGTTTATTAACCACAACACCGTTAACCCGACACCGAGAACGAAAATTGTCTTTACTGATGGTTAAATCACGACTACAAATAACTGTACCATCCTGAAAAGACTCCATTTCTTGAGATTCTAACCAAGTTTCTAACTCAGGATTAGTCTGAAAACAGGCTTCCACAATGGCTTTTCTTGCACCACTACGAATCATTCGCTGACTAGCTTTTCCTCCCAATACCACATCAATGGCATCGAGAATAATGGATTTTCCCGCACCAGTTTCTCCCGTCAAAACATTTAAACCGTTTCCACACTCTAACTCTAAATGATCTACTAAAGCAAAATTATCAATCCGAAGGGCAATTAACATGAACTAATGAACTAAGCATTGTTAAATATAGTTTATGTTATATTATTTACGTTTATTTGGGATAGATACTAATTCAGTATCTCAATCTTGTTAAAAACCAGAAGATTCTAACGTATTAACAAAAGCATCAATAAATCTCTTACCAAAAATACTTGATAGCAACCCAGATAATATAGTGATAAATAAAGCAAATCCTCCATTGATTAAATTTAATTCAACAACAGAAAACGAATAAACAATAACAATAGCAAAAGTAGCAATGGTAAAACCTCCGAAAAAAAGAAAGATTATTTTCTTGAAAGAAACTGGTTGAAGATTTTTTTTGTTAAAATTCATAGGTGTTTTTTCTTTAGTAAATTTATCTATAAATAATGATAATTTATTTATAAAAATCAATTTTGTTTTTGATTATAGTTGATTTTTTAACTGTTTTTCAATTATCGTAAGGATTCAGGGAATATTCAGCCGATTTAAGTATCAACTAATTTACATGATTTCTCAAAAATTACTATTTATCATCATCGCTTTTGTTATCAGTATTCCCGTAAAAGTTTATAGTGCGTCTTGGGAAGAAATTAACAAAAAGGGAGAGTTAGTTATTGGTGTCAAAGATAATTTGCGCCCTTTAGGTTATCGAGATTCTCAAGGTAATTTACGAGGTTTTGAAATTGATGTTGCTCGTCGTTTAGCTTTAGAATTGTTAGGCAGTGAAAATGCACTCAAGTTAATTCCTCTGTCTAATCAAGAAAGAATCCAAAAAGTAACAGATTTAGAAGTAGATTTAGCCATCGCTTTTATAACGGTTAATGCTTCTCGTCAGCGCATCGTAGATTTTAGTGATTTTTACTACCTTGATGGTACAGGAATTATCGTCAAAAAAGTGCAAATAAACCCTAATATCAGGAATTTTAGCGGTAAAATCGGCATTCTTAACAATTCCAGAGCTATTGCACAAATTAAGTATAATTTACCTCAAGCAAAATTAAAGGAAGTTTCATCCTATCAACAAGCCCTAGAATTTTTAGAATCAGGGGAAATTCAAAGTTTTGCAGGAGATATAACTATATTAACGGGATGGATACAGGAAAACCCCGATTATCAACTATTACCTACTATTTTCGGTGGTTATCCTTTGGCGATCGCATTACCGAAAGGAAGACAATATCAAGAATTGAGAGATAAAATTAATCAAGTTGTCAGAAAATTAAAACAAGAAGGTTGGTTAGAAGAAAGGGCAAAATATTGGGATTTACCAACGAATTAACCTGATTTATATATAGTTACTAGAATAAAAATATGATTTATACAACTCTACAAAAAAGTTTAAATATAGCTTTTTGGAAAGTAAAAGTTTTACGCTCATGTCTTGATATTTTTAAAGAAAGTTTAAATAGTTTATTGATGCAAACTTAAGAATAAATGGATAAATCTGAGGAGTTTCATAAAAATAATTTAAGAGATTTTTTAAATAAAGTTTATTACGAATCTTATCGCTATCTTAACATCAAAGATAATAATGATTTAGTTATTTATCACAGCAAAAATACTGATGGTAAAGTAGTCGCTAAAAATTATATATCTTCCAAAACATTTGATGAGAGTATTAAATACTTAACTACAATTAATAAAAAATTAGTTAAAGAGTTTGATTTTTTCTTAAATGGCTTAAATGCTGAAGAAATTAATATCGGTTTAAAGATACGTCAAAACTGTCAATTTTAAAATGATATTAGTCAAAATCAAAGAGGTGCAATGTTACAAAAATTTATTAGTGATAAAGGAAATTCTATAGTTATTGGTGGTGCAGAAGTTCAAAAGTATTGTATTTAAGGTTTTCAAGGTACAATTAATCGTAGTAGTATTAATGATCAAAAGCCTTCATTAAAACTAATTCTATCCTTATTCAAAATATAATAGCTCATATTATTAATCCAGTGGAGTATATTCAAATTACCGCAACAATTCCCGATAATAAAAATTATGTTTTAGTAGATACTATTAATTAAATAGAACTTAATAAAAATATTATTCCTGAATTTATTTGGGCTTTACTACACAGTCAATTAATTAATTTGCATGTTTACCATTTTGTGTTTGCTAAGGCTATTCATACAATGTAATATGATATTTTTACTACTTCAAAAATTCCCATTCCAAAAAATATTAATTGAAAATTACAAAAACTTTTTAAAAAATTAGTTACAGAAATTTTAAACTTGAAAAAAGAAAACTCTAATAATGATACCACAAAATTAGAAAAAGAAATTGATTTATTAGTCTATCAATTATATGGATTAACGGAGGAAGAAATCAAAATAATTGAGAAATCAAGTTAAGTATAAATAAACAATAAAAATTAAAATATAGTCTTAATTTTAATGATCTAAAATACATCAATCTCTCATTTAAAATTAATTATCTGTAGGCAAGGGCTTTAAACCCCTTGTTACTCTTTGTTATTATGATTTAAACCTATGCAATTTCTTTAGGCTAATAATTGAGTGTTTAAACTCTTTGTTACCCTTTGTTATCATAGATTTGAGAAAAGTAAAATGGAGTATGAATTTTGGATACTTACTCATAAACACCTAAGAAGTAATTATTTTATATATTTATTCTTTGTCATTTGTCTTTTACTTCTTACTCTTTGCTATAACTTTTAATCATAAAATCTCAAAATATCATGGTAGAAAAAATCAAAAAAACCGAAGCAGAATGGAAAGAAATTCTTACCCCTGAGCAATTCCAAGTAACCAGAAAACACGGCACTGAAAGAGCTTTTACTGGGGAATACAACAACAATAAAGCGGACGGAATTTATAGATGTGTTTGCTGTGGTAATGAATTATTTACCGCCGACACTAAGTTCGACTCTGGCACAGGATGGCCTAGTTTTTGGCAACCCGTGAGAGAAGATAGTGTTATCTATAAAACTGATGTTAGCTTCTTCATGAAACGTACAGAAGTGCTGTGTGGTGCTTGTGACGCTCATTTAGGTCATGTTTTTGATGATGGACCAAAACCGACGGGAAAACGTTATTGTATGAACTCTGTAGCGTTAGATTTTGAACCGCAAAAATAATCGTTACCCCCCTAAATACATTAACTGGGGGAATTTTTAATCGAAACTCTATTGATATATAGCAGTCCTCAATAATTTGTCTCAAAATCAGTCTCGAAAATTTAGAGGCAAGGGGTTTAAACCCCTTGTTAAACTTAGATTTTTACATTTTGTACTATTTTTAAATATCCCACAACTGATTTAGAGGTAAAGGGTTTAAACTCTTTGTTATATAATCGTTATATAATTTATTATTACTTTTAAATATTTGACAACTGATTTAGGATTGCTATAGTTTTTTAGATCAATAATTCAATTAATCTCCATGACTTTACTAGGCAACATTATTTGGTTAATTTTCGGCGGTTTTGTAAGTGGTGTCGGCTATATTTTTGGTGGTTTATCCCTTTGTGTCACCATTATCGGTATTCCCTTCGGTTGGCAAAACATTAAAATTGGCATTGCAATTATGACACCTTTTGGGAAAGAAAATTATATCACGCCAAACTATTCCAGTACCCTGAATACTATTTTAAACGTAATTTGGGCAGTGTATTGTGGATGGGTAATTGCATTATCTCATCTAATCTTTGGTGGAATTTTATTTATTACCATTATTGGTATTCCTTTCGCTCAACAACATTTCAAATTAGTACCTTTAGCCTTATTTCCCTTTGGTAGAGAATTTCGTTAAGTAGGTAAGCTAAATTAATTATAAATTTTATTTTTCTCAAGTCCATGATAACAAAGCTAGAACAACAAGGGAATTAAGCCTCTCGCCTTACCTATAGACAATTAATTTCTGATTCCTAATTCTCAATTTCTAAATTACCAATTGCTTAAATCATCGTTTCTCACAGATAATAAAAATAATTAGAGGATTTTCTATATAAAATTAATATGAGTAAAGGAACGTTATTTGATAAAGTCTGGAATTTACACACTGTCGGTATTTTACCTTCCGGACAAACTCAATTATTTATCGGTTTACACTTGATTCATGAAGTAACCAGCCCTCAAGCCTTCGCCATGATTCGAGAAAGAAATATTAAAGTACTTTTCCCCGATCGCACCGTAGCAACAGTAGATCATATTGTACCGACAGAAAATCAAGCTCGTCCGTTTGTAGATACTTTAGCGGAGGAGATGATTCAAGCCTTAGAAAATAACACTAAAGAAAACAGCATCAGATTTTATAACACCAATTCTGGTAATCAAGGTATTGTCCATGTAATTGCCCCAGAACAAGGCTTAACTCAACCCGGTATGACAATCGCTTGTGGTGACTCTCACACTTCCACCCATGGGGCTTTTGGGGCGATCGCTTTTGGTATTGGTACATCTCAAGTAAGGGATGTGTTAGCTTCTCAAACCTTATCTTTAACCAAATTAAAAGTGAGAAAAATTGAGGTAAACGGAGAATTACCCCAAGGAGTTTATGCTAAAGACATAATTTTGCATATTATCCGTAAATTAGGGGTAAATGGTGGTGTTGGTTATGCCTATGAGTATGCAGGTACAACTTTTGAAAAAATGAATATGGAAGAAAGAATGACCGTATGTAATATGTCCATCGAAGGTGGAGCTCGTTGCGGTTATATTAATCCAGATCAAGTAACTTATGAGTATCTCAAAAATAGAGATTTTGCCCCAAAAGCAGAAAAATGGGATGAAGCAGTGACATGGTGGGAAAGTATCCGCAGTGATGCTGATGCTGAATATGACGACATTGTAACGTTTAATGCTAGTGATATTGAACCTACCGTTACATGGGGTATTACTCCCAGTCAAGGCATTGGCATCAATGAATCTTTACCTACTTTAGACGGCTTACCTGAAAATGATAAAGAAATTGCCATAGAAGCCTTTAAATATATGCAGTTACAAGAAGGACAACCCCTCAAAGGTACTCCCATAGATGTCTGTTTCATCGGTAGTTGTACTAACGGCAGAATAAGTGATTTAAGAGAAGCAGCAAAATTCGCTCAAGGGCATAAAGTAGCGAATAATGTCAAAGCCTTTGTCGTACCCGGATCTGAAAGAGTAAAACAACAAGCGGAAGCAGAAGGACTACATCATATTTTTTTAGATGCAGGTTTTGAATGGCGCGAACCCGGTTGCTCCATGTGTTTAGCAATGAATCCTGACAAGTTACAAGGAGATCAAATTAGTGCATCATCTTCTAATCGTAACTTTAAAGGTCGTCAAGGTTCAGCTCAAGGGCGCACTTTATTAATGAGCCCTGCTATGGTAGTAGCTGCGGCTATCAATGGTAAAGTTTCTGATATAAGAGAACTATAAATAATTAACAATTAACAATTAACAATTAACAATTAATAATTAAGACTCAAATCTTCTATTTTTAATAATTTTAAAATATATAAATTAATACTGTCAAATATGAAAATTAAACCTTTTTTTCTTGCCCTTATTTTTACTTTTATCTCCACTAATTTCCTTAATAAAACTTACGCTCAAACAGCTTTATTAAATGAAAATCCTGATCTTATTTCCCCTGAAAGTAAAGTTGACTTCAATAATCTCGCTCAATATTTAGAAAGTCAAAATTGGCGTAAAGCTAATGATGAAACCAGAAATTTAATCTTACAAGCTACTGGTAGAAAATCTATTGGTTGGATTCCGCCTTCTGATTTAAAAAACATACCTTGCTGGGATTTAAAAACTATAGATAAGTTATGGTTAGAAAATTCTAATAATAGATTCGGTTTTAGTGCTCAACTACCTCTATATATTGAAACAGGAAATCGCCCCGGAAGACTTATTGGCGATGACGCTTATAATCGTTTTGGAGATCGTGTTGGTTGGCGTAAAGATAACGACTGGATTATTTTTATTGAAAATCTTAACTATACAGCTACAGCACCCATTGGACATTTTCCTAATCCTCGCCCTGAATACTCTATTACAGGAGGTAGGCTACTATATTCTGTTTTAGCAGAAAGAATGGTTCAATGTAATATGAATAAATAGTATAAATGCTTAAAAATATAAATAATGATAAACTTATCATGAGCTTAAGTAACGAGTGAACTAATCCACAAAGGTGTAAAAGTTAGATTATATCGTAGGATTCTTTCCTCGCAAAAGTCTAACAAACTGGGCGAAGTTAAAATTATGAACCTTGACAACTCATGATGATGGTAAGAGTGCATTCCCTCGGATGATGGAGCGATAGCGTAACCGAATGCTCATCAAAGCGAGGTGAAGGTTGGTTTCAATCCCTGATAGGTATTAATAATAATTTAAACTAATAAATAAATCTTCTCCAAGATTCTCTTTTAACGGTTTCAATCCCTGATAGGTATTAATAATAATTTAAACAGACCAGAAAGAGAATGAACAGGTGCGATCACACCAGTTTCAATCCCTGATAGGTATTAATAATAATTTGAACATTCAGTATTTTATCGAAATAAATCGATTTAGCAGTTTCAATCCCTGATAGGTATTAATAATAATTTAAACAGGGAACAGAACCAGAACGCCACGAAGAAGCAGGAACGTTTCAATCCCTGATAGGTATTAATAATAATTTAAACATAAGATAAATCTCCTGTTTTCCGATTATCGTTTGTTTCAATCCCTGATAGGTATTAATAATAATTTAAACCTAAACTAGGATCTTGACTTAAAGCACTTTGAGCCGTTTCAATCCCTGATAGGTATTAATAATAATTTAAACCTTTTAAAAAGGGATCGGAAAATTAAAAAGATAAGTTTCAATCCCTGATAGGTATTAATAATAATTTAAACAAAAATATTTCAGTATCAAAGTCATATCCTTCTTTGTTTCAATCCCTGATAGGTATTAATAATAATTTAAACAAATAAAAATAAAGATGGACAATGATTTTATCACGTTTCAATTCCTGATAGGTATTAATAATAATTTAAACGCTCATAATAGGGTTAGTAGGGTTATGTCTTCTCGGTTTCAATCCCTGATAGGTATTAATAATAATTTAAACAAGACTGAGTGGGGGTTGGCGGTATTGCCAGTTGTTTGTTTCAATCCCTGATAGGTATTAATAATAATTTAAACTCAATGGAATGTATGCAGTGGCTGTTAAGCATTACGTTTCAATCCCTGATAGGTATTAATAATAATTTAAACTGACGATTTGTAATTGTCCGTCTTCAAAATCTTGAGTGTTTCAATCCCTGATAGGTATTAATAATAATTTAAACCTTGAGTCCTGTAACTCGGGAGCGTTTACACTAAGTTTCAATCCCTGATAGGTATTAATAATAATTTAAACGGTAAATCACCTGAGATGATTTGTTGCCTTTTGGCATTAAGTTTCAATCCCTGATAGGTATTAATAATAATTTAAACAGGTTTGTTGCTGATTTTGTCTCTGAGTTTGATTTGTTTCAATCCCTGATAGGTATTAATAATAATTTAAACTCAAAAGACATATCATTGTTCACTAATCGATTAGCTGTTTCAATCCCTGATAGGTATTAATAATAATTTAAACAAGGTATGTTATTACCGACCTTTTTCTTTACTGTTTCAATCCCTGATAGGTATTAATAATAATTTAAACTCCCGCCATAGCTATTGCTCCTTATAGACTTCGACGTTTCAATCCCTGATAGGTATTAATAATAATTTAAACAAATGTATTAAAAACTTTAAACTACCACTGGCATTAAAAGTTTCAATCCCTGATAGGTATTAATAATAATTTAAACAGTTCTCTCTAATTCGTCTACGGCAGTTCTATATGTTTCAATCCCTGATAGGTATTAATAATAATTTAAACAGTCCCAAATCTAAGGCTGAGTTCGAGTCCTTAATGGTTTCAATCCCTGATAGGTATTAATAATAATTTAAACTCTATCGACTCCAGTTCTGTTAAAGTTGTGTATTTAGTTTCAATCCCTGATAGGTATTAATAATAATTTAAACAAGCATTCAGAAGAATCCGCTAAAAATCTCGAACAAAGTTTCAATCCCTGATAGGTATTAATAATAATTTAAACGAGTATATAGACGATAATTTATATTATTTTGGGATTGTTTCAATCCCTGATAGGTATTAATAATAATTTAAACGCTCTCTATGTTTCGTATCCTACGGGCGTAGCTTAGTTTCAATCCCTGATAGGTATTAATAATAATTTAAACGATTTTGATAAAATTATTGATTTAAGTGAGAAATTAAAGTTTCAATCCCTGATAGGTATTAATAATAATTTAAACTTGAGAATTAATATCATAGGAAATAACGAGCAATAATTAGTTTCAATCCCTGATAGGTATTAATAATAATTTAAACGGTACTGGACAACCTAATTATGGTACAGATGCTGATGTTTCAATCCCTGATAGGTATTAATAATAATTTAAACTATACTGCTAATGCTAGTCTGAAGAATAGAACAACTGTTTCAATCCCTGATAGGTATTAATAATAATTTAAACGGTACAGAGTCTATGACTACTAATCTTATACCTGTTTCAATCCCTGATAGGTATTAATAATAATTTAAACTAAGCTAGTAAGTACTCTAAATTCTTACTTAGATGTTTCAATCCCTGATAGGTATTAATAATAATTTAAACGATTTGATGTTGCTGAGTATGCGAGAAAATGGCAACCCAAGTTTCAATCCCTGATAGGTATTAATAATAATTTAAACTCCCGTACCACCGTTCCCCACCGCATTACTAGCATTTAGTTTCAATCCCTGATAGGTATTAATAATAATTTAAACAGGCAAACACGCTCGTATGTCTCAACAAAAAGTTGCTGTTTCAATCCCTGATAGGTATTAATAATAATTTAAACTACTAGAAAACAATCAATTAAGGTTAGTAAGGAATAAGTTTCAATCCCTGATAGGTATTAATAATAATTTAAACTCGTGGTTTTCCACAGATAAATATTGAATTTGTTGTTTCAATCCCTGATAGGTATTAATAATAATTTAAACCTTTCCCTAAATCCTCCTTAATTTTTTTCTCTTCGTTTCAATCCCTGATAGGTATTAATAATAATTTAAACATTCCCAGCC
Source organism: Geminocystis sp. NIES-3708 (assembly GCF_001548095.1). NCBI lineage: Bacteria > Bacillati > Cyanobacteriota > Cyanophyceae > Chroococcales > Geminocystaceae > Geminocystis > Geminocystis sp. NIES-3708. Next base: position 2,115,250 of record NZ_AP014815.1, on the reverse strand, counting down.
ACGCTATCAGCTCCAGTATTAGATTGTTTCAATCCCTGATAGGTATTAATAATAATTTAAACCAGTGGCAAGATTAATGATTATTTAATTTTGTAATTGTTTCAATCCCTGATAGGTATTAATAATAATTTAAACTCTCTAAATAAAATAAGGTATAATGGAAATCTCTTTAGTTTCAATCCCTGATAGGTATTAATAATAATTTAAACTCCGTACCGACTCTGACTGGCACAAAAGAAAAATAAGTTTCAATCCCTGATAGGTATTAATAATAATTTAAACCTTATAAAGAAGCTATTGCTCTTGCAGAACAAACTGTTTCAATCCCTGATAGGTATTAATAATAATTTAAACGCATTAGCTACAGATACTTTCTCGCAGTTGTAAGCTGTTTCAATCCCTGATAGGTATTAATAATAATTTAAACAAAGAAAAAAAAGATTTTACACCATGCCTGAAATTCGTTTCAATCCCTGATAGGTATTAATAATAATTTAAACTAAAAGGCACATTAGCTTTATTTTCTGAATTAGGAAAAGTTTCAATCCCTGATAGGTATTAATAATAATTTAAACTTTCTTTATCTGTGGAGGACAAGGTAGTGTTATTGAAGTTTCAATCCCTGATAGGTATTAATAATAATTTAAACATCTTTGATTAATATACTTTTAATACTATTTAAAGTTTCAATCCCTGATAGGTATTAATAATAATTTAAACCTGTTATTTTTTCGTACCTCAAACGTCGTATTAGCGTTTCAATCCCTGATAGGTATTAATAATAATTTAAACTTTACAAATAGCAGAAAGTACTTTATGGAGATGGAGACGTTTCAATCCCTGATAGGTATTAATAATAATTTAAACACGTATGATAAATTATATCGAAAAAGGAATTGAATGTTTCAATCCCTGATAGGTATTAATAATAATTTAAACAAAAATGAAAGAAGCACCTTACATGGATGGGTCTAATGTTTCAATCCCTGATAGGTATTAATAATAATTTAAACCTTTTAGTGGCGGAATTTCACCGCCGTAATTGTTAATTGTTTCAATCCCTGATAGGTATTAATAATAATTTAAACTCGCTTAGATTCTATTAGCGACGATGATCTTAATGTTTCAATCCCTGATAGGTATTAATAATAATTTAAACTTATCCAATATACCATAACAAGCTGGAAACGTTGATATGTTTCAATCCCTGATAGGTATTAATAATAATTTAAACATTAATCGCATGAGGCTACAGGGCGGTAGGATAGTTGTTTCAATCCCTGATAGGTATTAATAATAATTTAAACTCCAAAAAGAAGGTAATTACAAAAACCCCAAAATAAGTTTCAATCCCTGATAGGTATTAATAATAATTTAAACTTTTTATCCTCAGTACGGAAAATTTGACCATCTTGGTTTCAATCCCTGATAGGTATTAATAATAATTTAAACTATTATCTTTATTCTTTACGATACCTCCTATGTTGTTTCAATCCCTGATAGGTATTAATAATAATTTAAACGTACTATCCCCATTAAATATATTATGTATCTTAGTTTCAATCCCTGATAGGTATTAATAATAATTTAAACAGCACCATTGAGATTAAAGCCAATTTGTTACCTCAAAAACGTTTCAATCCCTGATAGGTATTAATAATAATTTAAACTTCTATGTAAAGCGATCGCTAATAAAGAAGCTGTCGTTTCAATCCCTGATAGGTATTAATAATAATTTAAACTTGCTTAATAAGCGTTTCAGATAAAGTATTATCATTTAGTTTAAGTTTCAATCCCTGATAGGTATTAATAATAATTTAAACTACATTGACGATTTTTAGCTCCCCCATTAGAGAAATAGTTTCAATCCCTGATAGGTATTAATAATAATTTAAACCTAGCTCTTTATTATAAAAGGGTTTAAAGATTGAGTTTCAATCCCTGATAGGTATTAATAATAATTTAAACAACAGCAATCTTGATATACAATCTGATATATCATCTGATGTTTCAATCCCTGATAGGTATTAATAATAATTTAAACATTCGCTGAAGCCACATAACGACTGAGGCGTTTGCGTTTCAATCCCTGATAGGTATTAATAATAATTTAAACTCTATCTTAAAATCAGCACCATTGTTGTATTGGTGGTTTCAATCCCTGATAGGTATTAATAATAATTTAAACACAGGCTTTTGAAAGTGATCCCTCACGGGCTGTAAGTTTCAATCCCTGATAGGTATTAATAATAATTTAAACGCCTATATTGTCCGTAGTAATTTTAGTAATACCCGTTTCAATCCCTGATAGGTATTAATAATAATTTAAACTAAACAAATTGAGTTCAGTGCCACTAAAGCGATTTTTACGGTTTCAATCCCTGATAGGTATTAATAATAATTTAAACGGTCGATACTGGTAAATTAAGGGATTCGTTTCAGGTGTTTCAATCCCTGATAGGTATTAATAATAATTTAAACACCAGCCCTAAAGAAGAATGTTCGGCGGGATGATGTTTCAATCCCTGATAGGTATTAATAATAATTTAAACACATCACAGAAATATAGATTAATTCAAATCCAAGAAAGTTTCAATCCCTGATAGGTATTAATAATAATTTAAACATCTTTGGTTTATTTTCTCAAAAAATTTCAGAAGGTTTCAATCCCTGATAGGTATTAATAATAATTTAAACATTAATCAGAATAATAATCAAAATAATAGTCAAGTTTCAATCCCTGATAGGTATTAATAATAATTTAAACATCGCAGGAATTCCGCTGGATGAATTTGCCGAAAAAGTGTTTCAATCCCTGATAGGTATTAATAATAATTTAAACCTTCACTCATCCACTCGTAAGCATTCTCAAAAACGTTTCAATCCCTGATAGGTATTAATAATAATTTAAACGTCAAGGAAATCCTTTTATTGTTGAGCAAAAAATCGTTTCAATCCCTGATAGGTATTAATAATAATTTAAACTTCCATGAGCGCGATACTCCCGAATAGATTTCCTCTCCGTTTCAATCCCTGATAGGTATTAATAATAATTTAAACAAATCTTAAGCCTGATACAGAAAATTCTCTCAATATCCGTTTCAATCCCTGATAGGTATTAATAATAATTTAAACTTTGGTGAGGATTATTTTTCGGATTCTGTAAGAGGTTTCAATCCCTGATAGGTATTAATAATAATTTAAACCTTCACCTTTCTCATCCTTGATTTGTAACACATTTGTTTCAATCCCTGATAGGTATTAATAATAATTTAAACTGCCTTGAACAAAGCTATTGATAGATAAAGTTTTCAAGGTACAATTGCGTAAGCCCACTCAAATTCTATATAAAAATTAATAGAATGTCCATAAAAAATGCTGAAGTACTTATAGCATAAAGTACGTAAGGTTATCAAAGATAGAAAAACCCAAAACCGTTATGGCATAAACAGGATAAAAACTTTTGAAGGAAAAACCAATTTTATACCCTCTCCTTTACGGAAATTAGACAAAAAACATAGTATTATCTCTAGGTAATTCACCGCCAATACGCTCTATTTTACCTTGACAGCAACGACACATAAAATAAAAACGGATATTATCATTATCATCTTTTTTAATTAATTTACTGAGACGATGACGTAATTTTGCATATTGTGTTTCGGTGAGTTCACATTCAAAAATACTATACTGTACCCATTCACCATAAGATTTTAAAATGTTATGAATTCTAGTACGTCTTTTATTATCTGTAATATCATAACTAATAATTATATACATAATAATAATGATTATTTTTTAGTGATTAAAGGTGTATATTGTTCAGTTTCTGACATTAAATATTTACCTAATAAACGAGCTTGAATTTCAAAGGCTTCTTGGTAAGTACATTGTTTATTTAAAACTGGATGTTTAAATTTCGATTGTTTTTTTTCTTCATAAGATCTTAAAAATATTTTAAGTCCTTCTTTGGTTAAAGAAACAGCATTACTGATGGGTTCAGTGATAAAATCTTGAGGAGTTAATTTTTTATTATTAATCACATTTAAAACCATCGCATCAGTAATAATTGGTCTAAATTCCTCCATTAAATCTAATGCTAAAGCAGGTCTGCCATAATGAGCAACATGAAGATAACCTAAATAGGGATCAAAACCTACAATATTGACCGCACTTTGAATATCATGCCTTAATAAAGCATAGCCTAAACTGAGTAAAGAATTAACTGGATCAGTTGGAGGACGGCGATTACGAGTTTTAAAACTAAAGTTATTATTTTTAATAAAATCATTAAAACAACTAAAATAAATTGCACTTCCTGCACCTTCTAAACCTCTCAAAGAATTAATGTTATTTTTAGTATCTAAAGATTTAATTATTTGTTGAATTTGCTCGACCGAGCTTTCTAGTTTTTCATGATACTCTTGACGATTTCTTAACATCATTAAGTTGCGATAATTTTTTAGTTTACCTCGAATAAATCCGTTGACAACATGAATAGCTTTTGGAGAATTTTCTGTCACTGCCCATTGAGCTTTTCTGATGAAAATATTTTTAGTTAATTCTGGCTCTAATCTCCCTAAATATTTCCCAGTACTTGTTAAAAAACTGAGAGGTATTTTGCGAGTTAATAATTCAGAGACAATAGCAGGAGAAAAATTTGCTCGTCCTAAAATTACTAGACCATCTATCTTGATAAAAGGTACATCTAATAATTGTTTTTTATCAGCTTTAACTTGTAATCTTTCATCAGTTTTACCAATAAAAGCATCATCTTGAGTAATATAAATTGTTCCCATTTTTATAGTGAATAGTGAATAGTTAATAATGTATAGTTAATAATTAATAGTTAATGCTAATTAGCTGGTATCTTGTTTATTATTTTTTGCTTTTGTATTTTTTACGATCAAGCATAAAATTTTGCTAATTTCTACAGCATCTTGATTAATACTTTGATAACTTTTGACATCTATGACTTCAGAATCTTTGAGTAAAGAAAGCCAATATTGTGTCTCTAGTGATTCTTTGTAAGCAATGGACATTTTATGCCTAAAATCTGCTTTGGAAATTGCCCCACTAGCTTCGGCAATATTTGCCCCAATAGATGTAGCACTTCTTAATAATTGTTTTGATAAAATAAACTCTTTTTTTTCTTCAATTAAATATCTATATGCTTTAATAATTCTTAAAGAAAATTTATATGCTTTTTGATAAATAATACTATCCATTTTATTTGTTTATAATTTCAAAAATGACTAAAGAGTATTGATTATTAATTTGTTTAATTATCCACTATTCACTATTAATTATTCACTATTCACTTTCTCGGTAGCGGTTGACTTTGTCGTTGGCTATCGGCAGACAAGCAGAATAAAGGCTACAACCTTTACACTTTTTGCTATAAACTGCTTTTGGTATCTTTCCTGTTTGATTTATTTCTTGAATTGCTTTAATAATTACGATCGCATCTTTTTTTAAATTATCATCAATTTTTACCTCCTGTCGTTGATGAGTTTGAGCGTAATAAATATAACCAGTATGAACATTAGTATCAGTCATTTCTTCTAAACAAAGAGCTTGAGCGACAACTTGTAACTCATCATTAATCCATTCGCCTTTTTTACCTCGCTTGTATTCAACAGGGTAAAAAGTACCGTTTTCTGCTTCAATTAAGTCTGCTTTACCGATTAATTTATACCGTTCAGATTTGAGATAAATCGCTCTAATTTGCCATGTTTCTCCTAAGTTTAAATCGCCTACTGTATGGACTCGATCGTGTAAAGTTGTACCGTCGATCGTATATTGATTATCTTCAAATTCGTTAGCACAAAACATTCGCCAATAACGATGAGGACAGTAGGAATAATGGTTTAAAGAAGCAATAGAAATAAAGTCATTTTCCATAATATTTAAAGATAAGGTTATTTCACGCAAAGGCACAAAGACGCAAAGAATATTTAGATAATTAATTAAGTCTTTTAAGTACGCCAAATCCCATGGTCGTTTTTCTCCCTAATCCACTATAAAAACTATAGTCTGCTAAGGTATTAATTTGTTTAATTTTTATCGCTTCTATTTCTCCTAAAATTTTATAATTGATAGTACCAATACAACCGATAAATTTACTTTTATTATCGATAATTATTTCTGTTTTTATGTCAAAATAAGCCGGATATAATTCCTCAAAATTAATATTATCAAAAGGGATATTACTATATTTTTGCCACTTCCTTAATAGACTATTAAATACTAATTCAGCAGTAGGTAAAGATACATCATATTTCCCCTGTCTAAATGCTGTGGGAGTATATATTTTTAGGTTGATATTTCTTTGTGTTTCCGAAGCTCGATCGAACAATTCTTGATAACTCATCGCATTCGCCCAAGGGTGACTATCTGAACTGGCTAAAACACTGGTAATGAATAAGTCTCCACTTCCTAAATGATAGGGTTTTTCTGGTCTTAAATTAAGCCATAATTTGGTTAATTGACTAAATAAAGTATCATCTAATAATGTGATTTTCCACCAACAGTTACTACCTTTTTTGACAGTTTTTTGTTGTTGCCATTGTAAAAACTTATCTTGATTTTTATTACTATTAATAACCTGTAAAGAAGAAACCGTAAAACTTTTATTTGCCACCGATTGATGAAAATATTCCGCTAATTCTGGATTGACGGCATTAACTAAGGTAAAAAATAAGCCGTGTAGATGTTTCCCTGAAGTATAACCAAGAGGAATATCGGAAATAGGTGTAAAATTGATGACTAAACTGTGAGGCATATTTTAGTGAATAGTGTATAGTTAATGGGAAATAAATCATCTGCTAAATATTGAACATAAATTCTCATTCCCAAGTATTTGCTAAAGGTGTAAGATTAAGTTTGATCGATAATTTTCATGGTTTTTTTTTATTATTCAAAACGATAATTCATATTTACCGGTATATTAACTAATTGTTTAGAGTTTTCATCAAGACTGATTTGATAATGATCTCCCTTCATTGTCACATTTTTTATTAGGCTAACTGGTGGCATATTAATCACGTCGTAAGAGATTAGTTGATTAGTAAACATTACATCTAAAGGATTGAGGGGATAAGCACAAGTAAAATTACTATTTTTTTTGATTTTATAGTCTAGTTTGTTTATTATTACTTCAGCTTTACTCATCCATTTTCCTAAACGAATAAATTTTGGTATTTTCCATTGCCAAACATTAACTGTATTCTCTTTTTTAAAAGAGTTTTTACTAATAATAAAACACTCAAATTTACTCTCTGGAGCAATTTCTTTATTTCTACCAAAACTTGGAATATTTTTTTGTGTTTTTTCCATTTCAACATGATAATTATTATTGGCATATTTCCATGTATTTAATACGGCACTATGAGAAATGGATTTAGCAGGAGTTATATAAATTCCTTGTTCATTTAAAAGAGTTAAATGTTCTTTATATTTAGGTATTTGTTCTTGACAAAAATACTTATAGGAATATTCATCATTAACTGTTGTTCGATGTTTTTCACTGTCCACAAATCCTAACGCATAACAAAGGCTATAATTGTGTAAAATAGCTTCTGTTTCGTATAATCTACCTATTTCACGGGTGGCATAGTAAAGATTATCATGGAGTTCAATTTCACATTGATAAATATGTGTCATAATCAAAAATACAATTTATTTTCTCTAAGTTTTTTGTGCTGGGTAATGCCTACCCTACAGTTATTTTTTAGCTGATTTTTTCTTATCTTCTTGTTTACCTTTAATGTGTTTTTTAGCGTATGCTTTAGCTTCATCATCAGCTTGTTTTAACACTGCTTTTAGTTGTTCTTCATTACTCAAAATTACTTTGCTTTCTTCTAATAATTCTTTAAAAGAATTACCGATAAAATCTGTGTGAACAATAAATTCATCTCTCATTAAAGTTTCGATCGAATCTTGAGCATATTTAATAACATCGTCTTCATTTAAAGGATCAATATCATTGAACTTATTATTAGTTTTCAAAGTATCATAAATAGCTTGTGTCCAACGTAAATTACTGAAGATTTCACCATCCCCAAATATTACCCCAATTAACTCATTTCTCACTTTACCTGTGCGAGTAGTCTGCGCACCATAATGACGAGTTCTTAAGATATTATTAAAAACATATAAAAAACTACCTTCTGTGGGATCTTTTAAGGTGACAATACTAGGGAAAAATATTTGTGGTTTAATATGATCTTGTTGATTAATACGACTTGTTACTTCCCCCGGTTTACTTCCCTCTTCTCCTTTGGATGTCATTGTGCCGTTTTCATAGGGTGCGTTAAGAGTAAAGGTTTCGTGGGATTCATCAAAGGAAGTGATAGAAAAAGCTGTATCTACCATCACTTTTGATTTCTCTGAACCAGAATCGCCGATGGCAAATCCATAGATGATAGAATCAGGGTTATCCATCGCAAATTTAACATTATATTCGCATTCTTCGGCTGTCATAAAACCATAATTACGCATCAATTCACGCCCCATTAAACGCTCAGGAGATGATTGTTTTCGCTTAAACATGGCAAGGCGAGTAATAGGGGTTTTATCTTCAATACCACCACTAACTCTGGCTTTATTTAATTCTTCATCGGTTTGAAATAAAGGATAAGATTCTGTGACTCGAATAGTTAGAAAATGAACGTATTTTCCCATAGGTTTATAAGGGATTTCAGTATGAAAATGTTTAGAGTCGATCGATTTTAAAAAAGACATAATTTTTCTCCTTGATTTATTGATAAATTTTTTAGTTTTAAGAAATAGATGAAGATGATTGATATTTGTTAATTAGTTCAAGAATAGTTGGCACTAATTCTGTGGGAACTTGCATTAAGGTTTGTTGGGATGAGACAGTTTCATCTTCGGCTACTGCTTCATCTTCACTTTGGTTTTCATAATAATTGATGAGCTTTTTTACTCGTTTTTCATCCCATCCTTGCGGAAATTCATTTTTGATCATGGCTATTTTCTTTTTTTACGTTTACGATAAGCATTTAAAGGCTTTCCTATTAACTGATAAGCAGTGATAATAAAAGCACTATCCGATTCGGGTTCGGGAACATAAATAATTTTTAAGTAACGACCTGATTGAGTTTGTCCGATCGCAACTCGTGATCCATCTCTACCGGGTCGATCTTCTCCTAAGTTATAGAAAACTTCTTCTATTTCTTTTTCGAGAACATCATGGTTGTAGATATGGGGTAAATCCGTTTCGGGATCAATGTAAAATCTGAGATTCATAAATTAAATAATTAACCTAATTATTCCTCCTCTGAATTATCATCAGTTTTAATTAATCCTTGAGCTTTTTTTTCTTGAAATTCTTTATCATTTTCTAGGCGATAAAGAAACTCACAAGTATCTCGAATAATGTTTAATTGTCGTCCTGCTAAACGAGATCGATCGCCCTTAAATGCACCCATAAAAACCTCCTTAACAAAGTAATTTGCAAACTCTAAAATTGCCTGTCTTTCTTCATCTTTTTTAGCAATTATCCAACGCCCTTCCGCAGTAGATGAATGTACCCTTTCCATTAATTTAAAAATTCTTGCCCCCACCTCATAAATTAAGGCTTCTTCATTTTCTGAGATAGCTTTATCAACAGTTAAAATAACATCGGCGGCTTCATCAATAGGTTTAAGAATTGCATTAGCTTTAATAGGATTTCCTTTACTAGATTTAGCTCGATAAAATTTGCGATAAAGTAAAGTTAAATTTAAGGGATGATTTAAGGGTGATTCTGGTTGCATAATAAATTCCTCTTTTTCAAGATTAAAAGTTATATAAGGGTCAAAACAGGGATAAAAATTATAAGCATAGAGCTTAATTTTCTTAATTCCTGCTGAGTCCAATTTTTGTTTACGAACCCATTTATTGAGATAAGAAAAAACCGTTAAAGGACTGGTTTCTAAATCTTTTGTAAGTTCGGTTAATTTACCCCAATTAGGTTCATAACCGTTTTTAGTTTGTTTAGCATTAACATCAAGATGGATAGCATAAGAAGCCGTAAGAATATTTAAAGGAGAAGCAAAATTTTTATTATTTTCTTGCCAACCTTCTAAAATATAATCAAGACGAAATCTATCTTTTTTGACTAAACTTTTAATGCTGATTGGTGGACTATCTAAAAAGACAGTTTCATCAAATTCCGAACCATCAATAAACGGTGGAATTGGTGACTCAGAAACGGCAATTTTTACATCTAAAATCATGGGAAAAGCAAAACCTAACCATGTTGGCATAATCCATGATTCTGTATCCGTTACCTTTTTATCTTTTCCTTTTTTTTCTGGTGGTAATGCAATGAAATAAAATGTTAGTGGTTGACTTTCAGGATAAGATAATTTGAAAGTTTTATCTATGGTTTTAGAATTATCATTATCTAAATGAAAAATATCCACAGTTTGATAGTTTTCTAAACTAAAATCTGCTTGTAAATCTTTACTAATAAAATGATTACGAATCCCAGTGTCAAAACGAGTTTGTCTGATATTATCATAAGCCTTATGTAAAAATATATTAGTTTCAGGAGTGCAATAATAAGTCGAATAAAAGTAAAGATAACGATATTTTGCTTCTTCAAAATTTTTGCCAATGGCTTGAGTTTGACTCATTAAAATTTGTCTTAACATCATCTCTAAACCCGCAATACTAGAGATATTTCTGGTGGCATTAGAACCCCCTAACATTTGTTTATTAGTATAAACTTGGGGCATAAATAAAACGGCAGATTCTCTTTGTTCTGTAACGGTATAAGCTGAATGGGAAATAGAACAAATTTGTTGTTTTCCCCGCCCTTGTTTTTTTGCTAATTGATAATTATTTAATTCCTCTAAAAATTTATGATTATTTATATTTTTTGACTCTTTTTCTGGTAACATTATTACTTGTAAAACCCATGATTTTAAATCTTGCCAACCATCATCAATATTGTATTTGTTTATGGCAGGTTCAATGATAGTTTTTAAATATTCAATTAATTCTAAGCAAGGTTTTTTAATGTCTTCTATTCCTTGATTTTTTTCTAAATATTTAACGGCTAAATAGTACCATTCATAAGGAACTCCTCCTGTATTTCCTTTCAAGTTTTTATCTTTTAGTTTTTGGTTGATATTTTGAATACTATTAATTGCAAGTAAATGGTCAGATAAATCCCAAAATTCAGCAATTTTTTGAATTAATACTTCGGATGTTAAGTCAAGATTAGGAAGTTCGGGTAAGTTTTTATTATTTTTTCTTTGAGCTTTATTTTCTTTAATTAATTCTGTGATTTTTTCTACTTTTGTCCCCCAAATTTTACGGGTTACAGTATCTCCAAATTCTGCAATTCGATCGATCCTAATATCATCAGAAAATTGAAAGTTATAATAACTCGGTAAAATTTCTTGTTGCTGAAATTGAACTAAATTTTCACTACGACTAGCAGAAACAGGCAGTTTTTTGTCGTTAAGAATCTTAATAGTGGCATCGAGGGCAACTTCCATTAAACTAATATCATCAAAAAATAGCTCATAATAATCGGGATATTTAATGCCTTTACCGTCACGGTTAAACCCCGTTTGACGTTTTTTTAGTTCATCGTTACAAAGAGATTTAATCTTATCAACGACTAATACAGGAATATTGTCTTTATTGACATTCGGTGCATAACGATCGCACAAATAAACTACTCCTGTAGGCAAATAAAGTAAAGGATAATAGTATTTTTGTTCTGTTGTATTGAGATTGATATGGGCATCGATTAAAGCATTGTTAAGGATGTTGGTTAAAACGCCTCTATTTTCTGCAATACTATGGTAAGAAAGTTTTAACTGTCTGTTACTAAGTCGCCCAACTAAATCATTAAGACTAGATTGTAGTGCGTCTTGGGGATGTTTTATGATTGACGCAAAACGATCGGCTAAACAAGATAAATAGGCGAGGGAGTTTAATTTATCTCCTGTTAATTTCGGTGTTAAGTCGCTATGATGGGATAAATTCCAGTTGGTGTCATAACGGGTTTGAGTGTTATAGGCAATGAATAAAATATCGTCTAAATATTCTAAGTAACCCTCTGGATTTTCGGGATCAATAAGTCGATCGAGATTAAGATATTTAATGATAACCGTAATAATTTCTCGATGTTCAGCAACAGATAAATCTCTAATTTTTTTTGTCTCATCTTTTTGCAAATCTATATATTTTTGAGGCATTTCGGGAAAACGACTATAATCGAATTTCTCAAAGTCATGGAGAATAAAACCTGCGGTTGATAATCGTCTTTCTTTTTCTTTAATGACTCGTCTAACGGTAGTATCTAATTTTTGTAATTCTTTTTGAATCAAATTAGCTGGAAATAAGCCATTTAAAAGATGAGTATTGAGAGATTGATCACCTAATGCCCTTTTGCTTTTAATTCCTTCAGCTAACTTCTTTTCAATCCATTTCCCCCCCTTGGCAGTTACACCAATGGCAACTTTTAACAAATTAGGTAAAACATATTCGGCAAAGTCTGCCATGACTATATCATCAGGATTTTGTTTGATAATCGCTTCTTGTAAGAGTTTAAGGGTAATTAATTCTCTTTTTGGCGGTGCGATGGTGCGATCGCTATTTTCCCAGTCATCACCTAAATTAAAGTTATCATTATCATAGTCATAATCGTCAAATTCATCATAATTCATTAATTCTTCCTCTTGTGTAAATGTATCCTCTTGACTGTTATTATTGTATAAATCAAGCTGTAGTTGATTAGATTCTGAGTTAGGATTTTTGCTTTTTTTAGCCATAATTTTCTCTTCCAAAATATTAAGTATAGGTATGAAAGAGGGATAAAATATCCCCCAAAAAATTAATTATTAGCTTTTATTTCCATTAGTAAAAGAAAGCAATTGACGTACTGCAAATCTGACTTCTGTTGATTGAAATTCATCTCTGTGTAAGGAAACTTGAAAATCATTAATCACTTTTTCCAAAGTATCAAAAAGTTTTCTGTTTTTTCCTCTTACTTGTTTTTTCATGTCTAAAAATGGTTTTTGACTCGTAAATAAAGGTAAAGATAATTGGATATGCTCAAAGAATTGTGAGCTATTTTCACTTCGAGATTTTTTCATGAGAATGTCTCCTTTGTTTCAGATTAATTTTTTTATTTACAAAGAAAATTTCACAATAAATAAAAAAATAAAATAAATCAGTTTATCTGAATAATATAAGAGTTAAATACCAAATCAGCTCGAAATTATATGAGGGACTCGGATTGCTTACTCATGTACCCAGTGATGATTGTTACTTTTTCTAAAATTAAAACTGTAAAATTTTCTTTCTTGAAGATTTACTTTTCTTTTAGTTGAAAAGTCCATCCCAATTTACTGTTACTGGATAAGTCAATACCTCCTCTTTTTAATGCTTGTAGCACTTGGCATACAGTATTAGCATTTAAACCTTTTTCTCTATATGTTTGACTGTTTTCTTCTAAATATTGAGAAATTTGCCGAGATGTATAATGTTTATACTCACTATTACGCAAAACTTCTAAAATATCGAGACTAAGACGAAGACAAGGTTCTAAATACTTTCTACACTTCAAAGCATCAGACGTAATTAAAAACGAGGCGGCAGAAGTAATTTTATGTGCTGTTTTTTTGTTCATTACTTTTATTCTTACGATGTTTTAAACTCCTTTAATAAAACTAACAATCTAATAATAGCTTATTTTGATAATTAAGATACATGATTATTTGACCCCTTTTAGGGTTTATGTAGAATCAATCATTTTTGTGATATGGTAATTTAATCTATAAACTGTTTTTGTAAAGCATGAAAAAATACCTATGAGGGATTGAAACAAATACTCATGAATGCAATGACGTTTGCTTCTTTTATTAATGCCTTTAATACCTATGAGGGATTGAAACTCTAACAAATCCATGATTCACCTCCTTTACTTTTTAAACGATATGCTAGGGTATCGAGAAGTAAAGCTGATTGTCCAAAAGCGATCGAATAAGGAGGTTTTTCATCTCTGGCTACCTCATCAATGGGATAGATTTCAAAGTGCATAGGTAATTGTAAACGCCTCTTAACCCCCGACATAGGATAAGGCACAACATAACTAACTAATCCTTGTATTTTCAGTCGTTTATTAATCTCATTAATCCAACGGTTGTCGGGTTGATAAACTTGAATACCAGATAAAACCGTTACTTTCCATGAATCTGCGATCGCCTTTAAGTCACCACCATGGGTAAATTTCCAATTTAATCTTTCCTCTCGATAACCATTTAACTTCATAAAGCCTAAACAATGACGAAAACGCCCTTTAGGAATAGGTATATTCGTGTTAGCTTTAGTTTTCTCCAAAATTCGCTTAAATTCAGCTTCGGTTATCGGTTCGATGTCTAAATTGCTTAAAATACTAGGTAAATTATAGGTTTTAAAGCGATCGCACTCATTAACTTCTGTTAAGTCGTATAAACCACATTGAAGGGCGCTCGAACCTCGAAAACTACTAGCAGATTCAAGAATAGGATTTCCTTTTTTACCTGATAATTGTTGCCATTCTTCACCCCATTTTTTCATACAAAAAGCGGTCTTTTTAAGATTAAGATTAAATACTGTTTCACAATCTTTTTTAAATGCTTCTTTACTACCAGCAAATTGTTGTTCAATGGTTTTATGTCCTAATCCAGATTTACCACTGAGTAACACTGATAAAACCCCTCCCCAACGTTGATAATATCCTTCAAAGTTATTAATTTTGCGATAATTATTTCTAATTTGCTCATGAAAAAATGGTCGGTCGTAAATAGCATTTTCTTCTAAATTTTTATCCTGTTCATTGAATAGCCTTTCTACTAAAAAATTAGGAGTTAAAGCATAAGCTGTGAAGTTATCAAAATTAATTTTTTTCCCTTCCTTTTCATAGCTATCATGTCGTGCTAATCTGCCTAATCTTTGAATAAAACTTCCTGCATCTGCCGATTCAAAAATTAGAAAATTAATTTTAAAATCTACCCCAACATCGATCGTGCTAGTACCTATAACTAAATCAGCATCTAAAGATTTTTCCTTGTCTATTTTACCCGTTAAACTGGTATTTTCTTGAACTTTTAAGGGTGATAAAAATTCTTGTAATAAAGGTGTTAAACGCTTGACTGAAGCAATAGAATTAAGAATAATTGCTCCTTTACATCCTTGATATTTTTGAAAGTGAGATAAGATAATATTTTTATTTTCTTTTAGCCAATTTTCAGAAGCATTATAAGCAGATTCTAAAGGGATAAAGGTTAAGGATATTTCTCCTACTACTTTACGCCATTTTTTTGTTTCTAATTCTTGGTATTCTTCCAAAGTATCAGGAAATTGATATTTTTGTTCTTGATAGGGATCAATTACTTTACATTTAAACCCTACTTTTTGCAATCTTTCAATTATTTGAGTTTCTGGAGTTGCTGATAGAAAAAGATATTTTTTATCTCGATTGGTGTGACGTACTAATAACATCGTGTTGATAATATTAGTGATTTGAGGTGCATTAAATATATGAAATTCATCAAAAACAAAAAATTTGAATTTGTTATCCAAAGGACTCCATAATTTATCAGGACGATCTTTGGGCATTAAATAAGCCCCTTTTCTGAGATAATGTAGAATGTCGGGATTAGTTTGGATAATTTCTGAATTTTCAATTTTAGTTGCGATCGCCTCTTCTTTTCTGATGTCTTCGGTTTCAGCATAAATTTCTAAATCTGCACCACTTAAACGATTGATACGAGGCTCGTTATTAGGTTTAAATAAATCAATATAATGATTAATTTGTGCTTGTTGATCTCTAGCTAATTCATTAGTAGGATATAAAGCTAAAATATAACGAAATTGCTCATTTTTTTCTCCTTGTAAAGTATCTAAATAAGCACCTAAACTTTTACCATCTCCCGTCATTGCTATATTAAAAATAACATCAATATTTGGATCATTAATGGCTTTAAACGTTTCTAATTGATGCCAAGATAATGACCAATTTTCAGGTAAATTAATATCTTGAGGCATTTTATCCGCAGGGCAAGAATAAACAGGTTTTAATTTTATGCTATACATTATTTTCTAAGTTGTCTAAATAGTTTAAAATTTGTCTTTGATATAAAGGATAATCTCTCAGAGTTTCTTTACTTTAATAGCCAAATGGACAAAGGGAGGTTCAATTATTTCGTAAAGATGCACTAATAAATTACGCATTTTCCCTGACTCTTTTAATCTCAATGCCAAGTCTTCATCAAGGATTTTTAATTGGGCTAATTTGATAAAACTTTCCGCATTTTCTTCTGGTTGTTTAATTAATAATGATTTGAATAAATAACGGTTTACATCTAAGGCAACTTGTATTGTTAATTGTAGTAAACGTTCGATGGCAAATTGAATCATCTGATCATTTAGGAAAGTGTCATAATCAATATTTTCATAAACTTTTAATTTAACCAAATATTCTTTTTGTTTTTGAAATTTTCTGAGAATAATTCTTTCATCTAACATTGCTTAAACTCCACACTTTGTTAAAAATTCTTCTATTTCTGCCCTCATGTTTTTAGTTATGATTGTCATTTCTCTTTCTGTTTTTAATTTCTGTCGTTTAAACTGCTCAAATTCTCCTTGATCTTTTTCATATATTAAAACGCCATCACGAGCAATATAATGGGTGATAAAATCTGAACAATTATTCAAGTCCACAATGTCAATATGATCTGTTTTAAGCTCAAAAATATCATTCAAATCAATGGAGTAAGCAAACCAACCAGATGCTTTATTTTTCATAGTTTTTGCAACGATTTCTTTATCATAAGAAATAGCAAAATCCCAATCACTTCGATCGTGAATATCACCCCTTACCCTTGAACCAAAGAGAATTATCATTTTTATATAAGGCATTTTTTCGGGTATTTTTAGAGCTAATTTTTGTAATGTCTTAATGTCAGTATTTTGATTATTCATTAGATTGTATATCCCTTAAAATATCGTTAATTTGTTGCTTTAATTTTGGTAATTCATTTTCGACAATTTCCCAAACAATGTTTAAATCAACCCTAAAATATTCATGGACAATTAAATTCATAAAATCGGTTATTTTTAACCATAAAACTTGAGGATATTTACCTTTAAATTGTTCAGAAATTGCTCTATTAGCTTCACCAATAATCTGTAAATGATGAATAACCCACGTCTGAATTAACTCATCTTCATAAAAAACTCTTTTACCTTTTACTGCATATTTTTCTATTTTTTCAAGGCATTCCTGAATATCCCTGATTCTTTCGCTGTCATCTCTCATAAATTAATTGCCTCCTGAAATACTCTGTCTTTAATTCTTTATTTACAGACTTTTAATCCGTTGGCGGTGACAACATCCACTTTTTTGCCCAAAAAATCCTGCAAATCGTGAATTAACCCCACAGGAAACCAAGGGATAATTTTATTAATGTCATAATCAATCAAGAAGTCAATATCGCTTTTTTCGTCTGCTTCTCCCCTTGCAACTGAACCAAATACACGCACGTTATACGCTCCATGTTTTAGTGTGATCGCAATTATTTCCTCTCGTTTTTCTCGAAGTGACTTTATATTGATATTCATAATTTTCTCTATTTATTTTATTGTACTTTAACTATTATGCTATAATTTAATTAACATAAATCTAATATAACATCTTTTTTAAAAAGTACAAGTATTTAATTGATTAAAAATCAAAATTTATTTATAAATGGTGAGAAAAACAGAAACAATTACCTTATCAATCCAAAAAGGAACAAAAGAAAAGCTAGAAAATGTCGCCCAAAAGCTTAATCTTACTTGGGGTGATCGCCCTTCTATCTCGGCTTTAATGAATGCAATCGCATCTGAGGAAGTATATGTAGGAAAACCTTTTGAGTTAAACAATAATCAAATAAGAGCTTTAGAAACGGTAGTAAAATTACTTACAGATTCTGGAAAAATGCAATTTGCAAATATAATTGTTGAACTTTTACTAGAAAAAGGGAAACTAGAAACCCCAATGCAACAACAATTAATTAATCAGATTAGTCATGAGTTTGAAGGGTGGCGAAAAGCCATCGATTTCCATTTAAGCGAACAAAAACCCTTTTTATTAGTTTATGAAAATAGCCAAAAAGAGCAAGAAATTTTTAATGTTTGCTATGGTGAAATCCGATTCCACGAAAAAAGATTTTATTTAGAAGCATGGTGTGAAGAAGTTAATCTACCCCCTAAGATTCCCGAATTAACTCATAATTGGTGTTTTCGATTTGATAGAATTAAAAATATCCTTAAATCTAATAATCGTTGGCGAAAAGAGGGATTAGATTATATTGAAGTTATATTAAACTTTTATGGTAATATGATTAAGGCTTATGAGTCAAAATTAGAAGATATAACATTCATCACAGAAGAAGATCGAAAAGGGGATAAATTAGTAATAGTCAGAAAAGTTAGTAATCCTTTTTGGTTAATTAGAGAAGTATTACCCTATGGCGAAAATTGTCAAATTATTTCTCCTGAATCAATTAAGCAACAATTTATGATGGAAATAGAAAAAATATCTTTGCTTTATTTATCTTAATTATTTTCAACTATTTTTTCTTTTTTAAGATACTCAATAATTTCTTTTAATTAATGATTATCTATGAGTTGAAATATTTTATGATAAAATCAGCAAAAATAATTTAAGTATCCCTAGAGGTTGCTTTATGAAAATTTTAATAATAGAAGATGATGAAAGAATTTCCTCTGCGACTGCTGAAATATTAAAAGATAATCATTATTTAGTCGAAACAGCTTTTGATGGGCAGATAGGTTGGGAATTAGCTCAAACCATGAATTATGACTTAATTATTTTAGATTTAATGTTACCAAAAATAGATGGTATTACTTTATGTCAAAAACTTAGAAAAATTCATTGTCAATCTTTAATTTTAATGTTAACTGCTAAAGATACAAATTTAGATCAAGTAACAGGTTTAGATGCTGGAGCAGATGATTATGTAGTGAAACCTTTTGATTTAAAATTATTATTAGCGAGAATTAGAGCATTATTAAGAAGAAATCAATCCAATTTCCCGCCAATTTTAACATGGGAAAATATTAGTTTTGATCCTAGTAAATGCGAAGTAAAATATAATAATAAGCTGGTAGATTTAACTCCTAAAGAATATCATTTATTAGAATTATTTTTACGTAGTGGTGATCGTATTTTAACCAAAGGAATGATTATGGAAAGATTATGGTTATTGGAAGATATACCCTTAGAAGAAACAGTAAAAGTTCATATCAAAGGCTTAAGAAATAAATTAAAATTAGCTGGAGGAAATCCTAATTTAATTGAAAATATATATGGCTTGGGCTACAGACTTAATCCCAATTTCTAAAGATAAATTTAAAGACTTAAAAATTAAATTAATTCTTTATTATTTATCCGTAATGATAGCAATTTTTTCGGCTTCAGGATTATTGATTTATCATATTATTGCTCATCATTTATATAAACAATTTGAAGAACATATGTTAAGACTAGCAGAAAATGCTAGTAAAATATTGGAGTTAGTTAAACATGAACATGAAGAATATTATCATGAGCCTTTTTCAAGGTTAACTTTAGCTGATTTAATTAATAAATCAGAAAACAATAATCAAGTTACTTCTAAAAATTTATTTGCTGAGAAAAATCAATCAATACAGTGGTTTAATGAAAAACATCAGCTATTAATTCAAGAAGGTAATTTACTAAATAAGTGGAATAGTTTTGTACAAAATAAAACTACTCATGATTATGATCAACAAAAACATCTTTTTTCTTTAATTTTACCAGTTTATAGTAATAATGAATCTGGAGAATTAATCGGTTATATAAAAGTAACAGAATCAACACTAACTTTAGAAAAAAATTTAAAGTTATTGCAATGGAGTTTAACCTTAACAGGTTTTTTTATCTTGATATTAAGCACAGGAGGAGCAATTTTTCTAACTCAAGAATCTTTAAAGCCCATAAAAGCTAGTTTTCAAGAATTAAAACAATTTACTGCCGACGCATCCCATGAATTACGAACTCCTCTTACCGTAATTTCTACATCTACGGAAGTTATTTTATCTCATCCTGAAAAAATTGAGCCGTCAGATTTAACTAAAATTCAAGCTATTACTACGGCAACTCATCAAATGAAAATTTTGATTAATGATTTACTTTTATTAGCAAGAATGGATAATGAAAAGCTAGAAAAAGAAAAAAACTTATTAAATATTCCTATTGAAGAAATGTGGGAAGATTTACTCGATTTTGTTCAAATAAAAGCTGAATCAAAAAAAATTACTATAGAATCTCATTTAGTCAATAATATTTTAGTGAAAGGAAATATCAATCATTTACAACAATTATTCAGTAATATTCTTAATAATGCTTTGCAATATACTCCTGAAGGAGGAAAAATCATCGTCATCCTAGAAAAAAATTATCCCTATGCTGTAATTAAAGTAAAAGATACAGGTATTGGTATTAAAGAAACAGAATTAAAATATATTTTTCAACGTTTTTGGCGAGGGGAAGAAGGTAGAAATCATCGCCGAGAAGGCACAGGATTAGGATTAGCTATTGCCGAAAAAATTGTCACTAATTATGGTGGCAAAATAACTGTTGATAGTGAATTAGGAAAAGGAAGTCTTTTTTGCATTTATTTACCTCTTTCCTAGTTTTTTTTCTCTATTTTTCTTCTGAGTCTTCCCTCTTTCGTGTATTTAAAAATTTAGATATATTTTTACTTATTTTCATCTTCCCTGAATCTTTACTTTTGTTCTTTATACTCAAAACTATTAAGTAAAATAAAACTAATTTTAAGTTGATTATGGATATTAAAGCTTTAAGAAAATTACACCGTAAATTTGCACCGATAGTGTTTTTACCAATATTTCTAACGGCATTTACAGGAGTTTTTTATCGAGTGGCTAGAAGTTGGTTTGGTGCTTCTGATGAATTTGGAGAAATGATTTTGTTTATTCATCAAGGAGAATTTTTAGGGAAAGATTTACGAGTTTTTTATGTACTTCTCAATGGTTTGGGATTAATTGCTATGGTTATCAGTGGTATTGTTATGTCAGGAATTTTTCGTCGTCGTAAACCTCTCAATGAAGAATAAAAATTAATGTAAATTTTTGATTAATTTAGATAGAATGTTGATGCAATAAAACTATGCAATAAAATTAATCAATTATGTCTGAAGATATTAATAAAATCAAAAAAATGATTGAAAATGCCTTAGCTGATGGCAGATTATCTCGTGCGGAAAGTAAAATGATTAAACAAGCTATTTATGAAGATAAAATCGTTACCCCTGAAGAAGCACAACTTTGGCGAGAATTACAACAACTGGTAACAGAAGGGGAAATTTTACTGGAGGAATAGTGACTTCATGGGATAATGGTCAATGATTAACTTCATTATCCCATCAATCAACATGACTGAATCATCAAACTTACTACACACACCTCTTTATTCTTTATCCTGCCAATCTAAGGCTAAATTTACAGATTTTGCAGGGTGGGAAATGCCTTTACAATATAGTGGTTTAAAAAAAGAACATCAAGCAGTAAGAGAATCCGTTGGGATGTTTGATATTTCTCATATGGGTAAGTTTTCTTTACAAGGAAAGAATTTACGATCCAGTTTAAATTATCTTGTGCCTTCTGACTTAAGAATTTTAGAGAAAGGAAAAGCCCAGTATTCAGTCTTATTAAACCATAAAGGCGGCATTATTGATGATATTATTTTTTATTATCAAGGACAAAATGAAGATAAAATCGAATCAGGAATATTAATCGTTAATGCTTCAACTACGGCTAAAGATTGGAATTGGTTAACAGAAAATTTGTATAATCAAGACATCGAATTAAAAGATAATTCAAAAGACTTAGCCTTAATTGCCCTTCAAGGAAAAAAAGCTCTTGAATATCTTAATCCTCTTCTCACCGAAGACTTAGAAAGCATCCCTAGTTTTGGACATCTCACCACAGAAATTGACCAAGAAAAAATTTTTATTGCTCGTACTGGTTACACTGGAGAAGACGGTTTTGAAATTATGACTTCTCCTTCTATTGCTCAAAGATTATGGCAATATTTTCTTAACAATAACGTTATTCCTTGCGGTTTAGGCTGTCGTGATACCCTTCGTTTAGAAGCCTGTATGGGATTGTATGGACAAGAGATGAATGAAGAAATAACACCCTTAGAAGCTGGTTTAGGATGGATAGTAAATATGAATCATGAATTTATCGGCAAAGAAATTTTAGCCCTACAAAAACAAGAAAAAGTCAAAAAGCGTTTAGTTGCCATTGAAATGGAAGGTAAATATATCGCTCGTCATGATTATCCTATTATCATTAATAATCAAATGGTGGGAAAAATTACCAGTGGGACATTATCTCCTACCTTAAATAAGGCGATCGCTCTTGGTTATGTACCGTATAATTATAGTAAAATAGGACAAAAATTAACAGTGGAAATTAGGGGTAATTTATATCCAGCTACAGTAGTTAAAAAGCCATTTTATAGTCGTTTTTAATTATTTATTGATCATACCTCAATTTTTAATTTTTAATAAGTAAATAGTTATGAAAGAAATCTGGGAAAACAAAGAAATTATTAATTGGACACAAATTATTTTAAATAGTTATGAAAAGTTACTAAGAAAGCCTTTAATAGAGAGAAATAACCATGAGAAGCTGACTGAAGCTAAAAATTTATTTTATGCCGATTTCGTAGTTTTATCTCATAATAATAATTCAGATCCTATTTATAATTATGGTAATCAAAAAGCTTTAAATTTATGGGAAATGAGTTGGGAAGAATTAATAAAAACTCCCTCAAAAAATACTACTCAACCCATATCAAGAGAAGAAAGAGATGGATTATTAAAAGAAGCGAACTTAAAAGGGTATATCAGTAACTATGGTGGTGTTAGAATTTCTAGTACGGGCAAAAGGTATTATATAAAAGATATAATTCTTTGGAATTTAACCGATAATGAAGGCAAATTTTGTGGACAAGCAGCGACATTTTCTCAATGGGAACAGTTAATATAAGTAATATATTTTTAAGGTTTTATTCCTTCTTTTTTTCTGATTAATTGAGTGAGTATTATTCATCTCTACAGATTATTTATTTTTAATTATTATCAAATAAATGGATAAAAAAAATTTTGGTTGGTCATTAACACAAAGAGATCCTAAAACTATAGAACAATTAATGCCTTTATGGGAATTTCTTTATAAATATTATTTTCGAGTAGAAACCAGTGGTTGGGAAAATATTCCCGAAGGACAAGTTTTATTAGTGGGCTCTCATAATGGTGGTATTGCCGCCCCTGATATGGTCATGATGATGTATGATTGGTTTAGGCGTTTTGGTACTGATCGTTTAGCCTACGGTTTAATGCACCCTATTGCATGGACAGCTTATCAAGGTTTAACTCGTCTTGCCGCTAAAACTGGAGCTATTCGTGCTAATCCGAAAATGGCAATCAGTGCTATTGAAAATAATGCTAGTGTGTTAGTCTATCCCGGAGGTGCAGAAGATGTATTTCGTCCTTATTCAGAAAGAAATAAAATAAAATTCGTTGGTAGAAAAGGATTTATTAAACTAGCTTTACGTTATTCTTTACCCATTGTACCGTTAGTTTCTAAAGGTGCTCATGAAAGTATTTTTGTTTTAGCAGACTTATATGAACAAGCAAAAGAACTTAATAAAAGAGGTTTATTTCCTTGGATTTTCGATCTTGATCCTCAAACTTTTCCTATTTATTTAGGTTTACCTTGGGGTTTAGCTTTTGGTCCCTTACCTAATATACCATTACCTGTTTCTATGACCACTAAAGTTTGTTCTCCTATTTATTTTGAACGTTATGGAGAAGAAGCTCGAAATGATCGCTTTTATGTGCAAGAATGTTATGATTTAGTAGTCAATAGTATGCAAAAAGAATTAAATACTTTATATAATAAAGTATAATTTTATTGTCATTGTAAATTATTAATTAACAAAGATAATTCGTCTATTTTTTTTACTTTTAAAGTTTCAGAAATAAGATTAATTTTTTCAGCCAAGGAAAGACTATTAATTAGATTAATAATATTCTCGTTATTTTCAGGAAAACGAGTTTCTAAAATTTTCATAATAATATCTTGAATTAATTTTTCTTTATCTTTTTCTGCTAAAGTCAGTTGTTGTTGCGCACAGATTAAATCTTTTTGTTGTTTATTTAATTTTTCTAACATTTGTTGTAATGCTCGTGCTAAGATACCTAAATCATCAGGGCGATCGCAAAAATCATCAAAATCTGAAGGCTGAAAGTAATTATTTTCAATAGCAGACACAGCAGTGGCAGTTATAGTGTAAAGTTCTTCTAAAGATTCCACATTTTGACGATGATTTACTTCTAAAGCATCCATAACCTGATTGTAACGATGAGCTATATGTCCAATTTCCGTGAAAGGTTGTACAGGTACACGTAATGTTAAATCTTGATTTCTTGCTTGTGTGTCCATGACACTAAATAGTTCATAAGTATCAGTACTTGCTCCATGCTCAGAAATATTTAAACCGACTTCCTCATCTTCCGCCGATACCCGTAAAGAGTAATAACGATTAATGAGACTCAATAAGATAAAAGTTAATCCAAAAGCCCAAAGTAAAGCAACACTTATCCCTGTTAACTGTATTAAAATTTGAGTGCCACGACTATGATTAAGTAACTCTAAATTGCCAAATAAACCCACACAAATTGTACCCCAAATACCTGCCCCACCATGAACAGGCACAGCATCCACCGCATCATCAATACCCCAGCGTTTAAGATTCCCAGAAACTAAATTCGTGACACCAGCACTGCTAACACCTATCATTAAAGCTACAGGGCTTGAGACTAGATGACAACTCGCTGTAATCCCTACTAATCCAGCTAAACTACCATTAATTAATTCTTCTACTTCAATACGTTGATTTTGAACATAAGACAGAATCATACCGCAAATCATACCTCCCACTCCTGAAAGAATGGTATGAAGAATAATATCAGGAACTTTTTCGTTTAAAGCAAAAGTACTACCACCATTAAAACCAATCCACCCTACCCATAAAAGTAAAGCACCTAACACCGCAAAAGGTAAATTTGAGCCTTGAATTTTATTGATTTTTCCTGCCGAAAATCGTCCATTACGAGCGCCAATAACCATCAATGTGCCTAAACTTACCCATGCTCCAATACTATGAACAACAGTACTTCCAGCAAAATCAATAAAACCTATTTCCTTCAGCCAACCATGATCATTCCATGCCCAATTACCAAATAAAGGATAAATAAAAGCTGAAACAAGAATAGCAACAATTAAATAAGCAATAAATTGTAATCTTTCGGCTACTGCTCCTGAGATGATAGTAGTAGAAGTACCACAAAACATAGCTTGAAAGATAAAAAAGACGGCTATTGAAGGTTGTGTGGAGGAAGAAAAGAAAAAATTAGTTGTGCCAAACCACCCTGTTTGAGAAACTCCAAACATTAAGGCATAGCCAAAAGCCCAAAATAACAAGACAGATACCGCAAAATCGGCAAAGTTTTTTACAGCTACATTAATACTATTTTTTGAGCGAGTTAATCCCGACTCAAGACACATAAAACCGCCTTGCATTAATAACACTAATCCAGAACAAATTAATAACCAAAGTTGATCAATCATCTAAGTAGGTAAGTCTAGTTAACAATATGAGTTATGACATTTTTTTGATCAATTAAATGATAACTGAGACACCGTTTATGAATAGCTTTTGCTGAAAAGGTGATTTCCTAAGACTAGGAGACTGGGATAAATACTTATAAATCTTGTGAGTAAAGATATATCTTAGTAACATAATTAAAGATGGAAATACTTTATTTATATAGAGGTTGAAATCAAACCCTGTCGTTGTATGAACTTTTAATTCCTTGAGATTGATTATTACGATTAAGTTGATAAAAACGAGCGAATTGTGGTAAATCTTCTTGATGCCCTAATACAATCAAAATATCGCCAGAATTGAGTAATAAAGATGGATTAGGATGAGTAATTAAAGGTTCATTTCCTCGTCTTAAAGCCACCACAATAAATGCCCCTTTTCCCCTAATTTCTAGCTCTCTGACAGTTCTTCCCACTAAACGAGAAGTATGACCAACTACTAATTCTTCAATTTGAACATTAATTTGCATTAATAAATCATTGAGATAATTTTGTTCTTCTTTTTGAGCTAAAAAATCCACCATACTAGGGGAAGTGATTAAATTTGCCATGCGTAAACCGCTTACACTCGCTGGTAAAACCACATGATTTGCTCCCGCCAACCTCAATTTTTTTTCTGTGCTAGGAAGTTCTCCTCTAGCTAAAATAACTAAATCAGGGTTTAATTCCCTTGCCGTAAGAGTGATAAAAACATTAGTAGCATCATTAGGTAAAACAGTAGCTAATACTTTTGCTTTTTCAATGCCGACACTAATCAGTACATTTTCGTCAGTGGCATCTCCCTCTTGCACTGAATAAGATCTATTTTTAGCAGTACTCAAATTTTCTGCATCATTATCAATAACAACAAATAATTCGTCTGCTTCTTCTAGTTGTTTTGCTAAAACTTGTCCTATATGTCCAAAACCACAGATAATAACATGATTTTCTAAATTTGCTAAAGTTTTCCTTTGTCTATCAGCTTCAAAAGCCCGATTTATTTCTCCTTCCGTCACCATTTGAATAAAGCCTCCTACGCCATAAACTGCCGATGATGTACCAGCAACAATTACAAACATGGTAAAAATTCTTTGGGCAGGAGTCTCTAAAGGTTGTACTTCTCCATAACCAACTCCAAAAATTGTGATCACAACCATATAAATCGATTCAAGCCATGACCAACCAAAAGAAACATAACCAATGATAGCAATAATTATAGTAGTAACAAAAAAAATTGATCCGATAATAACTTTTCTAAAAGAACCTTGCATTGCTTAATTTTGCTATCTATTTTATTGATTATATCCCTGAGATTAGACACTTTATTATCTATTAAAAAAAAACCAAAATTAATATTAAAATCAATTTTAGATAATAAATCATCAAGTTATACCTTTGTTTTCTAAATTGACATTACTTTATTAATCTGAAACAAATCTAAAAATTGTTACTGATGAACTTTTTTTTAAACCCATATTTAGTTATGATAAAACATTGTCTAAAATAAAGTTAGTTATGAGCGGAAATAATTCACGGGTTCAAGCCATTTATCAGATTACAAATCGAGAAATTAAACCGTTTAACACCCCGAAACGGTTAGAAGATATGTGGGCAAAAGATGTTTTCACCCTCAGTAAGATGCAAGAATGTCTTCCCAAAACAATATTCAAATCTTTAAAAAAGACGATTCAAACAGGTGAACCCCTTGATATGTCCATCGCCGATGTGGTTGCTACTGCCATGAGAGATTGGGCGATTTCCAAAAAAGCTCTTTATTATGCCCACGTTTTTTATCCTCTCACTAACTCCACGGCTGAAAAACATGATGGTTTTGTCTCAGTACAAGGAGATGGTTCTGTAATTTCTGAATTTGCTGGTAAGGTATTAGTAAAAGGCGAACCTGATGGCTCATCTTTCCCTAATGGTGGTATTCGTTCTACTTTTGAAGCCAGAGGATATACAGCATGGGATGTCACCAGCCCCGCTTATGTCATGGAAACTGATAATGGCGTAACTTTATGTATTCCTACCGTGTTTGTTTCTTGGACAGGTGAAGCGTTAGATAAAAAAACCCCTCTGTTGCGATCAAATGCTGCCATGAATAAGGCTGCCCAAAAAGTATTAAAATTATTAGGTCATAAAGATATAGCTCCCGTTAATTCTAGTTGTGGTGCAGAACAAGAATATTTTTTAGTGGACTCCAATTTTGCCCATAGTCGCCCAGATTTATTATTAGCAGGAAGAACATTATTTGGTAAACCTTCTGCTAAAGGACAAGAATTTGATGATCATTATTTTGGAGCAATTCCTGAACGAGTACAAGTATTTATGCAGGATGTGGAAGAATCCATGTATCGTTTAGGTATTCCAGCCAAAACTCGTCATAATGAAGTTGCCCCCGGACAATTTGAATTAGCACCTTTTTTTGAAGCGGCGAATGTGGCAACAGATCATCAACAGTTAACCATGACAATTTTACGTAAAATGGCGAAAAAACATGGTTTTACTTGCCTACTTCATGAAAAACCCTTCGCTGGAATTAATGGCTCTGGTAAACACGTTAACTGGTCTGTCGGCAATGCTACTCAAGGTAATTTATTAGATCCGGGTGACACTCCCCATGCTAATGCACAATTTTTAGTTTTCTGTGGTGCGGTGATTCGAGGTGTTCATAAATATGGACCTTTATTACGGGCGGTGGTAGCTACAGCAAGTAATGATCATCGTCTTGGGGCAAATGAAGCTCCTCCTGCTATTATATCTGTATATTTAGGATCACAATTAGAAGATGTTTTTGAGCAAATTCTCAAAGGAGAAGTAAAAAGCTCAAAAGCGGCTGAAACCATGAATATAGGTGTCGATACTTTACCAGAAATTCCGATGGATCCGGGTGACAGAAATCGTACATCTCCCTTTGCTTTTACGGGCAATCGTTTCGAGTTTCGTGCCGTTGGTTCACATCAATCTGTAGCAGGTCCGTTGGTAGCTATGAACACAATCTTAGCAGAATCTTTGGATTGGATCGCTGGAGAATTAGAAGCTGAATTAAACAAAGGTACAGAATTAAATACAGCTATTCATAAGATCCTCAAGGAAATTATGGAAGAACATGGAAATGTAATTTTTGGTGGCAATGGTTACTCTTCTGAATGGCATAAAATGGCAGTTGAGGAAAGAGGCTTAAAGAATTTACCTACTACTGCTGATGCTTTACCTGTGTTAAAAGAAAAACATATTGAAGAATTATTCCAGAAAATGGGTGTCCTTTCTCCAAAAGAGTTAGAAAGCCGTTTTGAAGTTTATGCCGAACAATATTTATTATCTATTGAGGTAGAAGCAAAATTAGTCATTAGCATTGCTAAAACCACCATTTACCCCGCAGCGATGAAATATTTATCTAGTCTTACCAATACCATGGCTAGTCTTAAAGATATTGGCATTGAAATTGATAAAACCACCGTTAAAAAAGTCTCAGAATTAGCAGATTCTATGATGGCAGAAGTTCAAAAATTAAGTGATGCTGTTTCTAAACATGACTTTGAGAGCACAGAAGCTCATCTGAAATATTTTGCCACAACTATTCGTTCATTAATGGATGAAGTGCGCAAATATGCTGATGCTTTAGAAGAAGAAATTGCCGATGAATTATGGCCTTTACCTACTTATCAGGAGATGTTATTCATCAAATAGCTTGATTTTAGTTGAAAAATTAATTTTTGATTGGGGCAGGATTTACATTTCTGCCTTTATTCTTGATTGATCATTTAATTGATTATATGCCTCAGTTTTACATAAAATCTTTGGTGAAGCCAGGAGACAAGGGTTAGGAGATAGTAAAAAAAACTGAATTGAATTTGATAAATAATTATCGAGAATAAATTTTAATAATGTTTAAGTCAATTTGCTCCTCTCCCTGTAGTCTTCTAGTTTCATTTTAGACGATAACTTTATATCCAATTCAGCCATTGCCTATTATTAACGAGACTTAGCTATTTTCATAATTCTGGCATTAGCTACTGCTTCAACTAAACCAAAAGCGATAAAATTTGTTAGTAAAGATGATCTACCATAACTTAATAAAGGTAAAGGTATGCCTGTAATAGGTGCTAATCCCATGGTCATTCCAATATTTACAATGGTTTGAAATGCAATCATCGCTAATACTCCTATCGCTAATAATGATCCAAAATTATCTCTTGATCGCATCGCAATCATCACTAAACGCCAACAAATTAACCAATACACGATTAAGATAGTGATACCACCAATAAAACCAAATTGATCTGCGATCGCACTATAGATAAAGTCAGTATGTTGTTCAGGCACAAAGTTAAGATGAGTTTGGGTAGCGTCAAGAAAACCATTACCGTAAATTTTACCTGAACCAATGGCAATTCTTGACTGTATTAAATGATAACCGCCACCGAGAGGATCTTTTTCAGGAGTCAAAAATAAAGTGAGACGATCTTTTTGATAAGGTTTTAATAAATCCCAAAAAATATGCCCTAATTGTCCTGCTAAGTAATTCAAGAATAATGTAATTAAAGCCCAAATATGCTTAAAACGATAAGGAAGGGTAAACCAAGCAATCAAAATCATGGCAACCACGAAAATGAGCCAGAGGGGAAAAATAATATTAAACAAAAAAGCGGAAATAAGGGGAGATAAAATTAATAAAATCCAACCTAAATTCGCATTTGCCCAATATAACATGGTTAAAGTAATCGCTCCAAATACTAACCCTGTGCCTAAATCAGGTTGAATCATTATCAACACCCAAGGTAAACCAACTATGGCAATCACAGGCAGAAAATTAGAGAGTTTTGAAGCATCTCGATAATGTAAAAAAGCAGACAGAGAAATAATTAAACCGACTTTAGCAAATTCTGAAGGTTGAAATTGAAAACCAAGAATATTAATCCAACTTTGAGCACCATTAACCGTTGTACCAGCAAAAATGACCGCTAATAAAAGAAGATTAGTGATAAGATAAGTAACCCAGTGATACTTTAGCAATAGTTCATAACGATAATTTGATAAACCCAGTAATATAATTGAGCCAATAACAACCATAATTAGTTGACTTTGCCAATCTGTACCCTGTTTATAAATTTGAGTGCTATAAATAATTAAACTACCGAAGCTACTAATAGCAATAACTAAACTAATGAGAAACCAATCGAGATTTTTAGTATCATTCACGTTTGCTAATTGATCATTAATAAAGATTAAGACACAGAAAATATTATAATAATTTACTCAAATTTATTTTAAATTGATTTTCTTCACTATATCTATTAAGTAGTTTTATTGAAGGTGCAAGATCTCAGTTTAAAACAATTATTAATTATTAATTACTTTAATGCCATTACAGAGACTTTAGCGGCGATTTGTTGAGCTATTTTTGTCAGAGCGATCGCCGAAGCTGATTCAGGATTACCCACTACAATAGGAATACCAACGTCTCCACCTTCTCGGAGAGAAATTTCTAATGGAATACAACCGAGCAAAGGTACATTTAACTCTTTTGATGCTTTTTCACCGCCACCAGAGCCAAAAAGGTCATAATTCTTATTAGGCATATCAGGGGGGATAAAATAGCTCATATTTTCTACTAATCCTAAAATATTTGTGCCTAATTGTTCAAACATTTTTAAACCTCGACGAGCATCTTGTAAAGAAACGGTTTGAGGTGTTGTTACAATTACTGCACCAGCAAGAGGGGCTGCTTGTGCTAAAGTTAATTGAGCATCACCTGTACCCGGTGGCATATCGACGATTAAATAATCTAATTCTCCCCAATTGACTTGATACAAAAATTGACGTATAATTCCGTTTAGCATTGGACCTCGCCACATTACGGGTTGATCAGGATCAATTAAAAAACCCATGGAAACCATTTTAATACCATGATTAAAGGCAGGTTGTAAAATATCTCCTAATGACGATTTTTCTACCTCAATGGGTACATCATTTAAACCCAACATTGTAGGTGCATTCGGTCCATAAATATCAGCATCTAATAAACCTACCTTTGCACCCATTTGGGCAAGGGCAACAGCAACATTGACTGAAACAGTACTTTTTCCCACTCCTCCTTTACCGCTAGAAATAGCAATAATATTTTTAACTTGATTCACCGATTGCCTATCAGGTAAAGGCTTTTGCTGAGGAGTTTCGGCTGTGATTTCAACTGTAACTGAATTAACTCCTTCTAATGTTTTAATGGCTTTTTCACAATCTTCTCGAATAAACTCCCGTAATGGACACGCTGGAGTAGTCAAAACGAGGGTAAAACTAACATCACCATCTTTCACCGCTATATTACGGATCATGTTCAATTCTACTAAACTTTTTTGTAATTCTGGATCTTGGACGGGTTTTAAAACCTCTAAAATAGATTCTTGATTCAACATAATTTTTGACAATCAATTAATATAGAATTTAGTCTATAGATAAAATAATATTTATTATCAAATATCAATGTAAAATGGTCAAGATATTGATACTGAGTCACTAAATGCAATCTCAATTGTAACGGGCTATTCTCATTTCACATACACTTAACTAAACTAATCTTGATAAATCTTAGTAAATATCTGAGTTCTATCTAAAAATAGGTAATAACTGACTTGGGAGAGGTGCTAACAGTCAGACAGAAAGATTATATTTTTTGTTAATCAATCAAAATATGCTCTATCGGTAAGGTTTCTTACTTGTTTAATTGTGGTTTTTGTTAATAAGCAAGAGTAACCTATTTGTTTAACTATTCACTATACATTACTTTGTGGCTAGTTATGGGATGTCACGATTACTCAACTATAAAAATGTATTGAGCGTCAAAAAACTTTTCAAAAATAAGGAATTAAGATATTTTTTTGCTGGTCAAAGTTTATTACCCGTTGATTTGTAATGTTTTTGTTGCCAAATTCAACGGGAGTTTTTTTCTGACATGAAAGATATTATGGACAGAGGAATTTAGTTAGAAGTTTGAGCAGCAAACATTTCCTTTAATTTACTTAACTCATTCGCCCAACGAGGATCGGGTTGGATTGATTCAGAGACAGAAACAGATCTATCACCTTTAGGTTTAGCACCACCGTTACTTTTTCCACGAGATTTCTTCGTGGTGGTTTTTTTAGGACCTTCACGACGGCTAGGTTTAACGGTTTCTATTTCTGGAGTCGCTACTTTATTCTCAGCTCCAGATTGATCTTCACTACCTTCTGTGACAGTTCCATTTTCCTCTTTCTCACCTTTAGTGCGAGGTAAGGCTTTTTCGATTAATAATACAAAATCAGCTCCGTTTTCATCTTTAAAAGGTTCGTCGTTGTAAATAAAAACTTGATTATTGTATTTACTGATAAATAAATCAGCATCTTCATCGGTGGGCACCGTTACGAATCCAAAACCACGACACTCATTTTTTTTACGTTCTTTTATCAGTTTAGTGGTGAAAGAAGGCTCAAATTCACTGAACATTTTTTCAAAACCTTCTTTTTCTAATTCTGCCTTTGGTAACTTAACATAAAGACGTACTGACATTGAAGTTTTCTCCTATTTTTTTATATTGCAATTAATTTTTCTAAGATTTATAAAATTACCACAGATTAACTCAAATATTCACAATAAACGAGCTAGTAAATTACTTTGAATCACTAACTCTATTTTATTTTTGATTATTAAATTGTGTCTTATCATCCGATAAAGACTCACATATCATTGATTGCTTTATTCTCAACTTAATTATCAAAGTTTTGTTTAATTTGTTGTTTGATTTAGAATAATCTGGAGTTTTTTAAATGTTTTACCTTTACTATAAGCTATGTCTAGTCCTTAAATCCTAACATAGTTATAACTACCTTTTTAATCGAATTTTATTTTTAGGGAATTTTAACATTTACCCCAGATCAAAATTATCGAATTATAATAAGTATTTATACTCATTGTTCAAAATGAGCAGTTTAGTAGTTTTTGCTATGATATTTATTAAAGAGGTTATTTTATTCAAGGAAAGTGTTTCTGGCTTACCCTTGATCAAGAATAACAAGTTTTAGTTCTAAAGTAAAGGAGAATCTAAGATTATGTCTAATTCGATGGGATTATCGTTAGAGCAACAGTTCAATTTACGTTCTTTTCAAACTCAAGTCCAAAATATGAGTAGAGAACAAGCGGCAGATTTTTTAATTAAATTATACGAGGAAATGTTAGTTAGGGAAAATGTGTATAAGGATGTCCTTAAACATCAATGGGGACTCTGACAAAGTACAATGAATAATTAACAATGAACAATTTATCTATCAACTGTTAATTACTCATTACTGATTATTTATTCGCCATAAATAAAATCAAATCTATCATACGGTTAGAATAACCCCATTCATTATCATACCAAGAAACGACTTTAAAAAAGTTAGAGTTAAGTTCTATTCCAGCTCCAGCGTCAAATATACTGGAGTGGGAATCTGTAACAAAATCGGATGATGCTACGGCTTCATCAGTGTAACCTAAAATACCTTTTAAGTCAGTTTCAGAGGCTTTTTTCATGGCTTCGCAAATGCCTTGATAATTGGTGGCTTTTTCTGTGCGGAAGGTTAAATCTACTACGGAAACGTTAGGAGTTGGTACTCTAAAAGCCATACCTGTCAATCTTCCTTTCAGTTGAGGTAATACTAAGGCTACTGCTTTAGCCGCCCCTGTGGAAGATGGTATTATGTTTTGGGCTGCCCCTCTACCGCCTCGAAAATCTTTTTTACTTGGCCCGTCAACGGTGGGTTGAGTAGCTGTCATGGCGTGGATTGTAGTCATTAAACCTTCTGTTAAACCGAAGTTATCGTCTAATACTTTGGCGATAGGTGCTAAACAGTTAGTAGTACAACTAGCATTAGAAACTACATCATGGCTACTTGGATGATAATTTTCATGATTGACTCCCATTAATAAGGTAGCTACTTTTTCAGGATCTTTTGTAGGTGCTGAAATTACAACTTTTTTTGCTCCCGCTTTGAGGTGTTTTCCTGCACCTTCATAATCAGTAAATAAACCTGTGGCTTCCACAACATATTCTGCACCATATTCTTCCCAAGGCAATTCTTCAGGATTACGCACGGAAACGCAGGGAATAAATTTACCGTTGACTTCGATGCCATTTTCTTTCGCCTCTACAGTGCCGTTAAATTTACCGTGAGTAGAGTCATATTTAAGAAGATAGGCAATATTTTCTGGTGGCACTAAATCATTAATTCCCACAAATTCAATGTTAGGGTTATCAATTCCTGCACGAAATACTAATCTACCAATTCTGCCAAAACCGTTGATAGCTACTTTTATTTTAGACATGAAAAACTCTCTTAATTTTTAAGAACAAATGATTGCATAATTTTAGAACAATCACTTTAATTCTATTTTGTGATTCTATTTTTATCAACTCTTTTTTTTATGATTTTTGCAATATTTGCTTAAGCATAACTTTATGATTTTTGCCATTAAAAAAAGATTAAATAATTCCTAATTTTTACTAATCATTAATTGATAAATTTCTCGGCGAGATAAGTTAGTATATTTAGCTAATTTTTGACTAGCTTCAGTTTTACTCATACCTTGTTTTAATAATTTTTCAATTTCTTCTTTAATTTGAGTTTCTGATAATTCAATTTCTTCTTGTTCCTTATTTCCTTCGATAATAATAGTATATTCGCCTTTTGGTTCATGATGTTGATAAAATTCTATAGCTTTTTGTAGATTACCACGCCAAAAATTTTCATGAATTTTAGTTAATTCTCTTGCCAAACAAATATTTCTATTTATACCCAAAAAATCAGCTAAATCTGTTAAAGTTTTCTGTAATTTGTGGGGGGCTTCATAAAAAATGAGAGTGCGTTTTTCTGTTTGTAATTTATTTAATAATTCTTCTCTTAATTTCTTTTTTGTTGGCAAAAATCCCTCAAAACAAAATTTTTCGGTGGGTAATCCTGATGCGACTAATCCATTAATAGCAGCGATCGCACCGGGTATGGGTATAATGTTAATATTGGATTCAATACAAGCCAATACTAAATGATAACCCGGATCTGAAATAGCTGGTGTTCCAGCATCAGTTACCAAGGCAATATTTAAACCGTTTAATAATTTGGTGATTAATTCACTAACTCTAGCTTGGTGATTATGCTGATGGTAACTGATAGTCTGGGTTTTGATTTGATAATGATTTAATAACTTGGCGGTGTGTCTAGTATCTTCAGCGGCGATTAAATCAACGGTTTGCAAGGTTTCGATAGCACGAAATGTTATATCTTTTAAGTTACCAATGGGAGTAGCTACAAGGTAAAGTATTCCTGTCACAATAATTTTTCTTTATTTGCTAATAAAATTACATTGAGTGTCAAGGGCTTGTGATAATAGTTTCATATATTCTTTATTGTCAATGATATATGATCCAAATCTTTGAAGGTGAGGATTTTGCATTTGAGCATCGAATAAAACAAAATTTTGCGATCGCAAGTGTTCAACTAATTTTACCATCGCAACTTTGGAAGCTTCAGGAATATTAAAAAACATTGATTCACCGATAAAAGCACCTCGAATAACAATACCCAAAATACCTCCTGCTAATTGATCATTGTGCCATGTTTCAAAACTATAAGCCCAACCAGCACGATTTAATTCTATATAAATATCAATTAATTCGGAAGAAATCCAAGTTGTTTTTCGATTGGCACAACCTCGACAAACTCCTACAAAATCTCGATTAATAGCAACAGAAAAAGTATTTTTATTTAATACTCGTTGTAAAGATTTGGGATAACGAAAACGATTATCCAAAGGAATTAGAGTTCTTTGGTCACTAGAATACCATGCCAACTGTTGATAATCATCAGCCATTAAAAAATTACCATGGGCATACCCCTGAATAATAGAGGGAATATCGATCATAACTGTTGAACTAAATATATATAATTTCTAATAAAGGAAATCTATAATATTATTTAATCATGTCTCAACCTATTCCTCCTATTGTTTTACCCCCCTTAGAAAATGCTGATGTTGAACAAACTTGGCTTAAAACCAACTTACATCAATGGTTAGATCAAGAATTTATCCCTGAAACTATTAATGAAACAATTGCTTCAAGGGCGGCTCAAATCTTTATTCGTCAAAGACTAGAAGGAGAAAATGATCTTGGTTCGTTGGTTATTGCTATAGTTACAGAAATGCAGTCTTTTGATTTTCAAAAAAGTTTTTACAGTGAATTTGCGATCGCCAATGCCGTGAGTGATTTAATTCTCAAGAGTCTAGGCATTAATACTTGTTGTGGGCAAGATTAATACTAATAAACTTCTTTCAATATTAGGAAATAGGGAATAGACAATGGTTATTAAAATTGATAATTTCCCACCTAAAATTAAGAAGATGGCGACAGATTATATTCGCTCTACTATCGTCATATTTATCTTCCACCGCCTTTTCCCACTCCTGTGATTGCAAAATAATAATTAATTTAGGATTTACATAGTTTTGTAGTGTTGTTTTTAAACTTTTTTCTTAACCTGAGAAGACTCTGTTGTTAAAACAATAATTTTTAACTGTTATCCTGAAAATTCTGACAGTAAATTTAATAAAACTTGACTATTTTTAACTATTTGCACTGTGCAGACTATTTTTATGTTTTGATTTATTAACTTCATCATCAATAAAATAGTCATGACGATACACCCTAGTTTAACAAGGTAATAACTGCCAATCATCGCCACGAGTAAGGCGAATTTGTGCTAGGGTAAAAATAACTGGTATAATTCTTGTGTAATTAGTTGAGATTGCTCTCCAGCCTAAATCAGCAAAGAAACATCCCCATAATACAGGACCTAAGAAAGTAAAAATACCTCTTACTGCCGTATATCTAGCTGTACTCATCACCATTCCCCGTTTAGCCATTTGTAGAGTAAAATGATTTTGTAATTGAGTAGCTGTGGCAATGCCACCATTAATAATAGTTGTTTTAGCCACCTGATAGGTAGCGAAATGTATAGCAAATTGTTGGGCTATTTTTTGTAGCAACCAAGGTTTTAAAATAGAACTGACTGCAACAACACTGCTGCCCTGTAATAAAATTTTAACAGGATCATGTTGTAAATTTAAAGGCAAAGGTTCAGGAATTGTACTATCGGCTAAAGAAGAAATAACCCTACTTTTAAGGGATTTTTGTTCTGATGGTGGTAATTTATGCCATGCTTTTTGTAATAAGTTTAAGAAAATTTCACTTTCAATTTCAATAGTTGTCATTTGTTGAGCATAAGGAATTTTTAAATAACGACACACTTGAATTAAAGTGTCTCGATATGAAACTTTATCGGTTTGACGACGTAAGACTGTTACACCATCTGCCGCCAAAAAACGAAAACGCTTTTCTATAGTGTCTAACCATCCTTGCCAATCTTGACTTTGCACATCGAGAGGATCTGGGGTATTTAAGTAATCAATAGGATTAAATCTTCGACTAAAGAGAACTTTTGTAACTTGTTGCAATTCTTCTTCCGTCGCTAATTCTAACACAGCCCTTAATTCATTCACCATTTTGATGCCTCATCACACAACTTAATTAACCTAACCTATTATAGAAATTTTTATCGATGATTAAAGCATTTTAATTTATCAACTCATTTAACTGGATCAAATAAACACTCGTCCTATTATAATCAAGAAAATTGAGATAAATATTATTAGTAACAATAAAAAATATGCCATTATTAACTACAGGAAAAGGTTTTATCAAAGATTTAGAAAAATCAGGCATTGTAGCTGTCTATGCACCTCTTGAAGGAGGTTTTGAAGGGCGTTATCAAAGAAGATTAAGAGCTTCAGGTTATAATACTATTAATATTTCAGCTAGGGGATTAGGGGATTTAAGTGCTTATTTAATGGGCATTCATGGAGTGCGCCCTCCTCATTTAGGAAAGAAAAATATTGGTCAAGAAGGTGCAGTTGGACCTACTTATTTTATCCCACCTATTGCTCTTTCTCAACTAGAAAATATACCTTCTTCTTCTAAAGGTTTAGTTTTATGGATTATTGAAGGTTTTGTGCTTTCTAATCAAGAAAAAGAGTATTTAATTAGTTTAACAAAACAAGAACCAAAAATTAAAGTAGTTTTAGAACTTGGTGGAGAACGTTATTTCCGTTGGGAAGCCTTATAATCTATATTAGATATAGTTGCCTAGTGTTTAATGGGGTAGAAAAAGATACTTTTACTATCTAAACTTTTATAATTCTTCTACCCTACATAGTTCAAATAATGTTATAATTTAAGTGATATATACCTAATTTTAGCTATGAGTAATATAGATGATATTTTTACTCAAATTCAGAATAAGTATCAACAAAAACAGCAAAAAAAAAATATTATTAAAAATGCTATTAATACTTATTGTCAGCCAGTGAATAATAAAGAAAATAAAGATAATATAGATTCTTTGTTATCGGAGATACAAAATACTAAGAAATCTCAGAAACAAGAAGAAAAAGATGATGATTTATTGTCAGATATAGAAGCCAAATTTCAGCAACGAAAATCTACTACGACTAAAAAAAGTAATGCTTCACTAGATTTATTAACGGATGTAGAAGCCAAATTTCAACAACAAAAATCTACTATGACTAAAAAAAGTAATGCTTCACTAGATTTATTAACAGATATAGAAGCCAAATTTCAACAACAAAAATCTATCAATAAATCCGATAAAAAATCTTCTATAACTGAATCATCTTTACAAGATATAGCTGAAAATTTTAGTCAAAAACAGTCAGAAACAAAACATAATAAAAAAATTGATAATTTAGAAGATATTAGACAAAAAGAATTAGAAAAACAAAGGCAAGAAAAACAATTAAGAAGAAAAGCAGAAATTTGGTTAAAAAATTTAGATCCTTATTCTGATGAAGGTTTTTGGTTTGAACAATTTGCTTTATCTTATCAATCTAAGTTAGAAGCTGCTATTGATTATTTAAAAGCTTTACAGTAATTTTGATGCTTAAAAAGTCAAATATATTACCACAATTAAAATTATTAAATAATAATTGGAAATTTAATAATAAATTTGAAAATTTAGAACCATTAATAATAAATTATTTAACGGAAATTAATTTTGCTAAAATAACAATTAAAAAACCAATTATTTTCATCGCTGAAACAGAACACAGTAAATTTATTTCAGCTTTTTTTGCTAGTATTATTACAAATAGTTGTGTCTTTTTAATTAATTCTCATTGGCAGAGTAATGAATGGGAACAAATAAATAATATAGTTAAACCAGATATTATTTTTGGTAATATTAATTATAATTTTTCTTCTTTCAAGCAAAAGTCACCTAGTTTTACGGGGATAATGATTCCTACTGGTGGCACATCGGGTAAAATTAAATTTGCCATTCATACATGGGCAACTCTTACTGCTTCGGCTATAGGCTTTTATCAATATTTTGAGAATTTACCCATTAATTCTTATTGTTGTTTACCTCTTTATCATGTTAGTGGTTTAATGCAGGTGATACGAAGTTTTATTAGTCAAGGAAAGTTAGTTATTAATAGTTTTCAAAACTTAAAAAATAATTTAGATATTATAGAAGATTATCAAGATTATTTTATTTCTTTAGTGCCGACTCAATTACAGTTTTTCCTTGATAATAACCCTCAATATTTAAGTCAATTTAAAACTGTTTTAGTAGGTGGTGCATCTGTTTATCCTCATCAAATATTATTAGCTAATAAATATAATATTCCTTTAGCTTTAACTTATGGAATGACAGAAACAGCCTCTGGTATTAGTATTTTAAAACCAAAGGAAAATCGAGAAAATAATTATAATACTGGTCAAATTTTACCCCATGCTCAAGTTATAATTAATGATAACAAAAGTGATATTATTAAAATAAAATCAACCTCATTATTTAAAGGTTATTATCCTTATTTTCAAAATATAGATATTTGGACTACTGATGATATTGGTTATATAGATCAAGAGGGAAATTTATGGATTTTAGGGCGAAATAGTCAAAAAATAATTACAGGGGGAGAGAATGTTTTTCCTTTAGAAATTGAGAGTGTAATTTTAGCAACTAAATTGGTAAAAGATGTTCATATTATTGGTAAAAAAGATGATTATTGGGGTGAAGTTATTACCGCTTTTTATGTTCCCATTAATAATAGTATAAAAAACGAAGATATAAAAGTAAAACTTGTATCTCAAATTGCTAAATATAAAATTCCTAAAATTTGGCAAAAAGTTTCTCAAATTCCTCGTAATTCTCAAGGTAAAATTATTGAAATA
This sequence comes from Geminocystis sp. NIES-3708, assembly GCF_001548095.1. Lineage (NCBI taxonomy): Bacteria > Bacillati > Cyanobacteriota > Cyanophyceae > Chroococcales > Geminocystaceae > Geminocystis > Geminocystis sp. NIES-3708. The sequence goes on along the minus strand of NZ_AP014815.1, from coordinate 2,074,152 downwards.
AATAATTGAAAATAAATCTTTACTATTTCAAAATTTGATTATTGGTAGAATGATCATTTATTATTGACTATAATTATAAAGTAAAAAAATTAATGAAAATAGCTATTACTGGTGCGACAGGTTTTGTTGGTACAAAATTAGTAGAAAAACTAGCCCAAGATAATCAGATTATTATCTTAACTCGTAATATTGATAAGGCTAAATCAGTTTTTTTCCCTGCCATTTATCCTAATTTAGAGTTTATTTTTTATACTCCCAAAGAATTAGGAAGTTGGCAAAGCAAAATAGATGGTTGTGATGCTGTTATTAATCTCGCTGGTGCTCCTATTGCCGAAAGATGGAGTGATACTTATAAGCAGGAAATCCTTGATAGTAGGCTGTTAGGCACAAAAATGATTGTAGATGCGATCGCAAAATCTAATCAAAAACCCCAAGTATTAATCAATGCTTCGGCTATTGGATTTTATGGTACAAGTGAAACAGAAACTTATACAGAAAATAGTCCTGTAGGAAAAGATTTTTTAGCAAAAGTATGCCAAGGGTGGGAAGCTGAAGCCGAAAAAGTAAAGGAAGCAGGGGTAAGATTAGTAATTTTTCGTTTTGGTATCGTTTTAGGAAATGGAGGGGCTTTAGCTAAAATGATACCACCTTTTAAGATCTTTGCGGGAGGTCCTATTGGTGATGGTAAACAGTGGTTTTCATGGATTCATCGAGAAGATGTAGTGGAGATGATCATTCAAGCCTTGAAAGACAGTAACATTAATGGTACTTTTAACGCCACTGCACCTCATCCCGTCACCATGAATCAATTATGTGAAACTTTAGGAGATAGTTTAAAACGTCCATCATGGCTACCTGTACCCAGTTTTGCCTTAGAATTACTGTTAGGTGATGGTGCTAAAGTAGTTTTAGAAGGACAAAAAGTGTTACCCCAAAAGACAACAGAATTGATGAATTATAATTTTCGTTACCCCAACCTTAAACCAGCATTAGAGCAAATTATCACTAATGAATTTTAGTTGTCAAAGGTAGAAGAATAACTGTATTTTTTCCGGAGAAATTATTAATTGTGATAAATAATCTTAATTCTCAGATTTGGATATTAGCAGGAGGCAGATTATTATTACAATTTGGTACAGGTTTTACCTTATTTTATGCCCCAATTTTCTTTGTCAATCAGCTAGGTTTTTCCCCCACAATGGTAGGAATCGCTCTTGGTAGTGCATCAGTATCAGGAATTTTAGGGCGTTTTTTAGGAGGAAGTTGGAGTGATTCTCCTCAATGGGGTAGAAAGAAAATTCTTTTATTATCGGCGATTATTTCTGCTTTAGCTGATGTATTTTTGGCTTCTGCTTCTAATTTTTCATTTTTGTTATTAGGCAATTTATTAATGGGTTTAGGCATCGGATTTTATTGGCCTCCTGCCGAGGCATTAGTCGCAGATTTAACAACTCCATGTCAAAGAAATTCAGCTTTTGCCATTAGTCGTTTAGCAGATAATTTAGGTTTAGGTTTGGGTATTATTATCGGTGGTTGGATTATTGCCGCCACAAATAATTACCGTCTTTTATTTATCATTGATGGTGTTTCATTTGTTGTATTTTATCTGGTAATTCATTTTACTATCAAAGAAACTCATCCAATTGAGATAACTCAGCAAACAAAATTGCATGGTTGGCATCAGGCTTTTAAAGATAAAAGTTTATGGATTTTTTGCGTAGTTAATGTGATGTTTACCACTTATATTTCTCAAATTCAAACTACTTTACCATTATATTTAACTAACTTTACTGTTAATTATCAATTTTCGATCGCCAATATTAGCAGTTTGTTTAGTTTACATATTATTTTTGCCGCAATACTGCAATTACCAATACTCAGAATTCTGAATCGTCTGAATTGTATTCAAGGATTAACTTTATCTTTAATAATGTGGGGAATAAGTTTTAGCTTAATTTGGGCAACAGGAAATATGACGGAATTTGCGTTTTATTGGGCTATTTCTGGAGTTTTAATGGCAGCAATGGCGCTTATTACTTACAATCCTCCTGCTTCAGCTTTAATTGTGGATTTAGCCCCTGTTTCCCTACGAGGAATTTATTTTGCTATTAACTCTCAATGTTGGGCGATTGGTTATTTAATTGGTCCTCCTTTGGGTGGTTGGGTGTTAGATCAAGGTATAATGTACGCTCATAATTTTTGGTTGATATTAGCTAGTAGTATTTTTGTCGGGGTTATAATTTTACAATATTTAAAAGTAAATCTCATCAAATAAAAAAACTTTTTCTTAAAAATAACCTCAATTTATGAAATAAATTCTCAATATTGATTATCTGTTAATTTTAAAGAATCGCAATCAATAGTTAAAGGCGATCGCCTTTTTTCAGTTTTTTATATATTGATACAGTTATCGTAGATTATTTATGATTAACTTATTACTTATTACTTATTACTTATTGACGATTAATTATCAATGATGATGATGATGCCCATGACTATGCCCATGATCATGATGATGCCCACGACTATGACTTCCAGTGGCTAAACTAGGATTAATCACCATGGCGGTTTCCGTTAATAAGGCTTCAATTTGAGGATTTGCCCATTCTGCCGCCATTTCACAAAATTCATCGTTATCATTAACACATTCCATCTGTATATAGTTGACAGTTGGATATTTTTTTTGTAAAGTTTCAATAATATGCTCAACATCTAACAAAGTTTCGTGATTTTCGGTAGCGAAGCCAATGGGCATAAATACTAAGGCTTTTGCCCCCAATTCGATAAGGTTTCTCCCCGCTAATTCTGCATTGGGTTGAGTCCATTTAATTAAAGGTGTTTGATGATTTAACCAACCGACAGAAATCATCGGGAAACGATTAATGAGCTTTTCTCTAACTAAATCATAAAGTTTTTGACTCTCATCAATACCTGAAGTGAATCCTTTTGCTTCATGAGGACAACCATGATTCATTAAAATGATACCTATTTCAGAAGGTAAATAAGCCGAACTCAGATGATGACTTATTTCTTTTTCCACCATTTTAGCTAATAAATCAATATATTTCGGTTCATTATAGAAAGAAGGAAGGTAACGCATGGATTTAATCCAATGTTCTTCTAAATTCTTTGGTTTTGCTAAGGCTTCGTTTACTTGTTCTACCGCTATACCACTGGTGAAAATTGAATCCACTACTAATAAAGGATAAATCAAAATTTTATCAAAACCCTCTGTTTGGATTTGTTCTAACACTTGCTTGGGTAAATGAGGAGCACAAAAATTGAAGGCTTTAAATACTTTAACTTGGTCACCCCATGTATGTTGTAAGTGATGTTCTATATTTGCCCGTTGACGCTCAAAAATAGCGTTATGAGGTGAGATAAAATTACCATGTTGATGACTCCATTCATGTAAATCAAATACCGCCAATAATTTAGCAATGGGGGGATATATCCATGTTGGCACGGGAGCGAATTTTGCCGTTAAAAGATTTAATGCCTGTTCATTATAATTAGCAAAATCTTCATAGCTTTCTACTTCACCATATCCCATCAATAATACCGCAACTTTATCGTTGGAATTGACGGCGGAGTTATTATTAATAATTCTTTCTGGAGTTGCAACCACAATTGTTTCCTTGACTAACTAACTGTTCTTAATATCCATTATAGGGGGATATTTTTAAACAATGAACAATTAATGATTAACTATCAACTATCAATTATCAACTATTCACTACCATGACTTGGTATGATTTATTAATTATTATTTAATATTTCTTAAAGTTTTGCATTGCAACTGATTCTAATTATTATTATGACTAACATTAAAATAGTAAATTTAAGAAAAAACATTCAAAAGCTGTTAATTTTCGCTGGAATTTTTGTTTCTCCTACCGTTTATGCTCAAAATCTCCCTTCAGCATCAGATCTTAAGCCTATATCTTTTCCTTCATTTACTACAGAAGAAAATACACCTATTCAAGCGTCTTTACCTTTTAATAGTCCTTCTGCTCAGGAAATAAATCAGATGACAAGAGAGTTGCAAGATTTAATTCATCGAGTAGAAAGTACTTTAATTACTGTTGAAGCGAAACAAGTTCGATATAATGCTCCCATGACTGCCGTTGCCGATTATGTGCTTAAAAATCCTCCTAAATCTAGTGTTAATAATAGGGAAAATAAAGCTAATGAGCGTTTTAGCAATAATGAAGCATCGGAAGCCATTGCGAATGCTCGACAAGTGGTTCAAGATTTTCCCAGTTTAGCTATACAAAATTATACTCAAGCTAGACAATTATGGTTAGATGCTCGTCGTAATCTATGGGATAATTATCCCGTCGATCGCCATTTTGCTCAACCAGAAGTAAGAGCTATGTGGGTTGATCGAGGTACTATCGTTAAAGCTAAATCAAAAGAAGATCTTGCTCCTTTATTTGATCGCATGGCAGAATCGGGGATTAATACTGTATTTTTTGAAACTATTAACTCTAGTTATCCCATTTATCCTAGTCGGGTAGCTCCCGAACAGAATCCCATGACAAAAGGATGGGATCCTCTTCAAGCATCCATTGAATTAGCCCATGAAAGAGGCATGGAATTACACGCTTGGGCATGGATTTTTGCCGCCGCTAATCAAGGACATAATCGTATTTTAGGACAACCTGAAAATTATTTAGGACCAGTATTATCTCGTAATCCTAGTTGGGTACTCAAAGATCAAAAGGGAGAAGTCTTTAATCGTACTCCGGGTTTTAAAAAAGCGTTTTTAGATCCAGCAAATCCACAAGTTAGACGTTATCTATTAGCATTATTAGAAGAAATTGCCACTAATTATAATGTCGATGGTATTCAATTAGATTATATTCGTTATCCTTTTCAAGATGGAATAACTAAGCAAAATTTTGGTTATACGGATGTTAGTCGAAATTTATTTAAACAAACCTATGGTATTGATCCTAAAAACATCAAACCAAATTCTCCAGCTTGGAGTCAATGGACTGGTTTTCGCATTCGACAAATCACTAGCTTTGTGTCGGAAACTTCACAATTGATCAAGTCTAAACGTCCCGATTTAGTGATTTCTACTGCGGTATTTCCCATTGAACGTCGTGAACGTTTGTCTGTGTTGCAACAACATTGGGAAGATTGGATTTATAACGGATCTGTTGATATGATGGTTTTGATGACCTATGCACTAAATACTGGTAGTTTTGAAGATCGCACGAGATCTGTATATGAATTTTCTGCTAAAAATGCTAGTTTAATTATTCCTGGTATCCGTCTATTAAATGTACCGAATGCTGAAGCCTTTGATCAAATGCAATCTGTTCGTAATATGCCTTCTGGTGGTTTTGCTTTATTTGCTGCCGAAAATTTTAATACGGGTTTAGGCGCAATGTTTAAACAGACTCAAGGTAATACTAGCGAAGTTCAAGAACCATTACCCCATCGTCAACCATTTCAAACCGCTCTTGCCCGTTATCAGGCTCTACAAAAAGAGTGGAATTTTATGTTATTAAACCATCAAATGACCATTGATCCTAGCTCTCTCAAGCAATGGGCTAATCAAGTTGATCAATTAAGCGATCGCCTCAAACAATTGGCGGAAAATCCTACCAATAATAATTTAATAGCAACTCAAAAAGAATTATCATCCTTAAAAACAAGACTACCAAAATATTTGGGCAAATATCAACAGCAACAACCATTACAATTAGACACTTGGATGAATCGCTTAATTACCATCGAAAATTTACTGCAATATGGAGAAAGAACGATCATTGCCGAAAAAAATCAAAACAATCCGATTTCTAAAACTGTTCCATAAAAAACTTGACTAAAAAATCAACAAAAAAGTATTTCCAATACATACGTCAACTAATTCAATAACTTAACATCGAGAACAAAATATGACCAACAAAGTATTAATAACAGGGGCAACTGGTAGAACAGGATCTTTAGTCGTTAAAAAGTTACAATCGGATAATCATAACTGGCAAGTAATACCTTTTGCAAAATCAAAAAATAAAGCAGAAGAAATATTCACATCTACAAAAGGTTTTATTTTCGGTAATATTTTATCATCAGAAGATTTGACCATGGCAATTCAAGGATGTAATGCTTTAATTATTTTAACCAGTGCCGTGCCAAAAATGATTTCACCCCCCGAAGAAGGAAAACCACCAGAATTTGACTTTGAAGATAAAGGCAAACCAGAAGAAGTAGATTGGTTAGGGCAAAAAAATCAAATAGATGTGGCTAAAAATGCAGGAATTGAACACATAATATTAGTAGGTTCAATGGGTGGCACAAATGAAAATCATCCTTTAAATCGTCTGGGTAATGGCAATATTTTAATTTGGAAACGAAAAGCAGAGCAGTATCTCATAGACTCAGGAATTGATTACACTATTATTCGAGCTGGAGGATTATTAGATAAACCAGATGGAAAAAGAGAGCTATTAGTAGGCAAAAACGATGAATTTTTAGCTTCCCCTCCTAATGGCATTCCTACTTCTATCCCTAGAGGTGATGTAGCTAACGTAGTCATTCAAGCCTTAAATAATCCTTTTGCTAGAAACAAAGCATTTGATTTAATTTCTAAGCCAGAAAATGAGAATATTACCACTATTAACATTAACTGGGATCAACTTTTTCAACAAGCCAGTGCGGGCTTATAAAATCTATTTTTTTCAGTTTAACTTATTACTTAAATTTTTCATCTCCTATCCTTTTATGAATAAGCCTTGAATCGATGTTTAAATCGTGGTATTCTGTTATGTGTTATAATTTTTGATAAAAATATCATTCAAGGAAAAATAGCCGAAAAAAGCCTTGAATTGGAGTTAAAAAATAGATGAGTACAAAAAACCAGACAACAAACTACGGTGCGGAACAAATTCAAGTTCTTGAAGGGTTAGAGCCCGTTAGAAAACGTCCGGGTATGTACATTGGTACAACAGGACCTAGAGGTTTGCATCATTTAGTCTATGAAGTAGTTGATAATTCTATCGATGAGGCTTTAGCCGGTCATTGTAGTCATATAGAAATAGAACTGAACGCTGATGGTTCTGTCTCCGTCACCGATGATGGTAGAGGAATCCCTACAGATATTCACCCTACCACCAAAAAATCAGCATTAGAAACAGTTATGACAGTACTTCATGCTGGAGGAAAATTCGGCGGTGGAGGCTATAAAGTTTCTGGTGGTTTACATGGTGTTGGTATTTCCGTGGTTAATGCTCTTTCTGAGTGGGTAAAAGTTACGGTTAAACGTCAAGAACAAATTTTTACCCAACGCTATGAAAGGGGTAATCCCGTCACGGAGTTAATTGCTAATCCCTCCACTGATAATGCTACGGGTACATCTATCAGTTTTTTACCTGATAACCAAATCTTTACTGAAACAACGGAGTTTGATTATAATACCCTCTCAGGCAGACTCAGAGAATTGGCTTATCTTAATGCTGGAGTTAAAATTACTTTTAGCGATCGCCGTGTTACTCCTGAACGTATCGAAACTTATTGTTATGAAGGTGGCATCAAAGAATATGTCACTTATATGACAAGAGAAAAAGAAGTATTACACCAAGATATTATTTATGTAGAAGGGGAGAAAAACGGCGTACAAGTAGAAGTAGCTTTTCAGTGGTGTATCGACTCCTATAGTGACACTATTCTAGGCTTTGCCAACAACATTCGTACGATTGATGGTGGTACACACTTAGAAGGTTTAAAAACTGTTTTAACCAGAACTTTAAATAATATTGCCCGAAAACGGAACAAAATTAAAGAAAATGAGCCAAATTTGGGGGGAGAAAATGTTAGAGAAGGCTTAACGGCAGTTATTTCCGTGAAAGTGCCAGATCCTGAATTTGAAGGACAAACTAAGACTAAATTAGGTAACTCTGAAGTCAGAGGTATTGTTGATTCTTTAGTGGGAGAAGTTTTAAATGAATATTTAGAATTTAACCCCCATGTAGCTGATGCGGTAATTGAAAAAGCAGTACAAGCTTTTAAAGCAGCAGAAGCCGCTCGTCGTGCAAGGGAGTTAGTTAGACGTAAATCTGTATTAGAATCTTCTCCTTTACCCGGTAAACTTGCAGATTGTAGTTCTCGTGATCCTTCCGAATCTGAAATATATCTTGTAGAAGGAGATAGTGCAGGAGGTTCGGCAAAACAAGGGCGTGATCGCCGTTTTCAAGCTATCTTGCCGTTACGGGGTAAAATTCTTAACATCGAAAAAACCGATGATGCGAAAATCTATAAAAATAATGAAATTCAATCCTTAATTACGGCTTTAGGATTAGGCATTCGAGGAGATGAATTTGATCCGACTCAACTACGTTATCATCGTATTGTAATTATGACTGACGCTGATGTAGATGGTGCACATATTCGGACTCTTTTATTAACTTTTTTTTATCGTTATCAACGAGAATTAGTAGAACAAGGTTATATTTATATTGCTTGTCCTCCTTTATATAAACTAGAAAGAGGTAAAAATTATTTCTACTGTTATAGTGATAGAGAGTTACAGCAAAAAATAGCTGAATTTCCTGCTAATGCCAACTATAATATTCAGCGTTTTAAAGGTTTAGGTGAAATGATGCCTCAACAATTGTGGGATACGACGATGAACCCTGAAACTCGTATGATGAAGAGGGTTGAAATTGAAGATGCGGCTCAAGCGGATCATATTTTTACTGTATTAATGGGTGATCGTGTTGCACCACGAAGAGAATTTATTGAAACTCATGGACCTGGTTTAAATTTAACTCAGTTAGATGTATAGTCACCCCATCCAATATCAAAAAAATACCCAAATAAGATAGAGTGAACCAGTGAATAGGTAAAAAAAGATACTAATATTTCTGGTTTCTCTTGATTACAGACTATTGAATTTCTCTAGCCAAAAGTCCTACTATATTTTCTAAGAAAGAAAGTTTCACCAAATCGCCTCAGTTTGACACAAGAAAAATGATCAAGATAAAACAGATAAGTGAGTATGTAAAATTAATTGTGGATTTTATTTTTCTCAAAGCTATGATAACAATGGCTTTAAACCGATTGTCTATATACAATTAATTTTGCATCTTTTAAAACCAAGAGAAAAACTTTACATTTTATATTATTAATCAACTATGGGAAGTCAAGAAGTATTATTAGGAAAATCATTACCCGAATTAACAGAATGGATTATACAACAAGAACAACCATCCTATCGAGGAAAACAACTTTATCAATGGTTATATGAAAAGGGTGCAAGTTCTTGGCAAGATATGACTGTTTTTCCCCAAAAATGGCGAGAGATTCAAGATAACAATATTATTGGGCGATCGCAAATTCATCACTATAGTACAGCACCAGATCAAACTCGTAAATATTTATTAAAATTAGCGGATGGATTGATCATCGAAGCTGTGGGAATTCCTACCAGTAAAAGATTAACGGTGTGTGTATCTTCTCAAGTAGGTTGCATTATGGGTTGTGATTTTTGTGCCACTGGGAAAGGCGGTTTTACCCGTAATCTTAAAGCCCATGAAATTATCGATCAAATTTTGACAATACAAAAAGACTTTGGCGAAAGGGTTTCTAATGTGGTGTTTATGGGTATGGGTGAGCCTTTGTTGAATTTACCTGAAGTTATCAAAGCCATAAAATCAATCAATGAAGATATTGGTATTGGTCAGCGATCGCTTACAATATCTACCGTAGGATTACCGCAAAAAATATTAGAATTAGCACATCACCAACTACAAATAACTTTCGCCGTGAGTCTTCACGCTTCTAATCAAGAAACCAGAGAAAAACTAATTCCTAGTGCTAATCATTATCCTCTCTCACAACTATTAAAAGAATGTCGAGAGTATGTAAAAATCACAGGAAGAAGAGTAACATTTGAATATATTTTACTAGCAGGAATTAATGATTTACCTCAACACGCTCAAGAATTAGCACAACACTTACGGGGATTTCAAACCCATGTTAATCTTATACCTTATAATCCAATTTCCGAAGTAGATTATAAACGCCCGTCAAAGGAGAGAGTTAATGATTTTTTAAACAGATTGAAACAAGAAAATATCACCGTTAGTGTTCGTTATTCTCGTGGATTAGAGGCTTCGGCGGCTTGTGGGCAATTACGGGCTACAGTTAATTAGGGTTAGCAAATGGGAATCAGAAAGCTATGGAAAAACAGATTTTTCAGCTAAATCGACTACCACCCAATCCAAAAAATTAACAGGAGCAGTGAATTCTACTTGTGCTTCTGGTGCAGGACTTTTGTTGAGATCAATAGCAAAAATTTTGCCAATAGGTATATCTGGGGGAAAAATACTACTAACATTAGAAGTTGTGACAACATCCCCAATCTTCACATCTCCAACTTTGGCATAAAATTCCATTAAGCCAATACTTGTACCTTGTCCTTTAATAAAACCTTGATAACCATTCCTGCTAAGGGTTGCACCTACTCGACTATTATAATCACTTACCAATAAAACTCGGCTAGTATTCGCACTTACTTGTGTTACTCTACCTACCAAACCACCAACGCTCATGACAACATGATTTACTTTTATGCCTTTATTACTACCAACATCAATCGTAATCACCTGCCACCAAGCATCAGGACTTCTACCAATAACTCTAGCAGGAATTAATGGATCTGGTGATTTTTCGATATATTGAACTATTTTTTTTAGATTCTGATTTTGAGTTTCTAAAGCAACTATTTTATTACTTAACTCTTGAATAGTACGCTCTTTATATAAGCCTTGACGATCAATTTGAGAATTTGATAGCCAAGAAGGAGAAAGACGATATAAAGTTTCGGAAATAAAAGCCCCTTGACTATAGTAAACCTGTAAAGCGATAAGGATACTAGCCAATCCAAAGATTAATTGAATACCATATTTTTGCCACCAGCGATAGAGAAATTTCAAAGCCTTAAATCTAATATCAAAATCAATTTATTATCAACAATTAAATATACACTTCCTTGTCAATCTCTGTTCCCTTTCTTTTTTACTTATAATAGAGCATTGCAATAATTTTTCTATGATAATTATGTCAATAATATCATTTATTTCCTATGACTTATCTTGCAGTTATAATCATTGGTAGAAATGAAGGCGTTCGTCTTGTAAATTGTTTACTATCATTAAAAAAAGAATTACCACAAAATGCACCTATCATTTATATCGATTCTGGGTCAACTGATGATAGTGTTAAAAAAGCTCAGGAATTAGGTGTTATTACTATTAACCTTGATTTATCAATACCTTTCACCGCCGCAAGAGCAAGAAATATGGGCTTGGAATATATTATTAATCATTATCCTGATACTCAATATATTCAATTTCTCGATGGTGACTGTGAATTATTGCCTAACTGGTTACAATTAGCGATCGCAAAATTAGAAAAGAATGAAAAATTAGCTATTGTTTGTGGTAGAAGAAAAGAAAAATTCCCTGATAAATCTCTTTATAATCGTTTGATTGACATGGAATGGAATACCAGTATAGGAGAAGCAAAAGCTTGTGGAGGAGATGCTTTAATGCGATTAGAAGCACTCAAACAAGTAAATGGTTATAATCCTAGTTTAATTTGTGGAGAAGAACCGGAAATGTGTATTCGACTGCGAGAAAAAGGCTGGAAAATTGAACGTTTAGATCTCGATATGACTTTACATGATGCTGCGATGTTTAAATTTAGTCAATGGTGGAAACGTAGCATTAGAGGAGGTTGGGCAGTGGCAGAAGGTTATTTTATGCACGGAAAACCACCAGAAAATTATATGAAAAAAGAATATTTTAGTGGTTATTTATGGGGATTGATTATACCTTTTTTTGCTTTTAGTTTAATTTTAATCACTAAAGGTTTTAGTTTATTTTTACTTTTTGGCTACTTCTTTTTAATGATCAAAATTTATCGTTATCGTCTTAATTTTGGAGATAGTAAAAAAGATGCTAAACTATACTCTTTTTGGTGTGTTTTATCTAAATTTCCTCAATTTATTGGACAATATCAATACCTATTAAAAAAAATAACTAAACAAAAAGCAAGTATTATTGAATATAAAAATTAAATTACTGTCGATTAATATCAAATATTCTCTAAAATCAAAATCAATACAATAATAAAATCATTATATTAGCAGGTTTTAATATTTTAAGTAGCAAAGAATGATCACATTTATGATATGCTAGTAAAGTTGAGCAAAATTTGTCTGCTAAACAAGTATAAATATAAATTGTTATCGTAACGTGTGACTCGTTAAAAGGAAAAATAGTAATTTTTATGAAAATAACTCAGGAGAAACTTCCTGCTAGTCAAATCGGTTTAGAAATCGAGATTCCTGCAGAAACATCAAAAAATACCTACGAAAAAGTTGTTAAAGAAATAGCTAAAACTACTAATATTCCAGGATTTCGTAAGGGAAAAGTTCCTCGTCCAATTTTATTGCAACGTATCGGTAGTCTAAGAGTAAAAGGTGCTGTTTTAGAGGAATTAATTCAAGAAAGTATCCAAAAAGCAATTGAACAAGAATCTATTAATGTTTTAGGAAACTATCAATTAATCTCAGATTTTGAAGAATTAGTGAATGTCTATCAACCTGATGGAAGTTTTACTTTTAAAGCCTCAGTAGATGTGCCTCCTGAAGTCAATTTGGGACAGTATCAAGGTTTACAAGTACAAGCGGAAGAAGTAGTTTATAATAGTGAAGATGTCGATAAATTAATCGATGAACGTCGTCAAAAATTAGCGACTTTAATTCCTGTAGAAAATCGCAACGCACAAATGGGTGATGTGGCAGTTATTGATTTTGAGGGACGTAAACCTACAGAAAATGGTGAAGAAGGTGATATAATTCCGGGAACTGATGCTCAAGAGTATCAAGTAGATTTAGCAGAGGGTAAATTTATTCCGGGCTTTCTTGAAGGTGTTGTGGGAATGAAAATTGATGAGACGAAAAAACTCACTTTAACTTTCCCTGAAGATTATGCCCAAAAAGATTTAGCGGGAGAAGTTGTTGTTTTCACTGTCACCCTTAAAGATTTGAAAGAAAAAGAATTACCTGAATTAGACGATGAATTTGCACAAGAAGTTAGCGAATTCGAGACTATGGCAGCCTTAAGAGAATCTTTAGAAAAACAGTATCAAGAAAAGGCGGCTAATGATACTAAACAAAATATTCATAGTGCTATTGTAACCGAATTACTAAAGCATACAAGTATCGAATTACCTCATACAATGTTAGAGGAAGAAGTACAAAATATTCTTTTACAAACTGCTAATCAACTTCAAAGTTACGGCATGGATGTTAATCAGTTTTTCACTCGTGATGTTGTCACGAATATGCGTGAAACTGCTAAACCTGAAGCTAGTAAAAATCTGCATACTACCTTAATTATCGAGAAAATTGCCGAGCAAGAATCGATTACTGTCAGTGATGAAGAAGTAACTGCTAAAACTGTCGAAATTAAATCGACTCTTAAAGATCGTGATGTGGATGAAGTAAAATTACAAAAATATGTCAAGCACGATTTATTAGCAGAAAAAACTCTTGATTGGTTGCAAGAAAAAACTCAGGTAGAATTAGTGCCTTTGGGTAGTTTAACTAAAGAGGAAGAATCGACTGAAGAAGAAAATTCTGAGACTAATAACTAAGTTTTAATTGACAAAAATGATATTTTAGAAACTTAAATTTTTGATATTTATAATTAACTATCAATTAATGTAAGTTTCTATTTTTTTGTTATTAATTGCACTATTTTTCATATTCAATAAACCCTAGTTAGATTTAAAGGCAATTGCCTACTGTAATTTTTATCACTGATTTATTTATTTTATTGGAAATATTATGTCTGAAAATCAATTTTCTGAAGTAAAATATGGTGAAAGAGCCATTGAAGAAGGTAGCTTAATTACCTTTGCGAATCCTCGCCCTGGGAGAGTTTATAATGTTAGTATTACTTTGCCTGAATTTACCTGTAAATGTCCTTTTTCTGGCTATCCTGACTTTGCTACAATTTATATTAATTACTCTCCAGATGAGAAAGTTGTAGAATTAAAAGCCATCAAACTTTATATTAATAGTTATCGTGATCGTTATATTTCTCATGAAGAATCTATCAATCAAATTTTAGATGATTTTGTCAGTGCTTGTGATCCTTTATCGATAACAGTAAAAGGGGATTTCTACCCCCGTGGAAATGTCCATACTGTTATTGAAGTTAAACACGATAAAAATAAATAATTTTTTTAATTTCTAATGATTAATTATATATTTTTGAACGCCATTTATTAAGAGTTTGTTCACCTATAGCGGCTACAGTTTCTAATTCAGCAATACGAGATTCTAACTGATAAATGGTGTTTTTTTGCTGTTCATTAATACTAGCTAATTTACTATTAATAGAATCTTTGTTTTGTTTATTATGAGAGAGAATACGATTTTTTTCTATTTCTAATTCTGTTTGTAAATTTTTATATTTAATAATGGTTTCTTGAGCTTGTTGATTGCTATTATTTAATTCTGATATTTGTTTTTCGAGATTAGCAATTTGTTGATTCAATTTTTCAATAGTTTTTTTCTGATCATCGATTAATTTTTTAAATTCTTCTTCTGTCTTTTTCCCATGAGAATTCAAGGACGCTAATTCAGCTTTAAGATTATTTAATTCTTGATCTTTTTTTTCTAGGTTTTGTTTAAGTGAGATTAATTCACTATTATTTTTATGATTTTTTTGTAGTAATTTAGCCTCTGATTCTAAGGCTTTAATTTTGACTAATTGTGTTTCTAATTCTCTCGCCAAAGATTCATTAGCTTGATTTTTTTCGACTACTAATTTTTCTTGGGTAATAACTTGTTTTTCTAAATTTTCAATGTGTTGTTTCTGTTGTTCTAATTCTTTACTAATTGCTTCATTTGCACTTTTATTTTTTATATCATTATCTTGGGACAAAATATCATTTTCGGTATTATTATCTGTTAATTCACTGGTTAAAGAATCAGCATCTCCTGTAATTTTTACCACTTGATTTGCTGTATGACTAGAAATAGAAATAGTGCCACTTAAAATATTTTCAAATAAAGCTGATTTACTTAATCCAGTTTGTTTACTAATTATTTCTAATGTTTCAGTTGCTTTACTGGTAAGAGATAAATTGACTTTGGATTTAACAGTCATTAAACCAGTGGTTGTTCCAGTTTTTCTTCTAGCCATATAATATTAATCCTCTGAAAATATGATGATATTTTATACATTCAGAATATGGTATTATAGATTACTTTTTTTTGACTGATAATGCAATAAAACTTTACTCTTAATGGCGATTTTTGAGGAATTTTGCGAATAAGAGCTAATCGTAAGAGACAGGATTTATAATCAAAGAAGTTTGAATGATATATTAACTTAAATCCTTTTGTTTTAAAGCTAATTGAGAATATTTTATTGTTAGTGCTATTGTATTTTCTAATTCGTTGATATAGTGAATTGGTAATCCATTTAATTTTTCTGGAGAGATGAGAATATCAGAAGTAGAAACTCTTAAAATCCAATGAATTTGCCTGATAGGTTGAGAAGATTTTTTTTTCCAAGAAGATTCTGTTTGGAAAAATCTTACTCCTGTAGCCCTATCAGCTCTATCTTCACTACGTATAGCAGAAATAGGAGTTTGTTTTTGAAAATATTGTTCTATTTTCTGAATCAATAAATCAATTATATCACTCCAACAAGAAACATTAATTAAAACTACATCGATATTAGAATTATCAAGAATACTCGAAAATAATTCATCAACTTGTTCTTTTTTATTTTTGATATTTTCATTAAGTAAAAGATAACAACTATTGATTTTTTGTTCCTTAAAAATGAGAAAATTCACAGTAAAGATAGTTGTATCAATAGCGTCGGAAATAATTGCTAAATTACTATCAAAATCTAAGGTTAAAATTGGTTTATTAACTTCTTTAGCTATTGAATTGTAATGATGATATTGATTCGTTGTCGAAGAAGCTTGATGAGTTTCTCTTGTAAGAGATTTTAACAAATTTGGGTGACGATTTAAAGCATAATCATTAAGTCTAATTTTGCCATCTAAAGCCATTACTTCACCATTAGCATTAATAGCTAGAGGATTAATTTCAATAATATCAAGATCATGAGTTAGAAATAAATCATACATTTTTTCAATGATTTTACTAACAGAAGCAATAGCTTTCCCTGTTAAACCCATTTGTTTAACTAAACGACGGGCATAAAAAGGTGAAAATTCTTCTTCAATAACACAGGTTTGTAAATTATCTAATAATATCTCAATGTTAATACCACCATGAGACGAGCCGAGTAAAACAGGTCTTTTTAAAGCATAATCAAGCATAATAGCTAAAAAGAACTCATTCTCAGCATCATAACGAGCTTCTGCTAAAATTACTTCTGGATATTCCCCTTCTATCGGTAAATTAAAAATAGATTGGGCGGCGGCAATAGCATCAATCGTATTTTCGACAAATTTCACGCCTCCTGCTTTTGCCCTACCACTAGCCAAAACCTGAGATTTTAAAACAATAGGATAAGGAATATGCAAGTTTTTTAATTCACTAGGATCTGAAATGGATTGAGAAGGTAAGATAGGAATATCCACTTGCTCAAATAATTGTTTTGCCTGATATTCTAATAAATCCATTGAGATAAGTAATAAATAATTAAATAATAAATAAATATTTGGAATAAATACTAATAATTGAACATCAAAAATAATTATTAATTCTACATGATTAATTGCTTAGTATCCCAAGTCAACAGCGATACGATGGGCACAACTAAAACCAGAAAAAGCCACGGCATTTAAACCTTGTCCGGGAAATGTACTATCTCCGACACAATATAAGTTTTTGATAGCTGTACGATTGAAAGGCATTGATAATAAACCATTAAGACGTTTAGCAGGAATCGGTCCATATGTACCATTAATTCTACCTAAAAAGCGTCTATGGGTGCGGGGAGTGCCAATTTCCATATAGTCTAAACCAGCATCTAAGTGAGGGAAAATTTCTTCTAAACGCTCAATTACACGCCCAGCGGCTTCTTCTTTTTTATACTCATATTGTTGTGATGATAAGTTTTCCCAATATTCTATTGAGCTTGGGGTGAAAGCATGGATGATATGATAACCTTCAGGTGCTAAACTTGGATCTAGTAAAGTAGGTATAGAAACAAAAATTGTACCTTGTTCGGTTTCTAAGTTATTCCATTTATCTAAGATTATGTGATGACATTCTGGATTATGTGCTAAAACTCTGGCTTCAACTCCTAAATGTAGGCTTAAAAAACTAGGAGATTGATGATAATTTTTCTGCCATTTTTTTTCTTTTTTCGGTTTTTTATCTTTATCGATTAATTTATCAAAAGTATCCCAACGGGTAGCGTTAGAGACAATTTTTTGAGCAAAATATTCTTTGCCGTTGGCTAATTTTACTCCTATGGCTTGATTATTTTTAATAATAATTTCCCTAACTTTTGCTTGATAATGAATCTCTCCCCCTAGGTTTTGTAAACCTTCGGCTAAAGTTTCTGCTATTTTACCAACTCCTCCTTTAGGATAGTTTATCCCGCCATAATGGCGATCAGAAAATACCATTCCAGCGTTAATCATCGGAGTTAAATCTGCTGGTACAACTGACCAACAATAACACTCCATGTCAATAAATTTAAGTAATTCAGGATTTTTGATATATTTACGAGCAACATCACCAACATTTAAAGATAAATATTTAAGTAACCCAAGACAAGATAACGGATGCTGAAAAAAGACACGAGTTAAGTAGCGAATTTCCTCAAGAGAAAGTAATTCTATGGAGTTAAGACAGTTAAACACTTGCCAACATTCATTATAAAAACTTTTAATCCCTTTCTCTTCTTCTGGAAAATGATTATATAATTCTTGCAAAAATTTATCATAATCTCGATGAACTTTTAAATCAAGATTATTAGGTAAATGATAGTGAATTTGTACGGGATCTGGTATAGTCTCCATAGTGGCATTGACAGCAGATAAAGCACGGGTTAATAAATTGGTAGTGCCTTTTTCCCCGAAGCCAAAAATCATCGAAGCACCTACATCAAAACGATAACCTTCTCTTTCAAAATAACCGGCACTACCACCGGGGATAAGATAACTTTCTAAAACTAAAACTTTGATTCCTTTAGCCGCTAATTGGGTTGCTGTGACTAAACCACCAATACCAGAGCCAATTACAATTACTTGATACTCACTCATAATCTCGATCTTTGATTTACCTAAAATCTAGCTTATATAAGTTTAGCCTTTAGTTGCTCCAAAAAAAATTGGTTTATGGCAATCCTTTTTCATTTCTGAGATATTGGTAAGGTTAAGAATCAGGATTCAGAATTCAATAGACTTTTTCAAAAAGTCAGGCACTTTTGCAATGGTTATTACAATTGAGAAATTCTCATTTTAAATATATTTTAATTTTGAGAGATGTCTAATCTTGATACCTTTGCTATTGCCTTATGAAAATATTATTATAAATTTACGATTAAATAAGCATCCTGAAACTTTGCACCCTTGACAGATTGCCCTTTTAATGGTGGCGGTAAGAATATATTACGTCTTTGATCTCCCGCAGAAATAGTTAATTCTGGACCAGATTGAGTTAATTTTACTTGTTTTTTGTCAAATCCGGGCAAAAAGATCCGAACTTCTCGATTATTTGTATCAATAGTCAAAGGTTTTGGTGCTTTAAGTGCTTGTTTTTGAAAGTCTGGTAAAGCTGAAGATAATTCTTCTAAGTTGCTAGATTCCATGTTAGGAATAGAATTAATGGTTAAAAGATTAAAAGCGGTTTCAATTTCTGGGGTAATTTCCCTTTGATTTAGTAACACACCTCCCACAGTTAAGCCCACTTGTTGCGCACTTCCCCACCAATATCGAGCAGTAGCGATGGCTTCTGGGGTAGAATTGGTAATAAGAAAAGCCGATACTCGATTGGGATCATTGACAGCATTTTTACCTTGATCTAAAATCTGATTAGCTTCATTACTAGGTTGTTCTGCAAAATTATCCACACTCCAAGAAACATTTAAAACAGCGCTAGTGACTGGTTGCACAAAGGGCGATAAAGTTTTTATAATATCCGAATTTTCTAACAAATTTCGCATCCTTCTGATATACCAACTCAAGGTTTCAGGGATACCAAACATTCTCACAATATTAAGGCTACTTTTACCATCGTAAATAATTACGTCATATTTTCCCGTTTGATCTTGTTCTCTGAGATAATTTAACGCTAAAGCATCATCCATACCAGGGAATAAAGCTAATTCTTGGGCAAAGATATTATTTAGTACAGGCGATCGCAAATATTTCGCTTCTAATTTTTTTAATTCTTCCCAACTGTCATCTAATAATTGACTGCTTTGTAATTGAATGGCATCTAAATTTGAGCTTATTTCCGTGACGATAGATTTTACTTCAACTCCTATTTGTAAAAGAAAAGATGGTGTGGAATCCTGCACCACTAATAAAACTTTTTTGCCTAATTGAGCGTATTTTTTCGCCGATGCGATGGCAGTTGTGGTGCAACCAATGCCACCTTTACCTAAAAATGTAAGTATAAAAGCCATGTTAATAATTAAAAATTAATTTACGGTAATGATTAATAAAATATTAAACTAGAAATAAGACCATAACGATTTTATACGAGTTGTAAGATTATAATTGAGAAAATTTAGAATTAAGAAATAATATTTGGTGATTCATCACTAAAATTAACATTGAGACTTTTAGTGTCATTGTCTTGGCTTAAATTTTAATAGTTACGAAAAGTTTCAATCTGATTATCCTTAATTGAATTTTGGTAGTTATTATCAGGTAGAGTCAGTAGCTTGAAATAAATATTATTTTTGTTTTTGATCTACTCATTGTAGTAAGATTATCATAAAATGTTAGCCGAGCTTGAAACAAGAAAAAGATAATCATGTTACTAAACTATTTTAAAATTAATACCCCAAAAGTAGTTCAAGAAACTATTGATGGTGAAGTGGTAA
The DNA here is from genome assembly GCF_001548095.1 of Geminocystis sp. NIES-3708. NCBI lineage: Bacteria > Bacillati > Cyanobacteriota > Cyanophyceae > Chroococcales > Geminocystaceae > Geminocystis > Geminocystis sp. NIES-3708. The sequence continues at coordinate 2,054,071 of NZ_AP014815.1, read as the reverse complement.
TTGTTAATCTCAAAAAGGGTTACTATTATAGTCTTCTTGATATAAGTGCAGAAATTTGGTCTTATATAGAAAACGGTATTAGTCAAGAAGAAATTATTAAATTAATTATTCAAAAGTATTCAGGTAATGAAGATGATATAATTATTCAAATTCAAGATTTTTGTCAACAATTATTAATAGAAGAAATTATTATTGCTGATCTTGCTCCTCAAAATATATCTAAAAAAAATACAATAATTAAAGAACATATAAATACGAATAAACCTTTTTTTATACCACCCAAATTAACTAAATATACCGATATGGAAGAATTATTGACACTCGATCCCATTCATGAAGTGGACGAAATGGGATGGCCTAATGCTAAAATTGATACTCTAATTTAAAACCAAAGCCAAAGAATTAAAGCAAAGCTAAATAAAGTCAAATTAATAGAGCTTCAGAACGTTTTAGTTATGAAAAAATTGTCGTTTATAAGTTAAGTTCAAAACCCAAAAGATTAAACAATTCCACAGGTAAAATCAGACAAAATTAAAATAGTTATTGCCTATGAATAATAATTTAGATTCTTTTCCACAACCATTAGAGTTTTTTAATGATATTTATTCTTATTATCATCAAGCAGTAATAAAATCTCAAAATATCTCTTATTATTATCAAATTGCTGGTTTTAATATCTGTTTAAATTTTGCATCTTCTGACTTAATTTCTAAAATTATTCCTGCTTTATATCATCTTAAAATCGATGAAGTTTCTTCAGCGGATTTAAATATTTATCTTTGGGATAGTCATTCTACTGGGGTAAAAATTCCTCCTCCCCCTTGGCAAAGAAATCATCTTCAAAAACGGGGTGAAATTATTGGTTTAAATTCGGATAAGATTTATACATCTTTTCAATGGGGAGCAAATGCTCTGAGTTTACTAGATTTAGAGCGGAATTTAGGAATATATTGGGTAAATAATGCCAATTTTGTTCCTTATTGGGAAACTAGCTCACCTTTACGCAGTATTTTACAAGTTTGGTTAAGTCAGAAAAATATACAACTTATTCACGGTGGAGCGGTAGGATTACCTGATGGAGGAGTATTATTAGTGGGGAAAGGAGGCAGTGGTAAGTCAACAACGGCTTTATCTTGTCTTGATTCTGAGTTATTTTACCTCAGTGATGATTATAGTCTAATCACGACTAATCCTATACCAAGAGCTCATAGTGTTTATTCAACGGGGAAGAAAAAACCTGATGATGTGGATAGATTGCCATTTTTAAAACCGATTATCAGTAATAGCGATCGCCTTGGGGAAGAAAAAGCTCTTTATTTTTTACATGAGCATTTTCCTGAAAAAATTATTAAAACTTTTCCTTTAAAAGCGGTTTTAATTCCGAGAATTACAGGAGAAAAAGATAGTTATTTAGAAAAAACATCATCAATTATGGGATTATCTTCTTTGATTCCTAGTACGATTAAACAGTTACCTCATACTGGGGAACAAGCCTGTAAAATAATGACTAATGTGGTTAATCAACTTCCTTGTTATTATCTTAATTTAGGTACAGAGATTAAACAAATATCATCGATTATTTTCAATTTTCTAAAGACAAAATAATGAATATAAATAATCCTTTAATTAGTGTAATTATTCCTGCTTTTAACGCTGAAAAATATCTAAAAGATGCTATAGAAAGTGTCATTAAGCAAAATTATCAACCATTAGAAATTATTTTAATTGATGATGGTTCAACGGATAATACTGCTAAAATTGCTAAAAGTTTTCAGAATATTAAATATATATATCAAGAAAATAGTGGTCCGGCGATCGCTAGAAATAATGGTATTAAAATAGCGGGGGGAGATTATATTGCTTTTTTAGATCAAGATGATTTATGGACACCAAATAAATTAAGTTTACAAATAAATTATCTTAAGGATCACTCTGATATAAGTTATGTATTAGGACAACAAAAAATATTTTTAGAGTCAGGAATAGAAAAACCTAAATGGCTAAAACAAGAATATTTAGAGACTATAACTCCTGCCTATTTATTAAGTGCTTTATTAACAAGAAAATCTATTTTTAATCAAATTGGTTATTTTGATTCAAGCTATAAACATGGTAATGATTCAGACTGGTTATTAAAAACTATTGATGCTCGTTTATCCATGTATATAATACCAGAAATAGTTTTATTAAAAAGAATTCATGATGCTAATCAATCCCATAATATTGAGGAGATGAAATCTGATGTATTAAGTTTTCTTAGAGCATCTATTCAACGTAAAAATAAGCAAAATAATCTTTAATTAATAATTATCATATGATTATTCAAAACCCATTTATTAGTGTAATTATTCCTGCTTTTAACGCTGAAAAATATCTAAAAGATGCTATAGAAAGTGTCATTAAGCAAAATTATCAACCATTAGAAATTATTTTAATTGATGATGGTTCAACGGATAATACTGCTAAAATTGCTAAAAGTTTTCAGGATATTCAATATATATATCAAGAAAATAGTGGTCCAGTTATCGCTAGAAATAATGGTATTAAAATAGCGAAGGGAGAGTATATTGCTTTTTTAGATGCCGATGATTTATGGACTGATGATCATTTAGAATTATTAGTCAATTGTTTTAAAAAAGATCCTTATGTAGAAGTAGCTATAGGTTATGTACAGTGTTTATTATTGAAAGAAAAAAACGAAGAAAAAGAGTATTTTGAGGAATTTTCAAACTCCACTATTAATGTTAATTTAGGTGCTGGATTATATAAAAAATCAGTATTTGAAAAGCTGGGTAATTTTGATCCTAATTTATCTTCCAGTGAAGATGTTGACTGGTTTTTAAGAATAAAAGAAGCGAATATTAATCAAATAATAGTTTCAGAAAGTGTGTTATGTTATCGTATTCATGATAGTAATGTAAGTAGAGATAGAAAAAATAGTTATTCTGCTTTTCTTAAATCTTTAAAAATGTCTTTAGATCGTCGTAAAAACTTATAAAATAAATATATGATAAATTTGCCATTAGTTAGTGTAATTATAGTAGTTAAAAATGGTGAAAAATTTTTACAAACTGCTATTGAAAGTGTTTTAAATCAAACTTATAAAAACTATGAAATTATTGTTATTGATGGTAATTCTAATGATAAAACCCCAATTATTGCTCAATGTTATTCTCAAATTCGTTATTTTTTACAAAATAGTCAAGGAATAGCCGATGCTTATAATCAAGGAATTGATGAGGCAAAAGCGGAATTAATTACTTTTCTTTCTTGTGATGATATTTGGACTGATGATAAGCTAAAAATCCAAGTAGATTATATGATTGATAATCCACAAGTTCAAGGTGTTATAGGCAAAGTAAAATTTTTTTTAGAAGAAGGAAATTTGCCACCATCAGGATTTAAAACTGAATTATTAGAAGGTGATCATGTGGGTAAAATTATGGAAACATTAATGGTCAAAAAAAGTGTCTTTGAAAAAGTTGGCAACTTTAATTCTGAGTTTTGGGTAGCAGAAGATGTTGATTGGTTTGCTAGGTGTCAAGATGCTAATATTTTTATAAAAGTTATCGATAAAATTCTGTTAAATAAAAGAATACATAACAATAATATTTCTTTAAATCGTCCTGAAAATAATCAAAATTTACTCAAAATTTTAAGAGAATCAATTCATCGTAAAAGAGAAAATTTAAGTAAGAATAAATAAAAAAATTATGTCATTAATTAGTGTAATTATTCCTGTTTATAATCGTGAAAAATATGTATCTGAAGCTATAGAAAGTGTTTTAAAACAAACTTATCAATTCCTAGATATTATCGTAATTGATGACGGTTCAACGGATAAAAGTGCAGAAATTATTAAAAGTTTTGGCTCAAAAATTAGATACTTTTATCAAGAAAATAGTGGGATTTCTTCGGCTCTAAATCATGGGTTAAAAGTGGCTAAAGGTGAATTTATAGCTTTTCTTGATTCTGATGATTTATGGACAGAAAATAAGTTAAATTTACAAATAAAAGTTTTAAAAAAAAATACTCAAGTAAGTATAGTATTTGCTCATATTCAACAATTTATTAGTCCAGAGTTAGACACAAATATTCAAGATAAAATAGATCTTCCTAATGAGATAATGAAAGGCTATGTAAAAGGAACTATGTTAGCAAAAAAAGAGGTATTTTCTCAGATAGGCTTATTTGATATTAGTCTAAAATTAGGCGATTTTATTGATTGGTATTTAAAAGCCTGTGAGCAAGGAATCAAAAGTTTTGTTTGTCCTGAAGTACTCTTAAAAAGAAGGATTCATGATACTAATATGGGAATTATTGACAAAAAAGATCGCAGTGATTATGTAAAAATAATTAAGGCATCTTTGGATCGTCGTCGTCATGAAGTAAAATAAAATGTAAAGTTAATTAAAAATTTTTTATGGAGAAAAAAACATCTGCTGAAGTAAAATTTCGATTAGCTAGAGCATGGCATTTAAAAGGAAAAATAGAACCAGCAATTAAAGGTTATCAAGAAACAATAAAACTGCAATCGAATCATCTTCAAGCACATTTTTATTTAGGTAAAATTTACTTTCAACAAAAACAATTAGATTTAGCTTTACAAATTTTAATTAAAGCTATTAATATTGATTCTAATGAAGCGGAAATTCATAAATGTTTAATTAATACTTTAATTGAAAAAGATGGCATTGATTCTGCTTTTGAATTTTATCAACTTCAGCGTCAACATTCAAAAAAAATTAATCTGCAATCTAGGGATATTTTAGTTTGTGTGGTGGTGAGAAATGAAGCACCTCGTCTTCCCTATTTTTTGTCTTATTACAGAGAAAAAGGTATTGCTAAATTTCTTATCATTGATAATCAATCAACGGATAATACTAGGGAATATTTACTAACACAAAATGATGTTTATTTGTGGCAAAGTAATCTTTCTTTTAATCTTGCTAATTTTGGTTCGGCTTGGTTTGAGATTTTGCTGAGAAAATATGGCTTAAATCATTGGTGTTTAATCGTTGATGCTGATGAACTTTTTTTCTATCCTAATGCAGAAAAAATTACTATTCCTGAACTGTGTTATAAGTTAGATTGTCTGCAAAAAAGGGCATTTACCTGTGTTCTTTTAGATATGTATTCTGATATTCCTATCAAAGATACATTATATACACCGGGAGAGAATTTTGTTGAAGTTTGTCCTTATTTTGATCGCCAATTTTACCATGATAAATATGATTTAGGAAGTTCTTATAAAAACCAAACTGTCTATATAGGGGGAGTTAGACAACGGATTTTTGGTACTAAAGGTGACTATTATCTCAGTAAAGTTCCCTTAATTAAATATACAGAAGATAGAGTATTAACAGGTGGGCAACACTCCACAAACTGTTTAAAAGAAGAAATTGCTAATGAAACGGGTTGTTTATTACACTTCAAATTTTTCTCATCTTTTTACGATTATGTACAAAGTGAAGTTATCAGAAAAGAACATTTTGGCGAGGGGATGCAATATAATCAATATGCGAAAGTTATTAACGAAAATGAAACTTTAAATTTATATGATTCTCAGCATTCTGTGAGATTTCAAAATAGTCAACAATTGGTAGAGTTAGGAATAATGAACTGTGATTTTTGATAATTAGCTATTATCATATATATTATTAATAAGAGAAATAAAAAGTACAAATTTGTTTAACTAAAAAATGGAAAATTATAGAAATATGAGTAATTTGTAGATCAAACGATGAAAAATTAAAGAGTTAGTTAATAATATAGTAATCTAAATCAATTGTATAAATGTGATCAATATGAGTATCAATAAAGATCAATTTCTAGTTAGCATAATTATCCCTGTTTATAATGGGGAAAAGTTTATTAAAAGTGCGATCAAAACCGTAAAAAAACAAAATTATCACCCTTTAGAAATTATTTTTATTGATGATGGCTCAACAGATAATACCGCTAAAATTATATCTGAATTAAATGATAACTTTAAATATATATATCAAGAAAATCAAGGGCCAGCATCTGCAAGAAATAAAGGCATAAAAATAGCTCAAGGAAATTTTATTACTTTTTTGGATGTGGATGATTTATGGGCTGAAAATAAGCTCAACAATCAAGTAAAATATTTACTAACAAATCCCACTGTTGACATAGTTCAGGGTTTAATACAGAAGATGAAAATAATAGTATATGATGATAATAGAGAAAATATTCTAACACCTTTATCTGAACCTTATAATTTTATTAGTTTAGATAGTGGTACTTATCGTAAATCACTGTTTGACAAAATTGGTTTATTTAATGAAAAAATGATCTATGGAGAAGATGTAGATTTCTTTTTTCGAGCTTGGGAAAATAATATTTCTAAAGTAGTTTTACAAGAAGTTTTTTTGTTTTATTGTCAACACGAATTTAATATGACTAAAGATAAAAATGTTATTGAATTGGGTTTATTAAAAATTCTCAGACAGCATTCTCTTCGTTGTCAAGAACAAGGTAAAATATTGAGTAATTCTAATATTAGTCTTCTTCAATATATAGGTATGTCACCCAAATTTTAATATTAATATAAACCTCTTCAATAATTATTGTATAAAAAATTTTAGCGAGACTATATTAATCATAAATAACAATAAACTATAGGATATAATTTTAATGATTTCAATACTTAAATTAATTTAAATTGAAAATTCTGTGGATGTCTAATTCTAATTCCAATTCTATGAATAAATTTTTGAATAATTTTAAAATTTTTGCTGGCATTAGAAAAAATGAATTAAGTGATTATATAAAATTTTTTGTAAATGAGTCTAATATACTCGAAAAAAAATTTATTGTTTTTGCTCATTATCGGACGGGTAGTACTTTATTGGCAAATTTATTAAATTGTCATCCTGATATTTTTTGTGATGGTGAAATTTTCCTAAAATTTATAAATGTCCATTTTAAAAAAGTATTTTTTCCTTGTATATATGCGGAAAGTCAGAGTTTAAAAAGTAATAAAAAAAATTATGGTTGTGATGTAAAACTTGATCAATTAGTAAAAATTTCTATAAAATAACTCAATTTTACTCTAAAAAATATTATTAATGACTTTCATCAAAATAACTGGAAAATTATCTATTTACATAGGGAGAATTTGTTAAATAAAGTTATTTCTAAGATTCAAGCAAATACTCGTCAAAAATGGCATGATCGACCAGAAGATAAATTAAAACGAAATTCTATTAATATTGATGTAAATAAATTAATTAAGCAGATGAAATCGTCAGAATCTTTAGCAATACAAGAACAAGAAATTATGAAGAAAATACCTCATTTAAAAATAATCGATAAAAACAATCTCTTACACTCAAAAGAGCATCAAAATACTGCTAACATTATTTTTGATTATCTAGGATTGCAGTCTGTTTCGGTAACTACAAAAATGAAAAAAGTTTTCTTAAATAGTGTCTGAGATGATGTAGAAAATGCTCAAGAAGTCATAGATTTTATTAAAGGAACTGAATATAGTATATATTTATAAATTATGAAAATTAAAGATAGGTTTAGAATTGCGATTAATACATTTATTAATCCTGAAAAAAGCATTAAACAAGTTATTCAATTAAAAGAAAAAGAACCCAGTAAAGTTTATGATAATCAATTATTAGCTGATAAAAATATCTTAATTACTGGTGCCGGTAAAAGTATCGCTATAGAAATGGCAAAACAAGGCGGTAACATTTATTTTATGGACAAAGATAAGGTAAAGATGTCAACAATTAGAGTTAGAATTAGAGAATTATTTCATCAAATATAAAAGTTTTGTTTTTGATATAAATAACACCCAAGAGATTGATTTGTTGATAAGTTTTTCAAGAAAATAATATTAATATTGATATTTTAATTAATAATATTGGCATTAATAATTATATAAAAGGCATTAAAGATATAGATTTAGAAGATTGGGAAAGGATATTTAATACAAATGTTTTTAAACCCATGTATTTGACGCAAAAAATAGTAGAAATGATGATTAATAATCCACAAGAAAAAAGTATAGTATTTATTACATCAACCCATAAATCTGCAATATCTCGTTTCGTTAGTTATAGTGCATCGAAAACGGCATTAGCGATGATAATCAAAGAATTAGCGATCAATTTAGCACCTTATAATATTAGAGTTAATGGTATTGCGCCCGGATGGGTAGCCGAAGATGAAAAAAAAAAACCATATTATCACCAATATATACCCTTTCATCAAAGTTCCATCAATCCTTGTTATATCGGTAGAAGTGCCGTTTATTTAGCCTCCACAATTATTTTTCTCATTTTACCACTGGTACAGTGATAACTATTGATGGAGGTTTATCTTTACGTAATTATTTAGTATTCTCCTAACCCTTTTGAAGAAAATTTGATGGCAAAAGTTAATTTAAAATTTTTACAACTATTTGATTCTCATGCACAATTTCACGCATTTAGTCTTGTTATTTTCATGATTATTGGTGCAATATTAGAAACTTTTAGTATCGGTATTATTCCCACATTTATTTACTTACTTAATAAACCAGATATTATCGAAAATAATGTCTACCTTCACTGGTTATCTCAACTTTTAAGGGTAAATTCTAATCAACAATTTCTGATTTATTTAACCATCGCTTTAATCATCATTTATGTTTTTAAAAACACTTATTTAACTTTTTTTGCTTATATTCAATCTCGCTTTATTTTTACTCAACAAATTAACTTATCTCGTCGTTTATTTAGTAGTTATTTATCTTACTCTTATACATTTCATCTTGAACGAAATTCTGCGGAATTAATTTTTCATCTTAACAATGAAGTAAATACTGCTTTTCGTCAGGTAATAATTCCCATAATGACTTTAGCCACAGAGTTAATTATTGTTACTTTTATTGTAGTTTTTTTGATTATAGTTCAACCTTTAGCTTCTTTAATATCCGTCTGTTTAATTGGAATAAGTGTTTCTATTTTTTATAAGTTTATTCATAAAAAAGCTCAAATTTTAGGAAAAAAAAGACAGTACCATCATAGCAAAATGATTCAAGGAATTAATGAATGTTTAGGTGGCATAAAAGAGATAAAAGTTTTAAGACGAGAAAAATTTTTTATCGATGAATTTATTAATCATTCCCGTAAATATAACAATATTTCCCTTTGGATAACAACTATTAACGCTACTCCTCGATTATTTTTAGAAACTATAGCGGTTACGTCCATTTTATTGATAGTTATTATCATCTTAATTCAAGGTAAAAATATTGACTCTATTCTTCCAATAATCTCTCTTTTCGCCATCGCTTCTTTTCGTTTAATACCTTCGGCTAATCGAATTTTGGTATCATTAATTTCTATTCGTTCTCATTATAATTCTATAGATGTTATTCATCATGATTTAGAGTTAATTTCTGAAAATAAAACGAAAAATCAATCAAATCAATCACCGGAAACAATATTACAATTTACCGATTCTATTAGCATCAAAAATATTCACTATCAATATCCTAATTCTTCTTATTCTTCTCTTGAAAATATTTGTCTTTCTATTCCTAAAAATCATTCTATCGCCTTTATTGGCACTTCAGGTGCTGGAAAAACTACTTTAGTCGATATAATTTTAGGTTTATTAACCCCTATTCAAGGAAAAGTGTTAGTAGATGGTAATAATATTCAAGACTATCTCAAAGATTGGCAACAAAAAATCGGTTATATTCCCCAAAATATTTATCTAGCGGATGATTCGATTCTAGCTAATATTGCTTTCGGTTTACCTGCAGAAAAAATTGATAAGGAAAAAGTTTATCAAGCTTTAGAAGCCGCACAATTAAAAGAATTAATTGATAGTCTTCCTCGAAAATTAGAGACGAAAGTGGGTGATAGAGGTATTCGTTTATCAGGTGGACAAAAACAGAGAATAGGTATTGCTAGAGCACTATATCACAATCCCGAAATTTTAGTAATGGATGAAGCCACCACCGCCTTAGATAATGAAACGGAGAGAGAATTTATCAAAGCATTAGATCGATTTAGTGGTAAAAAAACTATTATTATTATTGCCCATCGTTTAACTACAGTGCAAAAATGTGATCATCTTTATTTAATGGAAAAAGGTAAAATTGTTAGCAGTGGTAATTATGATCAATTATCAACAAATTGTGATAAATTTATGAAACTTAATGGTGTAAAATAACTGCTAAAAAGATTTTTTATTTTGATAAATATCGATAATGATAAAAGAATATATTACTGCTTTTAAAATTAGAATTAGAGAAGAATTAGATTGCTTTAATCATTTTCTATATTCCTTATCAAATTACAGAAGATAAAGTGTGTCAATATTTAGGGTTAGAATCTGATATTCTTAAAAGTTTAGAATCTCATCCTGTTAAAAGTAAATATCAAAAAGTTTCCTCTGATAATTTAGCAGATGAGATAGAAAACTATGAAGAAATAATTGATAAACTTCAACAAAGTTAATATCAAAAATTTATTGATTTTTAGCTTTAATAACAAATTTATATAATAATCTAAATGGTCTGATAAAATAATAAAATATCATAGGTAACTCATGAGATGCAAATAATGCCCAATCATCATGAGTTGGGACAAATAATAAGAAAAATATAGACTTAATTTGATCTATTAATCTTTCCCTAAATTGTATTGTAAATAGAAAATTATTTATTTTTTTTATTGGTTTGTTAGATTCAGAAAAAAGTAAGTTTTCTATCTTATATGTTAGATGTTTAATTTTTTTATCATTGATTATTTCTAGAGAGATAAAATCAGGCAGTGATATTTGATATAAATGATTAGCTAAAGATAATCCAACTAATAGTAATCTTAATGCACCTCTATTTTTTGCTTCTTTTATGAGTAATTTCCAATCTAATTGTGGATAAAAATTAATCAATTCTGCTATGTCACAAATTCTTGATAATTTATCCCAACCATCTTTAGTTCCATGACCACATAATAATAATAAATTATTTTCAGGTGAAAGAGTAGATATTTTTTGATTAAATACTATAGAATATTCTAAACTTAGGTTTAAATATTCTATAGGTAATGATAAAGGAAAATAATAACAAAACATTTGCCAATGTAAATCTACTTCTATTTTTTTATTTTTCCAATAAATTGTATAAGCTAAATGTTTGGCAAATTTTACAAACATATGATCATTAGTTATATATTCTTTTTTAAGATTATCCAATAATCTTAAAGAAAAATATCCTCCCATTGATAACAATATTTTTTTTGCTTTTAATAAATCTTTTTTAGCAATTAAAATATCAATATCATTAAATTGTCTCAAAGAAATATCACCATATATTGAAGCTGCTAAAGTTGCACCTTTAAAACAAATATAGTTAATATTATTAACTTTTAATAGCTGTACAATTTCTAATAATTCTTTACTTAAATAAATATTTTTTAAGGCATTCTTGCGAAATTCTATTTTTAATATATTTTTAATATTATCAGGTAAATTTTTGACACAATATTTCTGTAAATTATGAGCAACTAAAGGAATAACAGAATGAGATTTAGCTAAACTAATTAATTGTTGCCAATCAATTATTTGAGAAGTAATAACTTGAATTTTGTTAATATTTGATTTGGATAAAATTTTACGACTTGCTAATAATAATAATTGAACTTCAGGAGAAAATTTATCACTAATACTATTTTGTATTAACGCTTGATTTTTTAATTGGGATACCATTAATTTTAAAATAAAACTCTAATTGACAATCTGATTGACTGCTAATTATACTATAGTAGGTCTAAATTAAATCAGTTATGCAATTCTGTTGAGAAGGATTAATTTAACAGCAAATGCGTAAGTGTTATTGGTATGTGAAAGTAGTTAAGTAAATAATAATGAAAATAAATCACTGTTTAACAGAACAAAAAAAATTACTGTTACAAATTATTTTTGAGGAAGAAGAAAAATTATTATTATGGCAAAAATGGTATAAAAAAATTGATATTGAAAATGATATTGACTCAGAAATTTATCACTTATTGCCTTTACTTTACTTTACTTTATCATCTTATCAAATTAAAACGGAAGAAGAAAATAGATTAAAAGGAATTTATCGTCGCAGTTGGTACAATAATCAATTACATTATAAAAATCTTCAGGATATTTTAGCTAGTTTTAATCAAGATAATATTTTCCCCATAATTTTAGGAGATTTAGTAATGGCAACTCATTATTATCAAGAAATAGCCCTTCGCCCTATTTATAAATATGAATTATTTATTTTACCTAATCAAGTTAATTTAGCCATAGAAAAACTAGAAAAATTAGGATGGAAATCTACATTTAAACTAACTAAAGTTAAGGCAAATATTTATTCTAAGTTATTGTTGACTAATACCCAAGGACAATGTTTAATTCTATATTGGCAATTATGGATTGAAAAGTTATCCATTAAGAATCAAGAAGATATTGTCTCTATATCTCAAACAATAAAGATAGGAGATTATACGGGTTATATTTTAAAGCCCGTTCCGCAAATTTTAGCAATTTGTTTAGAGAATATTTTTTTAAAATATAATTATTTGACTAGATTAATTGTTGATTTAACTCAGGTATTAATTAATCATTCATCAGAAATTGACTGGCAATTATTAACAAAAAGAATAAAAGAATATCAGTTTAATTATAGTTATCAACTTATACTAGAAGAATTATTAAAAATAAAAAAAGATATACTCTTAAAAGAAATAGTAAATAGCTTTAAAAATTTAAAAATAACACCATTAGAAATTCAAGAATTAACCATCATTGAAAAGATAAATAATCTTACTATTAAAGATAAAATCATCAGAATGTATTTATTATATTTTAGAACCTATGGAAAAAGTGACTTTTGGTAGATGGAAGTAAGAACGATATTAGTACTTATGAGCTATGCAATCACCTGACGGGCTTTATCCAAATCTTGAGATTTTTTATATTAATGACTGCCGAATTTACTTAATTTACGAAAGTCGGCTATTACATAAGAATTTTATTAAAATACAATTTACTAACTTACGAAAAAATAATTCCACTATATATCTATCAGTGTCGTTTTAGGATTTTATGCAAAAATTCAGAAATTTTTAGAAAAAATTATTTATTTTTACAAGTTTAAAGATTTTTTATCTTGTAATTGAAGGCTTAAATGTATGAAACATAAAGACTTGAAATGCCCGTAATTTCTGATAGTTAGTTATTCGGGTGAAACCAATTCACCCCGACACATTATCAATGTCTAATTTACTACCTGAATTTCATCTTCAAAAAACCAGTTGGTAGTAGAATCAGAAAACTGTACAAAAACTCCGATACCACTACCATCAGTCATTTTAAAGGATTTGATTACCCCTTGTTGTCCTTGTTGTGCTTTTTCAATAATTTCAGGAGCTACTTTTTCTTTTAAACGACAAATTTTAACTTTTTGTCCTACTTCCATGATAATTTCTAATAGTTTATTTAATTAACAACTCTTCATTTTATCATAGAGCATCCTTATAAAAGGCTTAATCAGTGATTAGTAATTCTTTAAGAGTTTAAGCGACAATGTCCTTCTCCAACATGACCTAATGAGTTAAGATTATTCATTAATTTTTGATAATCTTCAGGGTTTAAAGTTTTTTCGAGAGTCGCTAAATTTGTTTTTAATTCTCCATTTTGGGCCAAAGTTGCCAAAGATTGAAATCCCAATGCACCCATATTCAAATCATCATCAGGGGGAGTTTGAGCATCTCCAAAAAGATGATCGAAATGAAAAGTAGTTTCTATTTCTGCAGTTTTTCCTGCTTCTAAAATTCCTTTTCTTTCATCACCCACAAACTCTCCACAACTATATTCTAAATTAACAGGCAAACTAATCAAAAACTTAATAATTTTATTGTCTTTAACTGCCGTGCCATCGAGGATTATACTACCAGTATTTTCTGGATTATTAACTAATTTCCATGATACAGCATTATAATTACCGACAGGAGCATTGGCTTGTGCCACTTTTATGGGTGGTGCATTTTCATCTCCTTGTGCTAAGTCAATCGTAGTTGCTGTATTAATTAAGGTAACGGATTCTATGGGTTTTATCTCTTTTTCTTTCTCGGCATTAAAAGAGGGATTAGTTTGATAAGCGATCGTATCTGCTAAAGTAACGTAAGCATGATTAAAATCTATACGCCATCCATCTTTACTGACAAATCCTTGGCGAATAAAATCTTCTCCGTTAGCGACTAAAGTTAAAGTTTCTCCTTGTGAAATTTGATTCTGAGGGTTAGATTCAGTGGTGTCAACTTCATTTTTTGTACTACAACTAGATAGAATTATGGCGATGATGATATTTCTAATAGGAATAGAAGGAAATTTTTTGACTATGCTCACGTTATTTATAAAAATTTGTTTTTAATTTGATAATGATTTAGCCTTAATTTTTTTTCAATCCCCCCATGATGGGTTTATAGATAGTTTAGGATAATGAATTTAAATTTTTTAACTGAAAATCTCATTTTTTAACAAAAGCTAAAGAAGGTAATTGCCACCAAGGCACGAAAGGATATTGATGATGTTCTCGATGATAACTAAAATGATAACAAGCAATTAATGATAAAAAAACTGGTAAATAAAGACTTTTAATGGATAATATTTCTTCTTTTTGATTGCATTGACGATGGGGTAAATAAGTGCCAAAAAAAAATAATTGTAATGAACTTAAAATTAAAGGTAATGCCCAAAATAATAATAAATAAACCCAAGTAATTTTACAAAAATAAGCAATAAATAATACAACTGCGGATAAGCGAAATAAATGTTTAACACTCAAATATTTATTCATAAACTCTCCATACCACCTTAAAAAACTTATATTATTAGTATTATGAAAATCAGGATCAAGATTTGTTCCCGAAAAACGATGATGTAAAAAGTGCTTTTCTTTTAAATTTTCATAAGATAAACAAGCATATAAGGTGAGGCAAAAACTACCAATAAAATGATTTAATTTTATATTAGTAGGGAATATAAGACCGTGCATGCCATCGTGTGCAATGATAAATAATCCCGTATTCAAAAAAGTTTGCCATAGAATTAATAATAAAATAATAAGATAATTAATTTTAGTTAAATCATTGATTTGATACATTGAAAATGTTAGTATCCAAAGGGCAATAATCACTAAAGCAATAACTAAACCCAAGTAATTACCCATAATATTTTTCTTTTTCTCTAGCAAAATTTATCTTTAAATCCAGAAAATAAACAAATAAATCGAGATTTCTAGGGTATCACGATATTCTCCTCTGTTGCTGTGGCAAAATCCGTACCTCAACACTAAATATTTTTTAGAGAAAGAATGTTAAATTAGTTACATAATTTTACAAATTTGGGGTTTAACTTATGCCTTTTACTATCGATTCAGCTCGTACAATTTTTCCTCAAACTCTAGCGGCTGACGTAGTACCTGCTACTATTGCCAGATTTATACAACTAAGTGCAGAAGATCAATTAGCATTAATTTGGTTCGCTTACTTAGAAATGGGTAAAACCATTACCATTGCTGCTCCAGGTGCTGCCAGTATGGTTTTAGCTGAAGCAACCCTCAACGAAATCAAAACTATGACTCCTCAAGAGCAATCACAGTTAATGTGTGATTTAGCTAACCGTGCAGATACCCCTGTTTGTCGTACTTATGCTGTTTGGTCTGCTAACGTCAAACTTGGTTTTTGGTATCAATTAGGAGAATTTATGGAAAAAGGTATCGTTGCTCCTATTCCTGAAGGTTATCAACTTTCCGCTAATGCGAATTCAGTATTAGATGCTATCAAAAAATTAGAACCTGGTCAACAAATCACTGTACTTCGTAACGCAGTAGTTGATATGGGCTATGATGTTAGCAAACTTGGTAACTATACTGCTATATCTGAGCCTGTTGTCCCTCCTCAAGAAGTATCTAAACGTACTAAAGTGACCATTGAAGGTGTTACTAACTCTACAGTTCTCAACTACATGGATAATTTAAACGCCAATGATTTTGATACTTTAATTGAATTATTCCTTCCCGATGGTGCATTACAACCTCCTTTTAAACGTCCTATCGTTGGTAAAGATAATATCCTTCGTTTCTTTAAAGAAGAATGTCAAAACCTTAAATTAATCCCTCAACACGGTATTACTGAACCAGCAGATGGCGGTTACACTCAAATTAAAGTAACAGGAAAAGTACAAACTCCTTGGTTTGGCGGTAACGTCGGTATGGATATTGCATGGCGTTTTCTTCTTAATCCCGAAGGCAAAATTTTCTTCGTTGCGATCGATTTACTAGCATCTCCTAAAGAATTATTAAACTTAATACGCTAAATTTTCCTGCCCAAAAAATTGATCTAATAAAAACATTAATCCTAAGAGTTTTTCTTTAATGAGAGACTCTTTTTTTGTTTTTTTCTCAAGTATATTGATAAAATATGAGGATGTTTAAATTTTCTTATCTTTTTTAATACAATATTATGACTACGATCATTACTGAATCAGGATGGACAACTAAAGAAATAGAAATTAGTCAACAAATTTTAAATAAAGCTTATCAGCGAGAAACAGAAACTTTAGTGGCACAGGTACAACACCAAATCAATAACATGACTGACATAGCACAATTGTGGCAAGTCCATGATCTTTTAAGTGCTAAACGCTATGATCTTGATGGTAAATATGATGCCAGAGAATCGATGTTAATTTTTACGTTTGCTCAACTTCTAAAAGAAGGCTGGATAAGTTTAGAAGAATTACACGGTTTAGATCAAGCAAAACTAGCTAAAGTTTCTTCTTTATCTAAAATATAAAATCTACTTTATTCCGCTATTATAAAACATATAGTAAGCCTAAATTAATCAAATAAATAACTTTTCTTTATTTCCTTTAACTTCGTTAATAAATAGAGAAAATAATTATCTCGCTGATAAATTTAGGTTTATGATCAGATTCTTATTTTTTATCTTTTTTACCATAAAAATACTTTTGGCGATTAATTCTAATTTATCTATATTTACTAAAAAATAAAATACGTTATATGAGTGAAAAAAATGAGGAAATTATTTTACTCCCTGATGAATGGGCAACAAGAAAATTAGGACAAAAATTAGCAGAAGAATTAACAGCTAATAGCGTTTTATTACTAAGTGGTAATTTAGGGGCAGGAAAAACAACTTTAATTCAAGGATTAGGAGAAGCATTAGGAATAAAAGAGGCGATTGTTAGTCCTACTTTTACTTTAATTAATGAATATTTTGAGGGAAAAATTCCCCTTTACCATATTGATTTATATCGTTTAAACTCCCAACAAATAAAAGAATTATACTTAGAAAATTATTGGCAAGGTATAGAATTTGACGCTGGAATAACTGCCATTGAATGGTCTGAATTATTACCAAATTTACCACCTAAATATATGAAAATAAATTTAGAAATGGATTACAAACTAGGTAGAAAAGTAACAATTATTAGAAAGATTTGAAAGATTACAAAACATAAATACATAATTGGTATTACTAAATATTTTTAAGCTCTTTTCATAATATTAAAAATATGATAATAACGAAGAAAAATACCCTCATTTACAAAATAAGCAATTAACATAAAGAATTAATCGTTAATTGTTGAATTATGTTTTCTTTAACTAAAACCAGCTCACGACAAAGAGAAATAGTTGAAATAGTCTTAGGTAATGGTTGGGATTATATGCGGGGAATTCTCACAGTCGGAAAATCCGATAAACCACAACTCCCTCCACCAGAAGTATTTCGTAAAATTCTTGTGCAACTAGGTCCTTTTTACGTTAAATTCGGTCAATTATTAAGTACTCGTCCTGATCTATTACCACCAAAATATATCGAAGCCTTAACCGCACTTCAAGCTCAAGTTCCCCCTGTAGCATGGGGATTAATTGAACAAACTTTAAAAGAAGAACTTAATCAACCTTTAGATAAGGTTTTTAGTATAATTGATCCAAATCCTATCGCCGCTGGTTCGATCGCCCAAATCCATCGAGGTACATTGATTACGGGAGAAGAAGTCGCCATTAAAGTTCAACGTCCAAATATTGATCGCATCGTCAATCAAGATGTTATTCTTATTAAAGGTGTTGCAGAAATTATTGCCTTAACTGATTTTGGTAACGATTACGACTTCATCAATTTAGCCGATGATTTCACCAAAGCGGTATTAGCTGAATTAGATTTTCGTCAAGAAGGAAATTTTACCGAAAAATTACGTTTAAATCTTAGTCAAAGTAGTTGGTTTGATACTGAACAATTAGTAATTCCTAAAATATACTGGCAATTTACCACAAATAAAGTATTGTTTATGGAATGGTTAGACGGTAAACCTATTCTATCCGCTAATATTCCTGATACTAGCAGTAAACGTCAAGAAGTAAGTACTCTATTGTTTAGAGCTTTTTTTCAACAAATATTTATCGATGGTTTCTTTCATGCTGATCCTCATCCGGGTAATATTTTTTATTTAGATGACGGTAAATTAGGCATTATCGATTGTGGCATGATTGGCAGACTTGATCCCCATACTCAACAATTATTAACAGAAATGTTACTAGCGATAGTCGATATTGATGCTCAAAGATGTGCACAATTAACCTTAGAATTATCTGACAGCAACACCGCTAATACAAACTTATCTCAACTCGAAAATGACTATCAGAGAATGTTGAGAAAATATTATAATCTCAGTCTTTCTCAATTAAATTTTAGTGAAGTTTTTTACGAAGTTTTGCAGGTTGCTCGAAATAATAAAATTAAATTACCCGGCAACATGGGATTATTTGCTAAAAGTTTAGCTAATTTAGAAGGTGTCGCTCGTAAATTTAATCCAAATATCAACCTACTTGAAGAAATTAAACCCCTCATAACAGATCTTTTTCGTCGTCAATTTTTAGGTGACACACCCTTTCAAACTCTTTTTAGGACGGTTTTGGATTTAAAATCTATTTCTTTGCGATCGCCTCGTCAAATAGATGTAATATTAGATCGTTTAAGCTCAGAGACATTTCTTTGGAACATACGCATCAAAGAATTAGGCGGTTTAAGGCGTAGCTTAGATGATTCAGCGAATCGACTATCTTTTAGTATTGTCGTAGGTTCATTAACCATAGGTGCTGCTATTATTTCCACAGGGGCAACTACAAGACAACTGATATTATTAAGTAACATTCTGTTTGCCGTTGCTAGTTTACTCGGACTATGGTTAATCGTTAGTATTATCAGATCTGGTGGACTAAAATAAGTTAAAGAGCAAAGTTATCTTAGAGAAAATATTTTAATTCTTTAATTCCTTTGTCTTGCCATTTTAAAAATTATGAGCTAGGATGTTTTCAGTCAAAAAGAATAAATACCGTTTAGGAATAAAGGAGGTGGTGCCCATGATAGAAAGTAGTAAGATGGTGGGTTTTAAGGTGATTCAAACTCGGCTGTGTGCTGAGGCTGTTTAACCAAGAAAATTGAAACAACAAAAAGCCAAAGGTTTTAGTAATAGTTTTTGATTTAGCTTGAAATTCCACTCAGCAGTCTGACACTAGAACAACTAAAAACCCACTGCACAAATAAATGCTCTTATAACTCTTGCCAATGGTAAAAGCTAGAGAGCATTTATACTAAAAACATTTTTTATTGCATTCAAATCCAACATCCAACTAAATCAAGTTGTTTAAGAAAAAGTTAAGAAACATTAACATAATCCAAAAAACTAAGCGATAAAAAAATCTTTTTATGTTATGATGAATAAAAAGTAAATCTGTTGACTGAAATAGCTGAAAAGTTTTATAAACCAGTAAATAGTAAAATCTTAAGGTGTGAGGATACCTAACCATGAAAAAAAATTTTTGGAATTCGATCAAATTAACTCCCGTATTAGTGGGTGCTAGTCTTTTAGCTACCTCTCAGGTAAAAGCTGAAGAAATTGCTCAGGTAAATGCTGATGCACAAATCATTAATCAATTAGATAGTTATAGTACTGAAGGTAGTAGCACATCTAAGGATCAAGTAACCAGCGTATCTCAACTCAGAGACGTATCTCCTACCGATTGGGCTTTTGAAGCTCTCCGTAGTTTAGTAGAACGTTATGGTTGTATCGTTGGTTATCCTGATCGTACCTTCAGAGGAAATCGTGCATTAAGTCGTTATGAGTTTGCCGCAGGTTTAAACGCTTGTATGCAGCAAATGGAACGTTTGATTGCGGCTAGTGAAGCGGTAATGAAAGAAGACATCGAAAAACTAAAACGCTTAATGGCTGAATTTGAATCTGAATTAGCTGCGTTAGGTGCAAGAGTAGATAACTTAGAAGGTAGAGTTGCTTTCTTAGAAGATCACCAGTTTTCTACTACCACCAAGTTGAAAGGGGAAGTTATCATGGCTTTAACCCAGAATTTCAGCAGTGGTAACCAAGCTATTTTAGCTGATCGTGTCCGTTTAGCCTTAAATACCAGTTTCACTGGAGAAGATAATTTAGTTACTCGTTTATCTGCAGGTAATGCTGGTGCTTTCAATGCTGATTATAACAACCGTTTCAGAACTAGCGGAGATCCTGTGACTAGAGTGGATGGAAGTGGTAATAGTGCACTTTTAAATCAGACTTTTAACCTTTATCCTGGTCAAAATAATGATGTTCAAGTTGATTGGTTAGCTTATTATGCACCTATTAAATTAAGTGAAAATAGCGAAATCAAAACCTATGTAGCTGCTTTTGGTGGTATTCATAGTGACTATGCCCCTACTTTAAATCCTTTCTTTGAAGATTATGATGGTGGTAATGGTGCATTAAGTCCTTTTGCGTCTGAAAGTCCTATCTACCGTATTGGTGGTGGTACTGGGGTTGCATTCAGCTATCGTTTAGGTTTCCTCGAAAGTTTGTTGGGTCCTAGCACCGCGACAATCAGTTATTTAGCTGGTGGATCTCCTAATTCTCCTTTAGACGGACAAGGTCTATTTAATGGTGACTATTCTCTCTTTGGTCAACTTAATTTCAATATCTCTGACAGTGTTGCTCTTGGTTTCACTTATGTTAATGGTTTCCATAAATCAGATAGCCCCGTATTTGGAGGCGGTGCTGGTAGTGGTTTTGGCATTGTTGGTACACAATTGGCAAACCAAAGTAATTCTCAGTTAAATAGTGTTCTCGAAAATAACTTTGGACCTGGTGTTACTGTTGATCAGCAAGATAAAATCAGTAATTCTTATGGTGCACAATTTGCGTGGCGTGTAGGTGATGGTGTTAGCTTAAGTGCTTTCTTCAACTATACTAATCTTACCAGAATCGGTCGTGGAAATGATGATATTTGGAGCTATGGTGGTGGTATCGCATTCCCTGATTTATTCAAAGAAGGTAGTGTTTTAGGTATCTTCGCTGGTGTTCAACCATATAATGGTTCTGCATCTTACTTCATTAATGATAATGGCGTAAGTCGTCAAACTCGTATTTCTAATGATACTGTTCCTCTTCACATTGAGGCATTCTACAGATACCAATTAACTGACAATATCTCTTTAACTCCCGGTGTTATTTGGGTTAATTCCACTAACCAAGGAAATAGTGATGACCAAGTTATTGGTACTTTAAGAACTACCTTTACATTCTAAGATAGTCCTTGAAAATTATCTGAAATATACTAAGCCTTACTTGTTAATTCAAGTAGGGCTTTTTGTTTATGCTGAAAAATATAATAAAGCAGACTCATTTAACTTACATTTTTTTCTAACTTCTAACAAGGCAACGATGCTCAAGCCCATTGTTAACTTTGTCTTGACTTAAAAGTTTACCTTTTCTCTCTTCCCTATCCCCTGATATAATTACTAAAAACTAACCGAAAATCCTAATTATTGATGATCAATTATCCTCCTATATTTATCTCTTTGATTCCCAATCTAATGGGTGGAGAAGGGCATATTATTCCTTATCATATCTCTATTACTGAAGCAACAAAAATTCTTGGTTGGCATCATGAGGTAGTGTATTCTCCTGAAGAAAATTTACCTGATTTGCCTAACAATTGGTATGGTGAATTAAGAGGCAATAAATTAGAAATAGATGAAAATTTTTGGCATAAATTAAGGCAAATAAAAATATTTACTGATAGTATTCAATCTTATTTAAAAAAAAAATTATTTAATAGTAAATCATCTCAAAATTATATTATTTTTATAGAAAGATTTATTCATTTACAATTGTTGGCTTTATGGTTATCAGTTTTATTTTTACCAAAAGACAACTTATATATTTGGGTTTTATATAGACACAATTTTCATCAACATAAAACAAATTTTATCTATAAACTTTTAAATAAACTGTTAAAAAAAGCTGTAAAAAAAAATCATTTTCATTTATTTAGTGATAGTGAATTATTAGCTGATTCTATGAGTAAATATTTTGAAGAATCTTTTACTGTGATGCCGATTCCTCATACTGAATTTGTAGAAAAGAGATCTCATGATAATGATAATATAATTTGTTGGTGGGCAGGGCCTCCAAGAGAGGAAAAAGGTTGGCAAATTATTAAAAATTTAAGCCAATGTCAAACTTCTTTGGCTGATAAGTTTATTTTAGTGGCGGCAAAAAGTGCTGATTTAATTACTATTAATCATGGGGTAAAAGTTGTTGCAACAGAAGATAATTTACCCCGTGAACAATATATTTCTTGGTTGGCAAAAACGGATATTATGTTAATACCTTATGATGAGATCGCGTATCAAGAAAGAACATCAGGAGTTTTTACTGAATCAGTCATTGCTGGAAATATTCCTTTAACAATGAAGGATACTTGGATGGCAAAAGAATTATTAAAGTTTGGTTTAGATAAATTAATCATTAATTGGGATAATCCACAAAAAGTTTGGCAAGAAATTGAGCAGATTATTAAGTGTCAACAAACCCAAATAAAATTAAAGATTATGCAGAAATCTTATCGGGATTTTCATAATATTTCAAGTTTTGCTCATCAATTTAAAATTAACTTTATCGAAAATAAATAAATTTAAAAAATATGTAAACTTTTAATTATTATGAATAATATATTTAAGATTTTTGTACATTGCTAATTAATAATTGTCAATTGTTCATTAATCATGAATAATGAGTTATTGATCTATAAATAAAGTTATTCCACATGACCTTAGAATATCCAGAAGATTTAAGATACCTTGATTCTCATGAGTATGTACGCTTAGACGGAGAAATAGCAACTATCGGTATCAGTGCTTTCGCTATTGAAGAATTAGGGGATATAGTTTTTCTCGAATTACCAGAATTAGGGGATGCCATTGGTGTTGAAGATAATATTGGTACAGTTGAATCAGTTAAAGCTGTTTCTGAACTTTATTCTCCTGTTTCTGGTACGGTAATTGATCGTAATGAGATGCTAATTGAATCCCCTGAAATGATAGCTGATGATCCTTATGGTGAAGGATGGTTAATTAAAGTTAGGTTAGATAATCCAGATGATGATTTAGAAGATATTTTATCAGCTTCTGAATATAAATCTTTAGTTGAACCGCAAGAAGAATAAAGCAATCTACCATCAACAATTAACAATCAACAATTAAATTATTTTTGCTACTCCTAAATATTTAACACCTTCAGGACTAACTTGAAAACGACAGGGTAAGATTTTTACTCTCTGATTCATCGCTTCATTAAATAAATCTCCATAAGTAGCATCATATTGTTTGCCAACGGCAAAAGTTTCGCAATCTTCTCGATTGATAAAATATAACATCACTGGTTTAACATCTTGTGGTAATGCCATTAATTCTTGTAAGTGTTTTTGTCCTCTAAGAGTTTCAGTATCAGGAAATAAAGCTACTTCGTTTTCAGCGAGAGTTGTATTTTTTACCTCTACATAAATTGGTGGTTGAAATTCATCACCAGTCAAAACAAAATCAATTCTACTTTTTCCATCATGACCAAATTTTACTTCGCTTTTTACTTGAGTATATTGTGACGCTAACTCAGGAATTAATTGTTGCTGTAAGGCTATTTTAATAATACGATTAGGTAAAGCAGTATTAATTCCCACCCAAATGGGATTATTTTCGCCAACGGCTATCATTTCCCATGTATAAGCTAATTTACGCTTAGGGTTATCGCTTTTAGATACCATTACATGACTACCTACGGCACATAATCCTAACATCGGACCGGTATTTGCACAATGAGCAGTAATTAATTCCCCTGTTTCTAATTCAATATCTGCTAAAAAGCGTTTATATCTTTTTTTTAAAATACCTGATGTTAATGAAGGATAACGGTATAAAAATGTATCAGTAGTCATGGAGTTAAAAATTAGTTATTTTTTTTGTCAGCAAAGAAAACACTAAAGAATGCTTCTCAACATCCAAGCATTTTTCTCATGGAGACTCATTCTTTGAGTTAATAAATCGGCTGTGGATTCATCATTAGCTTTTTCAGCAATAGGAAATACACTTCTTGCCGTTCTTACTACTGCCTCATTACCTTCTACCAATAACTTGACCATTTCTTCTGCTTTTGGTACTTTTCGGGTTTCTTCAATAGAAGACAACTCTGCATATTCACTATAGCTACCGGGTGCAATATATCCTAAAGTTCTAATTCTTTCAGCAATACTATCAACGGCTAAAGCTAATTCGGTGTATTGTTGTTCAAACATCAAATGCAAGGAATTGAATAGTGAACCTGTAACATTCCAGTGAAAATAATGAGTTTTTAAATATAATGTATAGGTATCAGCTAAAAGACGACATAATCCATCAGCAATATCTTTTCTATCGTTTTCTTCAATACCAATATTTACAGGTGCGTTTTTACTCATTTTTTTTATTTTATAATGTCATATCCTTAATAATAGTATTTTAAATTATAATTTCCTAGAATTAATCTGTTTTCATTCCTAGTTCTTTTTATTAATCTCGATTACTTCCATAAGAGAATGATCTAAGGGAATCATTAAAGCTTCTTCATTACTTGTCTTAGGTTCTATTTCGATGATAGGCTCATTTAAAGCAATGATTAAACTTTCATTATTGGATGTTGGTTGATTTTGTTGTGCCATTTGCATTAAAGGCATTCTGTTATCATTAAAAACACTACCAATAGCTGTTAATACCAGAGCGGCGATCGCACCACCACCCCATAACCAAATTTTTCTTTGTTGGTTTTGTTGATCTACTTTTGCAAAAACTGCTTCTGAAAGTTCTTTAGATGAATATTCAGATTGAGGAGTCGGTAAATTATTTATTTCTTGACGTAAGTATAATAATCTTCGATATAAACCTTGAATTTCAGGATCATGGGACAATAATTGTTGCACTTCTTGACGTTGTTCGGCAGTTACTTCACCATCTAAATAAGCACTTAAAAGTTCAAATGTACATTTATCAGGGGGGTGTGAATGATTAGTCATCATATGATGTCTCCTTAACTTAAAAATAGAATAAAAAATTAATTATGGTGATTATCGAGATAAGGTTGTAATAATAATTGCAGTCTATTTCTTGCTCTTGCTATTCTTGATTTTACCGTACCTAGGGATACTTGGGTAATTTCCGCAATCTCCTCATAGCTTAAACCTTGTATTTCCCGTAAAACTATTGTGATGCGAAAAGTATCGGGTAAATCGGCAATAGCTTGTTTTAGTTGATCATAAAATTCTACAGTAGTCAAATTTTCATCAGGTAAAGGCAAATCTGATGCTATTTCCCATTTTAACTCATTATCCTCGGTAGTGATGGAAGCATCCAAAGATAAGGGAGTTGCAAATCGTTTCTTTTTGCGAAGTTGATCATAAAATAGATTTGTCGTGATACGACTCAACCAGCCTTTAAATTTAGTGGGATCTTGTAAACTGTTGATTTTTTTATAGACTCTAATCCAAACTTCTTGAGATATATCACCTCTATCTTGCCAATCAGGTGCTAAATTATACAAAATTTTATCTACATAACTTTGATGACGGCGTAATAATTCAGAAAAAGCAGCCCTATCAGGTTGATGACCTTCTTGACAGCGTAAAATTAAATCAGGGTTAGATAATTGTTCAACTTTCACTCTTTGCTGTATAAATGGAATAGAAAAATTAGACCAAGATAGAGAACTAGATGATACCATAATATATTCTAAGCTGATTTAAGAATAGTTGTACTTAAATCGACTATCTACACCAAAAAAAGTTCCTGATCTTAAATCAAGATTTACAACTGATAAAAAACTGTGATCGAGTCTATCTTTTTTTATAATGATGAAATATAGTTTTTGAATATTTTAAATTATTAACAAAAAAATACTTGGAAAATTAATTTATCTTACTTCTATAGAATAGGATTTTTTTGATGAATTAATCAGTGGATAAACCCATTTTTTCTTTTATTTTAAACCATTTTTTTCTTAGTTTCCAAAATTTACTACTTTCCATTGCTTTAATTACTTCTTTATTTACCTCTAATTGTGTTTGTAAATATTTTAAATTATTTTCTAAACTAATTTTATCTTGATGATATTTATCAATAATATGATGTATATTTAAAACTTCACTATTTTGTTTTTCTATGAATTTTTGTTGTTCAACTAATATTTGTTCTAAATGTTTAATTTGAAAGTTTAAATCTTCTTTCTCATTTTTATTAATATGGATAGTTTTTTCTAAGTTACCTATTTTAAATGTTAAATCTTCTAATTCTTCATCTTTAATTTTAATGTTATTTTCTAAATTATTAATATGATGTTTTTTGTCATACTCTGAAAAACGAATAAAATTATCAAATACATTAACTGGAGTAGTAAAAAAGTTACACCAATGGGAAAATTCTTTGGCTAAATAAAAATCATTTAAACCATCAAAATAAATATATTGATAATTATGACTAGCTAAAAAATCAGAAATATTAGTTTCTTTTTTAATAGGAGAATTAGGAATAGTTGCCTCTAAAAGAATTATTTTTGGACGAAAATTTTGCCAATCATTACCTAAAATTACTTTTTCTTCCCAACCTTCAACATCTATTTTTAAAAAATCAATGGGTTGATTTACATATTGACGACAAATATCAGCCAATGTCTTCATCGCAACAGGATATTCATGTAAAGAAAAACCATCTTTTTGTGCTAATTTTTCCGCCATTTCACCATCAAAAGTTGATAATCCAGTATCTAATAATTCATGAAAATTTAATTCTCCTTTTTGATCACTAATCGCTATATTAAGATTAATATCATTGGGGCGATCATTTTCAAGTAAGTGAAAAAATTTAGACACTGGTTCAATATTAATACCTGTCCATCCTTTTTCATAAAAAGCCTTTGTAACAGAATCATAAATGGGATGATGAGCCCCAATATCAATATAAAAACCTCTTTTTTGATCTTTAAAAATACGATTTAATAAAACATCTTCAAAATTTTGTGCGTAAGAGATAAACATAATATTTTCTGAATTTGAATAATAAACTAACGATAATTTTTACTTAAATTAAACCTAATTTTTGTAAACGTTTTATATATCTTTTACCGGCATTTATAGGAGAATAATCAACGGCTATTTTATTTTGTCCAGCTAAAGCAATATTTTGAGTTTCAGAATGATTTTCTACTATTTTTTGCATAATCCAAGCAGCATGATTTAAGTCAGGTTTTGCCCATTTTTGTCCTTGTGCAAAAGGATATTCATCTGGTTTTAAAGAAACTAATTTATAATCTACAGGGAAACCTGTTTCTTGATTGATAAAATCACAGTTACCTGAATAATTAGTAGCAATTACTGGTTTACCTAATAACATTGCTTCTGCTAAAGTATAACCAAAACCCTCAGAACAATGCAGGGATACATAACAGTCACAACAATTCATTAAAGCCATAACCTCACTATGATTTAAATATTCATTGATAACAATAATATCGTCCTCTTCTTCAATTATTTCTAACAATTTTTGATAGTTTTTATTATCAGGATCATAACCTCTAGTTTTGATAACTAAACCAGTAGAAATATCTGATTTTTGATGACGAAAAGCCTTTCGATATGCAGTGATAACAGCTTCAGGATTTTTACGACTAGAAAAAGAGGCAAAATCAAAATTAAAATGAAATAAAAATCGATCTTTTGGTAAGTTGAAATATTCACGATTTACTGCTTTAACATTTCCAATAACTACTGCTGGTGGCATAAATAAAACTGGAAGCGAAAGTTTAGCTTGTAAAGCAACTTGTACAAATTTAGATTCTACCCAAACTTCATCAATATTACCATAATTAGCTACCCATTCTTGAGGAAACTTACTTAATTCCCAAGCTGGCATATTAATGGTAAAATCAGGTTTATTCCTATAATTTTTTACTTCTTGTTGTACTATTCCTAATTGATCGGCATTTACTTTATAAATATGTATAGGAGAATTAATTTTTGACACCAATAAATCACGTACTTGAAAGTCATTTTGACGGACAAAATTATTATCAATATGATAACCTTTAACGTTGATATTGACAGACTGTAAACTATTAATAACCATTCTACCAGCTTGTCCCACACCAGTTTCAGTTTTTAAATAACCAATAACATTGATGGGAAACTGGGATTTTTTTTGTGAAAAAGAAAGAGATTTATAATGACTAAGTTTACCAGAAATCTTATCTAAAATTGGTTGTAAAAAATAATATTCAAATTGATTTTCTTCTGCTGTTTCTAAAAACCAAAAAGTATATCTTTTTCTATCTTTATTATTATTAAAAATATTAAAACTTTGTTGCAAATCTAAGCGAGATTCCCAGAAAAAAACCATCAAGTTAGTTAAGGGAAAATCTGATAAATTATTATTAAAACTCCGATTAAATTGATTCAAGTAATCACAGAAAGAAAGGAAAGGATTTTCATACCAAACATTTTTTAATTTTCGATATATTTGCCTAATAATAGTAGAAATAAAAACACCGTTAGTAAAATTACCATAACAATATTTAGGCATAATATTATTCTGAAAACTATAATATTTAAGTTTAGAGATATAATTATCAATTAACTCTTGTAAATCTTCAGATAAATTGCCATGAAAAGCATTAGTATGTTTTGATAATCTTTGATTATTATTAATATTTATACCGCTAAAATGAAAGAATACTAAAGGTTGTCCATCAACGAACCAACTTTGCTCTTTTTTTTCTAAATTTCTTTGTAATAAATTCCAATAAGCAACATTAATATTAGTATCTTTTAAAATTTTGACATTATCATAAAATGCAGGTAACAAATCAACAAACTTTTGATCAACAAAAATCCCATTATGTTGTTCATTTACACAATAAAAACGTAATTTTCTTCCCCACCAATGTAAAAAATTAATGACTTGATGACTATTATTTACAGCAATAAATCCTAAATTATAAATTCCTGATTGCATTACCCCAATATCCCCCGGATAAGTGTTTTCTTCTGAAGGTTTAGTAATGTGAGGAGTAATGACAAAATTTGAACCATTATCTAAGGCTAAAAATACTGATTCCATCGGGGAAAATAGCTCAATGTCAGGATCTAAATAAACTACTTGATCAAAATTATATTCTTCAATTAATAACTGCATCATAAATGGTTTTACCGCAGTATTAAATTCCATAATATCATAACGAAAAGCAAAGTCATAAAAATCAGGAATATTTAATTTTTCAGCTTCTATAATGGTGATATTTTCTATTTCTAAAGGAAAGAGAGAATCTTGTTTATCAGCTAAACATAAAAAAAGT
This sequence comes from Geminocystis sp. NIES-3708, assembly GCF_001548095.1. NCBI lineage: Bacteria > Bacillati > Cyanobacteriota > Cyanophyceae > Chroococcales > Geminocystaceae > Geminocystis > Geminocystis sp. NIES-3708. The sequence goes on along the minus strand of NZ_AP014815.1, from coordinate 2,024,278 downwards.
TTAGATTCAGGATGATATTTTAGCAGTGAATTAAATAATATTCTAACATAAGGAAAATAATTGTTAGAGCAAATACTCATAATTGCTCTTTTTTTATGATGGTTCGATTTTGTTAAAGATACAATAGAGTTATTGCTCATTATTTCTTAAAGTTTCTAGTAGATTAAAGCTAATTTTATTTTATGGGGACAAAACAATAGAATATCATACTATGCTTTGGAGAAAATAATATTATTATCTATAAGGATAAGAAAGAAAAGAAAGGAGAAGAAAGAAAAGAGATATATAAAAAAATAAATGTGTAAACTTTACGATACTGCCAAAGGTTACTACTGATAGCTAACATTTATAAAAATCTGATAACTCACATAGTAAGATTGCTATAGTTAATAGTCACATAGAGTAAAATAAAATTAATTGTTATAAATAGATGGTTATGCTAGAAATTAATATCCCTAATATTGGTATCAAAATTATTAAAAACAAAATTAAAGCTGAAATAAATTGTATAGAGAAACAAAAAAAATTAGATTCTGAAGAACAATTATTGTGGCATAATATTGAAGAACAAATTAAATATTTTCAAGGTTTTATTAATACAGCAAAATCTAGATCTGCGAGACGGAATAACTTACCTAACTCATGGACAAAAAAGCCATTTATTTTTTTACTAAAACCTTTTACTTTTATCTTTTTCAAGATTTTAAATTTTTTATTTAAAGATCAAAGAGAAGTAAATTTTAATGTTTTACAGGCTTTAGAAGAATCGGTTAAAATTAATCAAATGCTAGTGCAACAAATAAAAATTATTAATAAAAATACTGAAGAAGATTTAATTAGTTTAAAATTTATCGATTCAGATTTAAAAGATAAATATGAGTATTTAATAGAAAAAATTAATTATTTAGAAGAAAAATAGAAAAATTGTTGACATCAGAAGAAAATAAAAATTATTTTGATAAAGGCAAAGTAAATCAGATACTCTAATTATTGGACTTCTTGCAGAAGTCAGGTAATGGAGAATGGGCAATAGTTATTAAAATTGATAATTTCCCACCTAAAATAGATTTTTATTTTTATTTTGCACTCATGTCTATTTAACCAATACCAAATCCTGATAATGTTTTATGTAGAAGCTAATTAGCCGATAGATTTAATCATTATTTTTATCTATGAAAATTATAGTTGTATCAGTAAATGCACCTTTTGTCATGGGAGGGGCTGAAATTCATGCAGATTCATTAGTGAATATGCTAAAAGAATTCGGTTATGAGGCGGAGTTGGTAACTATTCCTTTTAAAACTTATCCTAATCAAAGAATTTTGGATAGTATGTTAATGTTTCGGCTTTTAGATATTACAGAATCTAGTGATAGAACAATAGATCTAATTATTCCTCTTAAATTTCCAGCTTATTTAACTCCTCATCCGAATAAAATACTTTGGTTATTACATCAACATCGAGATGCTTATGACTTATGGAATAATCAAATATGTGGTTTAGCTCAAAATGCTGATGGGCAACAAATTCGAGATACGATTATTAATGCGGATAATAATGCTTTGGCCGAGTGTCGTAAAATATATGCTAATTCTCAAAATGTAGCGAAAAGATTGAAGAAATTTAACAATTTTGACTCTACTCCCCTTTATCACCCTCCCAAAAATGCAGAAGAATTTTATTCTCATCATTCTCAAAGTTATTTCTTTTTTCCCAGCCGTTTAACGAAAATAAAAAGACAAGAATTAGTTTTAAATGCTATGGCAAAAACTCATCACGAAGTCAAAGTGATTTTTGCTGGTAGTGCTGATGACGGAAAATATGATCAACAATTAAAAGAAATATCAGAAAAACTAGGAATATCTCATCGTACGCTTTTTTTAAATAGAATTTCTGAAAAAGAAAAACTTAAATATTATGCTGAGTGTTTAGGGGTAATTTATCCCCCCTTGGATGAAGATTATGGTTATGTAACTTTAGAAGGAATGTTATCTTCAAAACCTGTAATTAGTTGTAGTGACTCTGGAGGACCTTTAGAATTTATAACCCACCAAGAAACTGGAATTATCACTGATTCTACACCAGAAGCCTTAGCTGAAGCAATGGATCAATTATGGGATAATCGTAATCAATCAGTGGTGATGGGAAAAAATGCCAGAAAACACTATGAAGGGATGAATATAACTTGGTCAAATGTTATCGAAAAATTGACAACTATATGAAAATAAATTGGTTTTCTCCTCTACCACCAGCTAAAACAGATATTGCTAACTATACCCAGAGAATTATCTATTATTTACAGCAGAAAATAGATATAACTCTATGGACAAATCAAAAAGAGTGGAATCAAGAATTAGAAAAATATACCACAGTTAAATATTATCAATTAGATAAAATGCCTTGGTTTGAGTTGAATCAAGGAGATATTAATATCTATCATCTTGGTAATAATGCAACTTTTCACGGTGACATCTGGAAAATTAGTCAACAATCGCCGGGGTTAGTTGTTTTACATGACTATAAGCTACAAGATTTTTTTTATATGTTATCTGCTGATAAAAATGAATATATTGAACAAATGAGAAGGATTTATGGAGAAAAAGGTGGTAAAGTCGCTCGATTATTTCTTAATGAATATTATTCCATGGAATTTATTGCCGAAAATTATCCTTTAACATCTTTAGCTTTAAAAAATGCTTTAGCAGTCATTACCCACAATCGAGAGACTTATATTTCTTTATCTCAACAAAATCAATGGTTAACAGCATATAATCCCTTACCCTATATTAATGATGATTTGAGAGGAAATATTGAAGAAAAAAAAACAAAAATTCCTTATCAATTAATCATTTTCGGTTTTATTGGCAGAAATCGCCGTTTAGATGTCATTTTCAAAAGTTTAGCCCAATTTAAACATAGAGATAATTTTCAGCTAAATATTTATGGACAATTATGGGATGAAAATTATATTAGAAATCAAGTAGAAGAATTAGGATTAGAAAGTATTGTCAAAATTCATGGTTTTGTAACTGATAATGAATTAGATTCTGCCTTATCCCATGCCGATTTAGCCATTAATTTGCGTTACCCCACCATGGGAGAAGCTTCTGGTAGTCAATTACGTATTTGGAATCATAGCTTACCTTCCCTCGTTACTAAAATTGATTGGTATGGAGATTTAAACCCTGAAGCTGTTGCTTTTATTAGATATGACTCGGAAATTGAAGATATTCATCAACATTTACAAAACTTTCTCGATAATCCTCGTAAATATCAACAAATGGGAATAAAAGGAAAACAAATATTGAAAAATGATCATAATCCTCAATTATATGCCCAAGCCATTATTGATGTGGCAAAACAAGTTTGCGAATATAGACATCATTCAGCAGTTGATCGCATAGTTCAAAGAGTAGCACAAGAATTAAATTATCTTAATCCTAATATTCCCTCAAACTCAAATTTAACTAATATCAGTGAAGTTATCGAATTTATTACACATTAAATGATGAATACAGAAAAATCAACAAAAACATTATCATTAAGGGAAAAAATTGGACAATTAATTGTTGTGCGCACAACAGGTTACATCTTTGATCATCAAATTCGCTATCCTGCATGGGAAGCCACCCAATCTCAACTAAAAAAATGGTTAGAAGAATTAAATCTCGGTGGCATTATTCTCCTAGGAGGTAGTTGTGCAGAAATTGCTTATCGTACTAAACAGTTACAATCTTGGGCAAAAACTCCTCTTTTCATTGCCGCCGATATTGAAGAAGGTGTCGGGCAAAGATTTACGGGTGCATCATGGTTTCCACCGCCTATGGCATTATCAAAAATTGCGGAAGATAACCTCTCATTAGCTAAAAAATACGCTCAAGCAATGGGTAATATCACTGCTAAAGAAGCTTTAGCTATCGGGATTAACTGGATTTTAGCACCCATAACTGATGTTAATAATAATCCTGATAATCCTGTGATTAATGTACGTGCTTTCGGGGATAATCCTCAATTAGTAGCAGATTTAGCCGAGGAATTTATTGACGGTTGCCAATCTTATCCTATATTAAGCACTGCGAAACATTTTCCAGGACATGGCGACACTTCTACTGATTCCCATTTAGACTTACCCAAAATTAGTCACCATTTACAGCGTTTGCAAAATATCGAATTATTACCTTTTCAACAGGCTATTAATAAAGGCGTTGATAGTATTATGACTGCTCATTTATTAGTTGAGGCTTTAGATTCTCATAATCCTGCTACCTTATCTTATTCCATCTTAACGAAATTGTTGCGATCGCAGATGAAGTTTCAAGGATTAATTGTGACAGATGCTTTGATTATGGGTGGTGTAGCAAAATACGCTTCTGCTGAAGAAATTGCCGTTAAAGCTATTCAAGCGGGGGCAGATATTCTCTTAATGCCTGAAAATCCCGAAATTGCGGTTAATTCTATCGAAAAAGCTATTCATAACGGTATTCTATCGGAGGCAAGAATTGAGGAGAGTTTAGCAAGAATTTCTCAAGCTAAGAATAAATTATTTGAAAATCCAGTTTCCCTTTCGATGAATGTTATTTCGACCTCTGAATCGACAACTATCGTAAATGAAGTTTTAAGGCAAAGCATGAGTCAAGGTGGAAATATACCTCTAAAATTGACCAATAGAGGAATAAATTTAGTAGTGGTACATGATTTGTTAAATTGTGATTTTCTTGATCGCCAAACTCCTGCGGTGACAATTCCTGAAAGTTATGGCTATAAAACTCAACTTTTTGATCATCGTAATTTACATCTAGCACAATATCAAGAGCAACCAATATTGTTACAGGCTTTTATTCGTGGAAATCCTTTCTTAGGTAATGGTGGTTTAACAGAATCAACAAAAATATTTTATCAAAAACTATTAGAAAGCGATCGCCTTAAAGGTATCATTATTTATGGTAGCCCATATATTTTAGAGTGGTTTAGAAAATACCTTAAATCCGAAATTCCTTGGGTATTTAATTATGGTCAAATGTCTGAAGCTCAAAGTTTATCCTGTCAAGTACTTTTTGGTTTATCAACAAATTATGACATTGATAAAGGTGATTTTTTGTAACAAAATTAACAGAAACCTTTGCTATTAAACACTTGTTACTGAGAATATCTCCATAAATGGTAACAAAATATACATTAAGTAGGTCTTTACGATCTTGATTTGTTAGACTATATTAAAGATTAACCAATTCAAGTTTATGGGGAAAAGCAGATGAAAACTTTAGAAAAAACTGCAACGGATTACTCCATCGAGATGATTAAAGACGAAGCACGTCATTTAGTTGAAGCAGGAACAGTTAGTCGTCATCAACCAATATACATTCTTTGTCAATATATTCCTGCCAGAGAGTGGGTTTGTGTGGAGTGTGAATTAGAGCAGTCAGATTATCTTCTCAGAGATCAAATCGGTGACTTAATTGCCTGTGAAAATTGGGATAATGATTAAATAATTAACAGTTAATAATGAATAATGAATAATTAATACCGAATTGGTAGTTTTTGTTTCTAATTCATTTAATTAAATATTGCCATAAATTTTCTTTAATCCACAGATTAACCGCCGATTTTGTTCGTCTTTTTTGACGGCAATCCGAAAATATTTTTCCCCTAAATCGGGAAAACTAACACAGTCACGGATCAAAATTTGTTCTTGTGTAAGTAGTTTTAATTGTAATGTTGTGCTGGGTATCTTTGTTTTAACTAAAATAAAGTTAGCACTACTATCAAAGGGTTTTAATCCTTCAATCATGTCTAACTCTTGCATTAATTTTGTTTTGGTAGGTTGTAACCACTGCCATGTTTTTTCCTGAAAATTAGTATCTTTTAAAGAAGCTATTCCAGCTAGAACTGCTAGAGAGTTTACACTCCAAGGATCTCGCCATTTTTGCCATTTTTTTATTCTCTCAAAGTTACTAATGCCATAACCGATTCTTAAGCCTGGCAGACTGTAAAATTTAGTCAGCGATCGTAAAATTATTAAATTATCATAATCTTTAACTAAGTCTATTAAAGTTTCTTGCTTTTGTGGTGATAAAAAGTCCATAAAGGCTTCATCCACGATCACTAAAGGAAATTCTTGTAAATAAGGCTTGAGAGTATTTTTACTCCAAAGTTTGCCCGTCGGATTATGGGGATTGTTGATTAATAAGGCAAAATTTTTGTGGTGATTTAATCCTGTTTCTAAATCTTCTAAATTATAAAATTGATAAGGAAGATTAAAGGTTGCTAACGCTCTTTTATAATCAGCAAAACAAGGAGAAGGAAGCAAAACTCCATCTAAGTGATGAGCTTCCCATCCCACCCAAGTTAACAATTCCGCCGCCCCATTACTCGGTAAAACCCAATCGATTTCGATGTGATGATGATTACTGATGGCTTCACAAAACTGCGGATAGTCGGGGTTAGGATAATTTTGTAATAGGGAAACACCTTCATGAATAGCTGCGATCGCACTATCAGGAGGTCCTAAAGGATTAATACTAGCAGAAAAATCGATAATAGCGGAAGGAGGGCAATTAACAAGACTAATAGCCCAATCTAAATTTCCTCCGTGAGTTGGTCTAAACAATAAACTAAATAAAGGGTAAGGGTAAGAGTAAATCGAAAACTATATATATTATAAACGATACATTGTTTTCAAATTCTCTATCCCTCTTCCCTTAAAAAAAATTAAGACTTAGGAGGTGCAACTCTTTCTTTAAAAAGTTTACCAGCAGAAAAAGCAGGAACTTTTGTGGCTGGAATTTCCATTTTTTCACCAGTTTTGGGGTTACGTCCTTCACGGGCTTTTCTGTCACGACTTTCAAAAGAACCAAAACCGACTAAGGTTACTTTATCACCAGAAGAAACCGCTTCCATAATAGACTCTACTACGGCACTGATAACGGTGTCAGCTTGTTTTTTAGTAACATCTGCCTTAGCCGCTACTGCATCTACTAATTCGCCTTTGTTCATAAATGAATCTCCAATTGATTTAACGTTATGGTCATGAAATAGAGTTAATGAGATTAATTAGCTGAAATTACCATCAACTCAGTGTTTTACTGTTTTTAACACTAGATCTGATATTACATGATAAAACGCTGAAATGATTAAAAATTATAGTTTTTCACGAATTTTTTACAATTTTTGTTTTTTTTGTAAAGAAATATTAAAAAAAAGCAGAAGTCAAATCGAGAACAGGAGTATCTCAATAATCGGCAAAACCCCTTGATTATCAGTCTTCATTTTAATGTGCCATAGCTTTTTTTTTGATTTTATAAAATCTTATTCAAGTTTTTCTTCTCTCAGCCAAAGTATAACATCGTCTATATTTTTGTCTGGGGGAAAGACAGGATAAAAATACTTGAGGATTTTACCCTCTTTAGCAATTAGGGTTACACGCTTGAGAAGTTGTCTTCCTTCTACTTCAAACATCGGTAGTTTAAGTATATTCGCAAAAATCAAAGAAATATCGCTTAAAAGTTCAAAAGGGAGATGAAGACGATTAACTGCTTCTGATTGATCATTTGTAGATTGAGTGCTAATTCCAAAGACAGTTACATTTAAGTCTATCAATTCTTGATAATGATCTCGAAAGGAACATGATTGAGGTGTACAACCAGCCGCCCCCGGAATTAAAATCCATCCTTCGGGAAGAGTTTGATTCGGTTTACCTGTCATCGGATAACAATAAATGACTACTAAACCACTAATTTGAGAAAGATTGACTGTGTTTCCAGATGTGGAATTTAGGTTTATGTTAGGTAATAATAAACCTGTTAAGTGACAACAAGCGTTATCATTTATGGGAATAGGTAGATTATCAGGAATTGTACGCAGAAAATCTGAAGGAATATTCGGTTGATTTGACATTTTTTACTGACTGAAAATGTTAATAAAACTAAATATATTTAATAAATAATACTCGATGTTCTTCATGTCCATCATAGTTAAGAAAATAAGAAATATCATCTTTTATTGCATTTCCTGTCTCTATTTGAAAGCCTAAATGTAAATGAAACGCAATTGAATTATAATTAACTGGAGATGTGACACATTTAACTTGTTTACAATGGAATTTTTTAACTATTTGAAAAAAGTTTTGATAAAGTAAATTTCCTAAACCTTGTCCTCTAAAACTTGGATCAATACCAATAAAATGAACATATGCTTCTTCTAAATTAGTTTGGGATAAAAAACCGATTAAAAATCCAATTATTTTTTTCTCTTTTTCAAGAATAAAACTGGTTTTATTAAAGTGAGTAAAAAAAAGTTTAGGTAACATCTGACTCATCTGTCGTCCATTCCACCATTTATTTACCACCATAATAATCGGTTCATAATCATCAGGTTTAAGATTACGAATTATAATAGTCATGAAATAGTTTCTTTTAAATTAAATAAATTTTTTAAAATATTTATCATTTATTTTAACAGTTTTTCAAATAAAATTTATATCTTTCTTCTAATTGATTAAAAGTAAGATTTTTTGTCCAATATTCTACTAAAGCATGACCAAAAGCATAAGCATCTTGTTCAGGATTGCCATTAATTTCTATTAATAAAGTCCATAAAGATAGTAAATCAAATTGCATTTTATCTTCCTGATTAGTGCTTAATAAAGAGAATAAATCATAGGCTAATTGCAGTTTTCCAATAACTACAGGTAATTGTTCAATGGGTATTTTTTCTGCTAATAAATAAGCTAAACGAGGCGATCCTGTCGTTAAAGTTGAAATAAATTGTAAAACAGGACTTTTTAATAAAGTTGTTAATCCTTGACTGGTTGCCATTTGAAAAGAATATTTATCGATAATCTTGGCGGCGGCGATACTTTTAACTTCGATATTGCGGAAAAAACGAGCTAACCTTATTTGTTTGGCAGGAGCGATCGCCTCTAAAATATTGATAGCTAAAATTTCATCATGCCATGATTGTCGGGAAGTGAGATAGTCGGCGGTAACAATAGGTAAAACTTGAGTGCAAAATTTTCCTAGATTTTCTTGACGATATTTAACGGCTTCTCGGATAGAGATTTCCTTGGGTAAATTTCCTGTTAACCAATTATAAGGAGGTTGCCATTCACGAAGAGGACGAAGGCGATCGACTTGGGTGATAATAGTAAAAATGGGAATTTCTTGTAAATTTGTTGGTAACTTAAGCAAAAAATCCTTATCCATTTGTAAAGCAGGATCAAGAGCAGGATTTAAAAGTAAAATAAGATCAGCATGATGGGCATAATCTAAAACTTTTTCTTGATATTCTGGGCGATTAATTTGCTCATATCCGGGGGTATCGAGGAGATTTAAAGTTTCTCCTGTTTTCGCTTCCCATTGATAACTGGTTATCTCCGTTGTGCTGGGTAAAACGTCAACTTCAGCCTTTTGAGCATCAAAAAGAGTATTAATTAAACTGCTTTTTCCTGCCCCTGTTCTACCGACTAATAAAATATTAACGGGTTTTTGCTCAATTTTTTCAGAGTTTTGAGATTCCTTAAAAATTTCTTGTAAAGTCTGAGTTTTCGCAGTGGGTAAAATTTGGGTATCGGAGGTAAATTTGTCAAGGGGTAAATTATCGCCGCCGTAGAGTAAAGCAGTTTGACGGGCAAGATTACGCAAAGCCACTTCTCTTAAAACTTGACTGAGATTGATTAATAATTCCTGATTAGCTTGTTTATTACTTCCTTGACTGGCTAATTTTGCGGCTGCAACTGTAGGATTTATAACCCATTGCGCCCAATTCCAAACTTGCCATAATTTACGGGCAGATGGTTCAAGTTTGCGATATAGTTGATAACCTTGATAACCTTGGGCAATGCTAACTTGATTCAAGGCTGGAGAAAGTTGCTTCATCCATTTATCCATATCATCTACTGTACCTCGAATTAATCCATAGGCTTGAGGGATATAAATATTTAACAATGGGTATTCCACTTCAGGATGATAAATTTTGGCGATCGCAGTTACTAATTCTTGGCAACGTTGAAAAAATAACTGTAAATCTTCCCAGATTGGTTTATCTTCTCTAGTTTTAGTGATAATACTTTGTAAGGCTTCTTCTAACTTCGTAATCGCTTCAGGATTATTATTAGTAAAAGATAAAGGGCTATTTTTCAAATCCTGTTGTGCTTCTAAAATGACATTTTCTACATCAAAGAAAAGAGGTTTTGTCCATTTTACTAATAACCACCGCCAACCGACAAAAAAAGCGACAAAAATTGCCCATATCCAGTTAATACCCCAAGCATGAATTTGCATCCCTGTGGCGATGACAAAAAAACTCACTAATAGAATGATGGGAGTAGCTAAAATAAACCATTGCCAAGATTTTAAGCGAATCATAAAGTTAATTAATTATTAATTATGAATTATGAATTGTTAAGCAATACTACCTCGTTTACGCGCTTCTTTATAGGATGTGCCAACGTTACGTAATCCTGCCCTAATCATTTGATCTTCAAGTAGTGCAAAAAAACGACTACGATCGCTACCTTTCACTACTGCTAAATTATGGGCTTCTGCTAAAGCAACAGGATAACCAAAACCTTTATTAACTTGGGTGAGTGTGATACTTAAAGCCTGATTAAGTAAAACTGAGTCTTCTCCTACCCATTGAGGAAATTCCACACGGGCAACTTCTGTACCTACATGAAGATAACAAAAATAAATATGTTGTTTTTCTCCATATAAATCTAAAATCCGAGAATTACTACGAAAGATAGCACTTCTTTGACGAAGCTTTAATGTACTACTCCATAAAGTAGCATCTCGTATAGGCTCAATTTTCTGACAAGGAGTTTTATTAATTTCTTCACCACAATAAACTACACAATTAGGATTATCATAAGTGCATTGAGGAAGACGCAGAAAATTAACAGCTTCCATACTGCGAGAAGCACTAATATAACCCACTAAGGGAATTTTAGTAGATCGTAATTGCTCCCATGCTTGTAAAATAGGGGTTAAGATCTGTTCTCTAGCTTCGGTGGCGATAGTTTCTAAAAACCAGAATATCAAAGAACCATCAGTCATTGCTAAATTTGGTATATTAAGATGAGCACCGGGAGGATTAACCCAAGTACAAGCCATTTCAGCTAATACTTCAGCTTCAGCAACCGTGCGTTTATAACTCATCCATTCTTCTGTGCGAATACCCCATTTTCGAGAAGCGTATAAATCTTCACTTTTATAATAAATTTCTGGTAAAGTATCGAGAAGAGGGTGTAAATTTTGTCCATAATGCAACATAATCCGCCCAATATTAATTAAATAACAGTAGGCGATTTCATGGTGAGAGGGGGCAATTTGTGAGCCATCGGCAGAAAATACGCTATGACTATAATCAGCTAATTCTATATCAACACAAGTTGTAATTGGTTCGATAGGGGTTGCAGGGGTAAAAATTAAGCGATCGCTCCATTCTTCCTGTGTTTTAATAAGGGTATCCTGTTGTTGCTGAGTTTTAATCAGTAAAGATTGTGCTAGTTGTAATCTTTCGACACTAGCTAGGGCGTCTTTTTGCATTTCTTGCCCCATATTCGGCATTTTTGAGGCTAATTTCGCTAAATCAAGCATATTTTAGAGAACATAATAAATCATGAATTTATCTATCCTAATTTTTAACAGGTTTAAACTTAATCATAGATAATTTTTTTATTTTTAGTTTTTATTTCCCTGAATGTGAATTGCTACTTGTCGAATATGCGATCGCATTCTATGTTCCCATAAATATAAACCTTGCCATGTACCCAATAATAATTTACCTTGACGAATAATAATATTTTCAGAAGTACTTGTTAATACTGAGCGAATATGACTAGGCATATCATCAACACCTTCCGCACTATGAAGATAATCATTATTATTTTCAGGAACAAGTTTACTAAAAAAATTGGTTAAATCAGCTAAGACATCAGGATCGGCATTTTCTTGGATAATTAAACTAGCACTAGTATGGAGAAGGAAAACTGTACATAAACCTGTTGTGATTTCTGAGTCGATAACAACTTGTTTTATCTTTGGGGTAATGTTATGAAGACATTTACCACTGGTTTTGATTTCAATTATTTCCTGATAAATTTTCATATAAAAATATTAATGTGATGATGAATGAATATATGTTAGTTAAATAAATACTATAGCAATTTAGTTATACCAAAAAGCTAACATAACATCTTTGAAAATCTCACAACTCAGATAGAGAAGAATATTTTTCTATATTTTAGTAATTTGATAAAATTTTTCTCACATAAATTATTTAATAAAATCAAGAAAAAAATGTTAACAGGAAGTTGGCAAGGGAAAATTAATCTTATTTATAAACATGAAGAAAATAAGACAAAAATAAAATCAATATATCATCAAGCACCTTTCAATATTCAACGTCCTTTTTATCCTGAAGGAAATTCAATCTGTCATAGTGTTATTTTACATACGGCTGGAGGAATTGTGGGAGGAGATGTTTTAAGCCAAAATATTCATTTATTTCCCCATTCTCAAGTATTTATTACTACTCCTGCGGCTACTAAAATTTATCGGACTTCAGAAAAAAAAGCTTTTCAAGAAATTATTATTAACCTAGAAAATGATACATATTTAGAATATTTACCCCAAGAAACAATTGTTTTTAACCAATGTCAATATCAACAAAAATTAAAAGTAAGATTAGAAGATAATGCTATATGGTTAGGATGGGAAATAATTCGTTTTGGTAGAAGTGCACGGGGAGAAACTTTTACGGAAGGTGAATGGCTTAACTATACAGAAATTTACCATAAGAATAAACCCTTATGGATAGATAGACAATCATTTTGGGGAGAAAGTCAACTTTTTTCAGCAATAAATGGTTTAGCAAACAAACCAGTAGTAGGCAGTTTAATTTTGATTTCAACAAATACTTCTAACAATTTTAATTTTATTGATGAGATTCGAGAATTAATTAATAGTCAATTTAATGATCTAATTTTAGGAGTAACAACCTTACAACACGGTTTATTATGTCGTTATCACGGTGATTCTGTCAGTGAGGCTAAAATTTCTTTAACAGCAATATGGCAACTATTACGACAAAAATATGGGTTTAATCCCCTTTTTAAACCTAGGATTTGGTAATAACTGTCACTTATAATTATTCTTGTTTTACTTACAGATTTTTTTTGTTGTGTTATCATTTCTAATAATCAAGCTATTAATCAGTTCTGATAGGCTACATAAAAAACAATTTTTAATTAAAATTTAAGTAAAGATCGTGATATATGAAATTGATAAATTCTCTGGTGAAGAACTTGAAAATGTTAACCAAACTTCAGCAATAAATCAGAGAAATAAATTAAGATTTTATCTAAATATTTTAAAACGTAAATGGTTAATTATTGTAGGATTTATTATGATTGGTTTTTTTCCTGCTTTTGCCATTTCTAGTCGAGATCCTATAACTTATTCTGGTAATTTTGAAATGTTAGTTGAACCAGCAACTTCCGCAGACAAAATAACAGATGCTAGTACTTTAGCACGAACTGGAGGTAATGTTGATGAGCGTCTTTTAAGTATAGATTATCCCACTATTTTAAGGATTTTAAAAAGTAGAGAAATATTAAATGACATTGCCACAAATATTAGTAATAGATATTCTAATATTCCTAAAGATTTTCTATTAGATAGTTTTAATGATAGTTTGATAGTGGAACAGGCAAAAGAAGGTCAAAAAAATAGACTTGATACCACAAAAATTATTACTGTTAGATATAAAAGTTTAGATCCTGATTTTGTACTATTAGTATTAAATACAATTGCTGATAAATATTTAGAATATAGTAAAACAGAACGAGAAAAAAGTCTGGATTCAGGAGTAAAATTTATTAATGAACAATTACCAAAAATAAAGAATAGGATTAATAACTTACAAAATCAACAACAAAAGTTACAATTAGAAAATCAATTGGTTAATCCTGCCGTTAAAGGAGATAGTTTATTTCAAATAAATACAGCATCTAACCAAGAATTGTTAACATTAGAATCTCAATTAAAAGAGTTAAATGTCTTATCAAATAATTTACAAAAAGATCTGGGATTATCGGTAGAAGAATCTCTTATTGCTTCAACATTAAGTCAAGAACCAAAAAGACAACAATTATTAATTCAATTACAACAAATAGAATCTCAAATTGCTTTAGAATCTGCAAAATTAACATCAAATCATCCTACTTTATTAAACCTGAAAGAACAACGAGATAATATTAGTAATTTAGTTAATCAAGAAACCACAAAAATTTTAAACCAAAATAATATTAATCCTAATATTAACCCCAGAGTATTTGCTTTTCAAGATAATAATCGCCTTAATTTAATTCAAAAATTAATTGAAACTCAAAATCAAATTGATACTCTTTCTTCTCGTTATCAATCCTTAAGTCAAAACCAAATTCAAACTGGGAATAATTTAGAGATAATACCAGACGTAATTAAAAAATATAATGAATTAGAACGACAAATTAGTCTTGATACCGCTATCCTTAATCAACTCACCGCACAACGAGAAACTTTAGCAGTAGAAATCGCTCAAAAACAAATTCCTTGGCAATTACTGTCAAAGCCACAGATTCCTATTGATGAATATGGTAATATAAAAGGAGCTAAATCAGATCCCACAAAAAAAATTAGTTTCGGTATTGGTACAGGTTTAATATTAGGCATTATTGCTGCCATTGCTATTGAAAAAAAACGAGATATTTTCTATGAAGAAAGTGATTTAAAATACTATTTTGGATTACCCATTTTAGGAAAAATATTATTAGATCCTGAAGGGAAAAAGAAGTCAAATTTAGAAGAAGGAAACTTTTTTGAAGAATCTTCTCGTGTTCATAAAACTATACCTCCATCTCAAGTTTCTTTATCAGAAATTTATACGAATATATATTTTCAATTACCCCATAATAATAAAAATTATCTACTGATTTCTTCTCTAAATCCTGATGATGGACAAGCATATATTGCAGCTAATTTAGCAAAAACGGCGGCTAAACTTGACGAGAAAGTATTGCTAATAGACACTAATATTATACAGCCAGAGATTCAAGAATATTTTGACCAACCTATTCGCAAAGGCTTAACTGATTTATTGCAGTTTCCGATTATTCAAGATTCTATTATCACGGAAATAGGCTGTGAACAAAATGTTTCAATCCTTACCGTCGGCACTAACGATGCTGATTTACCTTTTAGTATTGGAGGAGAAGAAACCCAATCTTTAATTCATTCTATCAGTGAAGATTATACGTTAATTTTATATAACAGCTCTTTCTTTCTTCAATCTTATGATCTCAGTTTATTAGCAGAAAAAACCCAAGGCATTGTTTTTGTGGTCAAATTAAAAGAAACATCTCATAGTTTATTAACCGAAGCAATACAAAGAATTCAGACTTATAACCTTAATTTTCTTGGCTTTGTCATAGTCGAATAAAATCGATTAATAGTCATTATAATCTTTGATGTGCGATTCGTTCTAGCCAAAGTCTAGGCAAAATAGCCAAAACGTAAGCTAGACAAGGTTTACATCTAATGTACCTTGATAACTTTATATCCTTGTAGGTGAAAATCCTATCCACGATTTGACCGTGTGACAGCATAGCTCACAGTGACCTGAGGTGGTATCTCATACGCTGAAGCTGGGCTAAACGGCGGTAACTGATAGCCTAAATCGGAATCCCGTCTAGCACACTGACCATGACTACGAAAGGAATCCTTGTCTGAACCATCGTAATTGTAAACTAGCCAAATAAGGCTGATAGGCTAGACCAAAATGGTACTGCTCTATTGTACCAGTAGAATATCAAATCTAAACTGGGGTCAAATACACAGAGTCTGGTGGAAAGAGGAGGTCTAAAGTCAGAAAGAAAAAGGATATAGGGAACGAAGTAACCTCTCGTAACTTCTCTTAGAAAGGTGAAAACTAGGAGTAGTAACCAGCGTAAGGTTATGAGGGGAAGGATTGACTAAGAAGCCAATGCCTTTATGTAATGTAAAGGATTTGCTGACGTAGTCACTGTGATAAACAATGTAAAGTCAACTTTTGTATTAAAATTATGACAACGGTACAACCGATTGATAAAATTAATAAGTGGTCATCTATCAACTGGAAAGTTGTAGAGAAACAAGTATTTCGGCTACAAAAAAGAATTTACAGAGCGAGTCAAAGAGGCGATGTTAAATTGGTTCATAGTCTGCAAAGATTACTAATCAAATCCTACTATGGTAAACTCTTGGCAACCACAAAGGTAGCACAAGATAATCAAGGCAAGAAAACAGCAGGTGTTGATGGTATTAAATCACTCACTCAGAAACAACGTGTTGAAATGGTCAAAAACCTAAAGTTAAAAGGTAAATCAAAACCTACTCGTAGGGTATGGATACCAAAAGCGAATGGAGAAAAAAGACCACTTGGAATACCGTGTATGGAAGATAGAGTAAAACAATGCCAAGTAAAACTAGCATTAGAACCACAATGGGAAGCCAAATTCGAGCCGAATAGCTATGGTTTTCGACCAGCAAGGTCATGTCATGACGCAATAAGAGCTATATTTAATTCAATAAGGCTACAACCGAAATATGTATTAGACGCTGATATTGCTAAATGCTTTGACAAAATCAATCATGAAAAATTACTCGCTAAACTGGAAACCTACCCACAATTAAAACGTGAGATAAAATCATGGTTAAAAAGTGGAGTAATGGACAGCAAACAATGGTTTCCTACTAAGGAAGGCACTCCGCAGGGAGGAGTCATATCTCCACTACTTGCAAATATTGCCCTTCACGGTATGGAACTAGAAATTAAAAAGTTTGCCAGAACATTAAAAGGTGACAAGAAAGCAAATGAATCTAGCCTATCTCTTATTCGATATGCAGATGATTTCGTCATTCTTCATAGAGATATAGAGGTTATTTTCCAATGTAAAAGTATCATCGAGAACTGGTTAGAAGAAATAGGACTTGAACTTAAACCAAGCAAAACCCAAATATCTCACACTCTTTATGAGTACGAAGAAAAAATAGGGTTTGACTTCTTAGGATTCAACATCCGACAATATGAAGTAGGTAAAACACACACTAGAATTAACAGTCAAGGTGTACCTCTTGGATTTAAGACCATAATAAAACCATCAAAGGAAAAAATAAAAACTCACATTAATAAGACTGGAAATATAATCAGAAGTCATAAATCAAGTCCACAAATAGCCCTGATAATGGAACTTAACCCAGTAATAAGAGGTTGGGCAAATTACTATAGCTCTGTGTGCAGTAAAGAGACTTACTCTAAATGTGACCACCTGATATATAAACAGTTGAAAAGATGGAGTGAAAGAAGACACCCCAATAAATCGAAATCATGGGTAGTCAAGAAATATTGGCGTACTTATGGAGAAGATAACTGGACGTTCTCAACCAGAGATGAAGATGGAATAAGACTATTAAACCATAGCAAAACAGAAATCAAGCGTCACACTAAAGTTAAAGGAGAGAAATCACCTTACGATGGTGACTGGATTTACTGGACGGCAAGAATAGGCAAACATCCTGAAGTTTCTACAAGAATGGCAATATTATTAAAGAAACAAAAAGGAAAATGTAATCACTGCAAACTGAACTTCAAAGCTGGAGACTTGTTAGAAATCGACCACATTATCCCCAAATCGAAAGGCGGAAAGGATAAATATGACAATCTACAAGCTCTACATAGACATTGCCACGATGATAAGACAACCAGAGATGGAAGTCTGAATTGTACCCATGACAAAGGGTTTATTCCAGAGGAGCGGAATGAGGTAAAAGTCTCACGTTCCGTTCTGAAGACAAGGGTAGATGGTGACATCTATGCTTAGTTTGACTGTAACGAGTGAATGTCAAGATGCCCCTCTGTGCTTTGCTAATGCCGAAAAAATCAAGTTATTGCACCCATCGCTATTACCGCATAGTTAACAGTGGATGAGTTTCGTTGGGAAAAGTATATCCCCCAGATACCTCGTGATTTAAACTATGGTTTAGTGACTCAATATCCCGAAGCTATTTGTGCTTATGGGACATTTATGGGTAATTTTAACCGCAATCAATTCCTTAATCTCCTCTTCACAACTACGATCAAAAAATGTAGTTTACTGGCGGGGAAAGAAGCTAATTGTCAAATACAAGAATTGAAAAGCAGAAGATTCTTAAAACATCATAGAGTTCGATCAAACTTTTAAGACAGAAATTTTGAGTTTCGACATTTTCCATAAAAATACCAACTTCTAAGAAATCACTAATGATTAATCATTTCAAAGATTTAGCACGTTGGTTGTATCCTAAACATACTGTTAATTATTTATCAGATCATAGTTTCAACTTTCCAATTTTCCAGACTCAGAAATCGTTGTAACTTTTTAATTCTACTTCTTAATTTAATCAGATAAGGAAAACATTTTACCATTTTTTCTAACCTGACAGTTTTAATATTTTGGAGTAAGTTAACTGAAAGATAAAGAGTTAAATATTAAGATAAATTAAACTGTTTTTTTAAATGGTTCTGATAAAATTGAGGAAGTTCAAACATCTTTTTCTATAGCAATTAATATAAAAACTGAAAACATCTCATCTTTATTCAGATTACCCTGTTCAATCCTTTATCGCATCGTCTGTTTAGCTTCATTGTCGCTTCCTCAGAGCTAAGGCTTCAGCATCATCTCCTAATCCACAACCAATTACCAGACTATTTAATCCTCATAATTTATTGAGCTGAAGTTCATTCAGCTAATTTTGAAAATAAGAATAAGGTTGCATTTTTGCCCAAGGATTTTGTGTCGCATCCTCTCCTGCTTGTTTATAAAGAAGATCAAACCAGTCTGAAAGTTTAGAATTTTGTAAGGATTCTTGTGCTAATAATTTAACCTTTTCTTTAATAGTTTGATTTATGGTCATTTTTACCGAGTACTTAATTTAATATTTTCAAGAGAAATGAAGTATCTTCATTTTTAAAATACCACATAAAATTATTATATTAATAATAAATAGCAACACCATCATAAGATAGCCAGAGATACTATATTATATGGCTACGGTTCTGTAAGATTGCCATTTTTTAGATAATTCGGTTATCTGTGATAAAGTTAGATCAGCATAATGTTGTTTGATAATATTTACTAAACCGATGTCTTTTAATGGTAAAAGATCTGGACGTTGTAAGTAAAAAATCAGAAACATTTGAACGGTTCATTGTCCAATATCTTTGATTTGGGTTAATTATTTAAGTACCTGTTCATTATTCATTTCATGTCATTGTTCAGGAGTTAAAAATCCATCGATAAAAACCGAAGCAATATTTTGCAAATAATTAATCTTTTGCCGAGACAGTTCGCATTCTCTTAATTGTGACTCTGAAAGTTTCAACAAATTATCGGGAGAAATAGCTCTTAATTGAGTTGATAGCCTGAGGGTGCGACAGAACATTCAGAATGCAGATTGGATAAGGGAAATAGCCCTCATACCTTGACGATAATAGGACTGTTTCTGAGGAAATAAAGAGGTTAACTTATCTAATTGTTCTTGAAAAAAGCAGATTTCACTTAGCCATTTTATCCCATTTAAACCAATAGAAAAATCACTATATCTTTTATATCTTCTTCTTTTTTCTGTGGGTCTAACTAGATATTCACTTATTCCTTTTCTTTTAATTTCTTCTCCTATAAATGTTGAATAACTATAGGATAATGTTATCAGTATAATTAAAGAAATTAGTCGTTCATTTTCAAGTTTTGTACTTTCTAAGTTATAACCTCCTAATTTAAAATCTCTAAACATTTCTTCAATACCCATTCTTTTGGAATAAGCAGAGATTGTTTCCGACATACTTTCTAAATTTGTGAGAATAAACCATGGCTGTTTACTCGATTTATGTCTATAGTTTTTCTTCCATTTTGCTGCTAAATTAATTCCTGAGAATCCCTTGGTTTTTGTAACTTTTATTCCTCGATAATATACGGAGAATCCTGGAGATAAACCTAATTCACTCAATCGAAACCATATATCAGTTTCTAACTCCACATATTCACTCTTTTTTAAACGTAGAGATAAATAAACCTGTTTCTCTACTGATAACCATTTTGCTAAATCCACAGAGCAAAATTCTCTATCTCCTAAAACGATTATTTTATATTCAATTAATAAATTAATACTTGCTTCTAATACTTGTTTTTGTTCTGATAAATTACTACTTCCTTTTTTATTTAATCAGATAAAATATACAGGGATAGCTCCTTGATGATGAACTAAACTTACCATCAATATATTAATGTTTTGCCACTGTGTTCTATCCATGACTAAATAAATTACTTTGTTTGATTCCCATTGGTTCATAATCCATGATTTTAAAATCGGAAACCATATGGTTTCAACTTTCCAATTTTTCAGACTTAAAAATCTTTGTAACTTTTTAATTCTACTTCTTAATTTAATCGGATAAGGAAAAAGTTTTGCCATTTCTTCTAACCTAACAGTTTTAAGATTTTGAAGTAAATTAACTAAAAGACAAAGAGTTAAATATTGAGGTAAATTAAACTGTTTTTTTAAATACTCCTGATAAAATTGGGGAAGTTGAAACATCTTTTTCTATAGTAATTAATATAAAAACTAAAAACATCTTATTTTTATCCAGATTACCAGCTTCAATCTCTTATGCCATCGTCTGTTTACCTTCATTGTCGCCCCCTCAGGTTCTCGTCAATTTATTAACAGTACTCAAAGAAAGGCAACGATGTTATTCCGACCAGATTCGTCGAGATTGCCTAAAGATGTACGTCAATGGTATGGGTTTTCGAGCCATTGAACGGGTTAAAGATGTTCATTACACCACAGTAAATGGGTTAAACAAGTTGGCAGTCCGTTGCCAAATGCTTATCAAACAGAGGTTGTAACACAAGTCGGAGAATTAGATGAATTGGAAACATTTGTGAGTGAAAAAAAAACAAAATATGGATTTGGACGGCAGTAAATCACTTTAAACAAGGAATTTTAGATTAGGTAGAGATCATAGTGCACAGACGTTTCAACCGTTATGGGAAGAAGTGAAAAAATGGAAATCCTATTTTTATGTAACAGATGGTTGGAAAGTACATCCATAATTTATCCCTGAGGTCGATCTTACTCATTATCAGTAAAATATATATTACAAAAGTAGAAGGCAAAAATACAAGATTAAGACATTATTTGGCAAGACTACATCGCAAAACACTATGTGATTCTAAATCCGCAAAAATGTTGAATTATTCCATTCGCCTCTTAATACATTATTTTTGTTGCAAAGATGTACCTTTACCATACCGTTCATAGCTTAAATCAGCAACGCCGATTTTTGCATCGGTAGTTAAACTGGTAACGGCAATAGCATAAAAAAAGAGTGATAGTAAGGGTATGTGAGTACCTAGAAAAGCAACTAACATTATTTTTCCTAAGTAACTTTTTGGAAATTTTAATTGAGAAAGAAGAGTATAAAGTTTTAATTGTGATGTAACAAAAGTTGTTGTTTTTGAATTAGGCATGATTTTTGGTTCGATTTGTACTGTCTTGGAGTCATATTTTTCACTTGATTTACATTTATCAATTCTATAAATTATCTATTATGATAAATTCCAATACAGTTTTATTTTTTTTCCCTCAGTGTATCATACAATCAAAAATATTTGATGGATATTTTAAAAAATGTAACTTATAATTTTTGTAAAGTAATATTGATTAATTATTTACTTTTTAAAACTGATACTATTTTTTATTTGAGTGTTATAAATTATTTTTGAAAAAGTTGTTAAACTAAGACACATTCGCTTTAAAAATATCAATATCATTTCACTAATTTTTTTAGGCTTTATAGTTTTCCCTATCTTATTTTCTCCACTAAATTTACCTACTCAATAGCCGCCGAATAAATCAGAAGACAAAATCAGGGATTGAATATAATAAACCCCTAAGTTTGACAAAAATAGATAATTTTTGATCTTATTATCTTAGTAAATTATTTTTTCAACCAGATTACTAAGATAAACACCTCACTAGCTAGTATTTCTTCTATCTTCCTAATTCCTATCTTCATCAAAAAACCATGAAACAATTGACTACTTATCTAGTTTTCATGGTTGCAAGTCTTGCATTCTGATAATAATGTCCGAGAATTTGACGATAATTAACACCATTTTGAGCTAAGTAGTATGTTCCCCATTGGCTTAAGCCTAAACCATGACCAAATCCTCTTCCTGATACCTGTAAAGTGTTGCCTCCTGATGACACCCTAAATAATGTACTACGTAAATCTAATGCACTTCTTAAATCGCTTCCTGCTACAGTTTTCGTACTACGATCGCCAACTACTTGCATCGTCACAATTCTACCTTGAGGAGTGGTTTTTTGAGGTACTAAGGCACGAATATTCCCAACACCACCTGCAACACGACTAATACTAGAAGGTGAAACTGTTTTATTCCATTGAAAAACAGGGGCTGTTTGATCATAATCAACAACTCCTCGTAAGTAAGGTAGAGGGGAAGTCCAAATATCTTCCACGTTTTCTGTATGTCCACCTGATGAAGAGTGAAATACAGCCAAAATTGGTTGGTTATTATAGGTCATAATTTGCCCATTGGTAGCTTTTACGGCTTGATGGGTGGTGGTATATTCACTGCCTAATCCTTTATATACTTGGGTTGCGGTAGTTGTATCAAGATCAAAAACACTATTCTTACTGGTATTGCGTTTGTATAAAGCATAGGTACGAGCAGCGACGGCTTGAGTTTTTAGAGCTTCTTGAGGCCAACTAGCTACTGCTTCCGCACCAACCACACTATATAAATAATCTTCTAAATCTACATAATTGACGGCGGTAATTCCGCTACCTTGACGAGTTAATAATACTCGACCACGATACCAGCGATCGCCAATCCAAATAACTCCATCTCCAGTAGGTTCTAACCATAGACGATTTGAGTTCCATTGAGCAAGGTTAACATTAGCACCATTAGACTTAGCAACAAAAGAATTCATTTGTTCTACTTGTCCTACTACTCGTCCACCACTGTCTTTAATGATTGCGGGAGTTGAACTTCCAATTTGTACATTATTAACACCTTTTTTGATGGCTACTCTTAACTCTAAAGCGGCATGGGCAGAAGTTGTAAAAATTAACCAAAATAGGGCGATAAAACTTAATTTAGAAGTTGTTTTTAGGAGAAATTTTGTCCACATAATTATTAAATATATATTTTTGTTAACCAATATTTTAGACTCAATGATGCGGTTTTACAGTTCAACAGAAGAAAAATGATGAAGATAATCTGAAGAGATAGAAAATAAATAATTGATAGTTAGAAGTTGCGTAGAAAAAATATTTTCAGGAAGTTTAAAAACTTTTTATTGTGATTTGTGGGCAATGCCCACTATACATTGCCTAATAGTAATTAACTTCTAATTGCTTTAAAATTAATAATTGATTAATCTATTTCGATGGATGTAGGCTTATTATCTTGACTACTGCCACCAAAATTACTACTAGATTTATCGACAGGTTGACGAAAATCTGCATAAAGACGATCACGCCATTCAAAAAAAGTAAAATAATCACTATTATCAGCTATTCCGGGGATACCTTTACCTTCAATATCAATTGGTATATCAAAATAGGCAACAGGAGGAAATTTAATAATAGTAGTTAAAGCCGCTACGGTGAAATCTGCTAAAGTTGGTTTATCACCCACTAGATAGGGTTGATTTTTTAAAATTAAAGTTAGGGCTTCTAAATCACGTTTTAAAGTTTTTTCTCCTACTTTTAAAATATCTGTACCTAAAGTAAGACCTATACCAATAGCATTAAACACTTCAGATGGAAAGGCACTGACAAAAGTTTTGAAAATATCAGGGGTATTTTTCGGTAAAAAAGAAGTACGAAAATTGGGATAATGATTTAATGCACCCATAAATGCCTTACGCCCATTTAAACCCAGAGATTGATCTGCCCATTCTTCTATCAACAAACATTGTCCTCTAGTTATACCATCGCTAGGGATTAAAGGTTTTTCTGGATATTTACTATCTAAATATAGAGCGATTTCTGTGGAATCGGCAATGTAAGTATCACCATCTTTTAATACTGGAACTTGTCTTTGTCCTGAAACTTTGAAAACTTCTAACTGTCCGATACCAGGAGTTACTTCGATTTTTTTATACTCTAATCCTTTATAGTCGAGAATAAACCTAACTTTTTCAGAAAACTGTGATAATTCAAATTGATACAGTTCTAACATCAATTAACCTCAATTGTTATAAAACTTAACATTTATACTTTAACTTTTTTTTTGAATAAGATGTCTAATCCTCAACATCAAAAACAGATAGATGTGAGATTTATATACAACTTCTTTTTTAAAATTTTTGTAGTCTATCTCAATTAAAATACTTGTTCGACAAAGATCTTAAAACAAGGATCATTGTTGATAATATGATTAAAAGCACCTTTCATTAAATTAATTCCATAGCTATCACTTTCTAAGCTCTTTTCGCTCAACTCCATTTTATCTATTAATTTCAGGGTTGTTTCTTCTCCATATTTGAGAATTAAATCTTCTGCAAATTGTTCCATAATTTTATCATCATCCATATTCCCTTTTGTTATCAATGATTCACACATATAAGTGCCGAAAAAATTACCAACTTCTGAAGCTGATGGTAATGTTTCTGCTTGAGCCGTATTACTAAAAAAAAGAGAGATAAGTAACCAAATAATTGGGGATAAATATTTCATAGTTGTCTTTGTTTGTAGCATAAGATTTGATTATGATTGACAATACAGATAAAAGCGAATAACCTCAATCACAGTATAAATAATTTTCCAAAAATAATTTATGAAAAACTTAGAATTTAGTTCTGCTTTAGATTTAAGTAACTTAATCCACCGCAAAGAAATTTCTCCCTTAGAATTAATCCAATTTTATGGAGAAAGAATTAATCTAATAGATTCTCAACTTGGTAGTTTTGCTTATGTAGCCATAGAAAATGCCATTGAAGAAGCAAAAATAAAAACAGAAATTTTAGGTAAAACTCAAGATACATCCACTTTACCTATCTTTTTTGGTATTCCTACCGCCATTAAAGATTTATATCCCGTTGAAGGAATGCCTATTGCTTATGGTAATGGTTTTATTAAAGATAAAATTGCAGAATATGATTGCGGTATTGTGAAAAAAATCAAACAAAGCGGTTTTATTATTCTTGGTAAAACATCTACCTCTGAATTAGGCTCTTTACCTTATACAGAATCTATTGGCTTACCCCCTTGTCGGAATCCATGGGATTTAGAATATACTTCTGGTGGCTCTAGTGGTGGGGCGGCGGCGGCAGTAGCGGCTGGATTAATTCCTGTAGCACATGGATCTGATGGTGGTGGTTCAGTGAGAGGTCCAGCTTTTTGTTGTGGTTTAGTAGGATTAAAACCTTCACGGGGTAGGGTTTCTAACGCACCAGTAGGGGATTATCAAGGGGGCATTGGTACTCATGGCTGTCTTAGTCGCACTGTAGCTGATAGTGCGGCTTTACTGGATGTTATTTCAGGATATGTTACAGGTGATCCTTATTGGTTGCCAAATCCCAAGAATTCTTTTTTAGATGGTATTACTCAAGAAACAGAAAAATTAAAAATTGCCTTTGCCACTTCTATTTTACCTGGTGGTAAAGCTGATGAGATTATAAAACAACAAGTTGAAAAGATTGCTCATCATTTAGAAGATATGGGACATATTTTAACAGACGCTTGTCCTGATTTTACCTCTTTGGTTGAACCTTTTGTTACTATTTGGCAATCTAGTATTACAGGTTCTGGTTTTCCTGAACAAATACTTACACCCATGAATCGTTGGTTAAGAGAACGTTCTCAAGATTTAGGAAATTATTTACGAGCACTACATCAAGTGCAGATGATTTCTCGCCAAATAATTGCTTTTTTTGATGATTTTGACGTTTTACTATTACCTACTTATCTAAAACCTGCCATTAAAGTTGATACATGGGCAGACTTATCTCCCGAAAA
Organism: Geminocystis sp. NIES-3708; assembly: GCF_001548095.1. Lineage (NCBI taxonomy): Bacteria > Bacillati > Cyanobacteriota > Cyanophyceae > Chroococcales > Geminocystaceae > Geminocystis > Geminocystis sp. NIES-3708. The sequence continues at coordinate 1,998,169 of NZ_AP014815.1, read as the reverse complement.
TACTTTACAAAGTATTATTGATTGGATTACTCCTTGTCCCCCTTTTAATGCTACAGGACAACCTGCCATCGCTATTCCTACAGGATTCACAGAGCAAGGTATTCCCATAGGAGTTCAATTAGTCGGGAAACCAACAGATGAAGCAACTATATTACAATTAGCTTATCAATTAGAAAAAATCATTAATTATGCTCAATATAAGCCTTCCCTAATTACTTTATAATATAATTCTCAAAAAACTTATTAAAAAAAAATTATGGAGTTATTCTCTTGGGAAATCAATACAACCATTATTGCGGGTAGTTGTCTTTGGTGTTTAGCTTTATATATCTGTTTAGCTAACCTTAGAGAATCTATTATTGATAAATTAGATCATTGGTTTAATTTTGCACAACGTTTTTTATATACTTCCGATGCAGAGTTTAAACGCACTCGCAAAGATAAAGAATCACAAAATGCTTTTTTAGCTTCTTTTATGAGTATTATTCCTTTTCTAATTATTGGTATTATTGCTAATTGGTTAGTAGAATTAACTTTAGGCAGGAATTGGTCTATTAGTATTGGTATTTTAGCTTGTATTTCTTCTGCTGTTTATGATTTAGGTCGTCGAGATTCTCAAGGATAGTTGGTAATTAATAATTAACGATTGGCAATAGTTAATAGTCGTTAAAATTTATATTTTATTATCTTCAATGAATCTTTTAATCTTTAATTATGAATAAATGATTTAGAATCAATGTATTTATAGTTAGTAAAAAAATTATATTAATTTGTGTTAATAGTTAATAAATAATGGAATATTTTGCTCAAACATTAGCAGTAACAGAAAGAATTTTAAGAGAGTTATTTACTAGAAAAAGAAGTATTATTTTTTGGATGATTTTTCCTATTTTTATCTTGTTAATTAATAGTTATATCATTGCCGAAAGAGCAAAAATAACAACTACTTTAGCGATGAAAATATCAGCTCCATCTAGTCTTATCGGTGCTGCATTATTTTTTAGCTGTTTAGGAGGTACTATTGCTACTATTGTTGCTGAAAGAGAACAAAAAACTCTCAAACGTTTATTTATTTCACCATTGTCTGGAATTTCTTATTTTTTTGGTATTTTTTTTGCTCATTTTTTCATCGGTATTTTGCAAACAATTTTAGTTTATGGTTTACTTTTTTTCTCAGGAAAATATATCTCAGGTTCAATAATTTTAGGTTTCGTTATCATCTTTTTAAGTATTATTAGTTATGTTGGTTTAGGATTTATTTTAGGAACTCAATTAGCAAAAAGAACAGAAGATGTTAATACTATAGTTGCAACTTTTGGTGTACCTTTGTTAATTCTTGGAGGAACTTTTTTTCCTAGTTCTTTATTTCCTGAAAAACTTTTAAAAATAGCACAGTTTAACCCTATTTTTCACATGAATGAGGCTTTAATTGATGTATGGGGAAAAGGAAAATATTTTGATGAAATTCAAGGTCATTTTTTCTTCCTAATTATATTTGCTATTACCATGATATTATTAGGATGGTGCTGTTATGAAAAAATGATAAAATCAGAGAAAACACTTTAATAATTAATAATTGACAAATTATCATACTTTTTATCTTTCCTTTATGTATTACTTAAATAAAAATGCACATTTTAATTAGTAACGATGATGGCATTTTTGCCCTCGGTATTCGTACTTTAGCTAATACGATGGCTCATCATGGACATAGAGTTACAGTCGTTGCTCCAGATCGAGAAAGATCTGCTACAGGACATGGTTTAACCCTTCATCATCCCATTCGTGCGGATATTATTGAAGGAATTTTCGCCCCAGAAGTTACAGCTTGGTCATGTTCTGGTACACCTTCAGATTGTGTTAAATTGGGCTTAAGTGCTGTACTTCAAGAAAAACCTGATTTTGTCCTTTCAGGCATTAATCAAGGTTCTAATTTAGGCACTGATATACTATATTCGGGTACAGTTTCCGCCGCTATGGAAGGTACAATCGATGGTATTACAAGTATTGCTTTTAGTCTAGCTAGTTTTACTAAAAAAGAATTTCAACCCGCAGCTAATTATGCCGTAAGATTAATCCAACAACTAACGGAAAATCCCTTCCCTGAAGCCACATTACTAAATGTAAATATTCCTCCTATAGCGGAAAATGACATTGCAGGAGTGAAAATTACTCGTCAAGGTATTAGACGTTATATTGAGAATTTTCAAAAAAGACTTGATCCTAGAGGGAGAAGCTATTATTGGTTAGCAGGAGAATTAGTAGAAGAAATTGAGCAACCAGAACACATTTACTTACCACCTGATTTACCCACAGATGTTCAAGCTAATAAAGAAAATTATATTACTATTACTCCCTTACAATACAATTTAACTGATGTAGTGACTGTTAAAAGATTACAAAAAGATATATTGTCATTTTAAATATACTTAACAAGGGCGTAAATTGATGCTACGAAAAACATCTACTTATTTATTACCATTACCCCCATAGAAACTAACAAACTTATTTATAATAATGTCTCAAACCATGATATTCTGAATTTTACAAACTAACTTTAATCTAAATTTTAGCTGAAACTAATTATGTCTTCCTCCCAATTTTCTTCTGAAAGTGGGCTTTACGATGATAACGAGATTGTCACTATTTATGATGAAGAAGGGCGATCACTAGATTGTTACGTCGAAAACGAAATCGAGTATGATGGCAAAAACTATGTCTTGTTAATGCCTATCGACTTAGCCATTGTAATTCTCACTGAAGAAATCAACACTGATGATGAAGAATACGCCGAAACCATCATGGTAGAAGATAGTGACGAAATTGAAGCTATTTTCGATGATGCCAAAGCAGTATTAGGAGAATTAAATCTTTTCTTAAAACGTACTGGTTTTATCTTATCCGCCAGTGGTGAATTACCTCCCCTCGAAGAAAATAATATTATTAGTCTTGAAATTGAAGAACATATATCAGAAATCGAACCCGAAGAATTACAGTTTTTAGCTAGTTTTTATTGCCTAGAACAAAAATACAATATTTGTACTCCTTTAACTCCTATTTTGTTTGTAGGGGAAAGGAAAAAATTAGGAAAAATTGAAGTATTCCAAGCGGAGGAAGAAGAATTAAGCTGGATTCTTGAAGAATTATTATTTGAAGAATATGAGGAGAATTAATAATTAATAATTAATTAGCAATTAGACTTTTTCATAAGTTAAAAAGAAATTTAAGTAGATGTCTATTAACTATTAACTATTAACTATTAACTATTAACTATTAACTATTAACTATTGAACAGGTTGGACTAGATTTTCTTTACCTTCAATAATATTCATTGAGATAATTTTGTCTTCAGCAGTTAATTTGTTTAAGACTTCTTCCCCTTCAGTAACATAACCAAAGACGGCAAATCTTCCATCCATTAAGTTATATCCCGGAGGGGTTACTTCTGTATCAAATTTGAAGAAGAAAAACTGAGATGAACCACCATTAGCATCAGTCGTAGGACGTGCTAAAGCTACTGCACCAAAAGCATTAAATGGTAACACTGGTTGGGCTAAATACATTCCTATATCTTCTGTGGTAAATCCATAAATAGGTTCAGATTCTCCTTTAACAAGGATTTCTAAAGGAATAGATCTGTACTTATTCGTTTTAGGATCAATAAAACCCTCTTCTTCTCCTTCAGGATCTCCTGTCTGTAGTACATAGTAGTCTTCTGCACGATTAAAAGGTAAGCCGTCATAGAATTTACGCTCCACCAAATCAACAAAGTTACCACCTGTAACAGGTGCACTATAACCATCAACAACAATAACTAAATTTCCTTGAGTAGTTTTTACTTCTACTTTTGCTCTACCTAATAATTGCGGTAAATTAGCATATTCTTTGGGTACAGTAAAAGGATAACCTGTTACCATATCTTCTTCTAGTTCTGTGATATTATCTAAAATTCTGGCTCTGACAAGATAAATTTGCTCTCTATCTTCTTTTTCTGCTAATTCTTGTAATTTTGAGACATCTTCTGTCACGGCAATGACTAATTCTTTAGCTTTAGACTGTAATGTTTCAGGGAAACTGCTTATTAAGTCATCTTGATGTAACTTTAACAAAAAAGCTGCATTTTTAATTTCTTTTTTTACTAATGCCCAACGTTTTGAACGTAAATTTTTGGCAATTTTCTCAATATTTTCTTGAATTTGTCTAATAATATCATTATCTATGGGTAAAGCATATCTTAAAATCGCTTCAGGATCAGTAATAGCATCTCCTTGGGCTAAAACACTTTTTCTAACATTTTCTGCTTGAGCGGTTTGTAACCCTAAAGGATTAAAAGCAATCGCAACTATCAGAATCAAAAATGTTGTAATCGTTATTTTTAATATCCGTTTCCATTGATTAACTATCATATTTATATTTTAAAATTTGTGATAAATCTTCTATAGCTCATTATTTCACAAAAAAGTTAGGTTTTAATCTTGAGAGTTATTTCCTGATGTCATGACTAAGCCTTATTTTGGGAAACGTTTTATTCTTTTTTCTTAATGTAAAGTTTTGTTGTTAAGTTTAAAATTTTATGTTAAGCTATTTATAGATTAATTGACATAAACGCAATTTTAATACTATCAGGAGACTCATCATGGAAAACAAAGAATCTAAAGCCGGTTTTACCCCCTTTGCTGAAAACTGGAATGGTCGTTTAGCAATGTTGGGATTTGTAATCGGAATTGCTACTGAATTATTAACTGGAAAAGGCATTTTAGCCCAACTAGGCTTAATGTAATCAACGAAATTATCTTATTTACTAATTAAATATCATCGGCTGGATAAGTTTCCAGCACCTAAAAGGAGGCGTTATGCTTCCTTTTTTTTTGTTGTTGAAGATAAAAGCCTTAGTATTAAAGAATTAATCTTATATAATCATTTATGTTGAAATAATGACCACAAAAGAAAATCTGCAAACTTTTATTAACTTTTGTAAAGAACATATAACAGGACAAGAAAGAAAAGAAGCACAAATATTTTTAGACAGATTTTTTCAGGCTTTTGGTTATGATGGTGCATTAGAAGCGGGGGCGAAATACGAAGAAGCCATAAAAAAAGGCAGTAAAAAGAAAAATACAGGTTTTGCTGATTTAGTTTGGAAACCCAAGTTATTAATCGAGATGAAAAAACGAGGAGAAGACTTATCTAAACATTATCCTCAAGCCTTTGAATATTGGTCAAGATTAGTGCCAAATCGCCCTCGATACGTCATTTTATGCAACTTTGATGAATTTTGGATTTTCGACTTTGACTTACAATTAGATGAACCTGTAGATGTTGTGGCGATCGCCGATTTAGTGATAAGAGATTCGGCTTTTAACTTCATGGCAAGGAGTGAGAGTAAGCCAATTTTTAAAAATAATCAAGTGGATGTCACCGAAAAAGCAGGGCGACGACTAGGGGAATTATTCCAAATCCTACAAAAACGTCTTACTCCTTCTCGCCAGTGGGAGAGAGAGTTAGGGGGTGAAAGTAATTCTAATAATCACACATTAAAAATACAAAGATTTATTTTGCAATGCGTCTTGGGGATGTTTGCCGAAGACAGAGGCTTATTACCGAATAATCTGTTTATTCGTTGCGTGGAAGAATGCCTAGAAGGGGCGAATAGTTATGATGTGTTGGGTGGTTTATTTCGAGAAATGAATAATAAAGGAGTAACACCAACGGGAAAATATCAAGGGGTGGAATACTTTAACGGTGGTTTATTCGCTACCGTAGAAGCCATTGAATTAACTAAACCAGAATTAGATATTTTAGTCACCGTTGCGAAGCAAGATTGGAGTAAAATACGTCCTGCAATTTTTGGTAACATTTTTGAAGGCACTGTTAACGCCCAAGAAAGACATAGTTACGGGATGCACTACACCTCTGAAGCGGATATTATGAAAATTATACGCCCCACCATCAGCAAATATTGGGAGGAATTAATCGACAGTGCAAATACCATCAAAGATTTGACTAATTTACAAATTCAATTACAAGATTATAAAGTATTAGATCCTGCCTGTGGTAGTGGTAATTTTTTATACGTTGCCTATCAAGAATTAAAGAGAATTGAACAGTTATTATTAGATAAAATTGCTAGTAAAAGTAAAGGTAAAAATGTACAAACTAATCTCAGTTTTGTTACTCCAAATCAGTTTTATGGTATGGACATTAACCCCTTTGCAGTAGAGTTAGCAAAAGTTACTTTAATGATAGCTAGAAAAGTGGCAATTGATAAGTTTAATTTAACTGAACCTGCTTTACCTTTAGACAGTTTAGATAATAACATAATTTGTACCGATGCTTTATTTACTGATTGGCAAAAAGCCGATGCTATTATCGGAAATCCTCCTTTTTTAGGAGGGAAACACATGAGACTAAATTTAAGCGATGATTATGTAGAGAAAATATTTACTAAGTTTAAAGATGTTAAAGATTCAGTAGATTTTTGTAGTTATTGGTTTAAAATTACCCATGATAATTTAGAGGAAAATGGGAGGGCTGGATTAGTAGCAACTAACTCTATTTCTCAAGGAAAAAGCCGTAAAGCATCCCTTGATTATATTATGCAAAATAAAGGTTATATTCATGAAGCAATTTCGACTCAAGAATGGTCAGGAGAAGCCGCCGTTCATGTTAGTATTGTTAATTGGTGTAAGACTATTCCTAATAGTTATATCTTAGATAATCAGTTCGTAAATAGTATTAATACTTCTCTAACTTCAGAAGTTGATGTTACCCAAGCTAAGAAAATAAAAGCGAATCAAAATCTTTGTTTTCAAGGAGTTTTACCCGTAGGAAAAGGTTTTATAATTACGGAAAAACAAGCCCAAGAATTTATGAAAAGAGATGCTAAAAATAAAGAAGTAATTAAACTATTTTCAATGGGAGATAATTTAGCTAGTAATCCTCAGGGAAAACCTGATAGATGGATTATTGATTTCAATAATTTAAGTCTTGAATCGGCTTCTGATTATAAATTACCTTTTGAATATATTAGGGAAAATGTTAAGCCAGAAAGAGATAAAAATAGAGATAAAAAAGCTAGAGAAAACTGGTGGCTTTTCTTACGCTATCGTCCAAATATGCGAACAGCAATTAAAGATTTACCTTTCTGTTTTGCTGTGCCTAGAGTGTCTAAATGGTTTGTATTTATTCCTTTTTATCCTGATTGGTTAGCAGGAGATAAATCAGTCATTGTTGCTTCTAATGATTTTTATATTTTAGGTATTTTAACATCAAAAATTCATCGTATTTGGGCTAAGGCTCAAAGTTCAACTTTAGGAGAAACTCCAGCATATACTAATACAACTTGTTTTGAAACCTTCCCGTTTCCCCTCATTTGCCCTTCTGCTTCTAATTCTGGAGGAGTAATTAATAACAAGGCAAAGGGCTTAAGCCCCTTGTTAAATCTTGCCGTTATGGGGGATTTAGAAGCTGAGAAAATTGTGCAACAAATAAGGAAGAAAATGACAGAATTACATAATTATAGAACAGAACAAATGGAGAGAAAACAATGGGGAATTACGCAGTTATATAATGCTTTTTTTCATGAGCCAAGTAGTAAATTATATCAACTTCATCAACAGTTAGATAAGTTAGTAATGAAGGCTTATAATTTCGATGAAAATGATGATTTATTAACCCAAATATTAGCTTTAAACTTAGCAATTTCTGATACCGAAAATAACCATTAATAATTATGGAAGTAAATGCCTTTTATCTTTACTAATTAATCTTTTTTTGCGATCGCATTCAAAAAAATATAAAATTTTTAAGTTTTCCTTGTCACGGGTTGCATTTCATGATATTATTTATATAATAGGGATGTTTTATTTTCTGAACATAAGTAGTTAGACTACCATTATTATTTATACTTTTATTATTACCAAAACAAACAAAAAAGTCAAGGAAAAAACGATTTTTTTTGATGAAGGTAAATAAACTAAAATCCATAGAAATTGTATCTCTTAAAACTAGTAAAAAATCAAAGAAACTCTTACCCATTACTTACTAAGCATTTTAGAAGATCAGATCTAAATTGAACGCAATTTACGTAAATTATTAATAGTTTTGACAGTAAATTGTGCTACTTTCTCTATTTCTTCTTGGGTGTTAAATCTACCAATGCCAAAACGTAAGGAAGCCTTTGCTAATTTGTCAGAATGTCCTAATGCTTTTAATACATGAGAGGGTTTTGTTGAGTTTGATGAACAAGCTGAACCTGATGACACTGCCATCACAGATTGTAAAGCTAATAATAAAGCAGAGCCATCAACGCCGTCAATACTGATGTTCAAGTTTCCTGATAATCGTTGATTTAAGTCACCATTAAGATAAATTCCGTCTAATTGACTCAATTTTTGCCATAAGTAATTCCTTAACTCTTTTTGTCGCTTATTTTCTAAATCTAACTCTAGTAAAGCAATTTTTATGGCTTCAGCAAAACCAACAATTTGGGGTGTACATAGTGTACCAGATCGAAAACCTCTTTCTTGTCCTCCTCCTTGAATTTGTGAAGCTAATTTTACTCTCGGATTTTTGCGTCTAATATATAAAGCACCAATACCTTTTATACCATGAATTTTATGGGCAGTTAAAGACATTAAATCAATATTCATTTTTTGCACATCTAAAGAAATTTTACCGATAGCTTGAGCGGAATCAGTATGAAAAATAACTTCATTTTCTCGACAAATTGCTCCTATTTGAGTAATATCTTGAATAACACCTATTTCATTATTAGCCGTCATTACCGAAACTAAAATGGTATCATCTCGAATAGTTTTAGTCAGTAAATTTAAGTCTAATAAACCGTTTTTTTCTACAGGTAAAAAAGTCACCTCAAAACCCAAAGTCTGTAAATATTGACAAGGTTCAATAACTGCTTTATGTTCTGTTTGTACTGTTATAATGTGTTTACCCTTGGTAAAATAAGCCTCGGCAATGCCTTTAATTGCTAAATTATTTGCTTCCGTTGCACCACTGGTAAAAATAATCTCTGTTTCATCAGCATTAATAGTTTGAGCAATAATACTTCTAGCCTGTTTTACTGCCGCTTCCGCTTCCCAACCGTAAATGTGAGCGTTACTAGAAGGATTGCCAAAATATTCAGTAAAATAAGGCATCATAGCTTTTAATACTTGAGGATCTACTTTTGTAGTGGCATGATTATCCAGATAAATGGGACGATTCATAATAAGTAATAGATAATGAATAGTAAATAGTGAATAATGAATAATTGTTTTTATTCTTTCATTATTAATTATTAATTATTCAATGCTGATTGTTGTAAGTTATGATTGTAAAAAAAGACTAAACTAAGGCAGTTGTCAGTTTGTGGAGTAAAGAGTATGGATAGTGCCAATAATGAAAGAATTGTCGGGTATTTTATTGAAGAGGCAAAAGAGCATTTAGAAACCATCGAAAAAGGTATTTTAGATTTATCTTCGGCAGTGAATGATGAAGAAAGTATAAATGAATTGTTTAGAGCGGCTCATTCCATCAAAGGTGGTGCGGCAATGCTCAATTTTACTAGCATCCAAAAAACAGCTCATCGTCTTGAAGATGCTTTTAAAATATTACGGGATGATCCTCTTGAAACAGATCAAACTTTGGAAAGTCTTTTTTTGAAAGCCTATGATATTCTACAGGATTTATTGGAACGTTTACAAGGTCCTTTTGGCTTATCAGAGGAAGAGGGTGAACAAATTATGGAAGCGGCTGAACCTCATTTTGTAGAATTACAGAATTATATTCAACAATTGGCTGATGGAGAAGTACCAAAACCACCTCAAGTTACATCAGCTTCTGTTCGTGCTATGAGTCCTTCTCTCACTGCAATTCCTAGTGATGAAGTGGTAATGCAAGTTAGACAAATATTGCAACAAATGTTAGTGATTTTTAAACAAGAATCAACACCAAATAATCGTCAACAATTACAAACTATGTGCGATAAATTAGTGAATATTGCACCCGAAGAAAATGGTTGGCAAAATATTCTTAAATGTGCAAAACAAGCCATTAGTAATCCTAAACATTCTTACCGTTTATTAGCACCAGTTATTATTAAAGAAGTGAAGTTAGCTGGAGATTGTTTAGAAGTAGGAAAAGGATCAGAAATTGCCCCTTCTCAAGGATTAGAACAACTTGCCTATTCTAAATTACCACAAATTTTAGTGAGTGTCGATCCGAATATCGCCGCAGAAACTCTGGCGAAGGTTTTTAATAAAGAACAAATTTCTAAATTAGTTAATTTATTACAAGCAGTTCATTAAATTATTAATTCTTGATCATTAATTTTATTGTTTATTTTCTATTATTATATGTTTTAATTATTCACTATTAATTGTTAATTACTATGTTGCCGATTATAAAGAATTTTTTTGAGATTTATAACTCTTATTTGCAACCTATTTATTTCTTAATTGCTTGGATATTTTTAGGTTTATTATTATCAACATTAATCACAAGTTCAAGAGATATAAAAAAAAGAAGTGAAATTATGCACAAAATTCCTTGTAGTCGGTGTCAATATTTTACGAATAATTATCGCTTAAAATGTACTCTTCAACCTTTAATTGCTAACACTGAATCTGCCATAGATTGCTCTGATTTTATCCACAGAGAAAATTGGTAAAGAGTTGAGATTTCCAAAAAATAATTAATCATCATATTTATCATCATCGGATTATAATTGATTTGAAAAATATTTATCCTTAAAAAAATGAAAGATCCCCTTAATCATCATTGGCTTAATTATTTCAATTCCCTTACTTTAAGCATTATTGGAATGTTACTTATGAGTGATATTTCATCGGCAAACCCTCTTTGTTATATGATTGATGCTAATGGAAAACAAGTTAATTTATCCTTTTTATGTCCTACGGCTAAAGTTTTATCTCCAAAAACGACCACTAATCCCACTCCTACAACTAATCCTACTCCTACAACAACTAATCCTCCGAATATATCGCCAAATACTGTTCCACCACAAGCAGTCCCATCACCACAAAATAATAATGATACAGCTGTAGAAAATAAAGAAGTTGATCGTTCAAAATTACCACCAATACAAAGAGCAATTCCTTTATTACAAAAACAAAAAACCCCTGAAATTAACAATTAATCTTTAATTAAATTTGCCTAAAACATTGTTCAATCATCATCAATCTTTATCTATAATTATCATTATTAATAATTTTCCCAGTTCTTTAGATAAGCTAGTTCAAACGGTCATTAAACAATCTAATTTATTAGGAAAATCTCAGACTTTATTGCTAAATAATAATCGGGATATAAAAGTCATTAATTTATGTTTAGATACCGCTAAAAAATATAGTAATAAAGAAAATGAAATAATACCTATTAATATTAATAAAAATCAAGAGATTAACGATACTTATCAAAGTCTTTTAAATGTAGTCAAGGGAGAGATTCTCATTTTTATAAAAGGGAATTGTTATCCTGAAGATTCTTGGTTAGAAAATTTAATCAAGCCTTTTAATGATAAAAATATTAACATTATTGCTGGAGAAATTGAAGAAATTAAAACTCTCCATCTTTTCAAAAAAATCAGTTACTTAATTCATAAACTCATAAAAAAAGATAAGTTTAAATGTAGTAATATATTTGATGGTCAAATAGCTAATGTTGCCATAAAAAAAGAATTTCTTCAGCAACAAAAATCCTTGTATTTATCTAATATTAAAGAGAAAGAAAGTACTTATTATAATCGTATTTTAAATGAGGTAGAAGCAGAAATAATTTATCATCCTTTGGCAAAAGTCTATCAAAATCATAGAGATTAAGTGAACCTGAGTTCGATCTAAAATTATCAATAAAAGTGATACTAAAAGACTAGCAGACAAGAAGATTAGGAGAAAATTCATTTAAACATGATTAAAATTGATTTTCGATAATTATTTGTTAAATTTAATTTAGATGTTCATTTTAAAAACAATCACCTCCTTCTCCAAGTCATCCCTCTTTCTTCCTGTCTTGCCCCCATCAGTTTTCTTCTATCGCACTCAGGGTAAGTGAAATTAGGAGTTAGGAGAACGCTGACTGCCGATAGCTAAAACACCTCTCAAAATCTCACAAATCAGGTAGCAGAATTGATATAGTTACGAGAAATTTCCACAATTCGACTAGACGCTTTACCATCTCCAAAAGGATTAATTGCTTCTGCCATTTGATCATAACTGTTTTTATTTGCTAATAAATCACTGGCAAATGATAAAATTTGCTCCGCATTTGTTCCAATTAATTTTGCTGTACCACCAGTAACAGCTTCTGGTCTTTCTGTTGTTTCTCGTAAAACTAAAACAGGTTTTCCTAGACTGGGGGCTTCTTCTTGTAAACCACCAGAGTCAGTTAAAAGGAAAAAACAACGTTTAATTGCACCGACTAATTCTTTATAGTCTAAAGGTTCGGTTAAAAATACTCTTTCATGATTACCGAAGGCTTTTTTTAATGGTTCTCTTACGGTAGGATTTCGATGTAAAGGTAATAAAATAGCAGTATCAGGAAATTGCTCTAAAATTAATTGTAAACCGTTAATAATATCTGTTAGAGGTTGTCCCCAATTTTCTCGACGATGCACAGTGACTAATAACACTCTATATTTTTGCCAATCTAAGCCTTTTATCTCACAAGGAGGATTTTTTTGAGCAACAGAAAGTAAAGCATCGATAACGGTGTTACCTGTATGGTGAATTTCTCCTGTTACTCCCGATTTCTGTAAATTTTCCACTGCTAAGGTTGTGGGAGCAAAATGTAGTTGTGCAATTTGAGAAATTAAACGACGATTAGCTTCTTCTGGGAAGGGATTATAAATGTTATCTGTTCGTAGTCCAGCTTCCACATGACCAACGGGAATTTGCTGATAAAAAGCGGCTAAAGCGGCAGAAAAAGCTGTGGTAGTATCTCCTTGAGTAATAACTAACTGAGGTTTAATATTTTGAAATAATTTTTCTAATCCTTGTAAACTACGACAGGTGATGTCACTTAAACTCTGATTTGGTTGCATAATGTTTAAGTCTGTCGTTGCCTCTAACCCAAATAAATTCATTACTTGTTCTACCATTTCCCGATGTTGACCTGTTAAAATTACTTTAGTATCAAAATCCTCTGCTTCTTGAAAACATTTGATCACAGGTGCAAGTTTGATTGCTTCAGGACGAGTTCCTAAAGTAATACAAATAGTTTTTTTCGTTAAAGTCATATAGGGTAATGAGTAATGAGTAATCAGTAATTATTTTCATTGTTAATTATCCATTGTTTATTGTCAATTTTTGTCAGTGTTATACTATATAAACTTATCTTATGATAAAATTATTTTTGATAATCAAAATTAGATTGGGAGTAGTACATTGTCTCAAATACATCAACCTCAATTACCTCCTATAACCGAGATTGAATTAGATCATGGTTTTCGAGCAACTATCGAAAAATGGTTTGAATATTCTGTAGTAGCTCATCCTCACCACACAGATTATGCGGGAATAGTTTGGCATGGCAATTATTTAACTTGGATGGAAGAGGCAAGAGTAGAGTATTTACGATCGCTAGGTATAAATTACGCTGATTTGGTTAATTTAGGGTGTGATTTACCCGTTATCGAAGTAAATATCCGCTATCACCAGTCAATGAAAATGGGTGATCGTGCTATAGTGAAAACAAGAATGAATGAAATTCAAGGGGTAAGAATCCATTGGGATTATCAAATTACAGCGGAAGAAAGTTCTTTGATTTATGTTAGTGGTAGAGTGACTTTAGTAGGTATTGATCGAGAAAAAGGTAAAATTATGCGACAATTACCACCATTGTTAAAGGATGTTCTTGTAAAATCGTAGAAACTTCTGTTTAATAATGTAAGAGTCAATTAACGGGTAATGTTTCATGAGTCAAGATCAAAAAAATAACAATTTTATTATAGGGTTAGTAGTGGGTAGTGGCATCGCTACCATAGCAACTCTTTTATTTTCTCCCCGCAATGGCTCAGAAAATAGAAAAGTTTTAAAGAAAACCGCCGAGGCATTACCAGAAATAGCTCAAGATTTTTCCTCTACTCTTCAAGTTAATCGTCACCGTCTTTCTACATCAGCTTTAAAAAAATGGGATAATACTCTTGATCGTCTTAAAACGGCTATTATCGCAGGAGTTGAAGCCAGTCAAAATCAAGTTAACCTAGATGATAAGTAAATATAACTATTATGACTGAACCTATTTTCTGGTTAGGATTTTCTCTTTGTCTTGTATCCATTAGCTTAACGGCGGTGCTGATTGTATTAATCCCTGTTGCCAAAGAATTGAGTCGTGCCGCTCGTAGTGCTGAAAAATTATTTGATACTTTAAACAGAGAATTTCCCAACACACTAGAAGCTATAAAAGCTACAAACATAGAATTAACAGAATTAAGTGGCGAAATGAAAGAAGGTGTTAAAAGTGCTTCTGGTGCAGTCAAAAAAATCGATAGTAGTATGATTACAGCTAAAAAACAAGTAGAAAATGCTCAAATTAAAAGTCGTAGTTTTTTGGCTGGTTTAAAAGCAGGTATCAGGACGTGGCAAACTTATAATAATTAACATTAACAATGGGATAAAATGACTTCCTCAGAAAAAATAAGAGGGCGATCTCATAATTCTTCTGGATAACCCTCTGATATGATTTTTTTGACAAATAAAGCTAAAAAACTTGTTCTATTTCAGCAATTTCAGGAATATATTCTTTTAAACGTCGCTCAATACCCATTCTTAGAGTCATTGCCGAACTAGGACATGAACCACAAGCACCTTGTAATTTTAATTTTACCGTAGGTCCATCAATTTCAACTAACTCAACATTACCACCATCAGCCATGAGATAAGGGCGTAATTCGTCTAATACTTGTTCTACGTTTTCGTTGGTTAATGCTAAAGACATAATATTAATATTTATAAATTTCAGTTTTTACGGAACTATAACTATAATAACGAAAACCAATAATATTACAGTGAGAAACTCGCCCCCTTTTCAGATTAGATAATATTAAGAATTATTTATTTATCTTGACATAATAGTAAAACTACGGCGTGAACACAGATCGCTTCTTCTCTGCCCACTGGACCTAATTTTTCATTGGTTGTGGCTTTGATGCTTATTTTATCAGATGCGATCGCCAATTTGTTGGATAAAGAATTAATCATCGAAGGTAAATGAGGCTTTAATTTAGGACGTTCTGCCACGATTACACTATCAATATTACCAATAGTCCACCCTCGGTCAAGAATTAATTTATGTACTTGAGTCAATAGTTCCATACTATTAGCTCCTGCCCATTGAGGATCATTAGGTGGAAAATAATGTCCAATATCCCCTAAACTTAAAGCACCTAACAAAGCATCCATGATAGCATGAGTTAACACATCTGCATCACTATGACCTAATAATCCCAAATGATGATCTATTTCGATACCACCTAAAATAAGTTTTCTACCTTCAACTAATCGATGTAAATCGTAACCGTTTCCAATTCTAATCATGATGATATTTTCATTAATTTATTCTTTAATTTAGCCGATAAATCACTTATTTGCTGATAATATTATCCATCAATTATTAATTTCGTTTATTAAAAGTACAGTGAAAAGATTTATTATTATTGATCATTCCCTACAAGATTTACAAGGACATCATTATGAGTGCAGTTTATCGGTAGCGGAAGCTGCACAAAGAAGAGGTTATAAACCAATAATTGTTGCTAATAAAAATTTTTCTTCTTCCTTATATCCTAATAATATTAAAGTATTTTCTGTATTTAAAGTCGATTGGTTTAATAACTCTACTCAACCATTAAATATTATTCAAAAACAATTAAAAAAACTTCTTAATGATCAGAAAGATATTAACTTAATTGACATCGTTAAAGATTATCGAGAAAAAATTAATTATCAAATATTTAAACTCAAATTAATTCAACCGAAAACAAGAGGATTCTTCGATAAAGTAGAAGGTAGTTTATTTCGCTTGACCCAATGGATAAAAAATGATATTAAATTAATCAAATATATTCCTCTCACGAATACTTTATGGGGAATTGTCAAAATAATTTGGGGTTTAATTAGATTCAGTTTAAACGTAATTAAAAAAATTCTTAATAAAATTATTGAAAAATTATTAACTTATAAAAATAGTTCATTTATTAGTTCTTTAGAAAAAACGATTAATTTTTTACAAATTAATTCTACTGATCATGTTTTTATTCATACTTTAAGTATTGAACAACTAGAAGAAATATTATACTTTTTAAAACAAAAAAATTTAAATAATGTACCTCAATATCACATAATGTTAAGACGAGATATTGATGATTATTTAGTAAAAAATGCTCATGGAATAGGTATTAAGGCTTGTTTAAATGAATTTTATCAACATCAATTATTTCCTGAAAAAGTAAGATTTTACACAGATACTAAACAATTAGTTGAACGTTATAATAGTCTTTCTCCTGTTAAGTTAATAGAAATACCTGTTCCATTTAGACAAGAAAATTTACAACAAAATATCGACAAAAAAAAAGATAATCAACCTTTACATTTAGTTTATTTAGGAGATGCAAGAATCGAGAAAGGTTACTTATATTTACCAAAAATAGTAGCTGATTTATGGGAAGACTATTTAATCACAAAAAAAATTAGAATAACTATTCAATCTAACTTTAATATCAATACGGGAGAAAATGGTATTTTAGCAAGTAGATTAAAACTTGAACAATATCCTCAAGATATAGTAAAAATAATCAAAAATCCCATGACAACAGCAGAATATTATCAATTATTAATGAGTGCTGATTTATTAATGATTCCCTATGATATTAACAGTTATCGTTATCGCACTTCAGGAGTTTTAACAGAATCTTTAGCGGCAGGAAAACCAGTTATTATACCTGCGAATAGTTGGTTAGCTAGTCAAGTGGATGAAAATAGAGGAGGAATTTATCAAAATCCAGAACAAATCAGTCAAACTATTATCAAAGTTATTAATAATATTGATCAATATCAAAAAAATGCTCAGGAATTCAGTCTTGATTGGTGTAAAAAACATTCTCCTGATAGTTTAATTGAATGTTTATTATCAGACGTAAATTTTGCTGATAATTTATCCAATAAAAAAGAAATAAAATCTTTAGCTAATAATCCTAGAATTTTAATAATTATTAATGGAGATAATTTATTAAATTTAGATGAACATGGACAGGTTATGCTTAGTCATTTACAATGTTTATCAGAATTAGGTTATGGTATTTATTTAATTGTTTATTCTCTTAATTTTGATTTTGATGATCATAACTTTAGTAATTTTAAACAAAAAATTAATAATATTTTTAGATACTGTTTTTTTAAAAATATTTGGTTTTTAAGATTAGGAAAATCTCCTAAATTTATAAAAAAAATAAGTTCAGAAAAATATTTTAAAAATGTTTATGAAAATAAGATAACTTTTACTAGAAACGTAGTTGATATAAATACTTTATCTATTCCTCATAATTTGATAAATTATCTACAAAAAGAAGATTTAGATACTATTTTTATCGATTCTATTAACAATCAGATTTTGGTTGAAAAAATGGGATTAAATCATATTCCTATTATTTGTCAGGTATCGAATTTACAATCATATTATTATCCTATCATTAATCATCAAGAAATCGATAAACAAGAATTAGAAGAAGAATTATATTTATTTAGTAAAGTAAAAGTTATTCTTGCCAATCATCAATATCAAGCTCAAAAAATTATGAGTTATAATCCTCATCTACTTGTTTATAATCTACCTAATTTTAATAACTTAGCATCTGAGAATAAATCCATAATAAATAGTAAAATTATTAATTTTATTTGGGGTGATAATAAGTCAGAATATCAACAGATAATTAATGATAGTTTAAAAGTTACGATGGGAGATTACCTAGTTAAAAATAACCTGATAGAAGAAGGGAAAAAAATTGCTATCTTATATCCTTGGGGAGATATTTTAGAACGAAAAGCTGGCGCAAGTCAACGGGTAGGATTATTAATTGATTACTTACAAGAAAAAGGTAATTCGGTATGGTTATTTACTATTGGGCAGGAAAAAGAGTTAATTTTGGATAATGTACGTTATAGTTTTTATGATCAAAATTTTCAAGACTTAGAATTAATTAATCAAGTTTATACGAATAGTTATAATACCTTAATTAATACTAATCAATTAAAAAAAGTTGATAGTAATAATCATCAAAATATTGAAAAACAAGAGGAAAATATTCAACAAATTGCAGAAGACTGGCGTTTGAGTATGTATAATCAATTCCGTTTTGATAACAACTTTAAAAAATCTATCGAAAAAATTATCGACTGGGCTGATATAGTTATATTAGAATATCCTTTTTGGGGTAAAACTGTCAGTAAAATTTGTCAAGAAAAAAATGTTCAATTAATAATTACTGCCCATGATATGTTATGTCAACAAGTAGCCGTAAATTCTCCTATTTATCAAGTCTTATTAGCTGAAGAAATTTCTAGTTTAAAAACTGCTAATCAAGTTGTATGTGTATCAAAAGAAGATCAAGAATTTTTATATAAATGGGATATAAATAGTAGAATTATTTCCAATCCTGTCAATATCAATTTACCACTAAGGCAAAAAGTTATTAGTGATCAAGAAAAATGGCTTAATTTTTATCCTTGGTTAAGAGAAAATTACTGTTTATTTGTGGGAAGTGGTCATTTTCCTAATCTTGAAGCGGTGACAGAAATCAAAAAAATAGCTTTTAATTATCGAGAAAAAAAATCTGATATTCCTTGTAAATTTATTTTTATTGGTAGTTGTTGCCAAGTAGAAAATAATGATAACTATATATCTCTTGGTAAAGTCGATATAGAATTATTAATGATAGCTTATCAACAGGCTAAATTAATTGTAGCACCGATGTTATCTGGTACTGGTTCATCGTTAAAAATAATGGAAGCCATGAGTTTTGCTAAAGTAATTCTTGGTACAAATATTGCTTTTCGTGGTTATGATATTAACGATAAAATTCAGGCAATTATTGAAGATAACTTAACTAGATATCCTGATATTATTTCTCAACTATTAATGGATAATGAGTTATTAGATGATATTGGTAAAAATGCAGAAAACTTAGCCAAAAATTATGACTATAGAAAATTATATAATGGTTATTTAGAATTAATTAAAAAATTGAAATAACGAAATTAAGAAAATAAGCATCAACTCCTATAAAACCTTTATAGCTTTCCGTTTTTGCACCTTTGCGAGAGACACATAAAATTAAGAAAAAAGCAATAAATTAACAATACCAAAACCATGCTCAAAAGTGATTTATTAATTTATCGTTATAGTGGTGAAACGATTATCCCTAAAAAATTATCTTTACAACCAAAAATTATCGATTTAGCCTTAGAAATAATAGAGTGTTTTCAAGATTGTTTAGGCAAAACTCAGGCACAATTAGACGAAAAATTACTCAATTTAGAAGCAGATAGTCCAGAATATAAATTAAAGCGTGGTTTAGCTCATCTAGTCAAAAATCATTTTGCTCAATTTACCATCGAAAGTCCTATTGAACCTGCTACACTAAGGGAAAAAGTCTTTACTTTATCAGCACAAAAAGCGACAATACCTGATCATAAAAATTATACTTTAGAAGCGATCGCCTCATTATTAAGTGCCGAATTAAAAAGAGAAGTTTTACCCAGTGAAATTGAAAGAGGATTATATGCTGACTTACAGGAAAATCGAATTTTAACGGAATTGGATGCACCAACCCCAGAAACATTAATCCACCGTTATAATTTATCCCAAGTACAAGGAATTTTTTACCGTGCTAGTCATATTATCATTCATGCTCACCGTAACGATCCGGGGGAATATAAATTACTGTTTCGTTACCTCAAATTATTTCAGCTAATCGCTTATATTGAAGGGGATGCTGACACTGGTTTTACTATTACCATCGATGGACCTACCAGTTTATTTAAAGCCAGTACTCGTTATGGTTTAGCCTTAGCAAAAATGATACCAGCTTTACTCCACGTCAGCAAGTGGAATTTAGAAGCAAAATTGTGCATGAAAGACAATTACGGCAATGGAGAAAAAACTGGTTATTTTACCCTTGATGACAATTGCGGTTTAGTAAGTCATTATGCCAACAATAAAACCTATGATAGTATGCTAGAAGAATCTTTTGCCAATGGTTGGGCGAAATTAAAAACACAATGGCGTTTAGAAAGAGAAGTGGATTTAGTGCCTTTACCTGGTAGTGTCATGATACCAGATTTTCGTCTAGTGCATCCTGATGGCAGAGATTTTTTATTAGAAATCGTTGGTTATTGGCGACCAGAGTATTTACAGAAGAAATTTTATCAAGTACGCCGTGCAGAAGCAAAGAATCTAATATTAGCGATTTCTGAGCGTTTAAATTTAGAAAAAGCAGGAGTTAATTTTCAGGATTTACCTAATCCAGTAATCTGGTTTAAAAATAAACTCTCTCCTAAAGAAGTTTTAGAAATAATTGATTAGCATTTGCTGAAAAATTTTTTAGTGAGAGTAGGCATTCTTTTAATAGTAATATAATAAGAATCAATGATTTATAAACAAAAATTGATTTTAAATTTCTTTTCTTTTGATATGTTTATTAGATAAAAACCCTTATAATTATTTATTATCCTCACCAAAAAAAATTTTCATCATACTAAGACCTTACATGAAAACAAAATAATAATAAATATTGAAGATAAAATGAATATATAATCAGTTTAAATTAATTATTATTTTTATCTCCTCTTTTCTGTCTCCTCCTTTCGTCTGTATATTTTATAATTAGTGCAAGATTTAAGTTATACCTTAATTAAACCATTGCCATAAATTTCTTAAAGCAAGAATAATAACTGTAACAATAAAAATCCTTCGTAGCCAAAGATTACTCATTTTTAAGGCAAATTTTGCACCAATTATCGCTCCAAAAAACATCGTTATACCTAAAATTATTCCTAGTTTATAATCAACTAATCCCTGACTCATAAAAATTAAGGTTGCAATAAGAGAAGAAAAAATATTTAATACTTTCGTAACTGCCACTGCTTCAACAAAAGTCATGTTTAAAAAAGCGATAAAAGCAGCAGTAAGAGTAGTAACATAACCTCCACTAAAAAATCCTCCGTAAATACCTAACAAAAAGGTTAAGCCATAACCAATTTTTAAAGATGTAGGGGAAGGCTTTTCTTTTTTTTCTACGCCTTTATGATGATTTGTAACAGAAAAGATTAACACACAGATCATAAAAATAGATATTAGTAAAGGCATAGTTTTTGAAGGTATAACTATTACTAATAATGCACCTAAGATAGAACCAATAACGGTTAACACACAAAGTAGAGATAAATCTTGTCGCTTGAGTAAGTCTCCTTTGAGAAAGGGAATTGTGCCGCCTACACTCATAAATATTAAGGCAAACATATTGGTAGCGATGGCATTTGCTGGTGAAATATCAAACTCTAACATAGCAGGAACAGTAATTAAAGAGTTACTTCCTGTCACTACGCCGATAATGCTTGTGAATAAGAAAATAGTAATTAAAAGTATTAATTCAGTAATTGTCAACGTACAAATTCCTAAAAAATTAATTATAAAGATATTGAAAATCTTAATCGTATTTTAATTTATTTTGACAGCAATTTAACGTTTTCTTATATAAGTACTCATGGAAAATTAATTGTATAGAGCTAATGAGTTTTAACCCATTTTTACCAAAGCTTTGAAAAAATAAAATGCAAAATTAACTTTACTCACTCACTTCTGCCATTGTTTAAACCGCTATTTATTTTTTATAACTTAAAAAAAATCAGATTCGACCTGCTTCACAAAGCAAGAATTATTTAAAATGTTTTTTAATTTATTTTGATAGCAACTGCAATAAAATTACAGTATAATGTAGCAAAACTCTTTTATTAGAAATGTAGAGAATAATGGAACAACTAACATTTTTCAAAAAATACTTTTCATGGAATCCAAAAACATGGCTAACAAATAAACTTATTCGTCTTTCTGTCATCTTTTTTGGTGCTTTTTTAAGCATTTTTTGTCTATCTTTCTCGCCGATAGTTGCAAATACATCAGCCAACATTCAATTTGTTTCGCCGAGTTGGATAGAAGAAAATATTAAAAATCCTAATCTGAAGATTTTAGATGTGCGTATTAATCCTTTAGAGTATATTGATGGACATCTTCCCCAAGCTGTAAATATTGCTGATAATAATTTTAGAGGACCTGATGGTTTTTTACCTGTGCAATATTGGGATTCGGAAAAAATAGTACAAATTTTCGCTAAAGCTGGAATTAGCAATAATGATAAAATAGTTGTTTACTCTGATGGTACCAATGTTCTAGGTGCGACGATGGTAGCCTATTTGTTAGAACGTTCTGGTGCGAAAGATATTGCCGTTGTTGACGGTGGTTATAAAGGCTATAAAGATGCAAATAAAATTGTTACCAAAGAGTTTCCCCGCTATGATTTAGGTAAATTTTCCCTCAAAGATAATCCTTCTGTGAGAATTAATTTAAAAGAATTAGAACCCCTAATTGGTAAACAAGGAGTTGTAATTATTGATCCCAGACCAGCAGATCTTTTTGAAGGAAAAACAAATCTCTGGGTTAGAAATGGTCATATTCCAGGGGCAAAAAATATTCCTTGGCCTACTTTTACCGAAGCAAATAATCCTAATGAAGCATTAAAAAATCCTCACAAATTAAAATCTCTGGATGATATTAAGCAAATTTTAGCAAGTCGTAATATTAAACCAACAGATAATATTATCGTTTCTTGTAGCACTGGAAGGGAAGCAACTTTACAATATGTGGTATTAAAACATTTACTAGGTTATCCTAATGTTAGAATTTATGAAGGTTCATGGACAGAGTATAGTACTACTGATTTACCTGTAGAAACAGGACCAGAAAAAACAACTTAAGGTTTGAACAAAAGTATGAGTTAACCTGAGTTTAAAATAAAAATAGATAATGAACGACTTAGAAGACAGGCTGAAAGACTCATAGGGAGATTACGTTTTTTGTGAATCAACAAAGTTATTTTAAAAATGCACAAATATTGAGAATTTTTCTATTATTAGACTTGTCTTCTTGTCTCATCTTCATCATTTTTTTCTGTCGAACCTAGATAAAAGTTCTTAGTTTTGGGCTTTAAGTTAATCTCAATTGGTTACGAGAGGCTAAACGAGCTTTTCCTGATGTTGCCCAATTTTGCAAAAACTCAATTTGCTCTTTTGCTGTTCGTGCTAAGGGAATAATCTGACTGGCAGCTATTAATATATCTTCACTGGTAAAATCTCGATTTTGACTAAAACCTAAGTGCATGGCTTCAATAATCGTTTGCTCAATTTCCGCCCCAGAAAACTCAGGTGTTTCGTAAGCTAACCTTTTTATATCATAGCTTTTGAGGTTATGAGGACGTAATCTGCTCAAATGTACATTAAAGATGGCTTCTCTTTCCTCTTGGCTAGGTAATCCCACAAAAAATATTTCATCAAATCGACCTTTTCTTAAGACTTCTGCTGGTAAATTTTGAATATTATTAGCCGTTGCAACCACAAAAACAGGGCTTTCTTTTTCCGCTAACCATGTAATAAATGTGCCAAAAACTCGGCTAGTTGTACCAGAATCTCCTTTACCATCAGCACCAGCAAAACTTTTATCTATTTCATCAATCCATAAAATACAGGGAGATAAAGCCTCTGCTAAATTGATCATTTGACGGGTGCGTGATTCCGATTCTCCTACTAAACCTCCAAATAATCGCCCTACATCTAAGCGTAATAATGGTAAATGCCAATGATGGGCGATCGCTTTTGCTGTTAAAGATTTGCCTGTGCCTTGAATGCCAACCAATAGTAAACCTCTAGGATAGGGTAAACCATAAGCTCTTGCTGATTCACTAAAAGCTCCTCCTCGTCTTAATAACCATTCTTTCAAATTATCTAAACCGCCAATATCAGATATTTGTTCTTTTGCAGGATAGTAGTCGAGTATTTGTGTTTGCCTTATGGACTGTTTTTTCTCTTCTAATATTAGTTCAACGTCTTCTCCTTCTAATTTGCCATTTTGAGCGATCGCCCGTGTAAGAACTCTTCTAATGCGTTCTAAGGATAATCCTTGAGCTGATCTTACTAATTCTCCTAAAAATTGTTCTGACAAAGATTGCCCTGTAGATAATGATAATCTTTGAATTTCCGTTTTAATTTCCTCAGCTTGAGGTAAAGCAAATTCGACAACGGTAAAAACTTCCTTTAACTCTGTGGGGATGTTAATTTCTGAAGCTACTACCACAATATTTTTCGGTTGTGCTTTTAAAGTTTTAGCCAAATTACGCAATTTTCGAGACACAGAAATATCTTCTAAAAATCTTTGAAAATCTCTTAAAATGAAAATTCCTGAAGTGTTAGAAGGTAATTTTTCGATAAATTCTAAAGCTTGTAAAGGATTACGTCTGCCAAAATTTGCATTGTTGGGATTATCTTGATAGCCGTCAACAAAATCCCATGTATAAATATTGCGATTATTGATATTTTTGCCAATATTGGCGATCGCCTTTTCTACCCTTTCTTCTTCTTGAGTGGGGATATAAATAAGGGGGTAACACGCCCTTAATAACAATGAAAATTCTTGACTAAAATGATTCATTCCTTTTGATGTTATTTTTATTTATTCCTTAATTAAAGACTTTAAATCAGATAAAGCAGACCAACGATTATCTTTAATATTACTATCTTTTTTCTCTTCAATGACAGGAGGTTGACAATCATCATTACCACAAAGGTTACGTAATGGCATAGCTAAAGATATTTGTTCATAAATCCATTCATCAACGATTAATTCACCATCAGGGGGCAATGTTTCCGATAAATCCTCTGTTAAAATTTCCATTTCTAAAGGCAAATTTAAGTTAGTTTCTTCTTCTTTCAATAAAATAATTTCTGAAGTATCGACTTCTAAACGATGGTTGAAAGTTCGTAAACATCGATCACAAATTAAAGTTAAGATGGTATTTGCTTGTAACTGTAACTCCAAAAAATTTCCCCGATGAGCAACTTGAAAAAATCCTCGTACAGGAGTAAGACTATTCAAGCCAGAAATTTGATGATTTAACTTAATTTCCTCTTTTTGTTCGGGCATTTTTAACAATCGAGGGATATAAATTTTTTCCATAATCAATTTTTATTAACGAATAAATTAATCAATTCAACAAATTTTGCAACCATTGACGAAACTCTTTAATGAAGCATTTTCTCCCATTTCCTTTCGTTTTTGCAAAAATCTTAAAATATTCTCTGTTGATAAAACGGATAATACTCTTGAGTAATCTTGTAACTGACAAGAAATATTTTGCAAGACATAAATAAATAAATTTTTACCATCAAATCGCCAAATCTCCCCAATGGCAAGATTCGCATAAATACTTAATCGATCTAAAGAGCTACTTATAATATCTATTTCGATGGCTAAATCCGGTGGAGGATCAATATTTAAGTCAAAATCTAACTTTCCTCTTACAATCGCCTCATTAGTTATGTAATAACATTCGTCAGGTTCAATTCCTCGTTGTAAATCCTCTCGACTCCATGTAGTCGAACCTAAACTATATATTTCTAATCCTAAAACTTCTGTGGTGGTTTCCACTATACGCCCCAAAAACCTCTTATTTAGCTCATGCTCTGGTAGTGAAGTCATAATTTCTAATATACCTTGATTATAGGTCAATTTTTTACTAGGATTTTCGGCTAAATCTAATGCTAAAGCCTGATAAGTTTCCCAGCGTATGCCATTTAAAAGTGATCTATTTTCCGATGGTTTTATCTTTGTAGTGGCTATCATGGTTATACTTTGAGGGAATGGGGAAGAAATTAAGAGGAAGGAAAAAGTAATAGATAGTTATTAATTTCTAAATAGGTGGGTGAATAGTATTCACCCCTAACAATTCCTAATTATTTATTCTCTTAATTTGACCAATAAACGACGATCAGGTTCATTCCCTTGACTTTCCGTTGATAAATCACCTGATTTCTCTAAAATACTATGAATTTGACGACGTTCTACTGATGATAGATAGCGTATTTCTTCGGGTACACCCGTTAAGCGCACTTTTTCCGCCGCTCTTTGGGCGATCGCCATTAGTTCTGCTTGACGACGGAGACGATAACCATTTAATTCTACGGTAAAAAAACGATGAGAATTTTCATCCACACCGATATTGAGTAAAGCATTAACTAAATATTGAATAGCATCAATAGTTTCTCCTTTTTTACCAGTTAAAGCCTCAATTTTGGGTTGATCTAAAGTGGTTTCATCAATAGTAAGCCAACAGGAAATAACTTGATCCCCATTTTGTTCTAATCTACCTAAGTTAACATTAGCAGGAACTCCCATTAATTTTAAAAGAGTTTCTAGCCATTTTTGACCCCGTTGGATTTGTTCATCCATAATTGCTATAAAAATTGTGATTGATTATGAAGTTTTTTCTTTCTTTTTCAGACTTTTTTTCTCAAAAGGAATTTCTTCTCTACCTCTAGCCGCTTTTTCTTGCTCATCTACTATTTTTTGAATATTTTCAGGCAAAGGTTCACGGGTTAAAATTAGAGTTTGAATAGTTTGAAAAATATTGGCAAGAACGATATACATTAAAACTCCCGCAGGAAGGGGGAAAAATAAAAACATACCCGAAAAAATGATAGGAGTAATTTTATTGATAGATTGTTGTTGATCATTGCCTGAAGGTTTTGGTCCACTACCTGATAATTCTTGGTTAAGATAAATACTTAAGCCAAAGAAGATGATCATACCGACAATATCCCAGTTAATCGAACCATCTGGATTAGTCGCTCCGACTCTACCAAGAGCTTTAATAAATAAGAATCCTTTATCTGCGGCGATACCCGGAATAGTCACTTGAATGGTAGCATCTCCCACTGCTAGAGCGGTAATTTCACCATTTCCATTAATACTAATTCTTTCTTCACCTTTGGTAATAAGCCAACGAGGTTCTAAATGATTATCTGGATATTGAGAAATTACTTCTTGTAATGATTTTCCTTCAATAGTTTGTAACTCAATTTTTTCTGTTTCTCCAACGGTTAACTTATTGCCTGTAGGTAATAGTGCTGAAATTTGACTATGTACACCATCGCTAATAAACACATTTTGAGATTTTGTGCTAAATGCTTGAGGTAAAATACGTTCTATTTGTTCTTGAGGGAAAATCTGCACGTCCACAGTGTAATTAATGTCAGAAAAAGGTGATCCTCTGAGGGTGGCAAATAAGGCGAATAGAATAGGCATTTGTAATAGTAAAGGCAAACATCCTGCCAAAGGATTGCCAAACTCTTGCATTATTTTTGCCATTTCCTCTTGTTGCTTTTGAGGATTATCTTTATATTTTTTTTGTATCTCTTCTTGTCTTTGTTTCATTAAAGGCTGGGTGATGCGCATTTTTCTCATATTGCGAATTTGTCCAGCACTAAGAGGATAAACGGCAAATCTGACCACTAAAGTCAGAGCAACAATCCCAAAACCATAACTAGGCACAATTCCATAGAAAAAATCTAGGATTGGCAACATTATATTAGTTGATATAAAACCTATACCAAAATCCATTGTAATCTCTTTAAATTTACTATATTTTTAATTCTTAATAGATATTAATTGATAATGATCTAATGATCCCTTTTGATTGTTAATTGTTTATTGTTCACTGTCAATAATTACTGTGCGATCGCTTCTTTAGATCTGCCAGTTTTATCCGCAGCACGTTCAGTGATATAATCAGAAATCTCACGAAAACGAGGAATGGCACGCATTTCTAAACGGCTTCTGTCTTTAAGAGTCACGACAATATCTCCCCAAAAACCTAAACCTCTGGGAACTTTGACAACTTTGACAATTTCTGAGTAAATAATGTCAGTACGATCTTTTCCTTGCCAACCGCCAGTGATAGAAATGCGACGATCAGTAATACGAAATCTTAACCAAATAGCACGAACTATTGCCCCTACCGTAAGAGGGAGACAAATAACGGTAAAAGCTAATAGAACATTGAAAATGAGATCCCCAATATGAGGACCACCTTCATAAAAAACATCTTCTCTAATTCCCATGGATTATTTCAGCTTTAATTAATAACTGTTCTAATTCTCTCAAAAAATGTTCATAATTGCATTCTTGAGCTTCTGGTTTTACGATAACAACAATAAGCCAAGGAGAGGAAATTTTCGGCAATAAATACCGAAAGACTGACCTAATTTGTCTTTTAATGCGGTTACGCACTACAGCTTTTTTGCTAACTTTGCGACTAATAGAGATACCTATTTTTGCATCAATAAATTGATCATGACAATTTTCAGTCGTGGGTAAAGCTCTAATAATAAGATGACGACTAGAGCGGCGAATACCCTGCTTATAAACAGATTGAAATTCCCACCGCCGTTTTAGTCTATGTCGTGATGGTAGTCCCACCTAGTTTTATAGTGATTACAATAAAAATGAGAGATAGTGATTTATTCGAAATAAAAATTAAAACTTAAAAATAAGTTACACAGATAATCTTTTTCTACCTTTGTTACGACGAGCTTGAATCACTTTACGACCATTTTCGGTTCTCATACGTGCACGAAAACCAGAGGTTCTTCTTTGTTTACGTCTTGTGCCATTTAAAGTATGTTTACTCAACGGTTTTTCCTCCTTAAATTTAGTTAATAAAAAAAACAGCAATATATATTATATGCTAGATTTACTCAATGAACAATTCACAATATCAAAAGATAAGGAAACAAATAGAAAAGTTAACAATGCAAAAGATTGATTTATAGATTAATTAAATTTGGCTTTTGCTTCTAAATAAAGTTCTACGGTAATAAGATTTTCTCCTTTATCGGCGACAAATTTTTCTATTTTTTTTCTAGCGGCAGGGCGTACAAAAAAAGGTATTTCTTTTAATTTTGCTTCGGCTTCTGTTGTCCATTCCATAGTTTTCTAAACTTTAAGTGCATTATAAACAAAGCTAATAATATCTCAAACTTTGATATTTTGACTCGAATTAATGTACTTTTCTATTTCTTTTTTTCTGAATCCCACATCTGAATCTTGAATATTTTCGCTAAAATTACCATTAATAATTAACTATCAAGTCATAAAAATAATATTTTGAATAGTCGCTTAATTCTTAAAGAAACATTATTATCGGTTATTAAAAACCTTGCTCAAAGTCGTAAAATCAATCCTGAATATCCTATTACAGATTTAATGCTATCTCCCTCAGAAGTTAGTGAAATAGAACAATTAACAATAAATTTAGAGAGTTATAATCCTTTTCCAAGACCCTTGTTTGATGGAGTTAACCTACTAGATGGAATTTGGCAATTACATTATTCAACAGCTAGGGAGATTCGTTCTTTAAATAAATTACCCTTTGGTTTTCAATTACAACAAGTTTATCAAATAATTGACACTCAAAAAGCCTCATTTTTTAATATTGCTTTTGTGAGACATTCTTCTGGGTTAATGAACGGAGCGGTTAAAGTAACGGCTACTTTTGCTCCTAAAATAATAGAAAATGAAGTTTTACCTAAAGATATAATTAATGTAAATTTTCAAAAACGTTTCCTTTCTATTAAAAAAATATTAGGATTAAAAACATCATTATTAGATCCTTTTAAAGTATTTAATGCTCGTAATCCTCAAGGAAGAATTCCTAGCTTAAAAGTAACTTATATAGATGAATCTTTAAGAATTGGTAGAGGAGGTGATGGTAGCTTATTCATCCTTTCTAAAAAAGAAAAAATGATTAATTAGTAATTAATAATTAATTTAGATATTCTATAGCAATTGGACTAAATCATTTGTGAATAATTCAAAATAAAAAATAAATCTGTAAATCTTCGTTACTATACTTAAAAGCTAATTACTCAAAGCTGATAGTTATCTCTATGAAAAGAAAATACTGTAGATATTATATTAAACTTGACATTTGATAAATAGTTGATATACTTTCTTCATCATTGATCAGGTTGACTACTATCTTTGATCTATGAAGATGGTATTTATCAGTATTAATATTATTAATTATTTGCGTGTCTATCTTTAAACCTAATTCTCTAAATTCTAAAACTGTGTCATCTAATTATCAATCGGATAAATATACTCCTGTTTTGGCTTTAAAAGAGTTGGTAGCTAGTTTACAACGGGAACAAAATAAAATTCAAAATTTATTAAGCTCTTTAAGTTTTGCTTTACGTAGCTTTAATAATTTGAATCAGTTTTTGGAATTAACTCCTTTAATGGTTGCCAGAGTTACGGATGCGGAAGGTGGTGCGTTAATACTTTATCATGATAATCATAAAGTTAATTTAGAGCAAATTTATTGTCAAAATAATCAGTTGCGAGAACAAATTAATCATTCATTTCAAAGTGTAGTTAATGAAATTAATAGTTATCAAAAAAAGCACGAAAAAAATCCTGATATTGTTCCTAATATTGAATGTTTTTCCAGTTTTGTAGAAGATAAGTTTAATGATAAGCTAACGCCTTTTTTAAATGTTTTTAGTACTCCAATTTTAATTAAAAATATTGAAAAAGGACGATTGTATATTTTCAGTAAGGATTCTCAATATTTATGGACTCAAACTCGTAAAAAACTAGCTCAATTAGTCGCAGATCAAACAGCAGTGGCGATCGCCAATCATGAATTAACAGTAGAATTGAGATCAAAAGAACGACAAGATCGAGAATTAGAGATTGCCTCAGAAATTCAATTAAGATTATTACCTCGAAAATGTCCGATGATTAAAGGCTTAGAAGTAGCGGCTAAGTGTCAAACAGCGAATCGTGTTGGCGGCGATTATTATGATTTTATTCCCGTGAATTATGATCAATGGGATGAAAATACTGCACAAATACCTAATGCACCTTGTGAGCCTTGGAGTATAGTCATTGGAGATGTCATGGGTAAAGGTGTACCAGCAGGATTGATTATGACAATGACGAGGGGAATGTTACGGGCAGAAGTATTAAATCGTCATTCTCCTTCTAAAGTATTAGAGCATCTTAATCGGGTGATGTATGCTGATTTAGATAATTCTCATCGTTTTGTGACGTTATTTTACTCGGAATATGATCCTCAAACTCATCTTTTACGCTTTGCTAATGCGGCTCATAATCCTCCTTTATTATGGAGAGAAAAAACAAAAAAAATTATTCCCTTAGATACAGAAGGAATGTTAATTGGTTTAGAACCTAATTCTGAATATAAAGATGATGTAATTAAATTAGAATTGAATGATATTATTCTTTATTATACTGATGGTTTAACAGATGCTGTTAATCAGAATAATCAAAGATTTGATGAGGATAATTTACATATTTGTTTTGACTATGCTTGTCAAAATTATTCCGCAGCTGAGGAAATTCTTAACTATATTTTTCAGGAAATTAAACAATTCACTGGTATAGGTCATAAAAATACCGATGATATGACTTTAATTATCGTTAAATTTAATCCCAATGATTCAATTGTTTGTGCTTGTAGTGAACCTTAGTTCACCTGACTTCGATATAAAATTATTGGTGAGAAATGACTTAAAGATAGACAAACTACATCTTGCATGAATCAATAAAATTATTTTAAAGTGTACAAATATTAGGAATTTTTCTACCTGTTTCCTTGTCCACCTGTCTCGTTTTCACGACTTTTCTTCTGTCAAACTGAGGTCATCTCTAATTTTTTTATAGTCTTTACAAAATGTTAGATTTTACGGTCACTGAAAGTTGTATTTTAAAGATAAAGACTTTAATAAAAATACACTTGTAAAATTATGTTAGATAAAATTTTATACGCTGATTCTGGTACTGGTCATACTCAAGAAATGCTAAAAATGTTATTGGATATTCCTGCATTTCAAAACAGTGAAATTACTATTCTTCATGTCATACCTCCTCAAGCTTCGGCGGATACTTTAGCTCAAAAATGGGAAGAAGGCGGTCGAATCATATCTGATATAGTAAAAAACGTCAATATCAATCCTACCAAAGTTTCTACTATTTTAAAGCAAGGAGATCCTAAAGATACTGTTTGTAATACAGCTCAAGAAATTAATGCTGATCTTATTTTAATGGGCTCAAGGGGTTTAACTCGTTTAGAATCTTTTTTAGAAAATTCAGTCAGTCAGTATGTATTTCAACTTAGCGATCGCCCTATGCTGTTAGTGAAAGATGATATATATGTGCGTAAAATTAAACGAGTGATGTTAGCTTTAGATAAATCAGAGTCAGCAGATTATGCCCTGGAATTAACTTTATATTTACTCAGAGACTATTCCGAAGCAGAATTATACTTAGTTAGAGTAAATCCAGATATGAGTCCAGATTTAGATTTATCTACCTCTGAGATGGAACAAAATCCCATTTTAGCACCTGCTTTAGCCAAAGCTAAACGTATGGGCATTCAGACTAAATGTATCGTAACTGGAGGCAGACCAGGAAAGCAAATTTGTCAATTAGCAGAAGATAAAAACATTGATTTATTATTATTAGGATCTCCTGATCGTCGTCCTTCTATTGCCAAAAACTTAGTTGATTTAGATCGTTTATTAGGTACTTCTTTATCTGATTATATTCGGGTAAATGCAAATTGTCCCGTTTTATTAGTCCGTAAATAATAATTAAAAATGAAATGATAAATGAGGAATTAATCAATTTTCCTTACTCTTTTCTCTTGTTTCATTATCAACTATGAATTATTAATTATCATGAGTATAACTGATCGCTTTAATCAATTTGTCGGGAAAAAAAGATACGTTGTTTCCAGAATTTTTATTCATTTACAGGGAAACGACATCGCCCCCTTACTAGGAATCTTAAACCAAAATGCTAGAATCGCCGTAGATGCCGATGGTGATATGGAAGTTATGGGAGAGTGTTTAGTTAATACTTGTGAAACAATTTTACAATATAAAACCTATTGGCAAAGTGCTTCTAATGAAGGAGATGTATTTTGGGATGAAGCTGATGCCGGAGATTTCGTCACTGAGTTATTTACTGACTCAGCACAACGATATCTCAGTCAACCAGATTTAGAGGAAGTAGAGGAAAACACACCTTTATCTCTCCCTGTTACTGAAAATATAATTGTTATGATCACAGTAGCCTTTGAAGGTGAAGTTTTGGACATTGAAACTGATTTAGCTGATATGGAAGCTTTAACCTATGGTTTGAAAGCTCTTATCAATCTTAATTACAAAGATAAATATAGAGCCATTGCCCTCCATTTTTCCCCAGCTAGATTAGGAGAAAGATTAACATCTGATCAAATTTTAATCAATTTTCCTGAATTAATCCCTTTATAAAATTAATAAATCTAAAAATCAAGCAAATAATGTTTAAATCAATTATCGCTATTTTTTTAACTATAATTCTCAGTTTCAGTACTGTCGCTTGTGGTTCATCTAATAGTGTAAGCACTAATAATCCTGCTAATTTAACTAATAACACAAATATTCCTAAGAATAATATTGCTACTGGACAATATCCCGTACAACAAGCTACATTTAATGATGTTGACGGTGAATATACTTTAGTTTTGCTTAATAATCCTCCCGGAAGTAGCCCTATATTTAGAACAACTAATCTACAAATGGCAAGATTAACCGATGAAGAAATTAAAAATGGGGAAAAAACTTTCGTAGAAATCAACGGTAATGAAGCAATAATGCACTTAACCGAAGACTTTAAAATAGAATATGTTCATAATGAAACAGAAACTGTCACCAACCCTGACACTGGAAGGCAAGAAACCGTCATCGTGAGACAACAATCAAGTTTCTGGAGTCCTTTTGCCGGTGCACTAGCTGGACAAGCACTAGGTAGTCTGTTATTTAGACCTCAGTACTATATTCCCCCTGTCTATCAGTCTGGTGGTAATTTGAATGGCTTTGGTGGTTATGGCTCTAGTTATAATCAAGCGGTAACAAACTATAGAACTAACAATAATTCTGTGCCATCAGTAGAAAAAAATCGTCAGTCTTTTCGCACCACGGGTACTATTAAAAATAGTTCAGGCAATAAGATTAATAAAGTTAATACTAATAGTAGCAAAGGAACAGGCTCTGGTGTAGGATCGAGTAATCTAAAAACTAGCGGTAAATCTGGTAAAGCCAGACAGCCTAGTAATAATCGTTTTGGTAGTAATAAATCTACAGGGATTCGTCGCACCACTCCTGCAAGAAGAAGTAGTGGTTTCGGCAGTCGCCGCCGTCGCTAATAGGTAAGTCAGTTACTCAGAATAATAGCTGAATTTTTTTCACTATTATTAAAAATATTATTAATTAAAATAAAAGTAGTTAATTATTGGCATTATAACCAATGATTAATTACTTTTTTATTGATTATTAGGGGTTGCTAAATGTGGGATGAGCAATGAGCAATAGTTTCTAAAGAAAAATTAGATTTTTGATGTTTGTGAAAAATATTTTTACAAAAAATATTTTAGAAAACGAAAGTTAAAATTTCTAATTACTAATTATCATTTAATAATTTACCGCCAAGATTTATTTTCTAAATCTCTAATTTGTCGCTCTAAACGATCAATTCTCCCTCTTAATTCATCCATTTCAGACTGTCGAGGAACACCTAAATCTTGTAAAATATTGCGAATTTGTCGCTCCATTTGAGCTTGAATAGTACTTTGATCTGATTGTATTTGTTGCAATAAATCATCTACAATTCCTTTAGCTTGATCTGGGTTTATTTTACCTTCTTTTACCCATTGCTCACTGACTTCTTTTATTTTTTCTGCCGCCAGAGAAGTTGTGCCGACTCCTATCATTAATAATTGTTTTAGCCAATCGTTATTATCCATAGTCTTACCATCAATTTTTAATTATTTTTCTATTTTAATTCGATAAAAGTTTTATTAATTCTTTCTGAGATACGGTTTTTTGTTCTGAAGTTTTTAAATCTTTTACTTGAATTACTTTTTGCTCAACTTCACTATCCCCTAAAACTAAACAGATTTTAGCACCACTACGATCGCCTCTTTTAAATTGTTTAGCAAAATTACTACCAGTGAGATCTAATTCTACCTTAAAACCAGTATGACGTAATTCTTGAGCAATTATAAGGGCTTGATTTTCTGCTTTTTCTCCACGAGAAACGAAATAAATATCGGGATTTTGAGGTTTAAGAGGCTGTAATTGTTCCAATAATAATATTAACCTTTCTATACCCATTGCCCAACCAATCGCTGGAGTTTCCAACCCTCCTAATTGGGAGACTAAACCGTCATATCTTCCACCTCCACAAACTGTTGCTTGTGCGCCCAAATCAGAGGACTGTATTTCAAAAGCTGTATGAGTGTAATAATCTAAGCCCCTAACCAAACGAGGATTAAGTTGATATGAGATATTTAAATCGTTCAATAAACTGCATACTTTCTCAAAATGATTACGGGAGTCATCTCCTAGATAGTCAAGGATATTAGGAGCATTTTTGGCGATTTCTTGAGTTTTTTGATCTTTACTATCTAAAATTCGCAAAGGATTACGACTTAATCTATCCTGTGAATCTGAATCTAAATCGTCTTTGTAGGGGGTTAAATAATCTACTAGGGCTTGTCGATAGGTTTGTCTGTCTTCTTTACTGCCCACGGAATTAAGTTGTAAACTGAGGTTTTTTAAGCCTAAGGTCTTTAATATATCACAAGCAACAGCAATCACTTCCACATCTGCCCTTGCCGCCTTACTACCTAACAACTCCAAACCTATTTGATGAAACTGTCGTTGTCTTCCTGCTTGAGGACGTTCATAACGAAACATAGCACCACCATACCATAGTCGTTCAACTCCACCACTGGCAAATAATTTATGCTGAATGTAAGAACGTACTACTCCCGCAGTGCCTTCAGGACGTAAAGTAATAGAACGTTCTCCACGATCTGTAAATGTGTACATTTCTTTGCCCACTACATCAGTAGCTTCACCAATACCTCTTTCAAATAGAGAAGTTTGTTCAAAAATAGGAGTCCTAATTTCTTGATAATTAGCCTTTGCTAAAATTTCTCCAACAGTTTTCTCCAAATATTGCCAATATATCACTTCACTGGGCAAAATATCTTTTGTGCCTCTAATAGCTTGAATATTATCCATAAAATTTTAATAAATAACTAACTAATAATTAAATAATTTAAATAAGTGCTTAAATGTAGAGAATTATCAACTCCACAAAAGATAAATTATAAAAAGTAAATTAATGATAGATTGTAGATTTAATTAGTAACAAAATCTTTATAAAAATCAATTACTTCTGTTAAAAATTCTTCCGTTGATTCATAGGGTAAAACATTACGCCCTTTGATTTTTTTCCCTTTGATATTAGCAATATTATTTTGGTATAATTGAATTCTCTGATCAGGTGTTTCTTTAAAACCCTCTTTACTAACACTGGTAGCTTTTTCTCCGATTAAAAGTAGTATTTTTTGGTCTAATTTTTTCATTAGTTTTGAATAATCTTTACGCCAAAATCCAGCTAAAAAAGAGAAAACACTATAACGATTTTGAGGATTAATGGCTGCTTTTTCTAACATATCTAACCATTCATCATCAACATCTTTAGCATCTGCAAATAGTTGCTTAATAGAAAAAGATTTAATAAAATCACGACGACGAGCATATTGATAAAATAAAGAGCCTATAAAAGAATCAAAAAATAAATTCCAAATAATTTCACTAACACGAAGATTACCCCCATTAGTCATAATATTCCATGCAGGAGGACCTGACAAAATTAAACCTTGAATTAAATCTGATTTTTCCTCTCCAGCAGACATATAAACAGCGACAGGAAAAGATGCACCTTGAACAACTAAAATAACAGGTTTTTTGATGACATTTTTGATAAAATAATTAAGTTGGTTTGCCCAATCTTTTGGATCATAAGCAACACGAGGTAAATCACTGTTGCCACAACCTAATAAATCAGGATTATAAATAGGTAAATCACTATGGTGACGAGCTTCAGTAGATAAAAAACGATGCCAAAAATTACCTGATAAACCAACACCGATAGGATGAATTAAGACTAAAGCTACATTATGATTTTTATCAGTATTATAACTAGTATAAGAACATTTATATTTATTCCATGAATAATATTGAGTTGAAGAAGAAAATATCATAGTTTGGTTTAATAAAATTTAAGCTAAAATAACTATATCTGAATAGTAGTTAAAATTAAATTTTTTCATCACTAAAAAAATTATTAGAGGTTGAAATTACACTTGAAAGTTTCTCAAAAAATATTTTTCCAAGTCAAAACTGATTTGATTTATTTAGAAGAAGTATTACATCGTTTTGATACAATGAAACAAGACTGGATTAATGAAAAAGATTGGTTACAGTGTCAACTCGCTTTGGCGGAAGGATTTACAAATGCAGTGCGTCATGCACACAAAAATAGACCTTCAGAAACTCCTATTGATTTAGAAATCAACGTGACACCAGAAGAAATTAAAATTAAAATATGGGATTATGGGCAACCTTTTCAATTAATACCAATACCAGTATCAAAAACAATATCTTCACTGGAAGAGTTAGCTTCTGGTGGTAGAGGAATTGAGATTTTACAAAAAATTGCCGATGAATTAAAGTATGATCATTTGCCCGATAATCGCAACTGTTTATTGATTAAAAAAAAATTATAATCAATAACAGTAAATATTAAAAATAACAAATAATCACTGATAAGCAAATAACTTAATTTTTTGTTATTTACTTATTGAATTTTTCTTCCTCATCATCTAATAAAGAGTCAAAATCGAATTCATCGTTATCACTATCATTGGTGAAAGAATCGAATTCATTATTAGAATTAGAGTCATCATCAACTAAAGCAGATAAATCTAAATCGTTATCATCAGAGTTATCAGATAAATCTAAGTTAAGATTAAAGTCATCATCTCCATATAAATTATCTGTAAATATTTCTACATCAGACTCTACTGACGCAGAAGCAGATTCAGAAAAAGCATCAAAGTTAAAATCATCTTCGGGAGTAGAAACTTCTTCTAAGTCATTATCTGTAGATAAATTTAAACCTTCACCAAATATTTCGACATCAGAAGCAGATTCAGAAAAAGCATCAAAATTAAAATCATCTCCAGAAGTAGAAATTTCTTTCAATTCATTATCCTCAGATAAATCTTCGCTAAATACTTCTATTTCAGAATCTTCTTCTAAATCAAAAGATAATTCTTCCATCTCACTAGGAAAATTTAAAGCACTATCTGAAGTTTCTTCCTCTACTAAATCAAGAGTCAATTCTTCTTCTTCACTCACAAAATCTAAACCACCATCATCAAAAGAAGCAGATTCTTCTGGTAAATCAAAAGTAGGAGTCAATTCTTCTTCTTCACTCACAAAATCTAAACCACCATCATCAAAAGAAGCAGATTCTTCTGGTAAATCAAAAGTAGGAGTCAATTCTTCCTCTTCACTCACAAAATCTAAGCCGCCATCATCAAAAGAAGCAGATTCTTCTGGTAAATCAAAAGCAGGAGTCAATTCTTCCTCTTCACTCACAAAATCTAAGCCGCCATCATCAAAAGAAGCAGATTCTTCTGGTAAATCAAAAGCAGGAATTAATTCTTCTTCAGGAGAGTCTAAAATTTCGTCAACAACGTTATCAGGAAAATCAACTTCTTCCATAGAAGATTCTTCTATTAAATTAACTTCTTCTACAGGGGTATTAAAATTTGCTATGGTTTGTCTATAGTTATCAATTTGAATTTGATAATCTTCAATTTCCTGCTGATGACTTTCCTGTAACTGTTCGATTTGAACTTGAAAAGATTGTTGTAATTGAGTTTGTCTATCTTCAAATTCTTGTACTTGTTGCTGAATTTGTTGCTCTAATTGTGCTACCCTATCATCCAAACCTGAAGTTTCTACTCCGCCTTCTAATTCAGCAATTTTGGCCTGTAACTCCAAGATAGTGTTTTGTAGCTCGATAGTTTTATCTTCTGCGGATTGTAAATTATTAATAGTTGTCTCTAACTCATTAACTTGATTTTGATAATCTTGAATTTGTCTTTCAAATGCTTTCTCTGTATCAGCTATTTTTTGATTGGCTTCAGCTTGATATTGTTGGCTTAAAGAAGCGATTAATTCTTGTTTGCGAGTCTCAAAATCATTTTCTGCTTGACTTAAAGCTTTTTGTTTCTCTTCTTCGATAACGCTATTATCGATTTTATTTGGCTTTAAAAAGAAAGTTACTACTGCACCAACGATCACACCTATAATAAGAGAGATAGGATTCATTACTTTTTCCTCCAATATTTTTAATAAAAATTTTATTATCTAAGTTGTCTTAAATTTTTGTCTAACAGTAATTATATGGACAAATTTTATTTAGTTATCATTTTTCTGTAAATTAAATATTATTACTTAGTTTCCTGATAAGCGGCATAAACTCCTTTTACGTTATACCAATTGAGAAAAATACGGGCTATTTCTAGTGCTAATTGAGGTTTTCCTCGATTTATTAGCCATTGCAAAATAGGTTGAAGAGTTTTTTCGTTTAAAGTGCCTCCCAAAGATAAAATGCCCCATAATAGTTTATGTAACCATGTCATTTGAATCATCATTTTTACCTCATAAGTAGGATGTTTTTTATAGAATAAAACTCCCATTCTCCCTCTTTGAATTTCTTGCTCAATTAGCTTTGGTATTTGTTCAATATTAAATGCTGGATGCCAGTGATAACCAACAGCTTGGGGGCATTTTATTAATTTTAATCCTAATTTTTTGAGCCTTATTCCTAATTCTAAATCCTCCCAACCATATTGGCGAAACATCGTATCAAATAATCCAGCTTTTAGCAACCATTTTTTTGCGATCGCAACATTTCCCGTAGCAAAATAAGCGGCGGAAAAATCGGTGATTTTATAAGGTTCAGATGTGGGATCATCAAAGTTACAGGTATTAATTACCGCACCATAGGTAAAAATAAGGTCATTATTAAGACTTGTTGCCTCTGAATTTAAAGTTTGACTATGGGCTTGTAAAAAAGAAGATGTTACAATTAAGTCGCTATCAATAAAAATAATCCAGTCTCCTTGGGCTTTTTCTACTCCTAAATTACGTGCCGCCGCCGCACCCTTGTGATTTTGAGTATAAAATTTAACGTGAGATAAAAGAGCTTTTTGTGTGGTTAACCATGATATAGTTTCATCAGTTGAGCCATCATCTACTACAACAATTTCATAGTCAGTAACTAAATTTGGATTAAATTGTTGATTCTCTAAAGCCAAGAGACATTTTTGTAAAATAGGCAAACGATTATAGGTAGGAATAACAACGCTAAAAAACACAAGTAAACCCCACGAAAATTAGAAATGAGAAATTTAGGAATCAATAATAATTATTCTAATGGTAATAGACAATTTATTCATTGAATAATTTTATTAAAGTTCACTATTTTCAGTTTCTTTTCTTAGAATTGTTGTAAAAAACGAAGATCACTATTATATAATCGGCGAATATCATCGATTTTGTGTAAAATCATCGCAAAACGCTCAACTCCTAATCCAGCCGCAAAGCCACTATAAACTTCAGGATCATATCCTACAGCTTTCAACACGTTGGGATCAACCATACCACAACCCAAAACTTCTAGCCATTTTCCTTGCCATTGTACATCAACCTCCGCAGAAGGTTCAGTAAATGGGAAATAACTAGCACGAAATACCGTTGGTAAATCATCCCCAAACATTTGACGTAAAAACTCTTTAATTGTACCTTTTAAATCTGAGAAAGTTAAACCCTTATCAATAGCTAAAATTTCGATTTGATGAAAGACGGCGGAGTGAGTGGCATCAACGGTATCTCGCCTATATACTCTACCCGGTGCGATAATTCTCAAAGGTGGCTCATTATTTTCCATATAACGAATTTGTACAGATGATGTATGAGTTCGCAATAAACTACCGTCTTCAAAATAAAAAGTATCTTGCATATCCCTAGCTGGATGATCTTCAGGGGTATTTAAGGCGGTAAAATTATAATAATCGCTTTCAATTTGTGGTCCTTCGGCGATCGTATATCCTAAACCCACAAAAATATCAATAACTCGATCAATAGTACTTTGTAAAGGATGGGATTTTCCAAGGGGATAGCTAACGCCCGGCATTGTGACATCAAGAGTTTGTGCTAAAATTTGACGATTAATTCCTTCTTGCTGTAATTGTTGCTGTTGATTCGTCAAACTGTTTTGTATTTCTGTTTTAATATCATTAGCAACTGCACCAATACGAGGACGATCTTCAGCGGATAATTTGCCCATTTCCTTTAAAATTAAAGATAAATCGCCTTTTTTCCCCAAATA
The DNA here is from genome assembly GCF_001548095.1 of Geminocystis sp. NIES-3708. Classification (NCBI taxonomy): domain Bacteria; kingdom Bacillati; phylum Cyanobacteriota; class Cyanophyceae; order Chroococcales; family Geminocystaceae; genus Geminocystis; species Geminocystis sp. NIES-3708. The sequence goes on along the minus strand of NZ_AP014815.1, from coordinate 1,956,664 downwards.
ACTAACCCTTAATTCTTCTAACTTTTGCAAAGTATCAGCCGAGGCGATGGCTTTTTGAGCTGATTGAGCTAATATCTGTAATTGAGATTCAATTTCCGTTGCCATGATAGTGAATAATGAATAGTAAATAGTAATGAATAGTGAATAATGAATAATTGTTATAATTTCTTGAGAGCAAAATAAGCCTAAATAACTTCTAATAACTCTTGATTCATCGAAGAAAAAACTTAATAAAAGTATTCTTCAATTTTTCACTAATATTGATTCTATAGCAAGTTTGGTTCATTCTTAATTGTCATCACAGGCTACTCGAAAACCGATCAATTTACCCTTAAATTGTGGTAAAGTCCAAAGCCTTACTCCAGCACGACAATAATACGCTGTGTCATCCCACGAACCTCCCCTAATAACTCGAGGAAAATCTTCATCTACATTTTTTTCAGTTTCTAGCCATGCACTACCATCGATAGGGGCTTGATGATAATTTTCATGCCAATGATCTTCACACCATTCCCAAACATTACCATGAAGATCATATAAGCCAAAATTATTAGCTGTAAAAATTCCTACTTCTGTCGTTTCTTGTCTCCATTTACCGCCACTGCCATCACCATAGCCAAAACTAGCTTTATAATTAGCTAATTCTGGGGTAATAGTTCTACCGAAAGAAAAAGGGGTATTTGTATTCGCTCTACAAACATATTCCCATTCCGCTTCACTTAATAAACGAAACTTTTTACCTGTTAAGGCGGATAATTTAGCACAAAAATTCTGAGCACTAAACCAAGAAATATTTTCCACAGGTTTATTTTCTCCCACAAAAAAAGAGGGATTTTCATTCATTACCCCTAAATATTGACTTTGAGTAATGAGATATTTGCTTACAAAAAAATTAGAAATAGATACCTCATGCTCTGGAGTTTCGTCAACACTTCTTCCTTGTTCTATATCAGGAGTGCCCATAACAAAATTTCCTTGAGGAATATTAATCATTTCCAATAAAATATTATTTGCTAATTTTATTTCAAAATAATCTGCTTCTTTTTGCGAACGATTTAAAGTTAAAGTGGGATGACTATAATTATTACTATTGGATAAATTAATAGTAACAATCTCGAATTTATATCTTTTTAAATTATTTATCATGCTTATAAATTTACAATTATTAGAAATGACTAATTCTACCTTAATTTTCAGCCAAAGAAAAAAGTCATAATTTAAGAGATAAAACTGAAAAACTTTATTCAAAAGCTATCTAGCATCTTCATAATTAGCTTTATACTTAATATTAGTTTATATAAAATGTGATTTATATTAAAATAAATTGATTTTTTGCAAAGAAAGTTAACAGATTAATTATTAAATAATAATGAATATAACGGATTATATAACCTTTAACTAAATCTCTGAATATTTTTTATATTTTACTTAATTTTATCCTGCTGTTCAGTTCATCTCAGGGAAAGGAATACTGATTTCCGAACTAATTACTGTAGAAACTGGCACATACTAACCTTAATCCTGTGTTAAAATCAGCTATTAAACGTGGCATAGGGTGAGTAAAGAAAAATTATGTTTGAACGCTTCACAGAAAAGGCGATCAAGGTGATCATGTTAGCCCAAGAGGAAGCTCGTCGCTTGGGTCATAACTTCGTAGGTACTGAGCAAATACTGCTTGGTTTGATTGGAGAAGGGACAGGTGTCGCCGCCAAAGTCCTCAAGTCTATGGGTGTTAACCTTAAAGATGCTCGGATCGAGGTTGAAAAAATTATCGGTAGAGGTTCTGGCTTTGTAGCGGTAGAAATTCCCTTTACTCCCAGAGCTAAACGAGTTTTAGAGTTATCTTTAGAAGAAGCTCGTCAATTAGGACACAATTACATTGGTACTGAACACTTACTCCTTGGTTTAATTCGTGAGGGTGAAGGTGTTGCGGCGAGAGTTTTAGAAAACCTTGGGGTTGACTTAGGAAAAGTCCGCACTCAAGTTATTCGGATGTTAGGGGAAACCGAAACTACTCCTGTAGGTGTGGGTGGTGGTAATCGTTCTAACAAAACTCCGACTTTAGATGAGTTTGGCTCAAATTTAACCATTTTTGCCACCGAGGGGAAATTAGATCCCGTTGTCGGTCGTCAAAAAGAAATTGAACGTGTTATTCAAATTCTTGGTCGCCGTACCAAAAATAATCCTGTCTTAATTGGTGAGCCGGGGGTAGGTAAAACCGCCATCGCTGAAGGATTAGCCCAACGCATTGCAAATAAAGATGTACCTGATTTATTAGAAGATAAAAGAGTCGTTACCCTTGATATTGGTTTACTGGTGGCAGGTACAAAATATCGTGGGGAATTTGAAGAGCGTCTCAAAAAAATCATGGATGAAATTCGTCAAGCAGGAAACGTTATTCTTGTCATTGATGAAGTTCATACCTTGATTGGTGCTGGGGCTGCTGAAGGGGCTATTGATGCGGCAAATATCCTTAAACCAGCTTTGGCAAGGGGTGAACTACAGTGCATAGGGGCGACTACCCTCGATGAATACCGTAAACACATCGAAAGAGATGCGGCTTTAGCAAGACGTTTTCAGCCTGTAATGGTTGGCGAACCTAGTGTTGAAGAAACTATTGAGATTTTATTCGGACTACGGGAACGTTATGAACAACATCACAAGCTAAAAATTTCTGATGAAGCTCTTGCGGCAGCCGCTACCCTCTCAGATCGTTATATAAGCGATCGCTATTTACCTGACAAAGCTATTGACTTAGTGGATGAAGCAGGTTCAAGAGTTCGTTTGATGAATTCTCAGTTACCAGCGGAAGCCAAAGAGTTAGATAAAGAATTGAGACAAGTTTTAAAAGAAAAAGACGAAGCTGTAAGATCTCAAGACTTTGATAAAGCAGGGGAATTGCGTGATCGAGAAATGGAAATTAAGAGCGAAATTCGTGGTTTAGCCGATCTGAAAAAGAAAAATCCTCAAGTCACCGATAGCCCCATCGTCACAGAAGAAGAAATCGCTCACATCGTGGCTTCTTGGACTGGTGTACCCGTGCAAAAACTTACCGAATCTGAAGTTGATAAACTCTTACACATGGAAGACACTCTTCATCAGAGAATTATCGGTCAGGAAGACGCAGTTAAAGCTATTTCAAGGGCTATCAGACGGGCAAGAGTGGGCTTGAAAAATCCTAACCGTCCCATTGCATCCTTTATCTTCTCTGGACCTACTGGGGTAGGAAAAACCGAACTTACTAAAGCCTTAGCAACTTATTTCTTTGGCTCAGAAGAAGCTATGATCCGTTTGGATATGTCAGAATATATGGAACGTCATACCGTATCCAAATTAATCGGCTCACCTCCGGGCTATGTTGGCTATAACGAAGGTGGACAATTAACTGAGGCTGTCCGTCGTCGTCCTTATACTGTTGTACTCTTTGATGAAATCGAGAAGGCACACCCTGACGTATTTAACTTACTCCTACAAATTCTCGAAGATGGACGCTTAACTGATTCTAAAGGTCGTACTGTTGACTTCAAAAATACCTTATTAATCATGACATCCAACATCGGTTCAAAAGTAATCGAAAAAGGTGGTGGTGGTTTAGGTTTTGAACTTGAAAGTGATCAGTCAGAATCTCAATACAATCGTATTAAATCTTTGGTTAATGAGGAATTGAAAAACTACTTCCGCCCTGAGTTTCTTAATCGTCTCGATGAAATTATTGTCTTCCGTCAACTTAATAAGGGAGAAGTCAAAGAAATTTCCGAAATTTTACTCAAGGAAGTCTTTGCTCGTTTAACAGAGAAAGAAATTCATTTACAAGTGACAGAGAAATTCAAAGAGCGTTTAGTAGAAGAAGGTTTCAATCCTGCTTATGGTGCTCGTCCCTTACGTCGTGCTATTATGCGACTATTAGAAGACGTATTAGCGGAAGAAATCTTATCTAAACGTATTCAGGAAGGAGATACTGCCACAGTGGATATTGATGAAGAAGGAAAAGTAGCGATTAAAGCGGAAAGAGAAAATCCGTTATTAGTCAAAGCTGGTGTTTAACTGATTTTTCATAAATCTATGGGGGGGAATTATCTCCCCTTTTTCTTTGTGGTGTTATTTTAATAAAAATATTTAAACTGTGATTATGGTTCAAATTCAAAATCAGGTGATTAAGGAAACTAATAATTTCAATATCAATACTTATTCTGTGGAAAATAATGTTACTGAAACTCGTCCTTGGGGCTCGTTTACTACCCTTGAAGAAGGTCCTGGTTATAAAATTAAACGTATAGAAGTAAATCCCGGTCATCGTCTCAGCTTACAGATGCACCATCATCGTAGTGAACATTGGATAGTAGTGTCTGGTACTGCAAAAGTAGAATGTGATCAAGAAATCAAAATCTTGGCGGCAAATCAATCTACCTATGTTCCTCAGTGTACGACTCATCGTCTTGAAAATCCGGGAGTTATTAAATTAATTTTAATTGAAGTACAAAACGGTGAATATTTAGGAGAAGATGATATTATTCGTTTTCAGGATGATTATGCAAGACAATAAACAATCAATAATTCTTAATTATCTATGATTAATCTCACACAAAATGCGGTCGCTGAACTAAAAAGATTACGAGCAGGTTTAGAACCATCAAAAGACTATATAAGGTTACAAATTAAAAAAGGGGGTTGTGCCGATTATGTCTATGAATTAAAATTGGATTCCCAACCTCAAAAAGAAGATCATCAGTTTGCTCTTGATTCCGAGATTAAGATTATTGTTGATTCTGATAGTTATCAATATTTACAAAATTTAACCATTGACTATACTGAAGATTTGATGGGAGGTGCATTTCAATATAAAAATCCTAATATTGTCAATCATTGTACTTGTGGCTTATCTTTTTCTTTATCGTAGATAAATGTATTGCAAAAGTTATTAATTATACTTAAGGTATAATAAAGCAATATAGCATACCACTAAGATAATGAAAAATAACCAAAAATACATATTATTAATCAGTATTCACGGTTTAATTAGAGGAAAAAATCTTGAATTAGGTAAAGATGCGGATACTGGTGGTCAAACTAAATACGTTTTGGAATTAACTGAAGCATTATCCAAACATTCTGACATTAAAAAAGTTGATTTAATGACTAAACTACTAATCGATCCTCATATTAGTAGTGACTATAGTCAAACCATTGAAGTTTTAAACAAAAAAGCTAATATTGTTCGTATTTCTTGTAACTTAGACGATTATATTCCAAAAGAAGAATTATGGGATTATTTAGATAACTTTGCGGATAATGCCATTGAATATCTACAAAATCAGGAAAAAATGCCTGACATTATTCATACTCATTACGCTGATGCAGGATATGTAGGTGTTCGATTATCTCATCAACTTGGCATTCCTCTGATTCATACAGGGCATTCTTTAGGGCGTAGTAAGCGAAAAAGACTTTTAGCTAGTGGCGTTAATCGAGAAGTCATTGAAAAACGTTATAAAATGATTCGTCGTATCAATGCTGAAGAAGAGACACTCAGTTCGGCACAAAGGGTTATTACTAGCACATATCAGGAAATTAATGAACAATATGCACAATATGATTATTATGAACCTCAACAAATGCGAGTTATCCCTCCGGGTACAGATGTTGAGAAGTTTTATCCCCCACAAGGTGATGAGTGGGATAGTAGTATTTTCAGAACTATCGCTCGTTTTTTAAAAGATCCTCGTAAACCTATTATTTTAGCCCTTTCTCGGTTAGATCAAAGAAAAAATATTCCCATATTAATCGAATCTTTTGGGCAATGTAAAAAACTACAAGAAAAGGCAAATCTAGTTATTTTTGCTGGTATTAGAAATGATGTCAAAGATTTAGATGTTGGTAATCAAGAAATTTTCACAGATTTATTATTAACTATTGATCGCTATGATCTTTATGGTAAGGTAGCTTATCCCAAAAGTATCACTTTAGATGACATCTGCGTAATTTATCGTTTAGCGGCATTATCAGGGGGAGTTTTTGTCAATCCAGCTTTAACCGAACCCTTTGGGCTAACTTTAATTGAATCTGCGGCTAGTGGTTTGCCCATTATTGCCACTAAAGACGGTGGTCCAGTAGATATTATCAAAAACTGTCAGAATGGCTATCTGATCGATCCTCTTGATCCTGAAGATATTGCTCATCATATCTTAAAAGTTCTTGGCGATCGCAAAAAATGGGAAACTTTCGCTCAAAATGGCATTAAAAAAGTTAAACAGTATTATACATGGAAATCTCATGTTAATACTTATATGAAAATGTTACAACCGATAATTGACAATACTGAACCGTTACAAAGGGTTGCTGTTAAACGTCGGGGGATGATGTATAACAATGGGGCGATCGTTACTAGCATTGATCAAAACCTGCTTGGGGATCGAGAATCTTTAGAAAGACTAATAACTATTGTCAATGAAAAACGGAAAAATATTAGTTTCTGTATTGCCACTGGAAGAAGATTAGATTCAGCCTTAAAATTATTGCGTAAAGAAAATATCCCCCAGCCTGATGTTTTAATTACCAGCATGGGAACAGAAATTTATTATGCCCCAGATCTTATCAAAGATGATGCTTGGACAAATCATATTAACTATCTTTGGAATCGACAAAAATTAGTATCTTTATTAACAGAATTTAACGGAATTTCTTTACAACCAAAAGAACGACAAAGTAAATATAAAATTAGCTATTTTTATGATCCAATGATTGCCCCTAGTGTCGATGAAATTAAAAGTATTCTACATCAACATGAACATACAGTTAATGTGATTTTTTCTTTTGGTCAATTTTTAGATATTATTCCCGTGAGAGCCTCTAAAGGCTATGCTTTACGGTGGTTTGCAGGGCAATGGGATATACCCTTAAACCGCATACTTACTGCTGGAGGTTCGGGGGGTGATGAAGATATGATGCTAGGCAATACTTTATCCGTAGTAGTAGCAAATCGTCATCAGGAAGAACTTTCAAAAATTGCTGAAAGTGAACCTATTTTCTTTTCCAAAAAACAATTTGCTGATGGAATTATTGACGGTTTAAATCATTATAACTTTTTTGCTCTTTGTGAATAATTTTATTAATTTTTTATAACATTAATACTTTTAAAATAATGATAAATAAATTGTTAATCTGTACAGATTTAGATCGAACTTTAATCCCCAATGGAGAGGCGGAAGAATCTGATAATGCTCGATATTTATTCTCTCAATTAGTCGCAAATTCTCAAGTTACTTTAGCTTATGTGACTGGCAGAGATCAACTTCTAGTGAAAAATGCGATCGCACAATATCAATTACCATTACCAAATTTTGTTATTGCAGATGTGGGTTCAAGTATATACAAAATTGAGAATAATCAATGGATAAGAGAAGATAATTGGGATGAAAAAATAGCTGTAGATTGGCAAAATAAAGATTATGCTGATTTAATCCCTCTTTTTGCTGACTTAAAATCTTGTCGTCTTCAGGAAAAATCAAAACAAGGCTTACATAAATTGAGTTATTATGTTTCCTTTGATGCTGATGTTGAGATTCTTATCAAAGAAATTCGTTTAAGACTACAACAAAAACAAATAAAATCTAATTTAATTTGGAGTATTGATGAAGAAGCTAGTATCAGATTATTAGATATTTTGCCTATCAGTGCTAATAAACGTCATGCTATTGAATACTTAATGGAAAAACAAGATTTTACTCTTGAAAATACCATTTTTTCTGGAGATAGCGGTAACGATTTAGATGTATTGATTAGTCCTATTAAATCTATTTTAGTCGCCAACGCCCATGAAGAAGTGAAAGAAAAAGTTAAATTTCATCTACAAACTACAGGGGAAAAATATTCTGTTTATATTGCAAAAGGAGGATATTTAAGCATGAATGGTAACTATAGCAGTGGAATTGTAGAAGGAATTTTTCATTATTTTCCTGATATTAAATATTGAGTAATAAAAATGGTATTAAATATGTTTTTACATTAAGGTTTTGAAAAATAGAAATTTGGTAAATCTAAGAATAATAGCCACTCCTACTGTGCCAACAATGACACGAATCAAGAAATCAATACTGTTAATTCGAGTGTTAGTATCATTAATTCCTTTATTAACATCATCAAGTCTTTTGTTAATTCCATTAATACTTTACTTTCCTTGATAGTGACAACTTTTACCTTTAAATAATTCAGTTTTTGATTAAGTTGATCATTTTGAGTTATAACACGATTAACTTAGTCTTTTACTTCTTTTAAATAGTTTTGTGTCACTGTCGTCATATAAAAATTAACCGATGATTGACATTAAAGATAATTAAAGCGAATAGTATTTTGTTAATAACTACGTTTTATGATGCAAAGCAATACAGACAACAACGATAAATTATTTAAAAATCAAACATTATAAATTAATGAATAATTCACAAGTAATTATTTTTGGCGAAGTTTTATTTGACTGTTTTCCCGATGGTAATGTGGTGTTAGGAGGTGCACCCTTTAACGTAGCTTGGCATTTACAAGCCTTTGGAGTATCACCTTTATTTATTTCTCGTATCGGTAATGATATTTACGGAGAAACCATCCAAAAAGCTATGGCAGATTGGGGTATGAATCTTTCAGGATTGCAATATGATCAATTCTATCCTACGGGAATTGTACAAGTAAAGTTTATTGATAATGAACCTAGTTACGATATTGTCGAAAATAGTGCCTATGATTTTATTGATTTTTCGATGCTTCCTAACCTTGCTGAAAATAGTATTTTATATCATGGTACATTAGCTCTTAGAAATTCCATTTCGGCTAAAACCCTTGAAAAAATAAAAACAGATATATCACCTTCTATCTTTCTTGATGTTAATTTGCGATCGCCTTGGTGGAATTCAAATGTCATTAAATCATTATTAAAACAAACATCTTCTTTAAAGTTAAATGAAGAAGAATTATCTTTACTTATCACGGAAAAAAAGGATATTAACGAGGCAATTAACTACTTATTCTCAACTTATCCTTTAAATAATATTACCCTCACTAAGGGTAAAGCAGGGGCAATTGCATTCACCCGTGATGGTATTAGTAAGCAAATTTCTCCCTCTCAAAACATCGCCGTTATTGATACTGTAGGAGCAGGAGATGCTTTTTGTAGCGTATTAATTCTCGGTATGCTTAAAAATTGGGATATATCCACTACTTTAACTAAAGCTCAAGAATTTGCAAGTGCTATTGTTGAGAGACAAGGAGCAACCACTAATGATAAATCATTTTATGCCTCTTTTTTAAAAGAATAAGAAAATGAAGCGTAAAGAATAAACAATGCTGAAACTTCAGTAAAATCTAAGTGGTTAAGTAAAAAAGATGGTATATTTTAAAACTAATTAAAATATTATTGATTTCTAGTTTCTTATTCTCTTTTCAAAAGTAAAAATTTATGAGCTTAGATACAGCTACTTTACTGGTATCTTGTCCTGATCAACAAGGTTTAGTGGCAAAAATCGCTAATTTTATTTATTCTAACGGTGGTAATATTATTCATGCCGATCATCATACCGATTTAGAAGCAGGTTTATTTCTATCTCGTATTGAGTGGCAGTTACAAGATTTTAATTTACCAAAAGATTTAATTGGTAGAGCTTTTAATGCCATTGCACAACCTTTACAAGCAGATTGGCAACTACATTTTTCTGAGACAATTCCCAAAGTAGCTATTTGGGTGAGCCAACAAGATCATTGTCTATATGATTTATTATGGCGTATTCAGGCTAAAGAATTAAAAGCAAAAGTTGGTTTAATTATTAGTAATCACGAAAAATTAGCGAAAACTGCCGAACAATTTGGAATTAATTTTTATTATTTACCTATTAATAAAGATAATAAAAAAGAGCAAGAATTAAAACAATTAGAATTATTAAAAAATGCTGATATAGACTTAGTTATTTTAGCAAAATATATGCAGGTTTTAAGCTCAGATTTCTTGCAAGAATTTCCTAATGTGATTAATATTCATCACTCTTTTTTACCAGCATTTATTGGAGCAAAACCTTATCATCAAGCCTATAGTAGAGGAGTTAAAATTATTGGTGCAACAGCACATTATATCACCGAAGATTTAGATGCAGGACCAATTATTGAACAAGATGTTGTTAAAATTAGTCATCGAGATACCGTAGAAGATTTAATTAGAAAAGGTAAAGATTTAGAAAAAATCGTCTTAGCTAGAGGGGTACGATTACACTTACAACATCGAGTTTTAGTCTATGGAAATCGTACCGTAGTTTTTGCTTAAAATAGTTAGGGTGTGATGAAAAAGTTTTTCAGTGAGGTAGGCAATGAGTAATTGCTTTTATTCTTAAAAAAATAAGATATATTTTTTAGAAATAGTATTAAAAAACCTCTTTTTAAAACCAAAAACTCTATTTTTGCACGTTTTTTGTGTTAATGTAGTATTTATAAAACCAAGAATTTAAAAGGCTTTCTACTTTTTCAGCAACCCCTAATTAATTAACCTTGAGTCATACCCATAATTTCATAACCAGCATCGACATAGATAACTTGTCCTGTAATACCACTAGATAAATCACTACAAAGAAAAGCGGCAGTATTCCCTACCTCGATCTGAGTCACAGTACGGCGTAAAGGTGCAACTGCTTCTACATGATGAATCATATCTAAAATACCACCAACGGCGGAAGATGCTAAAGTACGAATAGGACCAGCAGATATAGCATTTACTCTTACATTTTGACTACCTAATTCAGAAGCTAAATAACGTACACTCATTTCTAAAGCGGATTTAGCAATTCCCATGACGTTATAATTGGGAATTACTTTTACCCCTCCTAAATAGCTTAAAGTTACAACACTACCACCTGAGCGCAAAATGGGTTTAGCCGCTTGTACTAAACGAGTAAGAGAATAGGCACTAATATCAAGGGCAGTTTTAAAACCTTCACGAGAAGTATTACTGAAATCTCCTGCTAAATCTTCTTTCCCAGCAAAAGCTAAACAGTGAATTAAAATATCAATATGTCCCCATTTTTCCTTAATTTGAGCAAAAGTTTCATCAATTTGAGCATCATCTTGTACATTGCAAGGAAGAAAAATACTAGGTTTTAAAGGTTCAACTAATTCTCCTACTTTTTTTTCAAATCTTCCTTTCTCATCGGGAAGATAAGTCACACCAATATTTGCACCGGCTTTGTGTAATTGTTGAGCAATACCCCAAGCGATGGATTTATTATTGGCAATACCTGTTATAAGGGCGTTTTTGTTGGTTAAATCTAACATATTCTTGATTTTTTCTCTATTTTTCTGTAATATCTGACAATAATTCGCTAAACTAATTAAGTTATAGATAGTTATCTAGTTTACAATTACCTATTTTCTTATAGAAAGTGTCGTTTACACGATCAATCATTAAATATTATTCCGTAACTATCCCCCTATGCAATCAGTATCAAATCAAGAACAACCTTTAGCTTCTGTATTTCGTCAAATTGGTGTCGGAATTTATACCCCTGTAGTGGAAAGATTTGAGCGTGGTAAAACCATCTTTTTTCCCGGTGATCCCGCCGAAAGAGTATATTTTTTAATGAAGGGTGCTGTCAAATTGTCACGGGTATATGAAGCAGGAGAAGAAATTACGGTAGCTTTACTACGAGAAAATAGTGTATTTGGCGTTTTGTCCTTAATTACTGGACAAAAATCAGATCGTTTCTATCATGCTGTGGCTTTTACTCCCGTAGAGTTATTATCTGCTCCCATTGAGCATTTTCAAAGATCTTTGAAAGATAATCCAGAATTGTCTCGTTTAATGCTACAAGGACTCTCTTCTCGGATTTTACAAACGGAATTAATGATCGAAACCTTAGCTCATCGTGATATGGCTTCTCGCTTAGTGAGTTTTTTATTAATTCTTTGTCGAGATTTCGGTGTACCTAGCCTTAATGGTATTACCATCGATTTAAAATTATCTCATCAAGCCATCGCCGAAGCAATAGGCTCAACCCGTGTGACTGTTACCAGATTATTAGGAGAATTAAGACAAGAGGGGATGATTTCTATTACCAAAAAGAAAATCACTGTACATAATCCCGTTGCTTTAAGTCAACAATTTGCATAATAAAAAAAGGGTAATTAATTTTTTCTTAGTCTCCTAACTGAGTTTGATCTAAAAATAGGTGACGATTGACTTGGAAGATAAGTTGACAGGGAAACAGGGACATTATATTTTTTGTGAATGAACAAAATTCTTTCCGAAATCGGCAAATATTGGTGGTTTTTTTATTTGTCCACCTGTCTTATGTTCACAATTTTTCTTCTGTCGAACGGAGGTAGTCTCTTCATTTCCTCGTATTTTCTTTCCCGAACTCCCATCAAATAAGGTTAAACTATATAAATGGTGTGAATAAAATTTGTTAGGAGTGATGGAACTCTATTTTATATGACAAGTGCCTATATTTTGATTCTGGCAATGTTAATCTTAGGAGGCTTAATTGCGGCATTAGGCGATCGCATTGGTACAAAAGTAGGTAAAGCGAGACTAAGACTATTTCAACTACGCCCGAAACAAACTGCAATAGTCATAACGATTGGAACAGGAATATTAATTTCTGCTTCTACATTAGTAATTTTATTTAGTTTAAGTGAGTCTTTACGACAGGGTATTTTTCAATTAGATGAAATCCTCAAGAAAAGAAGAGAAATTACAGCTCAATTAGAAAAAGTTCAAGTAGAAAAAAACAGAGCGGAAACGGAATTAAAAGAAGCTCAAAAAAGACAAAATTCCGTGCGAACACTTTTAAATACTACAGGAAAAGAATTAAAAAATACTCAAACTCAACTTAAAACTATTTCCACTCAAACAGAAAAATTAAAATTAGAATTAAAGACAATTATTGGAGATAAAAAAAAATTATTAGAAGAAAAAGAGCAGATAGAAAAACAAAGTCAAATACTTGAAAAATCTATTATTGAAAGAGATAATGACTTACAAAATAAACAAATACAAATAGAAGAACAAGAAAATATTTTACAAAAACAGGAACAAAGTTTAATACAATTACAAAACAAACAAAATAAACTACAATCAGATATAAAATCCAGAGATGAACAAATTTCTAAATTAGATAAAAATATCTCTGCAAAAGATCAAATTTTAAAAAATAAAGAAAATGAATTATTATCCTTAGAAAAAGAACTCGCATTTTATCGTCGAGAAGTAGAAATCTTAGAACAATATTATCAGACTTATCAAGATTTAAGAGAAAGACCTATTGCTGTTGTTAAAGGACAAGTATTGACTGTTACCTTAGTTAAAACTGATAGAAGTACGAATTTAGAAGAATTAATAGATGGTATTTTAAACGAAGCTAATCGAGGAGTAATGTTAACTTTAGGTTATGGAAATAAGTTTCCGAATCAAAGATTTGTACAAATAACCAAAGCACAAGTACAACAAATCAAAGATCAAATATCTCAAAACGGAGAGTATTTAATCAGAATTTTATCGGCAGGAAATTATGTACAAGGAGAAGAAAATGTCAGAATTTTTGCTGATGTAACTCCTAATCAGAAAGTTTATGCGAAAAATGAACAAATAGCTTCTATTACTTTTGATAAAAATGATTTAAAAAATAATGAATTACAAGAAAAACTCGATTTTTTAATTTCCGTTAGTCAATTTCGTGCCAGAAGAGAAGGAGTATTAGGTAGAATTTTTATTGGAGATGGTAAGATCATCTCTTTAATTAGTTTTATTCAAGAACTACAATTAACAGATCAATCAGTGGATGAAATTATCGCTATAACAGCAAATGAAACCTATACAGCAGGACCATTACAAATTAATTTAGTGGTTATTTCTGAAGGTAAAGAAATCTTCAGATTATAAACATAGACGTATATATTAATCGGCTAAAATTAGGTAATAGGTAATCAATCGGCAGTGGATAATAATAGATAAATCATCATAAAAAAGAGGAAACTTCTACTATTGACATTTTGCAGAAGTTCCTCGTAAAATTAACAAGAGAATCATTGATAATTAAGTTATGGACTATTTTCCCAAATTTGTCCCCAACTTTTGTAGTAGTAAAAGTGTAGAAAGGAAAAAGTTAAATATATTGACCCTATATTAACTTTTTTTCCCCATGGGTTTTTAGCCCTGGATAGAGTCCAATGCTTTTTCTACCCGACGAAAATCAAATCCTAAAGCCCGTAAAGAATGCCATAAATGTCCTTGTAAGAAAAAGAACGCAAGGAAGAAATGAGCATTAGCTAACCAAGCACGAGATGTATGTTCTCCGTAAGGTAATTGAACGGTATCTGCAAAATAAGGGGTGATTCCCAATTTCACCTCTAAAGCAGGACCATAAAACTCGACAGGATAAGCTAGAGTATTGACAGCACAGAAATAAGCGGCAACAAATCCAGCTAAAGCAATTCCCCCCAAAGAATAAGATAAAATTGCTTCTCCGGAAAATATAAGAACTTTTCTTGCCCATTTTAAAGGTGGTACAAGAATATGCCATACGCCTCCGATCATGAGCATTATACCCACATATATATGACCACCAACTAAATCTTCTAAGCTACTGATACTCGCAAAGTGAGTTTGATAACCGTAGATAGTCGCTAAATCGAGGGTAGGATGTTCAATGATACGCACAGATTGAGTAGTTGCATCATATAACCCTCCCCAATACATCGCTTTTCCAGCTAATAATAAAGCACCTGCACCCAAAAATAGCAGATGATGACCGAGAATTAAGCCTAATTTAGCAGAATCATCCCATGTAAAATGAAACATTTTAGCTTGTCCTTGAGCTTTATTTAAGTCTTCTGGTGCTTTTAAAACATGATATAAAGCACCTGCACCTAAAAAAGCCGAAGAAATAAGATGAATTGCCCCAATGACAAAGTAAGGATAAGTGTCAACAATTTGACCA